>CALKTH010000021.1 GCA_937997485.1 uncultured Acidimicrobiales bacterium | reverse complement strand
TCTTCCACCACCGGGCCGCGACCAAGAGCGCACACCTGACGGACTGCGTCGACGGGTCCGTGCCCGGTTCGAACGTGGACAGCCACGAGCTGGGCAACGGTGTAGACCTCGGTCCGCATCTTCGACCGACGGTCCTCGATTGCTCGCTCCACTCGATTGCGCTGCAACGTCGCGGCAGGGAATCCGAGGCAGATCGCCATGGCGAGCGTTCCGAACACCGAGCCCAGCACTGTCAAGCCGAACAGGAACCCGATCGTGACGCCAGCCACCGCGTAACCAAGCTGGCGCATTCGATACTGCTCTGGCGCTGTCTGCGTGAACCCTGCCTGTCGGAGTCGAAGGCGCAGGGTCTCGTTGTCTGCGGTGTCGAGGAGCACCCCGAGCTTGTCTGCCGCACTCTCCAGCAGCGGACCGAACACCCGCATGGCCACCGATCGATCGTCCACACGGGTGAGCGACACGACCGAGACGTCGGCGTAGCCGGTCCCCAACCGGGAACGAGACAGCGCCGCATACGGCCGCAAGCGAGGGGCCAACGCCCGGCGTGGCGGCACGAGCAAGCGCATCGCCAGCATCGCCGTGACCGCAGCGAAGAGAGCAGCCGAGAAGACGCCCACGTCAGCTCACACCACCGGCGGCGAGGATGCGCTCCTCGGTCGGTACTCGCCCCAGCCGAGAGATCATCAACAGGCCACCAACACTCATTGCGCCACCAAAACAGATCACGACCCATCCCAGGGGCGAGGCATAGAACTCGCGATAGCCCGGCGTGAACGCGCACAGCAGAGCGAGCACAGCAAACGGCAAGATCGTGGCGCCACGAGCTTCAAGCTTGGTCTCCAGTTGAAGCGTCTCGATCTCCTCCAGCAACCGGAGATCCTGACTAGAGGACGTAGCGAGGTCATCGAGGATGTCGATCACCACCGATGCACCCTGCTCGAACGCAACGAGCAGCACTTCGACGACCCGGTCCGACAACGGGTCGGCCAGTTCTTCACGCACAACCTCGAGTGCCGTTCGGTGATCGAGCGCACCGGCCAAACCCGCGTAGCGATTGAAGTACGGACGCAACGGCACCGGACCCGAGCGTCCCAGCTCACACAAGCTGGCGTGCACCGACATCGAAGAGCGGAGATGACTGATCACATCTCGCAACGCATCGGGCCAGGCGGCCAGACGTTCCTGCACCAGAGCCCGACGGCGTCGAGCGAACAGCATCCGGGGCGCGAACATCGTGAGCCCCGCAGCGAGGAAGGCCAGCGCCGGGACACCCGTCAGCGCAACCACCATGAACCCTGCGACAAACGCGCCGCCCAACGACGCGGCCACAAACTGCGTTGGTGTCACGTCGGCATCCGCCTGCTGCAACCAATCTTGCCAACGCGCCCCCGCACGCCGCTCGTTCTTCGCCCGACGCAGCCACGCCGGAGAGATGCCAAACACCGAGCCCAACGCCAGGTAGACGAACAGGCCCGCGGCCAGCCCAGCAAGCAACCTCATACCAACCCCTTCGATCCTTCGAGCAACTCCGACACCGTCATGTCCAACGGCCGCAACACCCGAGCCAGTCGAGCCTCGAGCTCCGCCGGTAACGGATTCCCCGTGTAACGAAGCGGCAAGCCGAAGTCCTCACGAACGAAGATCGGCTCTACCGTGAAGTCCACCTCTGCCCCCTGCATCGGAGGAATGGCCACGATCTCCATCACCTGACGACGCCCGCCGGCACCGTCTCCTCGTGCTCCCGTGGGCTCCTTCGCCGTATGCACCACGAGGTCGACGATCGAACTGAACACACCACGCACCTGCTCTGGCGCCACATTCGGACCGGCCATCACCGCGGTCGATACCAACGCCTGCAAACCCTGTCGGGCTCCGTTCGCATGGATGGTCGAGAGCATGCCGCAACCGGCGTTGCCGGCTCGCGTCAGCTCGTAGGCCTCTTCCCCTCGAACCTCGCCCACGACGATGAGGTCGGGCCGCATGCCGAGCGACAGGCGCACCAGCCCTCGCAGCGAGACCTCGCCTGCGCCATCGGGACCAGCCGCTCGAGTGCGCCACCGAGCGGCGTGCAGATGGTCGACGCTCAGCTCGGGCGTGTCTTCGCAAGCGATCACTCGCAACGACGGCGGGGCCGATCGGAGGAGCGCGTTCACCAGTGTTGTCTTCCCGCTGCCGGGTTGCCCCGTCACGATCACGCCGGTGGAGGTGCGGAGCGTGGCGGCCAGCAACGAAGCGGCTGCGGGCGTGACCGCATCCCACTCGATCAGTTCTTGGAACGTCTCCCGCCTTGCCAGGTAGCGCCGAATGGTGACATCGATGCGATCAGCGATGGGCGGCATCACGACGCCGAGCCGGGCCGCCCCGTCGAGAATCTGGGTTTGGATGAACGGCCGGCTCTCGTCGACCGCTGCGCCCACCGTGGCGAGAAGCTTGGAGACCACGTGAGTGACCTCGTGCTCGCTGACCGGCTCGTCGTGAGCAACGAGGCGGCCCGAGGTGTCGATATAGGAGACCTCCTCGCCGTGGATGATCAGTTCTTCGTAGGCGATCGTTCCGTCGAGGAACGGCGTGAGCGGTCCGTAGTCGAGTATCGACCGGGCGAGGCGCTGCACCATCGCCGCTGGATCGTGAAGCGGACGGCGCAGGCCGCCAGAGGTCGCATCGGCTTGGTAGCGGTCAACGAGTCGACGGAGCATCGGGAGTACGTCAGCTGCGCTCGCCGAATCGAGCCCGTGATCACGCAGCTCATCGAGTGCAGCGAAGCGAAGGAGTTCGTAGGCGTCGACGGGAGCCGCAGAAGGCGACGAGGCCGTCGAGGCCTCAGTAGCGATCGGATCGAGAAGCGTCATGCCGCGACCTCGGCGTCCTCGGTCGACTCAGCGCTGCCGGCTTCGAGATCGGTTTCAGGCGGCGCTGAGCGCTCAGCGAGAACCACGGTCTCCTCCAGCGGAAGGCGGGCGATGGCCTTGAGAAAGGCGCCTCGACGGGTGAGCGCGGCATCCCACGCAGCTCGCTCCACCTTCTTGTCTCGAGGAGCTACCACGATCGAACCGATCCGGTCGCCCGCGATCTCCCGGAGCTGATGTTCGAGTTGCGAGCGAGACGAGCTGGCCGACGGCGCCTGGTTCAGCACCACGTCGATCGGTGTGTCGGTGCCGAGCGCAACAACATCAACGAGCCAGTCCACGAAGCGCAGAACTCCGACGGGGCTGGCGTGGCAGACGCCGATGATGCGGGTCGCACGGGCGGCGACGGTGCGACTCACCGCGTGACGATCGACGTATCGAGAGAGGTCTTCGAGTTGTGGTCCCAGCTTGGCAACGACGAGCGGCCAGCGGGCGGCCAGCTCGTCGATGAGTGAGGAGACATCATCGGCCCGGACGAGCGACCAGTCGTCTCGTGATGCCAGCCCCGCAATCACGTCGAAGGGCAGCTTCGCATCACCGATGGCCCGGTTGGCCAGGCAGTCTTCGAGGCGTTCGCCCGGTGTGCCGTCGGCGTGCACACGTTCGCCTCGCAACGACTCGACCGCCGTGACGATGTGAGGATGCACGGAGAGGCCGAGGCGACGAGAGATCGACGGATGCGTCTCGTCGACATCGATGAGCACCGGCCGGATCCCGCCCCAGAGCTGGGCGAGAGCGACGGCCACTTCAGTGGCTCCTGCGCCGGCGGGCCCGCCAACGGCAAGGACCTGACGAGCATCGGCCGGGCGGCGGTCGCCTTCGATCACGCTGAGCTCGGCGAAACGCTCTTGGGTTTCGCGATCAGGCTGGGAGGCGCGAGCGGCTTCGACGAGCTGCTCGTTCGTACAGGACGACGTCAGGACAGCGTCGACGCCCAGGCGCTGCAAGTGCCGATGCCCATGGCCGTCAGCTTCGAGCGGATCGAACAACCCAATCACCGCGATGCCGGCCTCGCGAAGCGCCGTGAGGCTCGGGCCCGACAGCCAGCTGGTGTCGTCGTCGAGCATCACAACATCAACGGCGCTCTCGATCGCATCTCTGCTGTCTCGGACGAGCGTGACCGAGACGTCGGCGACATGATCACGACAGTGACGCTGGAGCGCCCCTCGCCACGAACGAGTGGAAAGGGCCAGTCCAAGAACGAGTGGGCGGTTCATGCGCCAGCCTCTTTGTCAATCAGGGTCGTGTCCCCTGGAGCGGCGAGCGATCCGCCGGTGAGCGGTTCAGCCCCCGTCGCTCGCAGGAGCTCGACCGGACCGAGGCGCTGCGCCTCGGCGAGGGCGATGGCCTGTGCCTCGCTCACCTGCACCGTCACCCAGGATGAGGCGGAGGCAGCGGCAAAGGCGCCAGCGCGCTCGCCCGGAAGGCGAGTGACTTCAAGGTCGACAGCCACAAAGTCGAGCCGCTCGATCGTGTCGCCGTTGCTATCGGTAGTTTCCACGAGGCCGAGCACGTCGAGCCGGTCTCCGGGGATCAGTCCGAGGCCATCCACCACGTCGGCGTCAACGGGAACGGTGAATGTTCGGCCAACGCCGGGGCCGGAGACAGAGAGAAGGTCCGAGAGCAGCAGGGGCTCTCCCGCCGAGAGGTCACGCCCCAGAAGAGATGCATCAATCGATGCCTCGGCCGAAACGAGGTTGCCAAGGAGCGGTGAGTCCGCGGCGACAACGACGACGTCGAACGAGGAGCGCTCCACGGCCCGTCCAGACAGCAGCGGATCTCGAGCCACGAGGACTTCGACCACATCGTTTCGTTGTCCAAGAACTGACGCAACCGTCACGAACGTGACCAGACCCGCCAGGGCCATGAGTCCATGGGCCAAGGTCAGTCGCAGCCGCGGTCCCGCCGGTTTCGCACCCCCAGAACCCGACCCGGAGGGTCGAGAAACAGAGGGTCTCTGAGGTGCTCGCATCGCCGCTTTGCCTGCCTTCTTTTGTCGCTTATTCGGCGCATTTCAGCGCCGACATAGGGACCCAATGGGGTCGATCCCTGGTCTTGACAGGAAAAACCTACGAGACACTCGGGTATGGCGGCAGGGCCACGAGTCTCCATCTACTATCACTCTTTGTAGTTGGAGTTCGCTGAGCGTAGCATGATACGAACGGAAAGAAGCGGTAGTATGGGCGATATGCCAGAACCAAGCGATGGATACGAAGCAGTTCGGTCGGCCTATCCGCCGTTGCTGAACACAGCCCAGGTGGCCGAATTGCTCGACCTGAATACCCGGACGGTGTTGGCAATGGCCAATGACGGCCGTCTGCCGGCGAGTCGGCTCGCGGAGTCACGAAAGTTTCACTTTCTCCTCGAAGACATCATCGGCACGCTGAAAGCACATCGGGTCAGTCCCGAACAAGCGTCACTCGACGCCTGAGGTTTCAGGTGGGCTGAATCCAGCTCACCTGCGTCTCGGGAATCATCACCCGATCACCTCGAGCGATAGCAAGCTCGAGGTGCGTCGGGGTGACAGCCCGGACAACACCCATCATCGGCTGGCCAAACCGCCGACCGATCGACACCGATTCTGCGCTTTGGGAACTGGCCCTGAGGCGGGCGCCAATCGTTGCCGGATAGCCCGTTTCGATTGCGACCGGCACCACCGGTCCTGGCTGTACGCGTATCGAGTCCGCTCGATCGAACGCAATGAACACGTCGTTTCCCACGTCGGGGCGAACGGTTGCGACCGCCGCGCCCACGTGCACGAGTCGCCCAGCCACCTCGACGTTGCCCAGCTCGAACACCACATCTCGACCTTGCTTGCCGAGGTCAATCAGCGCGTCTCGAAGCATCGTCGTCGCCGCGTCGAGCAACGCCGCCTCTTCTTCGGCCGCCTCCAACTCTTCGCGCAGCTCGAGCCGAAGCCGTTGCCGCATTCGCTCCTCGGCGTCCACGACAGATCCATCGACACGCCAGCGATCCGAGTTGACCAACGATCAATGAACTGCGGATCTATCAGCTCTTGACAGGTGCTATTTGCGCTTGTTTACTTTCGATGCATGACATCGCCTTTGCCACGTTCGCTGGAGCTCCGCACGACGTCTCGAGCCGTGGGCAAGGCGCTCACGGTCACCGCCCTTGCGCTCGCAGCAGGCGCTGTCCTCCTGGCCACATCGGCTGATGCCATCCAGCCAGCGTCTCGCCCGAGCGAACCTGACGCTGCGCTCCTGGTCGGAGCCTGGTGGCTGGCCGCTGCCCTGCTGGCTTGGTGGACATTGAGCATGGCGTCCTGGGTTCTCGCTCTCTCCACCAGCCGCCAGTACCGAGCAACGGCGCGGTTCACGAACAGGAGCCCTGACACACGGCCAGGCGAGAGAGAGCACCGCCGTTCTGGATGGCGACCAAGCCTCGACCGATTCACCGCTCCAGGCACCCGCCGCCTCGCCGAAGGACTGCTGGCCGTGGGCCTCGTTGCCCTTCCCGCCTGCTCGCCGGGTGACTCCGTTACTTCATCGCCGACGCTGGTGTTCGTGGAAGAGGTCGCAACAACCGTTCCACCGACCACCGCGCCGCCGACCACAGCGCCGACGACCGCCCCACCAACAACAACCCCCTCGACCAACGCGCCAACGTCGACCAGCGAACCGGCCATCGCTCCGGAGCCGTCAACCCAGGACGAGTCCAGCACTTCGGTCGACCCAACCGCTTCAGCAGGCGAGACCAACGAGGGTCACGACGAGGCCCAGCTCATAGCCGAAGCGGCAAGCACGCATGAGGTGGTCGCCGGCGACAACCTTTGGGCGATCGCCGAGGCCCACCTCACCGCAGAACTCGGCGAACGCCCGCCGACGTCTGAGGTCGCCGCCCACTGGCGTCGCCTCATCGCCCAGAACCGTGACCGCCTGCTCTCTGGCGAACCGGACCTCATTCACCCCGGCGAGCGGATCAGGCTGCCCGCCGTCGCTGGCCGCTGATCATCCAGACCGAGGCCGACTACCCAGCGAAGACGGTCTCGTCGAAGACGATGCCCTTCTCGAGAGTCTTGTGCACGGGGCAGCGTTGGGCGATGTCTTCGAGCCGCTTGCGCGTGTCATCGTCGAAGTCGCCATCAATGAAGATGCGCGAGGTCACACGATCGACCATGCCGGAGTGCGAGTCGTCGCACTGCTCACAGTCCTTGGCGTGCACCTTGTCGTAGGAATACTCGACGCTGAGCGACGTGATGTTGATGTTCTTGCGCTTGGCGTACATGGACAGCGTGATGCTCGTGCAGGCAGCGAGTGAGCCGAGCAGCAGGTCGTAAGGATTCGGGCCGGTGTTGTCGCCCCCGAGGTCGACGGGCTCGTCGGCTCGCCACGTGTGCGTACCGTTCGTGATGTCGATGCGGAAGTCGGACAGAAGTTCTGCGGTGATCGAAGCCATGCCCATCCGAACACCAGAACAAAGCATTCGATTCCGGGGTCGGATCGAACACCAGTTCCGCGCGTCACATCGCGCGACTACGCTGACGAACGCATGTTCGACGCACCCACCACCACTCGTCCTCAGGCTTCTGTTGCAGACCCGGCGCTGCACGACCCTTCACTCACCCACCTTCCAAACGACGATCTCCGCTTGGACTTGTCCAGGCACAAGGACCTCAATCCTCAGCAGCGCGACGCAGTGTTCCATACCGGCTCACCGCTCCTCATCGTTGCCGGCGCCGGTACAGGCAAAACGAAAACGCTGGTCTCTCGGGTGCAGCGCATTCTTGACGATGGGGCCGACCCAAACCGGGTGTTGCTGCTCACGTTCTCCCGTCGCGCCGCCGCCGAGATGTTGGGTCGGGTCGAGTCGGGCAGTTCCGATCGTGCGGCTCAACAGGCCTGGGGCGGCACGTTCCATGCCATCGCCAACCGCCTGCTGCGGACTTTCGGCGGAGCTGCCGGACTCTCGCCTGACTTCACGGTGCTCGACCAGAGCGATGCCAGCGACCTGTTCGCGCTCGTACGGAACGAAGAAGGCTTCGGCGAGCGCAGCCGACGCTTCCCCCGGGCCGAAACGATTGCCGGTGTCTACTCCCGGATGGTCAGCAGCCAGGCGAAGTTGGGCGAGCTGCTGGAGGCTGAGTACCCGTGGATCGCTGAACATGCCGAGGCACTCCGCACGCTCTTCACTGCCTACACCGCAAAGAAGCGCGGCCAGCACGTGCTGGATTACGACGACCTACTGCTGTTCTGGCGAGCGCTCACCGTGAGCAGCGTGGGCGACGCGATGCGGGACCTCTTCGATCACATACTGGTCGACGAGTATCAGGACACGAACCCCATCCAGGCCGACATCATCCGCGGGATGTGCCGCCTCGACCCGACCGTGCCAGAGGGAACGAAGGCCGGCATGCCGGCACGCCCGCCGACCGATCTGTGCGCGGTGGGCGACGACGCCCAGGCGATCTACGGCTTTCGCTCAGCCACCGTCGAGAACATGTGGACGTTCAGCGAGCGCTTCGCCTCGACGTCCGGCGCTCCAGCCCAGGTGCTCTCACTCGAACAGAACTACCGATCTACCGAGCCCATCCTGGCCGTGGCCAACGCTGCGCTCGAACGGAACGATCGCTTCGGCACGAAGGAGCGCTCGAGCAACGGCACGGCGCTCCACTTCTCCAAGACGTTGTGGAGTACTCGCACCACGGGCTTGGCGCCGGTTTTGGCCACCCACGCCGACGAGGGAGCGCAGAGTAGGTACATCGCCGACCGCGTTCTCGATGCTCGCGAGCGAGGGATGGACCTGCGGGAACAGGCCGTGTTGTTTCGAGCTGGTCACCATGCCGACAGCCTCGAGTTGGAGCTCACTCGTCGAGACATTCCGTTCGTCAAGTACGGCGGGTTGAAGTACTTGGAGGCGGCCCACATCAAGGACCTATTGGCGCTCCTCCGAGTGTTGGACAACCCGTTCGACCAGCTGGCGTGGCACCGCACGCTGGCCTCAATGGAGGGCGTGGGACCGGCGACGATCCGGCGCTTGACCGAGGAGCTCGACCTGGCGAACGAAACGGGTGAGCCGGGCGATCCTCTGGTTCGCTTCGTCGACGGGCTGGGCCGGCTTCCCAGTCCTGCGGCCGAGCAGGGCGACGTTTTGCGGGCGAGCCTTGCCGACTGCCGGTCAGATCAGCTTGTTCCGGCCGAACAGATCAACCGCTTGGCCGCGTTCTGTCGACTGGTGTTCCCGCATCGTTACCAGAACGCGACGGCCCGGCTGGCGGATCTCGATCAGTTGGCAGCCACGGCTGCGGCGTACGGCTCGCGCAGCCGGTTCCTCACTGAGATCACGCTCGATCCTCCGAGCAAGACGGGAGATCTCGCCGGCCCGCCTCATCTCGACGACGACTGGCTCACGCTCAGCACCATCCACTCGGCCAAGGGCGGCGAGTGGCGCTCGGTCCACCTGATGCATGCAGCCGACGGCAACATCCCTTCCGACATGGCCATTGGCGATGCGGCCGGTCTCGCCGAGGAGCTACGCCTTCTCTACGTCGCTCTCACCCGGGCGAAGGACGAGCTGACCGTCAACGTGCCGCTCCGGTATCACGTCAACCGGTACGGGAAGGACGACCGGCACCTCTACGCACAGATGAGTCGTTTCCTTGAGCCGATCCGCGAGCTGTTCGATGAGGTCTCGACCGAGCCCGACCGCCCTGAGCCGCAGGTCCTCGAACTGAACACTGTGGGTGTCGCCGACGAAGTCGACACGCTGCTCGCCTCACTCTGGGATTGAAGGTCGCAACGAGTCAAGAAAGCTACCCGCAGGTAGTGGCAGGCTGAGTTGACCACGGCCATAGAGTCGTCCCCCGTGGCGCCATACATCCCCTCTCGAAGAGAACTCGCAGCGGTCATGCCCGGCGGTAGCGGCGACCGCAGCCTCGTCCGCTCTTCCGCTCACGCGGCCATGTCGATTGGGCTGACATTGCTCACCGGCTTCCTTGCCTGGCGGTTCCTTCCCTTCACCTGGAGCTTCGCGCCACTGTGGGTGGCCTATGCGTTCGTCTGCGGCACGGTCGCCACGGGCGTGTGGGTCATCGCCCACGAGTGCGGGCACCGCGCTTTCTGCAACGGCACTCGACTCCAGGACACGGTTGGTTTCGTTCTTCACACCGCGCTCCTCGTGCCCTACTTCTCCTGGCAGCGCAGCCACGCACTCCACCACGCCAAGACGAATCACTTGACCGATGGGGAGACCCATGTGCCGAAGGCCGAGGGGACCGATCGGGCGAGCCGTTCCACCCGAGCCGGCCAACGCCTCGGGCGCGTGCCCCGTGCACTGGTAGCGCTGGCCTCCCGCCTCGGTGTGGGCTGGCCGATGTACTTGCTCATCGGCGCCACCGGTGGCCCCAGTCGAGGTCTGACCAATCACTTCTGGCCCCGTGCACCCTTCTCCCGATCACTCTTCCCCGGCAACTGGCCCCGGAAGGTGTTGTTCTCAGCGGCCGGCGTGCTCGCCATGCACCTGTTGCTGCTCTGGTTGTCCTTCGGTGTGTCGAGTCTTTGGCGGGTGCTTGCGCTGTACGGCGCGCCACTTCTTGTCGTGAATGCTTGGGTCGTTGCGTATACCTGGCTCCAACACACCGACACCGACATTCCTCACTACGACGCCGACGAGTGGTCATTCGTGCGAGGGGCGTTCTGCACGGTGGACCGGCCCTACGGGACGGTCGCCGATTTCCTTCATCACCGGATCGGGTCCACACACGTCGCGCACCATCTCGACCCGAAGATCCCGCACTACCGGGCGAAGGCGGCGACCGATGCGATTGCCGCTGCCTACCCAGAGCTGTATCGCTACGACGAGACCCCTGCGCCGAAGGCACTGTGGCGAATCGCCCGGGATTGCCATGTGGTCCGCAAGACCGCGGACGGCTGGCGCTTCGACGTGAACCTGTAGGGCAGACTGTTTGCGTGCTGACCCGAACGGTTTCAATCGCTGCGAGCTTGGATCTCGGCCGGACCGTCAAGGGATCGAAGATGCCCGTGATGATTGGGCCGTCCGAATCGTGGTGGTCTACCCGCACACCTGAGGGGCCCGGGACCCTGCACATGGAACGCACGGCCGACACCACCGTGCGGGTCGAGGCCTGGGGCGACGGTGCGGAGTGGTTGCTCGACCAGGCCCCGAAGCTGCTCGGGGCAGCCGATGATCTCTCCGGCTTCGAACCCAAGGGTGTGGTGGCCGAGCTCTGGCGGAAAGCGCCGTTTCTCTTGTCCCGCACGGACCGGCCTTGGGATTCCATGGTTGGGGCTGTGTTCGGGCAGAAGGTTCAGGTCACCAATGCGGTGAACAGTCGGCGGATGCTGGCCCGCCAACACGGCATGGCTGCCCCCGGGCCCCGTAAGGGCTGGATACTTCCGAGCGCGGCCGAGGTCGCGGCCATGGGCTACCACCAGTTTCATCCATTGGGGGTCGAGCGCAAGCGGGCGGAAACGCTGATCCGGACTGCGCACGAACTCCGGCGGTTGGAGCGAATGACCGAGCAGACACCTCGCCAGGTCCAGATGCGGCTGGAGCGCATTCGCGGTATCGGTCCGTGGACGACCGCGATGGTCACTGCAACAAGCATGGGTGATCCGGATGCGGTGCCCGTCGGCGACTATCACCTGCCAAACACGGTCAGCTGGCACCTGGCGGGTGAACCGCGAGGCAACGACGATCGCATGCTGGAGTTGCTCGAACCCTACGCCGGACATCGCTGGAGGGTCCTGAGATTGCTGAAAGCGGCCGGGAGCGCACCGAAGTACGGGCCCCGCCTGTCACTCACCGGCGACGGTCTTCATATGGGCGAGTGAGCCGCATATGTGAGACTCATGTCAGATGCGCGTCAACAGGATGTCAGTTGCTGTTCAAAGTTCATCCTTGGCGTTGCATGCGGTTACTGCTACCTTGCTTGCAGAGGGGCGACGCGGGGTAGCGCCGGCCTGAGGGACATTTCAAGACACGCAACCAGGCGCTGGGCACGCAGGTTGGACGGGAAATATGCAAGGGCATGAACGATCGACGCCGACGCGTCCTTCGACCCAACGGGTCGAAGGCATCGTTGTCATCACCGCTTGGATCGTCGCATTTTGGATTCTCCGCAGTAGCGAAGCGCCCAGCGGACGAGTCTGGGTTTCTGCAACGCTGATTGCGCTCGCGGCAAGTTTGGCCATCACGGCCGTGCTGGCTTTTCCCCTTCCCAGCACCACGCTGAACACGCCACGTTTGGGCGCTGCGCGCCGCATCACGGGGGCCACGCTCACCAGCTTGCTCATCGGTGTGCCCCTTGCTTTGCAGACGGGCGTGATTCTTCCCTCATCGGTGAGTGCCGTGGGATTCGTTGCCCTTGGCATCGTCACGTGGCTGATTCTGGCGATTTCGGCCTCGATGGTTCCCCTCCCGGTGAGTCCACATGAACCTCTGCTCCGCTCCGATTTGCGGCACCCCGTCTATCCCCGGCGGCGGCGCCTTCGAGGCGCCAAACGGGTGATCGATTTCGTCGTGTCGCTCATCGCGCTGATCGTGATGCTCCCGCTCTTGATCGGCACAGCGCTGGCGATCCGACTTCACGATCGAGGACCAGCCCTGTTCGTGCAGGAACGGGTTGGTCGCCACGGCCGAGTGTTTCGGATCTACAAGTTCCGTTCGATGGTCACCGAGGCCGAGTACCTCCGGCGACACATGGCAGAGGACAACGAGCGGACCGGTCCGCTCTTCAAGGTCTCCAACGATCCTCGCGTCACCCCGATTGGGCGGATCATTCGCCAGCTTTCGATCGATGAACTGCCTCAGCTCCTCAACGTGCTGAAGGGCGAGATGAGCTTGGTCGGCCCCCGTCCCGCACTCGCCACGGAGCTGGAAGACTTCAGCCGGCTCCACCGGGATACCCGTTTGCTCGTGAAGCCCGGCATTACTGGTCTCTGGCAAGCCGAGGCTCGCAGCGACCCGGACTTCGGCAAGGTCGAAGCGCTCGACATGCGCTACGTGCGGGAGTGGTCAGTTTCGCTCGACCTTTGGATTCTCGTGGCAACGGTGATCGAAATGCTCATGACCGTCTTGGCGCTTCCACTCAAGCGGATG
The DNA here is from genome assembly GCA_937997485.1 of uncultured Acidimicrobiales bacterium. GTDB lineage: Bacteria > Actinomycetota > Acidimicrobiia > Acidimicrobiales > SZUA-35 > SZUA-35. The sequence continues at coordinate 25,937 of CALKTH010000021.1, read as the reverse complement.
GGCATGCAGCTAACCACTGGGGAGCAAATGGTGGTGACCGAACGCGCTGTGAGCGAGCCCGCCGAAGTCATCGACGTGGTGATTCCATTCCCTGAGGGTCCGCTCGTCGAGGTCGCGCCGCCATCAAACCCGGTGCCGCTGACCAGGGCTCGTCGGACTCACCAGGCGAATGTGCCGGACCAGGCGTCCAAGGTTTCCTGATCGAGCGCCGTGTCGATCGACACCGCATGGTCCGGTTCCGCAGCCGATCCAAAGACTGCGGCGGTGGTGCTGCCTTGCAAGCGGTTGACGTCCGGCCATGCTTGAGGCCCGTCCGATGTCGGCACGACCGGTCGGCGACCGTGGGCGAAGTCGAGCCATGCGGCCCGCATCACTTCTCCGAGGCCTTCGGGCGCACCATCGCCGGTGAAGCCCGCAACGCCAGGCGTTGTCAGCCGGTCGAAGATGAAGGGGATCTCCAAGGCGTGGCAGGCGCCGAGCAGACCATCGGCCACGCTGCTGGGCCACGCGAAGCGATAACAGAGCCGCAGCGGCGAGCGGTCTCCGGGAGCGTGCAGGCGGTCGAACATCTCCATCGTCGGAACGAAGAACACCGCATCGGTCATCAGGTGGGTGTGCATCTCTGACGGCGAGGGAGGTTCGGGAGCGTTGCGCTCGACGAGGTGTGCGTGTCCTCGATAGTGCTCGAGCAGCGCGGAAGGATCCGAGTGCACGTTGGTTGCTCGTTGCCGCAGGCGTTCTTCGGTCAGCGGCCCTCGTTCCAACATCGAGAAAAGACGGTTCTCATCGGTATTGGTGCCGGCCATCACATCGATGGTTGCCGCAGCGCCCTGGGCGATGAGAGCCATCGGGTGTTCAGGAATGGTGACGCCGTCGACGACCGGCTGGAAGGGCATTGATCGCTCGAAGACGTGGCGAGCCTCGGTACAGCGGTCGAGCACGGCACCGCTCGGGATACGCATCTCGGCGTCGAGCAGTGCCTCGGCGGGAAGCGCCAGAAGCTCATCAATCGTGCTGATGCCCAAGAGGTCGAAGAACACGCGGGCGTTTGCGGCCGCCTGTTCCGGCCGGATGGCATGGGCGGGCGAGCCGCTCTGAAGAATGGCTCGTTGGAATCGAGAGCCATCCCCGGCGATAGCAAGCAGGGAGCCAATGCTCATCGCTCCCGCTGACTCGCCGAACACCGTGACGTTGGACGGATCGCCGCCGAGGGAGGCGATGTTCTCTTGGATCCAATCGAGTGCGGCCAGCTGATCGAGGATCCCGTTGTTGCCCGACGCCGCTCGGTCCGGATCAAGAGAACTCACGTCAAGAAAGCCGAAGGCGTTGAGCCGGTAGTTGATCGTGACGACCACGACATCGCCGATCGTGGCCAAGCTTTCGCCGTGATAGAGCACGCTCGAACCGGAACCGGTCGAGAAGGCCCCACCGTGGATCCAGACCATGACCGGGCGGGCGCCGTCATCCGCGGCGGGGGTCCACACGTTCAGCCGAAGGCAGTCTTCGTCCCAGCTTTCCGGCTCGCCGAGAAGCCGGTCCAAAGCGGATGCATTCTGAGGCGCAATGGGTCCAAAGTTTGCGGCATCGAGAACCTCGCTCCACGGATCGAGCCGTTGCGGAGGCCGGAAGCGGAGGTCACCGACAGGCGGCGCGGCGTAGGGAACGCCGGCGAACCGTTGGTGCGTCTCGAATTGGAGGCCCCGCAGCGGACCGGCCGGCGCGGACACGAGTGGTCCAGTCGCCGATTCACGTGGGGGGCTACTGGCGTTCACAGGCGACCCAGGACTCGGTCCGTGTAGTCGTTGCGGAAGGTGCCGGTGGGATCGAGCTTCTGTCGAACGTCCTGGAAGGCTGACCACTCCGGGTACAGCTTCTCGAGCTGGTGATGGTTCTGGAAGTGGAGCTTGCCCCAGTGCGGACGGGCCAGGAACGGCTTCAGCGTTCGCTCCACACCGCGGAAGTATTCCTCATAGTCCGTGCCTTGATACATGTGCACGGCGATCCAGGCAGAGCGGCGACCCTGGGCCGTCGAGAGCGGGATGTCATCTGCGGCGGAGACGCGACACTCGATTGGGAACAGAATAGGGATGTCGAGTGTGGAGATGAAGTCTCGAACGGCACGGAAGGCGTCGGGCAAATGCTCATACGGCAGGCCGTATTCCATCTCGTAGAACTTGACGAGGCGGGGGCTGGCAAACACGCGATCACTCCGATCGATCAGTGCTCGCTCGCTGACGCCCGACGTGATGATCTTCGCGATCTTCGGAACCGCCGCCGGGTACCGCCGACCAACTCGGCAGACCGTGCCGAACGCGAGGTTCTCGGCCACGTACTTGTCTCGGAAGTACTCGAACTTTGATGGAGGCTGCGCTGGGAGTTCGGTTCGGTTGTTGCGCTTCACGTGTGCTCGGCGGGCGCCGGGCATCCAGAAGAACTCGAAGTGATCGTTAGATTCGGCGTGTTCGAAGAAGCCATCCAAGAGATCGTCGAGCACCTCGACAGTCTCGGCCACCTCAAGATTGAAGGCCGGAACGCACTGCAGCTTCACCTTGGTGACCACGCCTAGCGACCCGATACCAACGCGAGCGACCCGGAGGAGTTCGGGATTGTTTTCGGTGTCGCACCAGATCATCTCGCCCGTGGAGGAGACGAGCTCCATGCCGATGACGGTGGTGGCCAGGTTGCCCAGTCCGAGGCCGGTGCCGTGAGTTGCCGTCGCTATCGCTCCGGAAATCGTTTGGTAGGCGATGTCGCCGAGGTTCGGCATTGCGAGACCCACCTCGGCCAGCGCCTCGTTCAGTGCGGAGAGTGTGATGCCCGCTTGCACGGTGACCTGGTACTTCTCCCGGTCAACGGACTCCACCGCCGTCATGCGGTCGAGCACGAGGAGCGTGCCGGTCGTGGTTGCAGCGGCGGTGAACGAATGGCCCGCTCCGATGGCCTTGACTCGTTGGCCAGCATCGGTGGCCTTGGCCACCTGCACCGCGACCGAGGGTGTGGTCGCCGGACGCACGACCGCCGTTGGCTTCCAGCGTTGGTTGCCTGCCCAGTTCGTCTGCACCCGCTTGGAAGTCCGGCTTCTCATCTCGACATTGAACACCATTCGATGGCCTAGGTGTCAGCCGCGTCCTCGACGACAATTGCCAAGATGGCCAGGGGATCGCTCGTCTCTTGCCCCGTCCGCAGAGACTGACCACAAGCGCCTGATCAACGACGACGCGAGAATGCCCCGGTGTCATCTCTCAAAGGCTCACTCGTGACCGAGACGTTCTCCTTCGACGGCGGCCGGAACGTCACCGTCTACATCCCGCCTCGCCCGCCGCAGTCCGTCGTGTTTGCCGCCGATGGTGGATGGCACACCGAGCGTCTCGCTCAGGCGCTGGAAGACTCAATCGAATCACCCTCGACAATGGTGGTCGGAGTGCACGGGCTCGACGATGACGACGGGCGGCTCGAGGAGTACGTGGAATCGTTCGGCGGCGAACGATTCCGGCTGTTCGAAGAGTTCTTCGTCGACGAGGTGCGCGCTTGGACGGCGAGCGAGCTGGCCGTGGATCTCCCGAAAGAGCGCTGCGCAGTTTGGGGCGCCTCGTTAGGTGGTGAGTTCGCACTGGCTGTGGGTTGGCGCCACCGGGAGAAGTTCGGCTTCGTCCTGTGCGCCTCCCCCGGTGGAGGGTTTACACCCGCTGGCCGTGAGTTGTCGCTTGACGGTCCCGCTGCCTATCTGCTCGGCGGAACGCAGGAGCCGTGGTTCTTCGACAACGCGGCCGCGTGGGCGGACGCTCTCGGCAAGGCTGGCGTGGATGTCGTCCTCCAGCGGCGAGACGGCGAGCACGGTGGACAGTTCTGGTACGACGAGTTTCCGCAGATGGTCGCCTGGGCGTTCGCTGAGTGATGAGCGATCCGAGCCACAACGCTTGACGCACGATGTCGTGTAAGCAAGTGTTTGCGTATGACACCGACGGAGCGAATCTTGAACGCGGCGAAGCAGTGCTTCGCGGCAAAGGGATTTGCTGGCACAACCATCGCTGACATCGAGACTGCTGCGGGGTACACACCACGGTCCGGCGGGATCTACCGGCACTTTCCGTCGAAAGTCGCCGTGCTCGAAGCGGTCATCGACGCTGAACTTGCCGCCAATGCCCGTGAGATCCTCGAGGTGCCAACTCCAGATCCGACAGTTGCAGACCCGGGTCAGGTTCTGGAACAAGTCATCCGACGAGGACTCGCTCAGCTCGACCGGCAAACCGATTTGATGCGGATCGTGTTTCGCGACCTCGACCAGTTCGAGCATCTGTTGGCCAAGGTTCGGGCCGGCCTCACTGATGCCACCTACCGGGATTTCGCCGACCGGCTGGCGGCTGCTCACGAGGCAGGCGCTATCCCCGAACTCGACTTCGAGGCTGTCGCCGTGCTCGCGATCGGCCCCGTTGTCGACTTCAAGATCAAGCAGCACCTCCTCGGCTACACCCCGCTCGACCTTGACCAGGAACGCCTCGTGCACGCGTGGGTGCACTTGTTCACCACCCTGCTGATCGGAGCACAACCATGAAACCGAGACTCCCCGGGCCCCGCTCACCGCGTGCCGTTGTCGGCCTCGCCAGTCGACTCAACACTGATGCACGGTCAACCTTGCTCGAGATGCTCAACACTTACGGTCCGGTGGCCGATTTCGGCCGCGGAAAGTACCACTACATCTACCTGCTGAGTCCAGAGGCCAACGAGCACATCCTGTCGACCGCTCCCGAGAACTTCACCTGGCGGGACGCGTTCTGGGTACTGGTTCCGGTCAACGGAGAGACCGCGCTCGTGGTCAGCGATGGCGAAGATCACAAACGCCGTCGACGAATCGTTCAACCCGCGTTCCACATGCGCCGCATCGCCCGCTATCTGGACGTCATGGTCGACGAAACCAACCTGGTCATCGACCGATGGGCAATCGGATCGGCCGTCGACGCTCACTCAGAATTGCGGCTGGCCATCCGTCGCATTGTTCTCCGTTGCCTCTTCGGCGATGCACTTCGAGACCGAGACGAGCAACTCTCCCGACACCTCGAGGTCGCCTTGGCATATGTCAACCGGCCGCCAATGCAGCGCCTTGATTGGAACGTGCCCGGGCTGCCGTACCGCAAAGCAATGAAGGCCCGCGCTGCGGTCGACGAGATCGTCTTCGCCGAGATCAAGCGGCGTCGAGCGCTTGACGATCGCGGTGATGACATTATCAGCTGGCTCATCGAAGACCAAGAAGCTGGCGACGGCCTCAGCGACCAAGAAGTCCGCGACCAAATCATCAGTCTCATCGCCGCTGGCTACGACACCACGGCCTCCGCCATGGGATGGGCAGTCGCTGAACTCGCCCGTGAGCCGGAACGAGCCGCCAAGATCCGGGCCGAGATGCTCGACGTTGGCGCCGACCGATCACTCTCGATCGAACAAACCAGCCAGCTCGTCTACACCAACGCCTTCGTCAAGGAAGTTCTTCGACTCCACCCGCCGGCCATCTGGTCCGGGCGACGAGTCGTCAATGACTTCGAGATCCATGATCAGACCGTTCCCGGGGGCTCCATGATTCTGTTCTCTCCCTACGTCACCCACCACGATCCACAATCGTTCCCCGAACCAGCACGCTTCCGTCCCGAGCGCTGGATCGACGGAGATCCCGAGCAAGACCATCCACACCCCTACAGCTACATCCCGTTCGGCGGCGGCAACCGACGCTGCATCGGCTTCGCGTTCGCGACCCAAGAACTCGTTGCCATGACCGCCCTCCTCGCTACGCGGACCGACCTCGAACTCGTCAACGGCGGACCGCAGCGCCACGTCGGAACCATGTCCAGCGCACCCGAGAACGGCACCCAGGTCCAGATTCGACGCATCGACGACGAGATCGCACCGCCCATCGCAACCGTCGAGTCGGGCGCCTAGAGGGAGTTCGCACCGTGGGAACCAACTACGACGATTTCGCCGCCGAGTACAACGCCGACAACGAGCGCAACCTGTTGAACGCCTACTACGAACGGCCAGCGATGCTTGACCTTGTCGGTGACGTGTCGGGCCAACACGTACTCGACATCGGCTGCGGGGCTGGCCCTTTGGCCGAGAAGTTGACACAGGGTGGCGCGCGAGTTTCCGGCTTCGACTCGAGCGCTCAGATGATCGAGATCGCCCGTCAACGACTCGACGACAACGTCGACCTCCAAGTCGCAGATCTCGCTGAACCCTTGCCCTACGGCGACGACAGCTTTGACGCGGCGTGCGCCTCGCTCGTCCTTCACTACCTCCCCGACTGGGTCGACGCTCTGATCGAGATCAGGCGTGTGCTTCGCCCTGGTGGAAGGTTGGTCGCGTCGGTCAACCATCCGCTCCTCTTCGCCTTGATGGAACAGCGCTACTTCGGGATCGAACAGTACGAATACACCCACACCTTCGACGGACGCGAGGCCACGCTGACGATGTGGCACCACACGCTCGACGACATCTCCCAAGCGATCACACGGTCGGGAATGCGCCTCGTCTCACTCCACGAACCCTCGATCGCCGACGACACACCCGCCGAGCTGCTGGACGAGTCTGGAAAGCGGCGGTTCATCAGCTTCCTCTTCATCGTGATGGAGAATCCAAGCGAGGCCGCCACCGTCTGATCGGACGCCGCCAGCTTCTTTCCAAGGAATCACGATCGACCAGTGCGCGAGACTCCGCCCGTGAAGATTCGACGAGCCCAGGCGCACGACGTGGACACTTTGCTTTAGCTGTGGACGAGCTGAGCGAGGCCGGTCACGAGGCGGACGAGCGATATCGGATCACGACCGAATGAGTTGACATCCCACATGAGCGGCCCGACGACAGGAGAGTTGAGGTCTCGGAGGGCGGGCAGCGGCAGTCGCATCGCGGCGCGATGATGCGGTTTGTGAATGTTGGAGATGTGGGCTTCATGCAAGGCCTTGCTGACGCAGCGGACGCGCTCACTGGCGATGGCTGGGGCAGGGGCGATCTGACGGTCGAGCTCAAATCAGATGGCAGTCCGACGACCGCGATCGACCTCGCCGTCGAGGCCAAACTGCGGGACCTCATCCGTCAACGATTCCCCGCTGACGGCTTCGTGGGCGAGGAAGTTGGCACCACTGACGGAAGTTCAGAACGCCAGTGGATCGTTGACGGAATCGACGGAACGACTGCATTCGTTCAGGGTCGACCTGAGTGGTCGACGCTGGTTTCGCTTGTCATCCAGAATGATGCCGTCGTAACTCCGCTCGGTCGCCTGCCATAGTCCGTCGTCGCCTCGATCGCAATGGTCCACGACATAGCCCTCTGCAATCAGCCCCTCCGTTAGTGCCCGCGAGATCACGGGCTCGTCTTCGATGATAAGGATGCGCACGGTTGCATCCTTGCAAGACTTCAAGCCATATGCGTGCCGGGACTCTTAGCGATCTCTTAGGCTCGAACGACGACAGTGTGCTGAATGCGACGCCACGAGAGATCGAGCCACAACGCCGGCCCCGCAAGCACCTGCGGCCAGCTGACTCGATCCTTCATCAGGGCGGCCTCCGCCACGGCAGTCACCGCGATGCTTGCCGGATGCGGGAGCCTCGCGTCGCAAAGCGAACCGACCGAGACCGACGTTGCAGCCAACAGCTCGGCGCGCCCGACACCAGAATCAGACGTCGCCAATCCCGCGGTCGATAGGCAAGCGGCCACGACGGGCGCCATTGCGGAACGGGTCGAGCTCCCAACCGAAACCGCCGGACAAGGCAACGTCACGGTGTCGTCTGAGTTCGCCGGAAGCGTCTATCTCGATAGACGGTTCACCGGGCTCGCCGCGCCAGCCGTCCTCAACCTTGAACCCGGCGACTACTTGATTTCGCTCGGCGTAGAAGAAGGCACCCCCGGTTACTACCGCCGAGAGGTCACCGTCACCGCAGACGTTCCCATCGAGGTCGCATTCGTCGAAACGGATAAGGTCGAGGCGAAGACGTGGAATGCCGTGTGGTTCGGCGTTCCGAGAGTCGTGGTCGACGGAGAGTGCCAGACGGACCTCTCACCGGATCGACTGAAGGTGTGGAAGGAAGACTTCGTGAAGGTCGTCGACGTCATGGAGGCCAAGTCGTTCGGCACGCTCGATTGGAACGTCGAGTTCAAGGTCTTCGACGAACCCGCGGAAGCGTTCGACACCAATGGTGAGGGTGGCGAAGCCGAATACCGGGTCGACTACGAGCAGAACTTGCGGCCATTACTCGACAGCCGCAAGGACCTCGACGAGGTGGACAGCATCTTCATCTTCTGGGCCGCAGCCACCGACTCGTGTTCGCTGCAAGCGAACTTCGGTGGGCTCGCCTACCCGAACGCCTTCTTTGAAGACTGCTACTGCATTCGGAAAGGGAATCCAGGTGTTGTTGAGGTCGTCAACTACCTCGACGAGAACGCCGTTCCCGGCGCGGAGCAAGGTGTGTGGCTCCATGAGTGGTTACACACGACCACCGAGGACTTCTCGGCGTATGCAGACATGAGCTACGAAATGCCGCTCGACGGGCCACCAGAGTTCGACAACTTCGTTGTCCATTCCTTCGATGCCTTTGGATACGACGACTCCACCGAGATCCAGTTCTACTTCGACCTGGTGCAAGGCAAGGTCAGCGCTCTTGGCGAAGACCAACGGTTCTTGGGTCTCGGTCCAGAGGCCCTGTGGTCCGAACAGCACCGCACCTATGACCCGCCTGACTCATCGATGACCGAGGATGAGAAGACATCTTGGCGGCCCGAGTCTTCACCAATCTGGTCCAAGCAGAACAGCGTTGTCGAGCCAACGCAGCATCGCCCTCCCGGCTCTCCTTCGTTGCGCCAGGGCGTCGAGACGTGACGAACGACCCGCCGGACACCAAGCCTGGAGCGCGACGGTTCGGAGATTGGCTCGGCGACGAGATCAGCTCGTTGCTCATCGGGATCTCGATGCTTATTGGTTGTGTCGTCATCGCCTTTGTTCTCGGCGTACCGGTGACGGCGATCACCGCAACGTTCATCATCGGATCGTTGCTCGTCGCAGCGGCCCGCAGCTTCGTCTCCTGGATTCGTTGCGAACTGCAAGAATGAACGTCGTGAGATGAGCCCCTGATTCTGTTCACGATCGACCGATTCGATGCCTACCAGACGTCAAGCGGCCAATGGCGAGAACTCACATTCGGGCAATCGCGCACCCTTGATTCCTGAGTCCGGCGCTCGAACTCGTACGAGGACGAAGGCGATCGAGGTCAACTTCGACCTGGGGCGTAGCGGTGAATCGCACTTCCTACACCACGCACATCTTCGCTTCCCTGACCCCGTGGCCGCAGTCGAGCCCGGCGCTGTGCTCGACCGCGGCTCGACCGTGCCGCCGTCGGAGCACTCTCCTCGCAGCCGCAGCGACATCGTGCGGTGACGGCCAGGACACCCGACTCGACGCAATTGCCACCGATGCTCGGCTCGACCAGGTTGCCCGATCCGTCAACCCCGAGTTCTGCATCGATTCGAACCGTGAAGAAAAACTGCCTGTTCTTCCTGCCGACCGAAATGGCATCGCCGCAGACGACCGAGAAGTGGTGGCCGACCAATTGATCATCCGCTGCGAGGCAGATAGCTGAGCGCCGTCTTTGTCGTCCTCGGCCGGCGGCACTTCCCTCTCCCCCGCCCCGACTACCTTGCGGGCGTGAGCTTGCCGGTGACCGTCTGCGCCAACATCATCCTCGAGGACGATCGCGTTTCGCTCGTGCGGGAGTCGAAGCCCACCGCCCTCGGCCGGTGGTCGGTTCCCGCCGGGAAGCTCGAGTCGGGCGAGACCCTGCAGGCCGGCGCCGAACGAGAGGCGCTCGAGGAGACTGGGCTCGTCGTCGAAGCCGGCAGCCTGCTCGATATCTACCACTGCCTGGAGGCGCTCGAGGGCGGGGCTGCGATGACGTTCGTGTTCGAGTCGACCGTGAACGGTGGACACATCGCCACGAGCGCTGACCACCCGGAGGTGCGGTTCGTGCCGCCGGACGAGGTTGCAGCCTTGCAAGCGAGCAACCTCATTCGAGGCCAATACGTCGGGCTGGCCCTTGCCGCAGCTGCGGCCGGGACACAGCTGCCTGCGGGCGCCGTGACGATCGTCGACGCCTCAAGTCCTCCTGTCACGCTGCGATGAGCGACCTTGGTGCAGCGGTTCCTGCATCTTCTTTCTTGCCCTCGGTCACACAACGTCGACCTGGTACGTCATAGAGGCATGGCAGCCAAGCACCAGCAAGCCGAGCGAGGGCCGACGTCTGACTTCGGCATTCTCGAGGAGCTGTACCCACAGCTCCGGCGATTTGCTGCGGTTGTCGCCGACCTCGACGTCGACCCTGACGACCTCGTCCAAGACGCGCTCTGCGAGACGTTGCGCCGCCATGCCCTGCACGAGCTCGACCAGCCGGTGGCGTATCTCAAGCGAGCGATGGTCAACGCCGCGGCGTCCGACCGGCGTCGGAAGAGCCGCTGGAAATCGCTCCTCCCTCGCCTCGCCGGCGACAGTCGGTCGGCTGACCACTATCCGTCAGATCTCAGCGACCTCGAGATCCTGGCGCCGCTCGACCGAGCAGTCTTGTTCCTGGTCGATGTCGAACGCTTGCAGCACGAACTCGCAGCCGGCGAGCTCGGGTTGACGCCAAGCGCGGTCCGGAAGCGAGCAAGCCGAGCTCGCGCTCGACTCCGAGCCGAGCTCGGCCCGAACCTGTCATCTGTCCCGAAGGAAGCCTGATGAGCCCGAACGAACTGCTGGAACGGCGAGCACAACGCGGTCGACCAAGAGGCGCATCGCAGGTGTGGACCGATGCCCAACGCGAGCTGCACGATGAAGGCCACGCAACCGCTCGGTCGAAGACCGGGCTGCGGATCGCCCTCGTGCTGTCAGCGGCGGCGCTTATGGCTGTGGCCGGGCTGGCCACCTTGCCGCTCGGCGACTCGGACTCGATCGTCGTTCCTGTCACATCGGCCGAAGCCGACGATGCCGACCCTCTGCCCGCTCCGATCTTGATCGACGGCATGGAGTTGGATCGTGTCAACAGGCCCTGGACTGACTCGCAGGAGGAGGCAAACACCTTCTCGACGGAGTCGACCGTCGGCGACGTTGTCTCGACCCGGGTGTACGCCAGTGATGTTGGCTACTACGAAGGTCCTGTCGTGGGCATCGACACGATGTCCGGCGGTGGGGTGAACCTGTGGTCGGCGAACCTCTCGGTGGAAGCGTTGTCGGATCTGACCGGCTCGATCGTTCGTGACGGCTCGACCTGGAGGCTGCCCGACGAGCAGGAACTGGTCGAGGTCGCTTGGTTCGAAGATGACCCGATGGACATGCTCAGCGAGGGATGGCAGTTCGACTTCCGAGATGGTGCCGCCGAGGCGACGCTCCAAGCGGAACCGGGCTCGACCAACTGGATCTGGCTCGCACGAGTGCTCCGCAACTCTTCGGCCGAAGTGGCCAACACGCCCTCGTCAGTGACGGTGCTGGGGAGCGACGGGGTCGTCCTGAACGATGAGGTCTTGTGGGTCGAGGACGGCTTCGTCTATCGCCTGACTGCGAGCGAGCTCGTCGGTGATACGTGGGAGCTTCGACCCGCCGAGCCCGTTCTCGACCGCTTGCGTGTCGCAGACCGGGCCGAGTGGGAGTCGGCGGTCGGGAACACTGGCTGGCTCAGGTCGTCGTCGATCGTTGTGACGATGTCGCTTCTTGCCTTCGTTGCCTGGGCGGTCGCAGTGGCGGGCATGGCCCTGCGCAACCGCAAGCAGGCGCTTGTCCTGGTGGTTGTTGTCGCCCTTGGGGGGTTTGCGTTCTTCGCACTCGCTCCGTCCAGCCTGTTCTGGGTTCCCCTCGCCGCACTCTCGTTTGGCGTGTTCGCTCTGCTGCGGCTGCAAGGACGGGGTGGGAGCTGACAGTCCATGGCTTCGCTCGGCGAGGACGGTGACGCAACGAGTTCGGAAAACGGTGCCTTGCTCGAAATCGGTATCGCCCCCGCCGAGGGCATCGACTTCATCGTCCACGCCATGAGCGCACGACCGAAATACCTAGGTGACTGACATGCCACGATCAATCCAAGAAATCCTCGACCAGGCTGACGAACTCGCCAAGAAGTTCGAGAACTACGAACCAGATGCATCCGACGAGCGACCCGTCGAGGAATACGTGCTCGAACGCGCTGCTCTCGCTCGAGCCCGGAGCGAACGCCAAGTCGCCGACGCTGTCATCGCTGCTAGGGCTGCTGGCGCTTCTTGGCACAAGATCGGGTCGCTCCTGGGAACGTCGGCACAGGGTGCTCAGCAGCGGTACTCATCCGTGGTCGAGGCAAGCTGACCTATCGGCCAACATTCTGGGCAGCTGACTGTCAGTCACGCACGTCGCCCGGCTCAACGTCGATGCGCATAGCGCACCGTCGCTGCGCTCGAAAGCCGCTCGGGATCCGGCACATAGCGGCTCAACATCAGCTGGCCCCAGTCGACTCACCTAGATCGAGATCGACTACAGAACCATCTTGCACGACCTTCGAGACCTCGCCGCCAGCAAACGCACGCCCACACGTACCGCATCCACCCCAAGAGAAAACATCGTCGATCCAGACCCGAATCTCGCCCGCTGCCGGAAGCTGCACGGCCACGTGCGTCGCAGCCTCGACCGTCGAGGTCGCCGGCCTGTAATCGTTGCCGGCCGTCGAGTCGTCCAGAAAGACGAAACCCGCATCGAGGTCGCGATGCACTCGATAAGGAGGCTTGCCTCCTGGTCCATGCCTATGCGTGTTGGGCAACGATGCAAGACTCGGCGGAGTCCGGGTTGAGAACGGCTCCGATCCGGTCTCCGAACCGGTCAATGATCGCGAGGTCACAGGCCCCGATTTCCTCCGCGATTGACGCCGAGTCGAAGTATTGGAGCCAGTTGTAGATCGTGCGCGACCGGTGCGCCTCGACAATCTCGTAGTTGTCGAGAGTCACGCGTTCGCGTTCGTATCTGAACGTGCGGGCGAACCCGTGATACGGATCCGCAGACCAGAAGCCGTCCATGAGCTGCGGCCCGTAGGTCACGGATTCCCGTCGGTCCGGCATCGACGCCAACGTGGTTGTCGGACCTCGGCACGTCTCTCGTTCTACCAGATGTCGAAATGGGCTTTGGAGTTACTCCGTCACGACACGACAGCGTCGCCACTCGCCCCCGAGAATCCGGACCGCGATGCAATCAGGGAGTTCCAATGCCAACGAATCGGGCAAGATCTTGCGGTGCGTCCTCCGGTGCCAGCCACATCGCCCCGCCTACGGGTGGGGTGCGCTATGTGGGCCCACAAGGCGTGGACTGGCACCTTCTTCCCAGCAAGCACCAAAGCTGGTACGGAACTCGCGGCGTACAGCACATGGTGCGAGACGGTGGAGGGCAACACCACGTTCTATGCCACTCCCCCGTCTTCGACCGTCGAGCGATGGCACGACGAGACGCCTGAAGACTTCACCTTCTGCTTCAAGTTGCCTCGCACGATCACACACGATCGTCGCCTCCGAAACTGCGAGCCGGAGCTGCAAGAGTTCTTGGACACGATGGCGCCTGTTCGATCGAGGTTGGGACCGGTCCAGATCCAGCTGCCTGCGTCGTTCGAACCAGCTGACCTTCCCGCTCTGGACGCATTTCTCGAGGCAGTGCCCAACTCCTTCGAGTGGGCGGTAGAGGTACGCCATCCTGAGTTCTCGGCCGGCGGCGACTTCGAACGACCGCTGAACGACTTGCTCGCAGCGCGAGGCGTGGATCGGGTGATCCTCGACTCTCGGGCGCTGTTCGAGATGTCTCCGGTAGCGCCGGAAGAGATCGAGGCGTGGGAGCGCAAGCCGCGCCTGCCCGTTCGGCCTGTGGCCACGGCCCGCCAGCCGCTCATTCGACTGATCGGAAATCGGGATCCGGAGGCGAGCCACGCAACGTGGGCGCGCTGGATTCCCAAACTGGTGGAGTGGCTGCAGGCCGGTCTTGAACCTCACGTCTTCACGCATACCCCAGACAATGTGGGCGCCCCGCCGCTGGCTCGCCAGTTCTGGTCCGACGTCGCGCAGGCCTTCTTCGAGGCCTCAGGACAGCGCCTCCGCCCCTTGCCCGAGCCCGTGACTGCGGATGAGCAGCTGGATCTCTGGGACGACATCCGGGTTGCTGGATCTCGGACAGAGCGGGCAGAGCCCGATAGAAAGAGCCCGTGAATATTGCGATCGTGGGAGCTGGCCTTGCAGGCTTGGCCGCAGCCAAAGAGCTCGTGTCCGGCGGACACGAGGTGCAAGTCTTCGAGGCAAGCGACGGTGTCGGCGGTCGCGTGCGAACCGATGCGGTTGACGGCTTCCTCCTCGACCGTGGCTTCCAAATCATGCTCAGTGCGTACCCGGAGTGTCAGGACGCCCTCGACTACTCAGCGCTCGGGTTGTGCACGTTCGAGCCGGGAGCCCGCATCCGCTGGAACGGTGAGTTTCACCGGCTGGGCGATCCCCTGCGCCAGCCGCTCACGGTTCTGGACACCCTTCGGGCACCTATCGGCTCGCCGATCGACAAGGCGCGCATCCTCGCGTTCCGACTCGCGTGCGCCCGAGGTACCGAAGAGGAGATCTGGAAGGGCGTGGGCACCACGGCGGCCGTTCGGTTCGAGAAGGCCGGGTTCAGCGACAACATGATCGAGCGGTTCCTCCGCCCCTTGTTTGCTGGCATCACGCTGGATCCAGATCTTCAGGGTTCCTCCCAAGTCGTGGAGTTCGTATTCCGCATGCTCTCGGCCGGCGATGCCGTTGTGCCCGCACACGGCATGGGCCAAATCTCCGAACAGCTGGCGGCCTCGATCCCGGCTGGATCGCTCCACCTGAACGCACGCGTTGTCGAGGCCACGCCAACGTCGATCACCGTGGAGGGCGACAGCAAGCAGAGCTTCGACGCCGTCGTGATCGCCGCAGATGCAAGCGAAGCGGCCCGTCTCAGCGGTTCGCCTGATCCGGGCTGGAACGGCGTGACCAGTGTTTGGTACTCCAGCGCCGAGCCAGTGTTCGACGAGCCGATTCTCGGTCTGAATGGAGAGGGCGTCAGCCCAATCAATTCGCTCGCTCCCATGAGTGCGGTGAGTTCGGCGTACGCGCCTGCTGGCCAGCACTCATTCGTGGTGTCCTCACCTTCGCTCGACGCGGAGTTGCCGGCAGCGATGCATGCCCAGCTGGAGCAGTGGTTCGGGTCGAAGGCCCAGCAGTTCACGCAGCTGCGGGTGGACCGAATTGAGAAGGCGCAGCCCAAGCAGCTACCGGGTCACAACGCACGTGCTGCGCTCAGCACCGACGACGGCTTGTGGCTCGCCGGCGATCATCGCCGCGATGCGTCACTCAACGGAGCCATCGGCTCGGGTCGTGCAACCGCGGAGGCCGTGGTCGCTGCCGCGTAGCGCACCAGGAGGCTTCAGCGCTTGCGCTTGCGAGCAACGAAGCCAGCCCAACCGCGGGGGAACGTCAGCTCGGCGTAGCCCGAGAGGAACACCACGTCGAAGCCGGCGGAGAGCAGCTGGTCAGTGACGACCTCAGGTGAATACAGCCGTTGCTCGTGAACCTCATCGCTGCGATGCCAGGCGCCGTCGCGCGCTCGGAAGACCGTGATGTTCCGAGTGAGCTTGTCGCCGGACTCTTCTCCGATCGTCTCGACGACGATGTACCAACCATCGCCTTCGTAACGAGCGATCGAGCTGCCGGGCTCGACTCGTTCCGGGCCAGCGACGTCGAGCATGGCGATGCCCTTCGGCTCGAGTGCGTCGTAGATCCGGCCGATCAGGGCGCCAATTTCTTCCGCGCTCGTCCGATCGTCGAACGCGAAGTTCACCGACTCGCTGATGGCCGTGACGGCGACGCAGGGCGGGATCTCGACGTCGAAGAGCGAGGCGCACTGGAACGTGGCTTTGGGTGCGGTGTTGCGAGCGAGGCGAATCATCTCGGGAGCAATGTCGACACCCAAGACGTCGAACCCGGCATCGGTCAGCAGACGGGCGGTGACACCGCTTCCGCAACCGAGATCCACGATGAGGCCGCTCGTGACCCCGGCGTTGTCCAACTGATGGAGTAGCTCCTTGGCAGCGCTGACGGCGACTTCGTCGTAGTGGAGGTGATGGATCTCCGCGAGGTCGGTGTCGTAGGCCACGTGAGCCAGTCTGTCAGGAAGGTAGCGTCGTTGTGTGCCGGAGCTCCCCGAGGTCGAAACTGTGCGCCGACAGTTGGCGCCGCGCCTGCAAGGCAGGCGGGTGTTGGAGAGCGGTTCGCACGAGTCCGCGAAGTTCCTTCCCGCTCGAGAGGTGACCGGGGCCCGGTTCCGAGATGCCGGCAGGCGTGGCAAGTACCTGCTGTTGACGCTCGACGATGAGCGCGAGCTCGTGGTGCATCTCGGCATGACGGGAGTGCTGCGTTTCCGGGACGGACCACCCGACGACAGCGATCCCTACCTTCGGGCCTGGTGGTTGCTGGCCGCCGACTCGAACGCCGGTGTTGGTGAGGAAACGTTGGAGTTCGCCGATGTGCGTCGGTTCGGCCGGCTGCGCGTGGTGCCGGCGGGCGACTACTCCTCCATTCCCACGCTGCGGGATGCCGGGCCCGAGCCCTGGGATCCCGCGTTGACCGAGAAGCTGTTTTGGGAACGCTTGCGAGCGAGCAAGCGGGCGGTCAAGACTCAGCTGCTCTCGCAACGGCCAGTGGCCGGGGTCGGCAACATCTACGCCGATGAAGCCCTGTGGCGGGCACAGATCAATCCGAAGGTCACACGGCTGGGACGGGAGCGAGCGGGAGATCTCCTCGAAGCCGTGCAACACGTCCTTGCGCAAGGCGTCGACAACGGTGGCACGACGTTGAGGGACTACCGGAACGCCGAGGGTGGCCAGGGCGAGAATCAGCATCGCCTGTTGGCCTACGGTCGGGCCGGTCAGCCGTGCCTCCGGTGCGGTGAAACACTGCGTTCAGGAGTGATTGACGCACGGACCTCGGTCTGGTGTCCGACGTGTCAGGCACGCTGACATAACCGCGGGTTGCTACAGTCCTGCAGATGGGACGGTGGCTCGACAGCGAAGAACAAGCAACGTGGCGCGCCTTCCTCGACGTCAATGCACGGTTGTTGGAGCTTCTGGAGGCCGACCTGCAGCAGCAGGGCGGGATTGCGCTCACTGACTATGAGATTCTCGTGATGCTCGCCGAGGCTCCCGAACGCCGACTCCGCATGAGCGAGTTGGCCGAGCAGGTCATCGTCTCCCGAAGCCGCCTGACTTACCGGGTCGACCGACTGGCGGAGAAGGGCCTGGTCGAGCGGATCGAATTCGAGGGAGATCGGCGGGGCGTGCTCGCCTCCCTGACGGCGAGCGGATTCGAGAAGCTGGAATCGCTGGCCCCGGGTCATGTCGATCTGGTGCGGTCCAGTCTCTTCGACATGATGAATCGAGATGAGCTCGCGGTCATGCATGCCGTGCTTGAACGAGTCTCGAAGGCGTGCTCGGAAGGGAACCCCTGACGGTGTTCGATGGCCGCGTGACCATCGTCGGGCGCGGCCGGGCTGGCGGATCCTTCGCCCGAGCCCTTCGCGACACCGGGGTGCACGTCGAGATCCTGGCGGGCCGGGCCGGAGCAACTGACCCGATTCAGGCCTCCGGCGCCGACCTGGTGCTCCTCTGCGTCCCCGACGGAGTGATCGACGAGGTTGCCGCCTCCATCGCGTCGAGCGATGCCGTGATTGCGCACGTCTCGGGAGCGACCACGCTCGCTCCCCTGCGAACCCACCACGAGCGGGTGGCCTCGATCCATCCGCTCATCGCGCTCCCAAATGCGGAGCGAGGGGGCGCGCTGCTGCGGGCCGGCGCCACGTTCGCCGTGGCCGGGGATCCCATCGCGGCGGAGCTGGTCGAGCATCTGGGTGGCACAGCCGTAACCGTCTCCGACCAACAGCGAGCGATCTATCACGCCACCGCGGCGGTGGCTGCGAATCACTTGGTGGCCTTGACCGGCCAGGTGGAGCGGCTGGCAACTCAGATCGGCGTGCCTGTAGCGGCCTACCTGGATCTGATGCAGGGCGCGCTCGACGCGGTACGGGCCGAAGGAGCAGCGGCGGCGTTGACTGGGCCTGTGATGCGAGGCGACTGGGACACGATCGAGCAACACCTGAGCGCGCTTCCGGCCGACGAACGAGCGGCGTATCGTGCCCTGGCCAACGAGGCCGCACGGCTGGCAGGCCGAGAGTGGCCGGATCACTTGTAGGGAGAGGAATGACGATCACAACGGTCTCCACCATCAAGGAACTGCGCTCAATCCTCGACGGGGCGCGGGCTGACGGGCAACGCGTGGGCTTCACACCCACGATGGGTTTCCTTCACCAGGGCCACGTTTCGCTCATGGAGGCAGCCCGGCAAGACAACGATCTTGTTGTCGCCAGCATCTTCGTCAACCCCTTGCAGTTCGCGGCGAACGAAGACCTCTCGGACTATCCCCGAGACTTGGCTCGCGATACAGAGCTGTCTCAGGGCGCCGGTGTTGATGTGCTCTTCACGCCCGACGTGTCCGAGATGTACCCGTTCGGGCCGGTGCTGACCACGGTGAGCGTGGGCGAGATCAGCGAACGGTGGGAAGGGGCCACACGCCCAACGCACTTCGCTGGCGTGGCCACTGTCGTGAGCAAGCTGTTCTCGATCGTGGGCCCGTGTCGCGCCTACTTCGGGGAGAAGGACTTCCAGCAGCTCGCCGTGATCCGTCGGATGGTGGCCGACCTCTCAATGCCCGTGGAGGTCGTGGGCTGCCCCATTATTCGTGAGTCCGACGGTTTGGCCATGTCGAGCCGCAACGTCTATCTCACGCCGGAACAGCGAGCTGCTGCTCCTGTCCTGCGACGGGCGTTGGATGCCGGGCTGGCCGCGATCGAGAATGGCGAGCGGTCAGGCCCTGCCGTGCAAGCGATCGTGGCAGCGATGTTGGACGCTGAGCCCGAAGCCGATCGTGACTACGCCGCCGTTGTCGGCGCCGGAACCCTCGCACCAGTCAACGAGCTCAGCGGAGAGATACGAATTCTCGTCGCGGCCAAGGTTGGACGGCCGAGGCTGATCGACAACGACGGCCTCGTGGTCGGGGCCTGAGCGTTCAGCCCGGGGAGGTCTCGCCCGGCCCGAACGGGAACGTGTCGAGCACGTTCCACACCGGTGGCTTGGCGCTGCCGGCCATGAGCCAGGCTTCGGTTGCTTCGCAGCGCAAGGGCAGGAGCTCTTCCGCCGCTCGGCCGATCGCACGCATGTCGGCCTCACTGCCCTCGATGGCCAACGTGAGATGGGGCACCGGCTCCGCGTGCTTGCCGCCATAGGGCACGCACTGAGTCCATCGGTCGGCCAGCATCTTCGTGAGTTCAACGAACGTTTCGGCGGGCTTGGGACGAACGAACACGACTCGCTCGCCGAACCATCCGATCTCTGAGAGCTCGAACTCAAACGGTTCGACCGAGGCAAAGAACGATCGCACCTCGTCGATGACCGGAGCGCAGGCAATCGGGTTGATGAAGGGGTAGAGCAGCGTGACATGCGCGGGCACACCGGCCGGTGGCACGCCACCGATCTTGGCTCGCCACTCCTCAAGAAACGCGTCGAACGCAGGCACGGGAATAATGATCCCGCTCTCCTCGCCTGTGGCGCCCATGTTCTCCGCGTCGGGAGCTCCCCAGCTCATTGGCCAAAAACCTAGCCAGGTTTCGGTGCGGTCTGCTCATCAGTGCGCGACTGCTCACCGATTGGTCGCACAGAGCTCGGCGCGGTGAGGACCCGAAGCCCGACAAGAGCGAGTCCTGCGCACGCCGCTCCAACGGCAAATGCCCATCGCTCAGAACCCGTTTGCCTGATGACCAGGCCGAGGAGTGGAGCGCCGATGAAGCCAGCGATGTCAAAGAAGAATCCGAAGCTGGCGACCGAGTGGCTGCGCTCGTGGGGCTCGGTTCCCGCCATCACCAGCAGGAAGAGCGCCGGGTAGTTGAAGGCCACACCACAAGCAAGGACTGCGGTGCCGATGTACACCCCGGCGAGAGATGGGACGAGGGCGAAGATGGTGAGACCCGAGCTGATGAACCCAAAGGCGAGGGTGCCACCCCGGCGTGGACCGAGACGATCGGGTAGGTCGGCGAGTGTCAGGCGGAAGGTGATGACGATCACCGCATACAGCAGGAAGATCGTGCCCGCGGAGGCGTCCGGCCCCTCGAGCTCCTGGACCCAGAGCTTCATGAACGTGGTGAAACCGACGAATCCGATCAATGAGAGCGTCAGCAGGAGGCCGGGAAGCACCGAGGCCTGATGGAGGAAGCCTTTCTGTTGGCTCGCCGGAGTGGCGCCTTCCGGCGTTGCGAACTGCTCGGGATCGTGGGCGGGAACGGCGAAGGCCAGGATCACGCTGATGAGTGAGAGAAGGGCGACGGTGCGGACGACACCCTCAAAGCCGAAGCGATCGTCGATCAGTTCACCGAGAAACGGTCCGAAGCCGAGACCGACGTAGATGGCCAGGCTGAAATAGCTGGAGGCCTCTCCTCGCCGATCATCGGGGGCGAGGTCTTGAGTCGAGGTAGCGGCGCCTACGAAGGCTCCCGCCTCACCGACGCCGCTGACCAGACGGAGCAGGACCAGGAGGGGGATCGAAAGCCAGACGGTGTAGAGCAGGGCAGAGAGGCCGGTGAGGGCGGCCCCACACGTCAGGAGGATGCGCCGACCCTTGCGATCCCCGAGGCGACCGAGGAACGGGCGGACGAGCGCAGCGGAGGCACCGAAGGCGCCCACCACGATCCCAACGTCGACCTTGCTGCCGTTCAGGACCTGCTCCACATACACCGGCAGCGTCGGCAGCAGCATGGCAAAACCGGTGAAGTAGCAGAGCGCCGACAACGTGATCGTTGCGAAACGAGGTGTCACCAAGCTTGGTGCACCCGCACGAGAGGCCAGCACTGGCCGCACGGTACTGATTTGGGGCGCTACTTTGCGCCGGTGGCTCCCATCAGAATCAAAGCGCCCGCTGCCTTCGAAGCTGGATTCGAGGCGATCCGTCGTGAACTTCGAGTTCCGGCCGAATTTCCGGCTGAAGTACTGCAAGAAGCAGAGGCGGCCAGGGACCGAGTGACCGATCGGATCGATGCTCGCCACCTCCCATTCATCGCCGTGGATCCGCCTGGAGCCACCGACCTCGATCAGGCCTTCCACGCTGAGGTCAACGGCGATGGCTACCGAGTGCACTACGCAATAGCTGACGTGGGCGCCTTCATCGAACCCGGTGGGGCGATGGACCGGGAAGCGCGGGAACGGGGCACCACGCTCTACTCCCCTGACCTCCGCACGCCGCTCCACCCACCCATCGTCAGCGAGGATCGAGCCTCGCTCTTGGCCGGCACTGAGAAGCCGAGCGTGCTCTGGACCATCGATCTGGATGCTCGCGGTGAGCCAAGCGACTGGAAGCTCGAGCGGTGCACGGTGCGCATCGCCGAGGCCATCACATACCGCGAGGCGCAGGACCGGATCGACGCAGGCAACGATCCGGTGCTCTCGCTCCTGAAGACCATCGGCTTGCTCCGACAGGAGCGAGAGGCCGATCGGGGCGGCGTGAGTCTGAACTTGCCGGCGCAAGAGGTGGTGGAGCGCGACGGCAACTATGCGCTGGAGTACGACGAGTCGATTCCGGTCGAGGGCTGGAACGCTCAGATCTCGCTGCTCACTGGCATCGTGGCCGGCACCGCCATGTACGAGGCGGGCGTGGGCATTCTTCGCACGCTGCCTCCCACGAGGAAGCAAGACCTGCGCAAGCTTCGCCGCCAGGCCCGAGCGCTCGCTGTCGAGTGGCCAGACGATGTCGACTACTCAGACTTCATTCGCACGGTCACGCCCGACACGCCGACCAACAGCGCCTTCCTGCTGAAGGCGGCGCGGTCGTTCCGAGGGGCCGGCTACATCGGCTTCACGAGTGGCCAACCCGACTTCGCTGAGCACGGCGCAATAGCTTCGATCTACGCCCACGTCACCGCGCCGTTGCGCCGCCTCGTTGATCGCTTCGGTATCGAGATCCTGTTGGCGCTGAGCGCAGGCACCGAGCCGCCGGCCTGGGCCATCGAAGCTCTCGACGAATTGCCAAGCCTGATGGGCCGGGCGAAATCCAAGGACTCCGCACTCGAGCGAGCCATGGTGGACTTCGCAGAGACGATGGTGTTGGCCCCGCACATAGGTGAGGAGTTCGAAGGCTTCGTGGTTGATGTCGACAAACAACGGGATCGAGCAACGATTCAGGTGTGCGATCCCGCCGTCGTCTCGCGCATGAAGCCCGACGGTCTTGAACTTGCCGAGGAGCTTCGCCTGCGGCTCACCGCGGTGGACACCAGCAAGCGAACGGTGGACTTCGAGGTCCTTCGATGAGCGAGGGCAGTCCAGACCTGGAGCGTTTGGACGAACTCTTGAGTCGGGGTTTCGGGCCCGAAGGCGAGGCGGAAGACGCTCACTTCGGCCTGCAGTTGGCGGTGGCCGGACTCCATCGGGGCGAGCTGGCGTTCGAGCGGTACGGCAAGACGGCTGATGCCTCGACCGAGCTGATCTCGTGGTCGATGGCCAAGAGCATGACGCAGGCCTTGGTCGGCCTGCTCATGATGGACGGTCTGATCGAGCCCACGGCGCCGGCCGCCGTGCCCGAGTGGGCCAACGATGAGCGGGCTGCCATCACGTTGCAGCACCTGTTGGAAATGACCAGCGGCCTCGAGTTCGTCGAGGACTACGTCGACGATCAGGTCAGCCATGTCATCGAGATGTTGTTCGGTGCAGGCAAGGCCGACGTTGCCGGGTACGCCGCGTCGTTTCCGCTCCAACACGAGCCCGGAACCGTGTTCAACTACTCGAGCGGCACGACCAACATCATCAGCGCGATCTGCGGGCGCATCATTGCCGAGGCCAACGATGGGGAAGACGTTGCCTCGTTCCTCCAGCGGAGGCTGTTCGGCCCGCTGGGCATGGAGAACACCCGCATTCAGTGCGACGATGCCGGCACGTTCATCGGGTCATCCTTTGTCTTCGCCCCGGCACGAGACTTCTTGAAGTTCGGTCAGCTCTACCTCCAAGACGGCGTGTGGGACGGCCAGCGGTTGCTTCCCGAAGGCTGGATGGATCACGCGCGGACACCGATTGAGCCGCCGGTGACGGACGCTCACTGGTACGGCGGTCACTGGTGGCTGTGGGACGACAATTGCGATCCGGCGGTGACTGGTCTGGAAACGGCCGACATCGGCGGGTTCGGTTGCCACGGTTTCGAGGGTCAGTACATCGTCGTTGTGCCGGGGCGCGACCTCGTGGTCTGCCGATTGGGCAAGACTCCTGTGGAGCAACAACCCGAGGTTCGATCATGGCTTGCCGACATCATCCGCTGCTTCCCCTCTTCCTGACCGCCGCCCTCGTTCTTGGCGCCTGCTCTTCGGGCGAAGATTCGCCGACGGCAGCAGCAACCACGGATGAGGGTGTCACCACCGAGGCTCCCGCTCCGCCGACCACGATGCCTATCGACGAACAGGTCGACGAGCAGCCGATCGCCGAGGAGTCGGGCGAGGAAGAACCTGCAGAGACCGATGGCGTCGAGGAGCTGTTCCCGGATGTGCTGGACGCCACGGCAACCCAAGAGGGCGATGGGACATGGACGGTGAGCGCAACGTTGAGTTCGCCCTACGACTCGCCCGAGCGCTACGCCGACGCCTGGCGAGTGCTCGGCCCTGACGGCACCGAGCTCGGCGTGCGTGTCCTGACCCACGACCACGCTTCGGAGCAACCGTTCACCCGCTCCCACAGCGGGATCGAGATTCCCGAGGATGTAGAAGTCGTCACGATTCAGGGCCGTGATCAAGTCAGCGGCTGGGGTGGCGACACGTTCGAACTCGCCCTCACCGATTCCTGATCGCACCCACCAGCAGGGTGACCTGGAAGGCGGCAACGGTCGCCAACACCACCACCGCTCCAGACTCGCCCTCCTCGAACCCGGCAGCTGCCAACAGTGCGATCGTGAGCAAGACATCAATCGCAGCCAGAAGACCCGCCACGATGATGAGCAACACCCGCCTCGACATAACGGTCGCGACCAACTGAAGCAGCAGCACGAGGAAGGGCACGGCAGCGAGCAGCACGAGAACTGCACCAACACTGCGGATCTCGTCTTGCCACTCGGGGCCGATGTCAGCGCTCACACCGGTCAGCACGGCGGCGAGCAACACCACGGCGGCGAGCGGGAGCACCTTCACGATGAAGAGCAGGATCGAGATCACCTTCAACCAGGTTGGGAAGCGGGTCTGTCGCGCTTCTCCGGTTGCCGGCATGCCGTCTGGATACATCGTGGGCGGGCCGACCGAGGGCGGAATCATGGCGTTCGGTCCGGGCGTCGCAGGTGAAGGGCCTTGCGCAGGCACCGAAGGGGGCGGCTGGATAGGAAGCTGCGGCGGCTCGAACGGTGAAGTCACCCGTCAAGTATCCACCGGATCGCCCGGCAGGCCGAGCTGAAGCTCGGGACCCCCTCCTGGGCAGGGTGACGGTACGTTTGCGGGATGTCGAGACCGATGCGTGCCGATGACCTCTTCGCCCTCCGATCGATCGGCGCCGTCGCTCTGACCGCTGATGGGTCGCTTGCCGCCTACACGGTTGTCTGGCCCGATCAGGAAACCGATGAGAACCGGTCCCTGCTGCACCTGTTCGAGAGTGGTGAGAGCCGCCTGCTTGTGGACACGCACCGCATGGTCGCTCCGGTTTTCTCACCGTCGGGCGCACGCCTCGCTGTGCTCCACTCGGCGGAGAAGGGCGAACCGCCTCGGCCTGCCATCGTTGATGTGGCGGCCGGAACGGTCACTCCCATCGAGGGCTACGAGGACGGAGCGGAACAGATCGCTTGGCTCGATGAGGATCGGGTAGTCGTGCGGGCCGCCCGGCGCCCAGAGGATCAGGTGGGAGTGGACAAGGATGAGCTCGCTCGGCGACCGCGGGTGCTCCGTACGCTCGACTACCGGTTCAACGGGCGCGGGTGGACGCACGATCGGAAGCGCCAAGTGGAGCTCGTCGATCTCGCCGACGGCTCGATCACGCCACTCACCAATGCCGAGATCGATCACGCCGATATGTCGGTTGCTCCGGACGGCAGCCACGTGCTGGTCGTCGCCGACACCGATGAGGATGCCGACCTCACCGGCTGCAACCGGATCTGGAGCGTGCCCACCGATGGGAGCGCCGCTCGAAGCGCTGGAGCCGGAGCCACGTTGCTCACACCGCGGCCCGGTCGCTGGGCCGGTTGTGGCCACGCACTCGATGGGCGTCCGTTCGGTATCGGTATCGCCGAGGGGGCGGGAGACCCGAAGCAGGTGCTCTGGCTCTCACGACCCCACCTGCTCGACCAAACCGGCGCTTCCGAGCCCGCGGTCGTGGGTCCGCACGACGTCAACTGCGCCGCCGCCTTGGGAGGCGCTGCGGCACCTGTGGCGATTGACGGTGGCCTCATTGCGGCGGGCATCCGAGGAACGACCATCGGCGTTGATCGCTACGACTGGAACTCGGGAGAGCTGACCAGCATTGCCAGCGGACCGTGGATGAGTGGAGCGATGGCAGCATCCGCCGATGGGTCGCGCATTCTGGCCACGGTCACCACGCCCACACGACCAGCTGAGCTGTGGGACGTGTCGGGCGAGGAGCCCAGCGTGCTGGTCTCACTGAACGACGAGCTGTTGGCCGAGCTGGACTTGGTCGAGCCCGAGCTCGTCCGTGTGCCCTCAACCGACGGTGTCGAGGTCGAGGCCCTGATTACCCGACCCCCAGTCTCGGTCGATGTTCCGCAGCCTGGTCCCGGCCTCGTCTACATCCACGGCGGCCCGCTGAGCATCTACGGCCAGAACTTCTTCGACGAGTTCCAGCTCGCCGCGGCCGAGGGCTACACCGTCA
>CALKTH010000020.1 GCA_937997485.1 uncultured Acidimicrobiales bacterium | reverse complement strand
CGCTCTAGCCCCCTCGCCAGCCCTCCCCTGCCTCCCAGAAGTGCCGCGCCCACGTACCTGAGAGGTACATGAACGCGGCAATTCAGATGGGTGTATGTGGATCTCTCCCTACTGAAGCGATCTAGCCTGAACCCCATGCCTCAATCAGGTTCCGCCGGGAGTCTCACCGAGCGCAGCGTTCGGCCGAGAGTGGTGATCGTTGGCGCTGGGTTCGGAGGTCTTCAAGCGGCGAAGCGGCTCGCTGACGTCGACGTTGAGGTGATCATCATCGATCGCCGCAATCACCATCTGTTCCAACCGCTGCTTTACCAGGTAGCGAGCGCGGGGTTGAATCCGTCCGACATCGCTCAACCCATCCGCCAGATTCTTCGTGACCAAGCCAACTGCACGGTCATGCTCGGCGAGGTCACCGGTGTGGACCTTCCCGGCCGGACCGTGACCGCTGATGGCCGCACCGTGAACTTCGACTATCTGGTGCTCGCCACCGGCGCCACGCACGCCTACTTCGGCAACGACGAGTGGGAACGTCATGCGCCGGGCCTCAAATCCATCGAGGATGCGCTCGACATCCGAGCCCGCATTCTCAAGGCGTTCGAGCGGGCGGAGCTGGCCGAGGGTGCGGAGCAGCGAGAGCTGCACATGACGTTTGCGATCGTCGGGGCAGGACCGACCGGTGTCGAATTGGCTGGCGCGGTGAAAGAGATCGCCATGCGAACGCTCCGAGATGACTTCCGAAACATCGACACGGGCAGCGCCTCGGTCATCCTCGTGGAGGCCGGCCCTGCAGTACTGCCAACGTTCTCTCCCAAGCTCTCGAAGTCAGCGGAGCGACAGCTCAAGAAGCTCGGGGTCGAGGTCCGGACAAATACTCGCGTCACGAACATTGATCGCGACGGCGTGGACACGGATCAGGGCCGGATCCCCACAAGAACCGTGCTGTGGGCTGCGGGCGTGGCGGCATCCCCGATCGGGTCGTTGGTCAGCAGCGAGACAGATCGATCCGGGCGCGTTCCGGTGACGGAGCATCTGCACATCCAGGGGCATGATCGAGTGTTCGTTATCGGTGACCTCGCCGCCGTTGTCGACGAGGCCGGCGCGAACGTCCCCGGCGTGGCCCCTGCGGCAGAGCAGGCGGGCGAACACGTGGCTCAGAGCATCACGGCTGACCTGGCAGGCCGCCCGCGACTTCCGTTTCGCTACGTCGACAAGGGCTCGATGGCGACAATCGGCCGCTCCAAGGCAGTGGTGCAGGTTGGCGATCGGGTGCAGTTCGGCGGCTATGTCGCCTGGGTGATCTGGTGGCTGGTGCACATCTGGTCGCTCGTTGGCTTTCGCAATCGGCTTCGCACCATGGCTGGATGGGGTTGGCAGTACTGGACGGGCCATCGGCAAGCTCGCCTCATCACTAACGACCTCGAAAACTGAGACCGCTCAGCCCGCTCAGTCCGTTCGCACCTGGCTGAATTGCCGCGCTCATGTACCTCACAGGTACATGGGCGCGGCAATTCTGTTCAACAGCATGTTGATGCCTGTTGATCTTGAGCCAATCTTGGCCTGACAGATATGCGTCATGTGAGAGAATCTCCTTGCGGGCGGCCGATCGGAAGGGCGACTCGATCTGGCTCCGCGGCGGGAGTCCGACCGGCGTCACACTCTTACTTTGCCGGTCGGCCTCCCGTACTGCCGCTTCTACCGGACTGGCGATGTATCCGCGCCTAGGATCGTTTCTGTGATTCTGCTGATCGTCCTCGTTGTCATCGTCCTTGCCCTCGGCGCCTTCGTTGCGTCCATCTACAACAAACTGGTCACGTTTCGTGAACGAGCGGTCAATGGCTTCGCTCAGATCGATGTCCAACTCGAACGTCGGCACGATCTGATCCCCAACTTGGTGGAGACGGCCAAGGGCTACATGAGCCACGAGAAGGAGACGCTCGAAGCCGTCGTCAACGCTCGGGCCTCGGCGACCCAAGCCCGCGTCGAAGTCAATGGCGATCCCGAGAATGCGGCAGCGATGGCCAAGATGGCCAGCTCGGAAGGAGCGCTCGGTGGCGCCCTCGGTCGTCTGCTGGCCGTGGCTGAGGCCTACCCAGACCTGAAGGCGAATCAGAACATGATGCAGCTCACCGAAGAGCTCACCACCACCGAGAACAAGATCGCCTTCGCCCGGCAGAACTACAACGATCAGGTCAACAACTACCAGACCTACAAGCAGACGTTCCCGCCCGTGTTCATCGCCAATACGTTCGGCTTCAAGGACAGCGCCTACCTCGACTTGGATACCGACGAGAAGGCGTACAAGCGAGAGAACATCCAGGTGTCGTTCGACGACAACGACGGCCCGGCGGCCGGCTGACACTTCCCCCTCAGGCTGCACGAGATCCGACCGGCACCGGCATGGATTTTCAGACCCATCAAGACGAGGCGCGCCAAAGCACGACGCGGCTCATCGTCTTGTTCTCCGCGGGACTCCTCGGACTCATCGCCATCGCCTCGGTGCTGGCCACAGCACTCCTGGCGTACACCACGAACGAGTTCGATCCCATCACGTCGGTTGGGATCGCGGCACCTGTCACCCTGCTCATCGTGGGCGGCAGCTCGCTGTCGAAGACGGCTCAGATTCGCAGCGGTGGCGGCTCTTACGTCGCAACGTCGATGGGCGGACGCGCCGTTGACTTCAACACGCTCGACCCGGCGGAGAAACAGCTGAGCAATGTGGTGGAGGAAATCGCGATCGCCTCTGGCATGGCGGTGCCCGCCGTCTACATCCTGGACAACGAACCCGGCATCAATGCATTCGCTGCGGGCTGGTCAGCAGACAACGCGGCCATCGGCGTCACCCGGGGTGCCCTTCAGCATCTCACCCGCTCCGAGCTTCAGGGCGTGGTCGCTCACGAGTTCGCCCACATCGCCAACGGCGACACACGCATCAAGACGCGCATCATCGGATGGGTCTTCGGAATCGCCATCCTCACCGTGCTCGGGCGGGTGCTGCTTGAGTCGCTGTGGTTCGCTCCGCGACGCCGGAACAGCAACAACAAAGAGGAGAACGGGCTCGTGTTCGCCATGTTCGCCCTCGGCTTCGGGCTGCTGATCATCGGCGCGGTTGGCACGTTCTTCGCCCGGATGATCCAGGCTGCCGTTTCTCGTCAGCGAGAGCTCCTGGCCGACGCCTCGGCCGTGCAATTCACCCGCAACCCGGACGGCCTCGGTGAGGCGCTGAGCAAGATCGGCGGGCTGGGTGGAGAGAACAAGGTCCGCTCTGCCCACGCGGTCGAGGCGGGCCACCTGTTCTTCAGCTCACCGCTCAACTCGTCCTTCGCGTCGCACCCGCCGCTCAAAACTCGAATTTCTCGCCTGCTTCCGAACTGGGATGGCGAGTTCCACACACCGGATCCCGAAGTCGCCAAGCCGGCCCAGGCCCCCAACTCTGCGAACGCTGCGGGCTGGGGCACGATGTCGGGCCAGATGCTGCCGGGACAAGCGAGCATCCCGGGGATGCCAACGAACCCTGCGCTCCCGTTCGATCCCGCGATTCTCATCGGCGGTCTCGCCGGGGCGAACGCTCCGACCAACACCCCTCCCCCGCCAGGCTCAGCGAGCCATCCGCCCGCTCCTCCGGCCGAGGGATCGCAGGCCTACCGACCGCCCACCTTCGATGGGCCGACTCAGGAACACATCGACTACGCCCGCCAACTCCTGGCGAGAATTCCCGAGACCACGCAGAACTACCTCCACACTCGTGGTGGTGCGGTGGCAGCGGTGTTGGGCTTGCTCGTCTCCGCCGACCCAGCGCAACGTCAACGAGACCTCGCACAGGCAAGCGAAGCCACGGGCCTCGAGGCCAGCTATATCGAGTCGGCCAGCGGCGTCATCAGCGATCTGGATCGACCACTCCAGCTCCCGGCCATCGACATCGCATTGCACTCGATTCGGGAAACTCCCTGGCAGTTTCAGGAGTCGTTGCGAGAGACCGTCTTGGCCATCGAAAGCTCACGACCCGACCAAGACCTGTTCCGCTGGATCCTTCGACGCGTGCTCATTCGTCACCTCGAGGATCAACACGACACCGGCCGGTCCAAGCACAACGTGCTGTTCGACCGCCTCGGCACAGATGCTGTCACCGTGTTGACCGCCCTGGCCTGGTTCAACAGTGGCGGCGCAGCCGACGCTGAGCAAGCCTTCAAGCTTGCGCTCGAGTCCGCTGGTCTCCCGGCTCAGCCACTTCAGAGCGAGGGTTCGCTCTCGGTCGAGGTTGTCGACCATGCACTCGAGCAGCTCTCGCATCTGAACTACGACGGGCGTCGTCGCTTCGTCGAGGCGGCGCTGGTCATCGTCGAGCACGACGACACGACGACCGCCGATGAGGCAGAACTCATCCGGGTGGTCGCCGACGCCGTTCGTCTGCCCATGCCCCCCTTGTTGCCCGTCTGATTCGAACCCAGGCCGCCCCGTCAGACCTCGAAGCCCGGTCAGTCGTAGCTGGAGTAGATGAACCAGTCGTACGGTTGCCGGCGAACCGTGGTCTGCCACCAACGCTCAGCCGCCTGGAGCTTCTTGAGGAACGGCCAGATCTTCAGGTCCTCCTCGAAGAGTTCGCGGGCTTCCTTCGCTGAGATCGAATCGCGGCCAAGCGCCCCGTTCATTGCCGTGACCGTTGCATCCACCCATTCGGGAAGGTTCGCTCGGTAGAGGTTCGCCACAACGTCGACGGCGACTCGTCGAGGGTCATTCCAGCGGGTCACGAGCTTCGTCAGCTCACGAGTGGCCAGGAGGCGGGTTGGGGCCGGGAGCATGCGAGCAAACGGCTTCATCTCAAAGCGAAGCTCGCCCGTCTCGTCCCACATGAACGGTGTGCCGACATCAATCAGGGTCAGTCGAGATCCGTCCCACGAGAAGTTGGTGACTTGCGCGTCGATGCTGAGCGTCGGCGAAACCACGTCGAGCGCTCCCGCAAGCGCTTCCAGGAAGGGGTGCTCGGGATCTGGTTCCGCCGACTGGAGCACGTTGTCGCCCAACGACGTCGAGGCCAACTTCGGTTGCACCAGATACGAGATGACATCGTCGCCGCGTGAAATGGGAACCACCTTCGTGTCGACGACGGCGAGACCGCTTGCCTGAACACCGGCCACGTATTCCTCGATCAGGCCCTGATACTCGGCGAACTGGGTTCGTGTGAACGGTGGTGTGCGCTTGCACACGAACGTCGGTTCCTCAATCGGCCAGCCGAGAGCGACGGAAACCTCGCCATAGCCAAGGACATTCAACGTCGAGTCGTCCCTCGACTCGAGAGCGGCCACGACAACCTGCTCGAGCGCTTCGAGCTCATCGGTTGTGGGAAAGGACTCGTTCACGCAGCGATCTCCGGCTCGGTCGTGATAGGGAACGTACCGCAGTTGTCACCAACGTTCGCTTGGGCGCCGAGTCCGAGTTCACGCCAGCGCGGCAGCGATCGATCGAGAACGACCGGAGTACCCGATGACCGACGGCAACCCCTATGCCCGTGGATGCGCCTGGACCCATGCGGATGGCTTTGTCCCGATTCGCGAGGCGAAGATGTCGTTGCTCGACGCCGGCTTCAGCCGCTCCGATGTCACCTACGACGTCGTGGCCGTGTGGAACGGGCAGTTCTTCCGCCTGCAGGAACACCTCGATCGGTTCGAGCGGAGCATGGATCGACTCCACATGAATCTCCGAGTCGATCGAGACGAGATCGAAGGGATCCTGCACGAGTGCGTTCGCCGGTCTGGCCTCCGGGAGGCCTACGTCGACATGATCGCAACGCGAGGCTGGCCCGGACGAGGCGGCCGCGATCCCTGGACGTTCAAGAATCAGTTCTACGCCTATGCGATCCCGTACCTCTGGATCGTCGAGCCCGACGATCAAGAGGTTGGCTCCCACCTCGTCATCGCTCGCGACACCGTTCGCATTCCTGAAGCGTCGGTCGATCCCACCGTGAAGAACTTCCATTGGGGCGACCTCACCCGAGGAGCGTTCGAGGCGCACGACCGAGGGGGCACCGTTGCCGTGCTTCCGGACCTCGACGGCAATCTGACCGAGGGTCCCGGCTTCAACGTCTTTCTCGTCATCGAGGGTGAGCTTCACACGCCAGACAGCGGAGTGCTGCAAGGCCTCACTCGCCGCACGATCCTCGAGCTGGCTGAGGAGCATGGCCTCGGCACCCACGTCGCGCCCGTGCCCGTCGGCGAGGCGGCACGAGCCGAGGAGGCCTTCATCACTAGTACTGCGGGCGGGGTCATGCCGGTCACGATGATCGACGGCCGGACTCTCGGCGACGGTCAACCTGGACCGATCACGTTGCGACTGCGCCAGGCCTATTGGGACGCCCACGACAACTCGCGTTGGACGACACCCATCAACTACGACGTCACGTAGGGACCGGTTCGGCGGAGACGTTCGTCTCGTTCGCTTGACCTTGACACGGTGACAATGTTTAGCCTCAGGCGCATGAGCACGACCGTCTATACCGACAAGGCCGGACACGCGTTGCAGGGGCACGACCCTGTTGCCTACTTCACGGTCGGCGAGCCCACGAAGGGCAACCCCAACATCAGTCGACAGTGGAACGACGCCACGTGGCTGTTCTCCACAGCGGAACACCGGGAGCTGTTCGACAACGACCCCGAGAAGTACGCACCGGCGTTCGGTGGCCATTGTGCCGTCGCCCAAGTCATGGGCAGTGACCTCAAGGGTTCCCCCAAGCGGTGGCGAATCGAAGACAACACGCTCTTCATCAACAAGAACCTGCTCGCCGCGTCGATGTTCGGAATGATGTACGGCCGTATCAGGAAGCTCGCCGAGAGTTCCTGAGCCAGGCACGCGGTGACCGCCGGCAACACGTTGAGGCGGACCGATCTAACGTGCGTGCATGAAATTCTCGAACATCGCTGGGGTCGTGGTGACGCCGGGCGCGAGCGCAGACCGTGATCATTCGACGCTCGTCGCTATCGAGGAGGCCTTGCCCGAACTCACCGTGCTCCGCCTGACGCTCGGCACCACAAGCGTGAAGCGAGCAGCAGCGAAGGTTGTGGAGGCCACCGAACAGTTGGCTGCGGATCTCGATGTCGAGACCTCGAGCATTGTCATCGGTGGTCGGAGCTTCGGTGGGCGGGCATGTTCGCTCGCCGCAGCCGAGGGGCTCGACGTGGGAGGACTCGCGCTCTTGTCCTATCCACTGCACCCACCCGGCAAGCCAGAGAAGCTCCGGGTCGAACACTTCCCTGACATCACCGTTCCCACACTGTTCGTCTCGGGCGAGCGAGATCCGTTCGGCTCGCCCGCCGAGTTCGAGCAGCACACCGGGGCGATCAATGCCCCGGTTGAGATGCTGTGGGTTGCCGGCAACCACTCACCGAAGGGCGCCGCCGAGGCCGAGACCGTCAGCCACGTCCGCCGCGCCCTCACCTGAACCCTTTGCGAAGGTCAGGACTTCGGGAACAGTCGATCAGAGCCGAATTCGAGGAGGTTGGCGCCGGCACGATCCGGGTAGGTGTCAACCATGGCTGCGTTGAACGACTCGGCATCGTCGGATTCGGCGTAGGTCGATCGCGCGGTCTCCAGGTAGCCAATGATGTCGTCGAAGACTTCAGGACCACCGGGTGCGCCATGGCCAGGGACAACCACGCGGACGTCGTCTGCTGCGGCCAGCTGTTCGAGGATCGAGATCCAGTTGTCGAACGTGGGTGTCATGACGGCGTGGTATTGGTGGTAGATCAGATCGCCAGCGGCGACGAGACCAGCCTCGGGAACCGAGATCACCACTTGCTCTTCGGCTTCAGCGTCGACAAACACATCGAAGACGAACTCCACCCCGTCGATCTCGACCGTTCCGGCATCCAAGGTGTTCTTGATCGTGGTCCCAGCTCCGGCGGCGCCACTGACGACGCCCGCTGAGGAGTACGTCTCGACATCTCCGAAGACGGGCTCAACGCCACCGATGTGGTCGGGGTGATCATGCGTGAGGATGAGTCGCTCGATCGGCTTGCCGAAGGACTCGGCGAACGCTCGGAACTCCGAAGCTGAGGACTCAGCGAAGTGAGAGTCGATCAGTACAACAGCGTTCTCGGTCTCGACGACGATCGTGGAGTTGCCGAACCCCGCCTCTGGGTTGGTGTAGGTGTGCACCTTGACTTCCCCCTCATCGAAGGTGGCAACCGTGGCTCCTGAGTCAAGCACTCCGGGGGTGAAGGCATCGTCGCCGGGTTCGGCCGAGGTCTCAGCTTCGGCAGCAGTCGTGTCTGCCGTGCTGTCGGTTGCGGCATCGTCGCTCGAACAGGCAGACACGATCAATGCCATCGCGAACAGGGACTGGAAAACGCTCGTGCGGGTGAGCTTCATTGCGGACTCTCCTTGCGTAGGCAACGCTACGTTCCGTAGCGTTGTGAACCGTAACGCTACGATTTGTATCGCGCAACACTTTGTACTGTTTGGCGTCAGGAGTAGAGTCGCCAGATGGCACCTCAGCGGACTGACCAGCCTCAAGCGGCGACTCGCGGACCCCGCGCCGACACCCTTGAGACCGTTCTGACGGCCGCCTTTCGAATCCTCATCAACGAGGGAGCTCACGCGTTGACACCGCAGCGGGTGCATCGCGAGACCGGCATCGCCCGAACCACGATCTACCGGAATTGGCCAACCACGGCCGACCTCATGACCACCATGCTCGAGCGAGCAACAGGCGAGCAGGACATGCCGCCGTTCACCGGCGATCTCGAAGCCGACCTCTTGATCGCCGTCGACAGCCTCGTCTTTCGTTTCAATCACCGCCCCCTGCGTCCACTCTTCGGCGCCCTCGTTGAGCACGGCAGACAGGAAGGTCAGGGTGATGTCGCCGCCGGCTACATCAAGGGAGTTCTCGCTCCGATTACTCGCGCCCTCAAGGAGGGCTGCGAACGAGGTGACCTCACGCTCGTCGATGTCGACGACGCCGTCTTGAGCCTGACAGGACCGCTTCTCACGAAGCACGTTCTTCTGGGACAGACAGTCTCGGAAAACGACGGAGCGCTCGCCGTTCACGAGTTCCTGCTTCTCCATCGGAGCGGCTGAGCCCCCGCCCGGCAAGAAAGATGGATCGCTTCAGGTGCTGCCGCCCAGCTGGTGGCGGTCCAAGAAGTCAGTGATTGCCTGCTCGACCTCAGCGGACTTCACCCGTCGCCCCAACAACAGGAACTCGGCGAGCAGCGGCCCACAGATCTCGAGCACGAGCCGATCTGCTTCGCCGTGAAGCTCGCCGCGCTCCACAGCAGCCGCGATCACTGCACGAACAGGGGCGATGAGTCCCTCGATGTACTGCTCGCTCAACGACGGCTTCTCGCCGTTGCCGTCGTGCACCCGCAAGCCGTCGAAGAACGTACGCACCGGCCGGGTCTCGAATCGCGTTGTGAGTGTTCCCACGGCGGTGCGAAGGTCCGCACCGATTTCGCCCACGAGATCGTCGATCTCGTGGCGCTTCGTCGCCGGGCCAAGAATGGCCAGGAGCAGATGGCGAGGAGTTGGCCAGTGTCGATAAATGGTCGTGCGAGCGACTCCGGTTTCCTGATGAAGACGGACGGGCGTGAGGGCAGCCGAGCCCTCCGTGGCCAGCAACTCGAACGCAGCCTTGAGCACTCGGCCCGCCGTCTCCTCCGTCGGCCCCGCTGGTCGACCTCCGGCTCGGTCCGTCATCTCTCCCATACTAACCCAGCGCTACAAGTTGTTGCGGAAACCCACGAGAGGTGCGTAAGGTGAACCGATACAACTTGTAGCGCATACCTGAAGGGTCAGCCATGCAACGAACGCACACCACTCCGATCCTCTCGTGGGCGGTCATCCTCCCGTCCCTGCTCCTCATCGCGATCTACGCCATGCTGTCGGTCTTGTCGCTCGGGAATCAGAGCTTCTTCTACGAGAGCATGGAGATCCCGACGCCAACGAACGAGTTCCTCTTGTGGAGCTGGGGCGGCAAGAACACGGCCATCCTCGTCGGTCTCGTCATCGCCACGGTCACCCGGTTTCGCACGCTCGTTCTCACCGCGATGGCAATGCTGCTCGTGATGCAGATGGGCGATGTGAACGCAGGAGCGCAGAGCGGCACCAACGTTTTCGTCACTTGGATCGCCTTCGCCCTGACCCTGCTCCAGCTCGCGTTGGTCGGCCGGGACAGCAGGGCGGCGATGGGTGACGAGGTACTCAGCGAGTGAGAATCAGGAGCGTCTCGATCGCCAACAGAACGCGTTCCGCGGCGCGCCCTCGCTGACAACAAACCTCACCCACGAACGCGCCGACGCAGGTGCGGGCTGAACCAGCCGGCACCTGCGCTCTTACAGACGACTGACGTCAGCCATCAACAGCGCCCGCTCGAATCACGAGGTCGTGATGAGGAACGTGAAACTGTCGGGCCGTTCTTCAATGGCAACATCGACAGTCTCGTTCAAGCTCTGCGCAAACCCGTGCACAAAGCCATGAGCCAGCCCAGTCATACCCTTGTCGGTCTCGACATCGATCCGGAGCTGGTTCTCACCGAGCCGATCAGTGACCAACACAGGCGGGCGGGCCCCGAACTCTTCGCGACTGTGCGTGTGCATCCGGGATTCGATGTGCTCGAGCAGGTCGAGCAGCTTCCATTCAACATCGATCGCCGACTCATAGGAATCGAGGAGCGACTGCGAGATGCCGATGCCCCACTCGGTGAGGAACTCAAAGGTGAGCTTGTCGAGAATGCCGGCCGCTGCGGCCATGGCGTTCTGCATCTCGGCATCGTCGTGGTAGTCCTCGGTTTCGAATTGCTCGACGGTGAGGCCCGCCTTGGCCAGTGAGTCCTCATAGAGGCCGGGCTGGCCGAGGGCGCTCAGATAGCCCTTGAATGCTTGGTGGAGTGAGATGTGCATGGCGGCTACGCCTTGGTCCGGTCGTGGTACACCTTCGACAGGATCTGCCACTCATCGCCCGCCTTGAGGAGGGTGAACTGGTCGGTGTAGTCAGCACCGGCCCAGTCGGTGAGAACGATCTTTGCCGTCGCCGTGGTCTCGTTCACATCGATGGGTCCGATCTCACCGGTCAGGTTCGGGGCAGGCTGGCCGTCGACCGCATCGAACAGGATCTGGATGGGCCCGCCCTCCGTTGCGCCGTCTGGCGTCACGGCGTAGATCGTGGCGTCGTCATGGAACGACTGGGCCATGAGCTTTGCATCGCCCTTCACACCCGCCTCCACGTACCGCTCGATCACCTTCGTGATGTCTGCTTGCTCGCTCATTGTTCGCTCCTTCATCGTTTGGTTGCTTCGGCCTTCATACGAGAGCCGATCGGTTGATGTTCGATTGTACCGAACGTTCGGTACACGACAACTCGCGTGAGAAGAAGACCATTCCCCAATGTTTGACCGCCGCCTCACACACCCCAGTCCTCGATCGTCGGAGATGAGAATCGTTGGGCGTCAGGATCGTTGGGCCGAGGCTCCCCACACACCAACAGCCGACACGGCAACGAGCGCTCCCGTGACCAACACGCTTTGCGCACCCAACTCCACCCGGCGAAGCACGACGGCGGAGGCCCAGACCAGGGCGGGTGCGGCCGCCAGCACCAAGCCCCGTTGAACCCAGCGAAGGCAGAGGTCGCGGCCGAGAGCCGCCCCAGCAGGGGCCGTCGCCGCAAAGGTCAGGGCGAGATGAAAGACCCCAATCAGCGCGGCGATCGCGATCAACCACGCGGAGAGCGAATCCGGGACCCGGAGCATCCATTCCGCAGCCAACGCCACGATCACGACCAGACCGAGATGCGTGTCGGGCGCAACCGCTGCTATGGCGCCCAACACCACGATGATTGCGCTGCTGAGGAGGTACGGGCGGCCTGCGGCGAGACTGGTACACAGCGTCGCCAGCAACGGAGCAAGAGCAATGATGAGGCGGGTGGCACGCGCCGGCCCTCTTGTTCGAGTGAGCAACCAAGCGGAATCATCGAGGCGAAGCCCACTCATGCCGACCAACCTGAACGAACGCGCCGGTGACGGTGCATGTCTCGAACCACACGTTCGAGATCGGCCGGGCTTCTCCACGGAACAACAGGCACGCCCCGCTCCCCCGCCCGCCGGGCCTCATGATCACGCCGCATCCGCTCGATTCTCCAAGCCGCCGCTTCGTGAGGATTGAGCTCGGGCCGGTTCTCGAGGTCGGGCGGGAGACAATCGACAACAACGGGCACGAGGCCCTGGCTGCTCATCGCGACCGCCCGAGCCAGCGCCCACGGAGTGCGAAGCGGAGACAAGATGATCACGAGCGAGCCACGTCCGAGATTCTTCGGGATGCGATCTGGCCCAACCAGAACGCCAGCGGGCTCGATGGCGGCGAGTGTGGAGAGGACCCGGCGAACATGGCGGGGTCCGGTTGCCGGCGGCAGGTGGTCTCGTCGCTGTGAGCCCACCGTGACCAACGAGACTCGATCGCCCTGCCCCACGTGATGCTCCGCCAGCGCTGCCGCCGCACGAACAGTGATGTCAAGACTGGATGGCGCCCCACCAACGCCAGCGCTTCGACCGACATCGACCACGGCATCCACGATGAGGACAACGTGGCGATCCTGATCGGCCCACGTCGAAGCCACGTGGAGCGTTCCTGTCCTGAGCGAGTGCGGCCAACGAATCCGGTGGAGGCGGTCGCCGGCCACGAATGGGCGGATGTTCGCAAACTCGACTCCGGTGCCGTGCCTGGGTGAGCGATGCGAGCCGACAAGTCCGGGAGCCGAGGCCGGCGTGCTCGGGCTGCCAGACCCGTTCGCAGCGCGCGGGAGCGCCTGAAGATGCTGGGTCGCCCCGCGTCTGGGGGCCGTCCACCGGTAGGAGCCCCACGAAGATGTGGCAATGATCAGCGGTTCTCTGATGCTGTGGTTCCCCCACCGAGTCGGCCGCACTACGAGCTCAAGCACCGACGGTTCCGCTCTGTCGTTGGCAAGAGCGACGAGTTGACCGTCGGCCGGGCTGAGCTCGATCAGTCGTTGCGGTTCGAGGACAGCGGCAACCGTCTCTGCGCCGCGGGGCCTGGCTGCCTGGCCTTCCCCATCGACCTCGGCCACCTCGTCGATCTGCATTCGATAGGTCGTGGCTTCACCCTCAGTCAGGCTTCGGTTGCCGAGCCCTTGCCGCACGACAGGACTGTGCGTCGGTTTCGCTTGCCTTCCGGCGAGGAGTGCGACAAACAACGGGGCGGCCAACACCAGGAGATCCGGACGGCGAAGAACAACAGCGGTGCCAGCCAAGATCATGCTCCCGACCACGGCCCTGGCGTGAGCGGCAGTGGCTGACCAGCCAGCGCCGTCCGTCACGAGGTGCCGGAGGTTCCTGCCCGGGGAGTCGCCACCGATCCCAAGACGTCCGCAACGACCGACGCACCCGATGCCGTCGTCAGCCACAGCTCGGGCTTGGTGCTGATGCGGTGGGCAAGCACAGCGGGCGCCACCGCCTTCACATCTTCCGGCGTCACGTAGTCACGGCCAGCGATCGCCGCGTACGCACGGGAGCAGAGGAGCAAAGCCAGCGCTCCCCGGGGCGACGCACCGATCATCACGTGTTGATGCTCACGTGTGGCGGCGGTGAGATCGACGCAGTAGTCACGAACGTCGTCGTCGACGGTCAGGGCCTCAAGCACCGACTGCATGCTCTGCAGTGTTGACGCGGTCACGACCTGCCGGAGGTCCTGCGTCTCCTGTCCTCGTTCCATCCGGCGAGCGAGGACAAGGCGCTCTTCCTCAAGCGTCGGGTACCCGAAGCTGATCCGAAGCAGGAACCGATCGAGCTGCGCCTCCGGGAGTGGATACGTCCCCTCGTACTCAACCGGGTTCGCTGTTCCCAGGACGATGAAGGGTGCGTCGAGTACGAACGTCTCGCCCTCGACAGTGACTTGTCCTTCCTGCATTGCCTCGAGCAGTGCGGATTGCGTCTTGGGTGGCGTGCGATTGATCTCATCGGCAAGAAGCAGACCAGCAAAGATCGGACCCCGACGGAAGACGAACTCATTCGTTCGCTGATCGAAGACGAACGCCCCGGTCAGGTCGGCCGGGAGCAGGTCGGGCGTGAACTGCGCTCGAGAGAACTCAAGCCCGAGTGTCTGCGCGAACGAGCGAGCGGCCAGCGTCTTCCCGAGGCCTGGAAGGTCTTCCAGCAGAACATGCCCGCCGGCCAGAATGCCGCTGAGCATCAATGTAAGTTCCTGCCGCTTGCCGACGATCGCTCGGCCAACCTCGTCCAGCACCTCACCGGCGAGGCGCGCGACGTCAGCCACGTTCTGGCCGGGGCCTGTTGCTTCGCTCATATCGCCTCGATTTCGTCGAGCAGTCGGTGGAGTTCGTCGAGATCAGACATCGGGGTTCGCCGATCCTCAGCGAGGGCGCTCAGCCTCGGGCCGAGAAACTCCGCTGCTGCTGCTGGATTCGTGCGCCGATCAAGGTTTCGGTGGTCGAGCAACCGGTCGTCGGCCAAGGACAACAGCGTGCCCCGAAGGTCCGATGGCGATCGATGCGCCCGCTCGATGTCACGAACCAACTGGATGATTGCCTCATCGCTTTCACGAGCGGCGAACGGCTGAGGCGCCTGTGCCCACGCAACCGGGGCGCTGACGCGGACAAGATCGAAGCCGATGAAGCCAACGGTCATGATGACGAAGATGATGCCGCCAAGTACGAGCACCTGCGGCTCAGCGCTCGAAGCCAGAAGCGAACCAGCAACGACGAACCAAACAGTCAGCACGATCAGCAGGCGGGAGCAACTCATGATGACGCTGCTCGATCCGATGCGAGCCGGCCGATGTTGATCCCGGACGATTCGAGGGCACGGCCCACGTCATCGAGTGCAGCCGACGCGCGGGCGCGGTGCGCCTCCGTGAGCCGGTGGGAGGAGAATCGAGCTTCCCGGTAGAGGCCGGCCAGCTCCGACATCGCCGTCGAGTCAATCGACGCTGTGGAGATCAGACGACGCGAGTACTCCTCCGCTGTCTCAGCCGCCTGGCGAGCGAGCCCCGCCTCGAACGCACCGTGTTCCAAGCGCATCCAGCACGCGACGATCCCGTTTCGGGCATCGCCACCGAACAGCGCCGCTCGGGCTTCGGTGATCTGCGAGTCGACGTCTCGTGCGGGCACGGGAGGAAGGGGGTCTTGCTGCACCTGGTCGTTCGACGACCAGCCAAAGCGACGCTTCGCGAGGCTCACGAACGCTCCACCCCCAAGACGGTCCCCCAAGAGAGACAGCGCGACCAAGGCCACCACCAGCAAGACGACGAAGCTGAG
Source organism: uncultured Acidimicrobiales bacterium (assembly GCA_937997485.1). GTDB lineage: Bacteria > Actinomycetota > Acidimicrobiia > Acidimicrobiales > SZUA-35 > SZUA-35. Next base: position 43,423 of record CALKTH010000020.1, on the reverse strand, counting down.
CGGACTGGTCTCTGAGTCCAGTGGGTTAGACGGCGTGGGGCTCGTCGCTACGTCGTCGATCGTTACCGGGACCGACACCTCGGGGCTGGACACCGGCGCGCGCCAGAGGTCGACCGGGTCAGAAGATGCGGCAAGCACCAGGCACAGGGCAAAGAGGAATCCGAGAGGCCAGGCCCACGCCCGGTTCGGTTGGTTGCTCGGCGCGGCGCTGTCCACCACCGACTCAATCTCTCTCGCCTGCGCATTCTCACGCGGGCGACGAGCCGAAGGCGGTTGTTCCATCGCCATCGCCTGAACATAGTCGCTGACCACACCGCCACGAACTGGAGGTGCTGGTGCAGGAATGGCTGCACCAGCGCCTCAAGAACCGAGTCCGACCCACCGGTCCCGCTGCCGCAAGACCCGTTCGGCGCTGTCAGCTCTCCGATTGGTTCGCGGCCGCCCCCTCAAAGTGGGCATCGGTCGCGGCCTGCACTGCGCGTTCGACTCGATCACCGAGTTCCTGGTGCTGTCGAATGGCTCGCTCCTCGGAGCGTTTTGGCCCGGCGGCGACACCTTGGAAGTGTGGCTTGACGTATCGAGCAAAGAGTTCGTAGTGCCGTTGCTGGGCGACAGGATTCGCCCACTCGGTGTCCATCATCAGGTATGAGCCAAAGCCGCCGTTTGACTGCTTTTCCAGCCTCTCGATTTGCTCGATGGCGTCGTCTGGTGTGCCGATCACTCCCAGGCCGGTCTCGTTGACCCAAGCGACCCGCTCTTCGAAGCTCTCACCGGCGGCACGGAAGTGTGGGGCGGCGAGGATCTTCTGGGTGTAGTGACACCAATCGTTCAGGCCGAACTTCACATCCTCGATCGCCTGCTTTCTGCTCTCAGCGATGTGCATGGGTCCGACCAGGCGCCACTGGTCCCGATTGGCCGTCTGGTTGAACTCGGCCGCTCGCTCTTCGACGACGTCCCAGTGATAACCGAGCGCGTCGAACCCATCGACTGACGTCGCACCGATCGAGAGCAACCCAATGCCCTGCTGTCCAGCGATACGCGGTCCGGTGGGCGAAGCGATAGCCGCCACCGTGATGTCGAAACCGTCGCGATAGGGGCGGTATTGAGATTCCGCCTCGACGAGCTTGTAGCGCGACGTCTCATGGCTTACCGGTCCCTCCGCCCGCAGCAGGCGCATCAGAACATCGGTGTCCTCCTCGAGCGCTGAGCGTTGCTCCTCGATCGAGATGCCGATCATGGCGGCGTCACCCGGCAATGCTCCTGGCCCGAGACCAAGCATGAAGCGACCTCGCGTCAGCTGGTCGGCAAAGAACGCTCGGTCTGCGACCCACAACGGGTTGTGGTACGGCAGAGACACCACACCCGTACCGAGCTTGATGTGCCGGGTTTGGGGAGCGGCGTAGGAGATGAACATGAAGGGATCGGGGATGATCTCTGTCCCCGCTGAATGGTGTTCACCGATCCAGACCTCGTCGTAGCCGAGGCGGTCGAGAAGCTGAACGGTCTCGAGATCTCGTTGAAGTGCGGCGATGGGGTCCTGTCCAGCCATGGGGTGGAAGGGCGCCATGAAGATGCCAAATCGCATGATGTGGGTTACCTCTCTCGTTGTTTCGTTGGTCGATTCCGGCGTGCCATTGCGTCAGGCAAGGTCATCCACGCCGTCGATGAGTACGTGATGGCTGATTGATCCGGCATGCCGAGCCGCCAGGAGGGGCGCGTACGCCGGATCGTTCATGAATGCCTTTGCTGCGTCCATGTCTGGCCATTCGAGGATGATCCGGAGACCAACCTCGTCGCCGGCGCCTTCGAGGCGTTCGTGGGTCGCCGTTCGAGCGAGGTACTTGCCGCCGTGTCCAGCGATGATGTCGCCGGCCGGGCCGAGATAGCCGGGGATCCAGGCATCGTCGGTTGGCGTGACCTCGAGTACGGAATAGGAGGGCATGAACTTCTTTCCTTTCGGTTGCTTGCGAAACTTGTCTTGCTGGTGGTCCTCAGGAATCGATCCGGGCCAGTGGGGCGCCTTGCGCAATACCCACGCTCTCCGCCACGTACTGATACATGACCCCGGCGATTGGCGCCTCGACGTCTTGTGAGACCTTGTCCACTTGAACCTCAGCGATCACTTGGCCCTGGGCCACCGTCTCGCCGTGGTTCACGAACCAAGTACCGACCACTCCCTCGGCGGTCGGATCGTCCTCGGACATGACGGGAAACAAGACTTCGGTGATCACGCCATCAGGTCCTTGACGGCGGCTGCGATGCGCTCTCGCGTTGGGAGGATTCCGTATTCGAGGGAGCGGGCGTACGGGATCGGCACGTCAGGAACGGCGAGGCGCTTGACCGGCTTCTTGAGCATTGTCGGGTCGGTCTCCGCGACAATCGCGGCGATCTCGCCCGTCAGGCCGAAGCTCTTGTAGTCCTCGTCGACGACGAGGAGCTTGCCCGTCTTCGCCACCGAGTCGAGAACCGTTTGACGATCGAGCGGTACGAGACTTCGTAGATCCACGATCTCGACGCTGATGCCTTCGCCTTCCAACTCCTCTGCGACGTCCAGCGAGTGCTGAACGGACAGGGACAGCGTCACGATTGTGACATCGCTGCCTTCTCTCGCAATCGCAGCCTCACCGATCGGAACGGTGAACGCTTCCTCTGGTACGTGTGCGATCGAGCGGGGGTTCTTCTCCATCCACACCAGGCCTTGTGCCCCTTTGTGGAACAGGAAGATCACCGGGTTGTCATCGCGAATCGCCGAGGCCATCAATCCCTTGGCGTCGTAAGGATTCGACGGCACCACGACCTTCATCCCGGGTAGATGAGCGAAGGTGCCCCACAGGCACTGCGAGTGCTGTGCGGCGTCTGAATACCCGGCTCCAGTTGCCGCCATGAGAACCATCGGGACCTTGACGGCTCCACCCGACTCGTAGTGGATCTTGGCCATGTGGTTGCTGATCTGGTCCATGCAGACGCCGTAGAAGTCGACGAACATCAGCTCGACAACCGGACGGAGTCCCTCCACCGCGGCGCCGATCCCGGCGCCAATGAATCCCGTTTCCGAAATGGGGGTGTCAATCACGCGGTCAGCGCCAAACTCGGCAAACAGGTCGGTCGTCGAGCCGAAGATTCCGCCATAGGCACCCACGTCCTCACCCATGACGAACACGTCGGGGTCGGCACGCATTTCGAGTCCGATGGCCTCCGCCATGGCCTTGGCTGTGGTGATCCGGCGGGTTGGTGTCTCTGTTGCAGTCATGCTGATTCCTTTCGATCGTCGCTCACGCAAAGACGTGGAGCAGGGCGTCTTCCGCCGCGGGGATGGGACTGTTCAGGGAGAACTGAATGGCTGCATCAACCTCGGCGTCAGCCGCTTCGGCGATCTGTTGCACTTGCTCCTCGACGAGGTCACCAGACGCCAACAGGGCCTGGGCGTAGCGGGGAATCGGGTCTCGTTCATCGACGGTCTCGAGATCAGTCCGGTAGGCCTGAGCATCGCCTTCGAAGTGTCCCCAAAGGCGCAGCGTGTGCACTTCAATGAGGCTCGGGCCCTCGCCAGCGCGGGCGCGATCAACCGCGGCACCAGCCGCTTCGAACACGGCCTCAACATCGTTGTTCTCGACGCGGACACCCGGAATGCCGTAGCCCGCTGCACGGTCGGCGTTCGAAGTCGTGGCGGTCGAATCCGATCTCGGCACAGAGATGGCCCAGTCGTTGTCTTCGATGACAAAGACAACGGGCAGATTCCAGACCGCGGCGAGATTGAGCGACTCATGGAACGCTCCTTGGTTCGCCGCCCCCTCGCCGGCAACCGCGATCGCAACGTTGTCTGTCCCACGCCGCTTCATCGCAAGGGCCTGGCCGCATGCGACCGGGTACCCCTGCGCGATGATCCCCGAGCAAGAGAAGTGATTCTCCGGATCGAACAGATGCATATGGCCGCCCTTACCTTTGCAGAGTCCTGTGGTCCGGCCGTAGATCTCAGCGGTCATTGCGTTCATGTCCACGCCATGAGCGAGAGCGAAGTGGTGCGGACGGTGGGGTGCCGTGATGGCATCTCCCTTCTTCAGGTGAGCGCAGACCCCGACCGCCGCTGGCTCCTGGCCAGCCGACAGGTGCATCTCGCCTGGAATCAATCCGGCACCGATGTCCCAGGCCGGAGCCTTGTCGCCGTGGTACTCCTGCAGGATTCGGGATTCGTATTGTCGAATACGGACCATTTCGGTGTAGAGCTCGAGTCGATTCATTGGATTCACGTCGATACCTCCCAGGGTTCGGCTGTCTGTTTCTTTGTTCGTGTGTTCGAGTTGTCGTCGAGCGGAGAGCCACGCGCCACTGACCTCAGAAGCCCTTCGCTGGAAGCGGCATGAAGCGTCGCCTCCACGTCAACGACGACAGGACCGTTCGTTCGAAGCGTGACGCTCGGCCGATTGCCGGGTCCGAACGGAACCATCCGCTCCCCGTCGATGGCGATGACGCCGCGTGGCGATCTGGGATCTTGACGAGCTCCCGCTTCGAGCACAGATGCAGACTGCACGCCGACGGCGGAGACAAGGCCAGGACCAATCGGAGCAAGAACCCGCGTCGGTGACTGAGGGGAAAGAACGAGATGCAGGCCAGTCTTCGAGCGACGTGAAGACGTCTGCATGTGTGCTCCGATCGCCGAGAGTCCGATCGATCCCGGCTCCGCGAAACACAGGAACAACTCCGAAAGGTCCGCCACATCCCACAGCGCGCCAGATCCGACGGAGCCGTCCTCACTGATTGCGACGTCAACGAGCGCCTGCTCCAATCGGTCGCCGGCCCGAACCTCGAGCTTCTTGGCGCGGTAGGTGCCAGCGTCGCGACACCCTTCGCTCGTGGCCACCAGTCCTGCGGCCATACCGGCGACCGTCGCCTCTACGGGTCTCGGGAACGCATTGTTCGTGCCGGTTGACATGGATACGAGCGGCGTCTCAGCCGAGTGACTGGCGACCAACCGGTTCGTCCCGTCGCCGCCGAGAACAACAAGCGATCCCACGCCCGCTTCGACCATGGCTCGGGTAGCCGTCGTTGTGTCTTCCGGGGAGTGAGTGACGGGCTGCTCAACGAACTCGAGCGTTGGCCAGCCTTTTGCGGACACGCCAGCCGACGCTCGGAGGAGCCCGGCCATGATTCCCCCACGATCGGCCATCGAGATCACGCGCCTGACCCCGACCGAGCCGAGCCCACTCATCACTCGACGGAGCCTGCTCAGCTTGTCGTGTGTCGTCACGGACCCTCCGTCAGCGACGATGCGGCGAATGTCGCGCGCCGACGCCGGGTTCGCGATGATCCCGACCGTCGACGATTCGTGCACTTCAGATTCCCCCGTTCACGGCTCAAGTCTCCGACGCGAATCAACGCCAAAAGGGTCTCAATGTGAGACTCCCTTGAGACGCAGGTCACACCCCATCTACGCTCGATCCACCGGAAGCCCACGGGAAGGCAGGGCACGTGAGTCTCGACGCCACCGAATCATCACCACGTACTGCGCTCGCCGACGTGACAGCAGCTCGACACCGATCGGTCGGCTACGGCCTGGACGCAAGCAGACTGCACGTGCCTCACGTTGGCGATCCCGGCCCGTCAGCGCGTGCGCTCACAGAACTGAGCGGCCCCGTCATCGATGAGTTGAGCACACGGATCACGGGCTCCTCGCTCGCACTCGTCTTGGCTGACCGGACGGCTCGTCTCACGCGACGCACAGCGATGTCGACGACAACGCGACAAGCCATGGATGAACGGAGTCTCGACGTCGGCTTCTCGCTTGCCGAGCGCGACGTCGGGACAAACGGCGTCGGGACCTCGCTCGAGACCAAACAGCCAGCGGTCGTGGTTGGCGACGAGCACTACCTCGAGAGCTTCCATGGCTTCACCTGTGCGAACGCGCCGATCATTCACCCGATCACGTGCAAGCTCGAAGGCTCGGTGGGTGTCATGTGCCCAACAGCGGACACCAGTGCGCTTCTCCTGCCGACCGCCTTGCAACTCTCGGCTCAGATCAGTGAGTTGATTGCCGAACAGGCGACGCCAGAGGAGCGATTCTTGCTGGAGCAGTTCCTGAAGTCACGCCGCAGCCCGCGGAACGCAGTCGCCACCATCGGCGCTGGAGTCCTGATCGCTACGCCATCGGCACAACGTCGCCTCGTCGATGTGGATCATCAGGAGTTGTGGAGACACCTTCAAAGTGCCCTCCGAAAAGGCACGCAAGTCGAGACCATCTTCGATACGGCATCGAGCGAAGCCCTTCGGCTGCGATGCCGGCCGTTGCACCGTGGGGGCCAGCTCGAAGGTGCGACCGTCGAATTCGTTCGCGAACCGAAACCCCGCAACCGTCGACGACGCTCGACGCCCTCTGAGACACTCGGAGACCTCGTCGGTGTGAGCACGGCCTGGCAAACAGTGGTGAAGGAGTCAGTGCGCGCAGGTTTCGTCGATGAACCTGTTCTGATCTCTGGAGAGCGGGGAACCGGCCGATGCAGCGTCGCCGAGGCTATTGCCGGAGAACGGCGACTCGGGGAGGTTGAGGTCTTCTCCAGTGCCGAGATCATCCTCGCAGGAGCGCAGCAATGGCTCCTTCGCTTTCAGGCCGCGCTCACGTCTGGAGCGATGATCGTGCTTCGTGACCTCGACCAGATGCCAGGCGACGTGGCGGCGGCGGTCGCCTTCTTGGAGGCTCGCACCGATGCACCATCGATCCTCGCTACGACCCAAGCAACGTCCAGCGTCGAGCCGGGACTTGATGCTCTGCTTCGCCAACTCAACGTGCTCCACATCGCGATCCCAGCGCTGCGGGAACGGCGCTCTGATATCGCTCCCATCGCTCGACATCTCCTCGCCCGTCGCGGACGTACGCATCTCGAGCCGTTGGTCGCAGACGCCCTCTACCGCTACGGCTGGCCAGGGAACGTTGCTGAGCTGAGTCAAGTTCTTCGAACGGCGAGCACCACGGCACGGAGTGAGACCATTTCCGTTTCTCATCTGCCTGCCCATGTGCGCCAAGCGAACAACCGCATGCCTCTTCATGGGTTGCGCCTTCAGGAGGCGGAAGCCATCGTCGCTGCAATCGAGTCGTCAACGACCAGGAAAGAGGCAGCAGAGAAGCTCGGCATCTCCAAAGCCACCCTCTTTCGACGGATCAAGACGTACGGGCTCAACCCTCCCAGCTAGCCCGTTGGCCGGCCGCTGAGCGGGGCATCAACGAGAGAGGGCGAGTCGCTTGGCCGCCGCTCCAGCAAGCTTGGCGCTCGCCTCCACCTTCGCCGGATCACGCTCGACCCGACTGAGTTCGGCCACGAGTTGCCCCTCCTCGATCTTCACCCGATCGAACCCCTCGAGCAGTTCGAGGAGTGCCTGCTTGCGATCCGGCGTCAGGTAACCCAGCCATGCCGGATGATCGTCAGTGGTGATGAGGAACCTGTCGTCGAACTCCACATCACCGGTTCGAACACTCTCTGCGATGAGCTTCTTCGTGCCGCCGTCTCCCATCCTTGGAACCGGTTTGCGACGAAGGGTCCCGGCCGGCGCCGACGGCGTGGCGATGGTGAACCACGTGAGGGCGCTCTTGTGATTCGTCGCTCCGACCATCTTGTAGCGGACGTTGACCGTGGTCCCCTCGACGTCGATGTTGTTGCCCTCCCCTCCGAGATTCTCGCGAACCTGAGAGATTGCGGCCGTTTCCTTTCGGCCACTCCACATCGAATACCCGAGAGCCCCGACCACGACCGCAACAAGCAGCGCGATCTCATACGGCTCCATCAGCAGCGCCCTTCCAGCAGTGTCCTCATGTTTCGCTCCCTCGCTTGAGTGACGGTCGCCGAAGCCCAGCCCGACGACCCACCTCGGCACACTAGGTGACCGACCTCACCTCTTCCCGCCGACGAAACCGCTCCAGAACTGTTCTGGGGCGAACAGCGGCGGACTGTCGCCGCTGGCGGCTCCAGAAGGGTTCTGGAGCGATTGGCGGTGCGGGCGAGCGTAGGTTCTGTGGGCGTACGCCTCGTCTCGGGCCCCGAATGCGGCTACTACGGAGTGATGTCTAGCTCCTCTCCGTTCTCCGATCTTGCTGACTACGTGGCCATCCCTCGTTTGGCCGCGCTCAACTTGTCGCCCGACGGTGAGCGCCTCGTCGCGACGGTGCAGAGTCTCGACAAGGACCGAAGCGGCTATGTCACCAGCCTCTGGGAGATCGATCCGTCCGGAGACGGCGCACCGTCTCGGCTCACACGCGGCACATCGAGCGAATCGCTGGTGGGCTTCACGGCAGGCGGCGACGTGCTCTTCAACGCTAAGCGGGACGCCGACGGTGGCGGGTCCGGCCCGTCGCTCTATCTCCTTCCCCGGAGCGGTGGTGAGGCACGGATGATCGCCAAGCGAGCCGGCGGGGTGTCTTCGATCACGACGGCGCGAGAGGCAGGCACGCTTCTGCTCGCCTCACCCACGCTGCCTGGCGTCGAGGGCGACACGGGTGATGACTCGGATGTCGCCGAAGCTCGACAGAAGTCCAAGGTCTCAGCCATCCTGCATGACCGCTATCCCGTTCGGTATTGGGATCATGATCTCGGGCCAGCAACGCCGAGACTCTTCACCGCACCCGCACCCACCGACGACGCTGTGGTCGGCCAAGACACTGAGAAACTCCAGCTGCGAGACGTGTTGGGGCACGTCCCCGGCCGCTTTGGCGACGAGGCGAGTTTCGACGTTTCAGCCGACGGCACGATTGCCGTCGCGACGTGGCAACGACACCTCGCTCGCGCTGACAACCGTGCCACGGTGGTGCGGATCAACCTCGCCGACGGCGCGGTCATTGCATTGGCCGACAGCGCGGAGCGCTCCTACTTGTCTCCTCAGCTCAGTCCCGATGGCACAACCGTGGTGATGATCTGGTCATCGAGGCCAACTCCGACGCAGGCGCCCGAGGTCGGGCTTGCGGTGGTGTCGATCGACGGCGGCGACGTGCGCGATGTCGCGAGCGACTGGGATTTGTGGCCGTCAGCACCGGTGTGGACACCAGATGGCGCCTCGGTGATTGTGGTCGCCGACGAGCTCGGGCATGCGCCGCTGTACCGGGTGAACATCGAGAGCGGAGAACGAACGCGTCTCACTGACGATGGCGCCTTCCGATCGCACCATGTCTCGGCGGAAGGTGACTGGGTCTATGCGCTGCGGAGCTCGATGAGCCATCCCGACGAGCCCGTACGTGTGGCAATCGACGGGGGCGAGAGCCGCACACTCCGCTCACCAGCTTCTGCGCTTTCGGTTCCGGGTCGAGTTGAAGAGGTTGTTGGCGAGGCTGAAGACGGCAGTCCGCTGCGCTCGTTCCTCATTGTTCCCGAGGGGGCCTCGGCGGAGAAGCCAGCACCGTTCCTGTTGTGGATCCACGGCGGTCCCCTCGGGTCGTGGAACGCGTGGTCGTGGCGTTGGAACCCGTGGGTGATGGCAGCTCAGGGTTATGCCGTGCTCTTGCCCGACCCTGCCCTCTCCACCGGCTACGGCCAAGAGTTCATCCAGCGAGGCTGGGGCGACTGGGGTGGCCCGCCCTACGACGATCTCATGCGCATCACCGATGCCGCGCTCGAGCGAGACGATCTCGACTCGATGCGGACCGCGGCAATGGGTGGCTCGTTCGGTGGCTACATGGCGAACTGGGTCGCTGGCCACACGAACCGTTTCGAGGCGATCGTCACCCACGCCAGCCTGTGGGCACTCGACCAGTTCGGTCCGACGACCGATGCCGCCTTCTACTGGGCTCAAGAGATGACAGCCGAGATGGCCGATGCGAATTCGCCGCACCACCATCTCGAGCGGATCGAAACGCCCATGCTCGTGATCCACGGCGACCGCGATTACCGAGTACCCATCGGCGAGGCGCTTCGCCTTTGGTACGAACTGGTTCGGGAGTCAGCAGACGAAAACGGCGACACACCACACCGCTTCCTCTACTTCCCGGACGAGAACCATTGGATCCTGACGCCCAACAACGCCCAGGCTTGGTACGCAACGGTCTTCGCATTCCTCGCTCACCACGTTCACGGCGACGAGTGGAGTAACCCGAGCGAGATCCTCAGCGTGCCAACAGCAAACGCCGAGACCTGAACCGCCGCGAGCCAAATCGCCGCGCTCATGTACCTGAGAGGTACATCAGCGCGGCAATTTGGGGAGTTCGATGCGGACCGTGCTCCCCTGTCCGAGCCCGGGGCTTGTGGCGCTGATGTTGCCACCGTGTGCCTCGATCAGGAGCTTGGAGATGGCAAGCCCGACGCCCGTGCCATCGGAGAACTGCTCATCGACTCGGTGGAACCGCTCGAAGATCAGCGTCTGATCTGCCGCCTCGAGACCTCGTCCCGTGTCCATCACCTCGATCACGACCTGTGATCCGACGGAGAGTTTCACCTCGACAAGGCCGTTCTCTGTGTACTGAATGGCGTTGCCGATCACGTTGACCATCACTTGCGTGAGACGGTCAGCATCGCCCAGCACGTCCGCTGAGGAATTCGCGTCGACCGAGAGGGAAAGGCCCTTGGCCTCCGCCTGAGGCGCCAGCTGAGCAACGGCTCGGCGAGACAACGCAGCCACGTCAACCACTCGCTTCTCGTCAACGCCGAACTCGCCGGCTGACGACAACGACGACAAGTCATCGGCGAGTCGGCGGAGGCGTGCTGCCTCCCTGCCGACTCGAAGGAAGGTGGTTTCATCAGCGTCGACGACGCCATCCACCAGTGCTTCCATCGTCCCCTCGATCGTGCTCAAGGGGTTGCGGAGTTCATGAGCAACGTCCCCGATCAACCGAAGACGCCGCTCTTCCGTTGTTCTGAGTTCGTCGGCGAGCTGGTTCACGTCCGAGGCCACGGCGCTGAGCTCAACCGTGTCCGACTCGGGAACCCGTGCGTCGTACCGGCCTGCGGCGAGTTCCTTCGTGGCCAGGCTGATGGCCTCGAGCGGCTCCGCCAGCCGGCGGGTCATGCGCCACGACACGATGCCAGAGGCAATCATCGCGGCGACGACCACGACCAGGAGACCCAAGGGGCCGCCGTCGCTCCGAGGTCCTTTGTCGAGAGCACGCCCTTCGCCGACCGCTCCGAGGAAGCCCACGACGAGCACCGCGCCGGCAACAAGAACTCCAAGGGCGACCAGCATGACGAGGAGGTGGGAACCGAACAGTCTGCGGCGAAGTGTCTTCTCGGCCGACTTCATGCGACGAACCGGTAGCCGACACCACGAACGGTTTCGATGAAGCGCTGCGACGCTGCGGAGTCACCGAGCATCTTGCGCAGATTGCCGATGTGGACATCGACGATGCGCTCCTCGCCGAAGAAGTCACGACCCCACACACGGTCGATCAACTGATGCCGAGCAAAGACTCGACCCGGGCTCTCAACGAGTGCTTGCAGCAGAGAGAACTGAAGCGCTGAGAGATCAACAGGCACGTCATCAACGTTGACGAGGTGACGCTCGATGTCAACGGAGATGCCGGAAAAGACGAGCGGCGCTGCCATCGGTTCGGGGCCAGAGGTTCGGGCTCGACGAAGCACCGCCTTGACCCGGGCCACGACCTCACGGGGTGAGAACGGTTTCACCACGTAGTCGTCAGCGCCCACGGACAGCCCGATCAGGCGGTCGGTCTCTTCCGCTGCTGCGGTGAGCAGAATCACGTGAACTTCGGAGAAGCGGCGAAGTTCTCGCAAGGTGTCGATGCCGTCCAGGCCGGGCATTCGAATGTCGAGCACGACGAGTTCAACATCCGGACCACGCCGCAGCCGATCGAGGACCGCCTGTCCGGTGCTCACTTCTTCAACGACGAACCCGTCAGCGATGAGATAGCTCGAAACGAGCTGGCGGATCTCGGGTTCGTCGTCCGCAATCAAGATTCGTGAAGCCATGACGGTTCGCCGTTCACCAAGACGTTGACGGAGGGCTGGCCCGAGCGGCCAGCCCTCCGAACGCTAGTGGATGGTGATGATCAGACCTTCCCGTCCTCATCGCCGGCTTCGACATCATCGCCGTCGACGACATCAACCTCATCGACGTCGGCAACCAGCGTGTCTGTTGGTTCCGGAGCCTCGGTCGCCGGCGGGGCGCTGGGTGCAGAGGTCGGCCCTGCCCGCGGCGGCGCCGGTGGGATGACGTCGGCGCCCTCCAAGACCGCTTTGCGATGTTCGAACTCCTCCCGATCGATCTCACCTCGGGCGAAACGATCGTTCAGCGTCTGCATGGGCGAGCCATGCGTGTGCCAGTTCTTGCCACCGCCTCGGCGGCGAATCACCTTGGACACGAGCAGTCCGAGGAGAAGCAAGAAGAGGAGCGGGAAGATGAAGTGGGGGCCTCGTTCGCCCCCGCGACCTGCGTGCTCGAGGGCAAACAGCATCATGTGAGTTTCCTTTCGGTTCCGCCGAGGCGTTTCCCCGGCGGCACCTCACATGGAAGCAACCCAACATCAATGGTTTCCCCGTCCGAACATCAAGGCTTTGCAAAGGCTTGCTCAGGGTGTGGCGAAACCTGAGTATCGGACGCCGGTGAGCTTGGCCATCTGGTCATCCCATGTCGCCAGATCACGCTTCTCGAGCTGGCTCAGATGGTCGTGCCCGCACGCTCGAGCCATCACCTGCATGAGTTCAGTCGACGCGGAGAAGAAGGTCGCCAGGCGCTGACTTGACGCCTCTACGTCCAAGCGGGCTCTGAGCTCTGGCTTCTGTGTCGCAATGCCGGCAGGACAATTGTTCGAGTTGCACATACGTGCTGCGACACACCCGATTGCCTGCATTGCAGAATTCGAGAGCGCGACACCGTCGGCGCCCAGCGCCATGGCCTTCACGAAATCGACCGGGACTCGCAGGCCGCCAGTGATGATCAGCGTGACCTTGCCGCTCGCTCCTCGCTCATCCAGGAATCGACGGGCCCGAGCAAGGGCGGGGATGGTTGGCACGCTGATGTGGTTGCGGAAGATCTCGGGCGCCGCCCCGGTCCCCCCACCGCGCCCGTCGAGGATGATGTAGTCGACACCAGCGTCAAGGGCGAAGCCCATGTCCTCTTCGATGTGTTGTGCGCTGAGCTTCATTCCGATCGGGATGCCGCCGGTGACTTCGCGCACCCGATCACCGAAGCGACGGAAGTCGTCGACAGTGTTGAGCTCTTTGAACGTGGATGGCGAGATGGCCGGCTCGCCCGCGGGGGTCCCGCGAACCTCAGACATCTTGCCGATGTTCTTCGAGCCAGGCAGATGCCCGCCGGTCCCCGTCTTGGCTCCTTGCCCGCCCTTGAAGTGAAACGCCTGAACGAGCGGGAGGAGCTCCTCGTTGTAGCCGAACTGGGCGCTGGCCAATTCGTAGAAGTAGCGGCTGTTGGCTTGCTGCTCCTCCGGCAGCATGCCGCCTTCTCCTGAACAGATGCCAGTACCGGCGAGCTCGGCGCCCATGGCCAACGAGACCTTGGCCTCTTCGGACAGCGCACCGAAGCTCATGTCGGACACGAACAACGGAATCTCGAGGCGCAGCGGCTTGTCCGCCTCTGGCCCGATCACCAGCTCGGTGCCAACCGCCGCATCATCGAGCAGCGGCTTGCGGGCCATCTGGGCCGCCATGATTTGTAGATCGTCCCAGTGCGGCAAGTCTTTGCGAGGCACTCCCATCGACGTCATGGGCCCGTGATGGCCGAGCTTGGTGAGGCCATCGCGCGCAAGTTCGTGAATGAACGCCACCGTGGGTTCCTCCGGCGTCGCCCGGGCCGCAGGAGCTCCGGACGGTTCGAGCGCCACCGGGGTTTCCTCGATGACTCCCCCTCCGGTGCCGTCGGTGCCCACTTGCTCATCAGCGAACTGGGCGTGGCTGCCATCGCAGTAGGGCGGCGTGCCCGTGCGTTCCTTCTCGTCATCACGACCCTCCTCGCTTCAGCTCTCGTCGCACCCGCGAGTGCTCAGACGCAGACCGAGCAAGAGCTCCTGGACCGAATCGCCGTGCTCGAACAACAGGTCGATGACCTTGACTCCCGGGCCGACCGTCTCGAGGCCCGAGCGGACCGCACTCGAAACCCTCGGCGCGCCGCTCGCCTCGACTCCCGAGCCGCCACCCTCCGGACCCGAATCGATCGCATCGACTCCAGGATTACGAACCTGCAAGCGCAACTCGATCAGGTCCCGGCTCCGGAACCACAGCCCCAGCCAGAACCACAGCCCCAGCCGGTTGATGGCATCACCGTGGCTGACCTCCAGCTGTCAGCCGCGGCCCAAGCCATTCTCGATGCGAACCCGGGCGCCGAGGCCGAGATCAACGAGCGCCTGCTGAACACGGCGACGAACGCACCTCGCATCAACCCGGTCGTCTCCCAGCCCGACGCCGACCTGCGTTGGATGAACAACGGCGATGGCAACCTCGTCCGCTTGCGTCCGGAGACGCAGCAGAGTTCGTTCTTCTCCTTCGTGCAGTCGGCGGATCAGCTCGAGAGCTCGATCGTTCAGTCGTTCAGCTTCTTCCTCGTTCGCGGTGATGTCTCCTTCGCAGACTTCAACGCCGTTCGCAACGAGTTCCGGCCCATCGCCTTCAATGCCGTCGACGCACTCGTCGACAACGTGAACGCCGCCAGCCCGGGTCTCCCCCCAGTCGTCGGTCCGACCGTCGGCTGATCGCTCGACACACCAGCAGCGAAACACTGCTCCCCAGACGTGCGAAGGTTCGGTGCCACATGCACCGAACCTTCGTCGTCTCTGGTTCAAGGTTCCCGGTCTTCGGGACCGGGGAACTCTCAGATGTCGCTCTGCGAGAACGCTGCCATTGCTGCGGCAGACAGGACGGCGAGTGATGCGGCAAGTCCGAGCGCAGCGGGGGCGATGGCCACGTTGAGCTGCTCTCCAGATCCGCTAATCCACAACGACACGTCGTCGGCGAGTGCGGACGGCACGTACTTCCCGACCTTCGGGATCAACGTGAGGAGCGGGCCGACGATGATCATGAGGCCAAGCGAACCGAGCATTGCGTAGGTGTCGCTGCGAAGCAGGATGCTGAGACCGAAGGCGATGGCGGCGACAACGACGGCGAGAAAGCCTCCGCTGAGCATGTCTCGGAAGACGCCGTCCCAGACGAGGCTCTGGTCGAACGACGACGCAGAAGCGACCGATGCCAACGCCGCAACCCCGGCGGCGGCCGACATTCCGGCGACCATGGCTCCGAGCCCGATCGATGCCTTCGTCGCGATCAGCCGACCGCGCCGAGCATCGTTGCCGAGTACCCGACGCAGCGTCCCTTGCCGGAACTCGTGGCCAACGATCCAGCCTCCGAACACGGCGCCGAGAAGTGGTGTCATCACGGTGAACACCCCGACGAAGGTTTCGATGACGGCCGAGCTATCGGCCGGCGGCCTGAACGCGTAGTACACCGGGGCGACGGCGAGCGCTGAAGCCAAGATGCCAAGAAGCACCCATGGCGTGCGGTGAGTGCGGAGTTTGAAGAGTTCGGTGCGAGTCATGATCAGGCGACTTCCTGGGTGTGGGTGGCGGTTGCGTGTACGGGCTCGGGTTGTTGGACGAGATCAAGGAAGGCGTCTTCGAGCGAGACCAGCGGCTGGTTGATCGCTGATGCGTAGATGCCGTCCGATGCAAGAAGACAGTTGAGATCCCGCCCGCCGACGGAGCGGGGAGGCTCGATGACGAAGGTCGTGTCGATGCGGTCAACGACTGCAAAGCCAGCGGTTCGCAACGCCTCCGAAGCGCGCTGTGCGTCGCTGTCATCGACGGTCACATGGAAGATGTGTTGCGCACGTCCCGAGAGAATCTGCGCCGTCGTGCCCTGGGCCACGGTGCGGCCGTTGGCGAGAATGACGAGTTGGTCGCAGGCCTGCTGCACTTCTGCCAGCTGGTGAGATGAAACGAGCACGGTGGTGCCCATCTCCGGGAGACGGCCCATCAGGTTGCGGATCTCGATGATGCCAGCCGGGTCGAGGCCGTTGCCTGGCTCGTCGAGGATCACGAGCTCGGGTTGTCCAACGAGGGTGATGGCAATGCCGAGTCGCTGACGCATACCAAGCGAGTAGCCCCGAGGTCGGTCGTCTGCACGATCAGCGAGGTCAACGAGGCGGAGGAGCTCGCCGA
Organism: uncultured Acidimicrobiales bacterium; assembly: GCA_937997485.1. Taxonomy (GTDB): domain Bacteria; phylum Actinomycetota; class Acidimicrobiia; order Acidimicrobiales; family SZUA-35; genus SZUA-35. The sequence goes on along the minus strand of CALKTH010000020.1, from coordinate 27,336 downwards.
TCTCGGCGTCGTCGATGGAGCCACTGACCGCGAGGCTTTGGTACTGCAGGTTCTGGCGGGCGGTAAGCCGGTCGTAGATCGGCGGGGCCTCGATCATCGAACCAACCCGTTTCAGAACATCACCCCAGCGAGGCTCTCCGAGTGTTTGATCGAGCAGCGAGATGTCCCCACCGCTCGGCCGCACGAGCCCGAGCAGCATCTTCATCGTGGTGGTCTTGCCGGCGCCGTTGGGCCCGATGAGACCAACGACGTGGTTCCGAGGGATCGAGAACGTCAGGTCATCAACGACGGTGTGTGCGCCGTAGCGCTTGGACAGGTGTCGGACTTCGCACGGGCTGACGGAAGAAGTGGCCGCAGGGGGTTCAGTGGATCTCATGGGTCTCATCGTGCGCTGCGCTGAGAACGAGCGATACAGCCCGACGGCCGCTCTTCCCTGACCAAAAGTACGAGAGCTGGGTCGCCAAGATGGCCGAACGTCCGATCGTCGACGTTCTCGAGATGAGTAACGTGACGTCGTGCGATTGCAGATCAGTGACCGTCTTGATGCCGTTGCGGTCGTTGAGCCGGTTCCGCCCCTCCGGCGTTGGGACTGGGTCCTGACTGCACTGCTGGCGCTCGCAGCCATCGCCTTCTTGATCCTGGACGATGCATTGCCGCTGTGGGCGCGAATCGTCCCAGCTGCGATCGCCGTTGGTTTCGTTCCGTTCCGACGGCGCATCCCCTTGGTCGCGGTGGCGAGCGTGAGTGTCGTAGCAGCGGCAGCGGTGGCGTTGGCCATCCAGGGATCAACTGTCGCCGACGTCGGGTCGCCGGCCGGGCTCACCGACGTGGTGCTCTTCTATGCACTCTGTCGCTGGTCCACGCCACTTCGCGTCGCTCTTGGTTTCGTCATCAGTGTCGCGAGCGAGGCAGCGATCCTCTGGGCGACCGGAGGCTTGGAGGCCCAGGACTGGGTGCTGGTCCTGCCGTGGTTCGTCCTGGCTGCCTTCGCTCTTGCGATGCGCTACCGAGCCCGGGCGATCGAAGGTCGATACGAACAGGTTCGTCTGGCCGAACGAAACTCGCTTGCTCGAGAGCTGCACGACACCGTCGCGCACCATGTGTCGGCCATCGCTGTTCAAGCACAGGCCGGTCAGTACGTCGTGGAGTCAGATCCAAGCGCCGCCGCTGAGGTGCTCCGTTCGATCGAGGCGATCGCCAACGAATCGATCGACGAGATGCGCCGCATGGTTGGCATCTTGCGCAGCGAGGAGGACCACGCCCGCACCGTTGCTCCTGATTCGCTCGATGTACTTTCCACATCGAACGGCACACCTACGATCCACGTCACCGGCGACATCCAGCTCGACTCTCTCCCGGCCGGCGTAGGTGCCGCCCTATTTCGCATCGCGCAGGAATCGATCACGAACGCTCGACGACACAGCCGAGACGTCACCTTTGTTGATGTGGCCGTGGAACGTCACGGCGACCGTGTCGAGATGACCGTCGACAATGACGGCACGCCGACCACCCGGAACTCAGGCAGTGGCTATGGCCAGGTGGGCATGCGAGAGCGAGTGGAAGCACTGGGCGGCACCTTCGAGTCGTTCGCTCGGCCGGCATCCGGTTGGCGCACGAACACCTCAATCCCCCTGGCGAGAGTCGACCGATGATCCGAGTACTGATTGCCGATGATCAAGAGATGGTGCGGGCCGGTTTCCGCATGATTCTCGATGCCACCGAGGGCATCAGCGTTGTGGGCGAGGCCGACAACGGGCGAGATGCCGTCACGAAGGCGAAGCACCTCAGGCCTGATGTGTGCCTGTTCGACATTCGCATGCCGGATCTCGACGGCCTGGCTGCCGCTGCGCTGATCGCCGGCCCTGACGTCGAGGAGCCGTTGAAGGTCGTGATCATCACCACCTTTGACCTCGACGAGTACGTCTACGGCGCGCTTCAGTCCGGAGCGATCGGCTTCCTTCTGAAGAACGCTGGCCCCGAGATGCTCATCGCCGCCATTCGAGCCGCAGCCAATGGAGATTCGCTGATCTCGCCGGAGATCACGAAGCGGTTGCTTCAGCACGTCGTGGTGCCGAACGCTCCCCTGCCGGCCGAGGAGAGTCCGCTCACCGACCGCGAAAGCGACGTGCTCGCCTGCGTAGCTCGTGGTTTCTCGAACGCCGAAATCGCGGACGAGCTCCACGTCTCGCTCAGCACCGTGAAGGCCCATGTGGCGTCGGCGATGACGAAGCTCGACGCTCGCAATCGAGTGGAGCTGGTGATCTGGGCCTACGAGCACGGGTTCACAGGCTGACGCCTTCGCTGACCGGCCTGGCGCCGAGGCCCGCTGCTCTTGGCCTTTCGGCCATTTCGCAACGTCGATTCGTAGCCGAGCAGCCGATGCGGGCGGAAGCGCCCGTCTTCACGATGAGGGCATGAATCGAATGTCTCATGCCCCACACCACAAGGCCACAAGCGGCCGCTTCCTGGCACTCGCCCTACTGAGCGTCGGACTCGTCGCGGCAGCGTGTTCGAGCGAGAGCGCCACGTCGCTCGCGCCGGACACGTCTGAAACGATCGCTCCATCGTCCGCGACGACAGCTCCGCCCATCACCGCGCCGCCCAACACCACCGCTCCCACCACCGCTCCCACCACATCGGCGCCGACAACCACCGCTCCACCGAGCACGGCCCCTGGCGACGGTGACATCGACGCCTACCTGGATCAGCTCGCGGCGAGCGGATTCGATGGCGTGGTCGCCGTCCGAGACGGCGAGAACATCGCCACCCGGGCGTTCGGCGTTGCCGATCGAGAAAGTGACGTAGAGGTCGACACCGAGACGGTGTTCGATATCGGCTCGATCAGCAAGCAGTTCACTGCGGCGGCGATCCTGCACATGGAGATGGACGGCCGGCTGTCTGTCGACGACACGCTCGGCGAACACGTGCGCGGACTCCCGGACGACAAAGCAGCGATCACCTTGCACCAGCTGCTGACGCACACGGCGGGCGTGCCCAATGCGCTCGGGCCCGACGAAGAACCCTTGAGCCGAGCCGACTTCCTGGCTCGAGTTGCCGACGCTCCGCTCGAGAGCGAACCGGGTGATCAGTTCGCCTACTCGAACGTTGGCTACGCGCTGCTCGGCGCCGTGATCGAATTCGAGACGAGCGAACCATACGAGACGTACCTACACACGAATCTCTTCGAGCCCGCCGGCATGCTCGACACCGGCTACGTGCTGCCTGACTGGTCAGATCACACGATCGCTGTCGGCTACGAGGAGCCGAATGGAACTCGGTTCGGTCAACCGAACGAACAGCCGTGGGATGCCGACGGTCCGTACTGGAACTTGCGGGCCAACGGTGGCCTCCTCTCGACCGCCGCCGACATGCTTCGGTGGGACGAGGCGCTGAACACCGACGACGTACTCAATGCGGACGCAAAGGCGAAGTTCTTCCAACCGCATGTGGCGGTGGACTCGGACGAGAGCGCCAGCTACGGCTACGGCTGGCTCGTGATTCCGACGCCGACAGGTACGCCGGTCGTCACGCACGACGGCGGGAACGGAATCTTCTGGGCCGACTTCTGGCGCTTCACCGACCAAGACGTCACCGTCTTTGTCGCCACCAACTCCTTCGAAGCGGCGGACGCCAGTCTTGGCTTCGATATCGCAAACCATGCACTCGGCGGACTCTTGGACGAGCTGGAAGACGGTGAAGATGAGCCGGAGGTGGCCCTTTGCGAGTTTGCCGAACTCACGATCGACACGCTCCCGAGCTATCCCGAGATCGAGACCTTGCCAGACTCACCTGCGGGACAGGCAACGGCGCTCCTTCTCGGCCTCCTCGCAGATGGGGACGCGGCAGGTCGGCTCGACTTCGCCACCAAGCATGTGTCGGCGGACCTCGGCGGTGACGACCCGGCCCTCCTTGCGCAGGATCTTGCCGGGCTGCAGCGTCAGTTCGGCGGCTACACCGTTGAGCGCGTGCTTCAGCAGGACGAGCAGCAGTTCCACGTGCTCATGACCGGACCAGCAGGCGACATCCTGTTCTCGGTGGGCTTCGACGCAACCGACCCGGCCGAGCTCGCGTGTCTCGCCATCACCGACTGATGAGCACACGACACGAATCAAGACGCTGGCGAAACGGAACCTTCGTCGGCACTGCGTTCGGTGTGGGCAGCGGGCTCGGTGTGGCCGCCGCCGCGCTGACGCAAGATTGGCGTTGGTATGGCGTCATTCTCGGCACCTGTCTCGGAGCTGCGGTGGTGGTCGCTTGGCGGGTCCGGCGGCAGAACCTGGTGAAATCGAAGAATGTGGGCTCAGTAGGATCTCGGTCATGAGGCAACCTGGGCATGAACCCAACGAGCGAACGGTCTTCGCTCGATTCGCTCCCACGCGATCGACAGCGCTCGCAGTCGCAGTCGCTGTGCTGGCCGCGGCGTCGTGTTCTTCAAGCTCGGCCCCTGGCGTCGGGGCCGAGGCGTCTCCAAGCTCCGCGCAAACTGCGACGCCGGTCGGCTCCGCCGCCGAGATCTCCTGCGGCAGCGACGTGGTCTACGGCACCCTGCCAGAAGATCTTCGGAGCGACGATCTGTCTCGCTACACCGAGCTGACCATGGACGGGCAGACGGTGATGCGCTTCGCCATCGGGGCTGAAGTCACCGACGCTCAAGTCGAGCGAGTGGTGCGGCTCACTCGCTTCTACCTCCAAGACGTACCAAACAGCCTTCACGGTGAGGACAAGTCGACCGTCCGCGACACGCTCGCTGCCAACGGCGCCACGATGATCATCCCCAAGGGGGCGCACGTCGAGGGCAACGACATTGGCCTTCCCGGGCAGGAGCTCTACGCCGACGAGATCGCTGCCGAAGGGTCTCCGTGGTACATCGAGAATGACTTCAATCACCGCGATGCAGCGATGGAGGAGATCTTCCATCAGGTGCACGATGTCGGCATCGGAACCAACCAGCCAGGTGCGCTACCCGAGTATCAGTCGGATCTCCTCGCTCGCGCCGAGGCCACCGCAGGAACGGTCTGGGCGCTCGACTCTGCCGATTGGATCTCCGAGCTGAGCGCTGAAGGAAGCCTGGCCCAGGAGTACATCGCTGCCGTGATCGACAGCTGGTACGGGCTATGGGGACCCTTCGATGGAGAGCGGGGCATGTGGGGCAGCTACATCGCAAAGACCCGCACCGATGTGGGGACGCTCGACCCTGAAGGCGCCGCGCTCCTCCGGGCGTTCCTGCCCGACACGCTCGACTACGAGGCGTTCATCGACCCTCGTTTCACCGGCACGTTCTCACTCTCGTTCGACGAGACCCAGCCCTATACGCACAAGTCCCAATACCTCCGTAGCGCCCGCCTCACTGGTTCGAACAGCGCCGATCTCATCGGCAACGAACGGGACAACACCCTTCGAGGGAACAGTGGCAACAACAATCTTGATGGCAGCGACGGCAGCGACACCGCCGTGTATTGCAACAGCCGAAGTCAGTACACCGTCACATCTACGGGAGACGTCACCACCGTCACCGGCCCCGACGGCACCGACACCCTCACCAACGTCGAGATCATCTCCTTCATCGACGAAGACACGCTCCTGTGAGCGAATGCGGAGCCGGATCAGCCCGTGATGGTGTCGACGGCGCGTCTGGCTGACCGAACAGCGGTGTGCACACTGCTCCAGTCCTCGCCCTCGGTGTAGGCGTCGCCGGCGAAGAAGAGGTTGTCGCCGACTGGCTTGCCGAGCTCTCGGACCCGCCTCCAGTTTTCAGAGTCGTGCACGTAGGCGCCGTTGGCGAAGGGCTCGGCGTTCCAATTCTGGAAGACGTGTTGGATGTAGTTGGGTGTGGCCTGCCCGTCGAAGAGGTCGTCGAGTTCGTCGAGCATGTACGCAATGAGCTCGTCGTCGGGGAGGTCAACGTAGGGAACGGTGTCGTTACCAACGGCGAACAGGCCAAGAGCATGGCGGGACGAGTCTTGGCCGTATCCCGCGTCGTAGTAGAGCTTCTGACCTCCTCCGTCCGGTTCCTCGAACGCGACCGCCGTGGCGAAGAACTTCTCCTCGAACTCGATGAAGGCCTTGCAGCCTTCCCACACCTTCACCTCGGCAATGGCGTCCCTCTTGTCGTCCGGCAGGGCCGGCGAGAAGTCGATGGCACCGTTCTGCAGCATCTTCACGGGGACCGTAACGATGACGCGATCGGCCTCGAAGACACTGCCGTCACTCGTTCCGACGGTCACCGCATCACCGCTGTAGTCGACCGACTCGACGATGGTCTCGTAGGTGATGCGGGAGGAAACGGAGGCCAGCACATACTCCTCGAAGAACCCGAGCCACGAGCTGCCGATGAACTTGCTGTCGATGGTGAAGCCGACATCCTCCATGGTGATTTCGAAGCCCTCGTAGAAGGCGACGTCACGGTCCTGGTCGTACATCGAGGTGCGAGTGGCGATCTCCACGCTGGAGTCGTTCACGATCTCGTCAAGAACGCTGGTGTCTACGTGGATCCACTCGCCGCCCAGCGAAATCGGATAGTCCACGAAGTCTGTCTTGTGCTTGATGCGGCCGCCGTAGGTGGACAGGGCTTCGAGGATCTCGAAATCCACGCCTCGCTGGGCAAGCAGATGGCCTGCCGCCATTCCGGCGGGGCCAGCACCGATGATGAGGACCTTGCCATCGAATCCCGTCGGCTCGGCATCAGAGCATGCGGCCAAGACACTCGAACCGACAGCGCCGAGACCCAACATGCCGGCGAGGGTCAGGAACTGTCGTCGATCGAGCGGGGTCATGGCTCAGAACCTAGCTCGCCTGCCTCGGCGGCTCGCAGTGCTGTTGTCCGTCAGAACGGTGAATACGTGCCTTGCGTCGCTGTTGGCACTGTCCATCGCTCGTTGGCAGAGACTTCCGCCACCTGCATTCCCGGCCTTGGGACCTGCCCCTGTTCTCCGAAGAGCCAGAGCACGAGGTTCGTCCGCTCCCCGCTCGTGATTGGCTGGGCGGTGTGCGGCACGTTTCCGTGATGGATCATTGCGCTGCCCGGTTCGAAGGTGAGGACGCTCACCTCTCCAGTCGTGTGATCAAAGAAGTCAACGGTCGAACCCGTGAACCCTTCGTCCGGGAGATTGAGGTTGATGTTGAGCGTCACCGATGAGGCGTCGGTGTGGGGGCGAATCGATGTGTCGGTCTCCGGTCGGTAGTGAATCGAGAAACCGAACGTCTGAGTATCGAGCCCGATGATGTCCGGGAAGAGCATCCGGGCGATCGGACGCATGTAGGTGTCCAGCACCATGCGGTAGAAGGCCTGGAACGTCGGAGCGGCCAACGAGCCCTCGGACTTGAGGTCGAGCATGGCCCCTCGCCTGTTCAGCACGATGCCGTAGGGCGGACGGAGCGGGATCTCGGCGTTCCATACCTCCTCGAGGTAGTCCCTGAGGTCGGCAACGCGTTCCGGATCGAAGAACTGGAACGAGAAGACGCCAGGAGCCGCTTCGTGAAGGAGATCAAGTACGGCGGACTCACTCGTTGGGTCTTCCCATGCTCGGGTGACCGCTGCCCGGAGGCGGCCGTCGAGCAACGAATCGTCGAGGGCAACCGGCCGGGCTGGCCGAGCTGCATCCCATTCTTGCCAGGCACTGACGAGCAACTCACGGTTCTCGGTCCAGAACTTCTGCACCGAGGGGTCTCGCCGCAGCATGGCCTCCCGCTCGGGAAGAACGAGGCGGCGGGCGCGCTCGAGTTGATCGGCTGTTTGATTCAACGTCATGTCCTCAGTCCTTGTCTGATTGGTCAGCGAGTGCTGCAACCAACGCCTCGATGCGGCGGGCCACAGCGGCGATCTTTCGTTGATCGAGTGCATCGGGATGGGGGTTTGCAAAACGACCGGAGTCGTTGTCGAAGTAGCGGCCTGAGGCGCTGGCGAACTCGGCGGAGGTAGCTGCTCTGACCAAGATGCCTGCGCCGATGCTGATGTCGTTGCCGGCCGTGCCGTACGCCTCCTTGACCATCTTCGTGCCGAGGAACGAGCCGGGGTTCACGGCGATGACCGCGGGGCCTTCGGAACCGAACTCCTCTGCCATGTGGTTCGACCACATGGTCAGTGCGAGCTTGCTTTGGGCATAGGCGGTGCTGTCGTCGAGCGATGTCGCCCCGGCCAACGCCTCGAGGTCCACGGGCGCTTGAGCAGCTGACGACAAGTTGACCACTCTGCTTTCACGATCGAGTAGCGGCAGCAGCTGCCGCGTCAGCTCATACGGAGCAATCGTGTTGACCATGAACCGGAGATCGAGCCCGTTGGCTGCGACGGGTTCCGCCAAGCGGAAGACACCGGCATTGTTGATCAGCACGTCGAGTCGGTCGTGGTTGGCGGCGACGGCTGTCGCGAGGGCCTCGACTCCGTCGATACCGGACAGATCCGCTTGGTATCGCTCCACTGTTCCGACCCCGCCTTCGGCGCGGATCTGCTTCTCGGCGTCGGCGAGCTTTCCGTCACTCCGTCCGTGCAGCAGCACGGTGTGGCCTTGGAGAGCGAGCGCCTTGGCCGTAGCCAGGCCGATGCCATCGGTTGAGCCGGTGATGAGGATGGTCTTTGTCATGGGTGAGTCCTCTCGAGCGAGCGTGAAGGCGACCGATGAAGCTTGCGAATCGGGCCGACATCAATCATCATTTCAACGGTATCCAAACGCAAGAAGGCACCTTGATGACTAGTAGGTACCCAGAAGAAACCGCCATGTCGAAAGCCGCTGCGGACGACACCGGCGACCTCTATTCGATGGACTGCCCGTGTCGCGATGTGCTTGATCTCATCGGGTCGAAGTGGTCGGTGCTGGTGATCGGACGACTCGAGGAGGGTCCGTACCGTTTCGGCGAACTTCGACGCGCCGTGCCCGGCATCACCCAGAAGATGTTGACGCAGACGCTGCGGCGGCTCGAAGAGGACGGCATGGTCAACCGACAGGTGTTGGCCGAAATGCGACCGCCTCGTGTCGAGTACTCGCTCACTGAGCTGGGCCAAACCATCACCGAGCCGCTCGAAGCCATCCGCACGTGGACCGAGCAGCATCTCCCCGACGTCCGGCTCGCTCGCGACCAATTCGCTGCCAGCGCATCCAATCACTGACGGCTGTTCATTTGGCAGGGGTGCACCGCGCTGCTGGCGCGCGGCGATCGTCAAGACGGCGCAAGCTGTGTTCGGCTCAGCGCTCGGGCGCGCTACGCCACCCTCAGTCGGGAGCGAATCGCCGATGCGTCCGGGGCAAGCACGTCGCCCGCCGGCGTTACTACGGTCGGGACGAGAACGTTGCCGTCGTTGAGTGAGGACACGTACGCCGCCGCCTCGCGGTCTTCGCTGACGTCGACCCAGACCAGATCATCGCTGACATTTCGGAGGGCGAACATCAACCGATCGCAGTAGATGCAGCCCGGTCGCCAGTAGATGATCAGATCATCGGGGCCGACTGCATCGAGGGCATCACGATGCCGCACACTCGGCCGCTCCCGTCGGACCAACCAACTGACAACGAGATAGGCGATCGCGGCGATACCAACGATGATCGCAGCTCTGAAGAAGTTGCCGAGGACAACGTGAGTGCCGCCCCAAATCAAGCCGACCATGAGACCCAAGCATGCGGTGTTCTGACGGTAGTCATGCAGCTGGATGAAGCTCATCGCATCGCTCCTTTCCAAGGCGTGACGAACGCATCTGAGCCGGCCGAAGAGGGCTCGAACACGGTGCGGGCAGTTGTCGCTAGATGGCGGGGCATGGGTGACTCCTCGATCAGAAGGTGTGGGTCACGTTCATCATCGAGTGCGGGAGAGCGCAGGTCATGAAGATTGTGTGGAGACTCACCGCAATCAATTCTTCAGAATCATCTCGAGGGCTCGAGGTGCGGAGGCCGGCCTCAGTACGGGCAAACGCTCAGCCCGTCGAGATTGCGGCGACCATCGCCACGACCAGCGTCGCACACGACACGACGAGAGGGCGACGGCGAACGCTCCCGATGGGTCGAAACGGTGGGTCGAAACAAAGGGCCCCTGCTAGGCGCCCTGCAACGCCGACCGTGCTTGTTCAGGTGTCTCGCCCGTCCAATTTCGGAACGCTCGGTAGAACGAGCTCGGCTCGGAGTAGCCCAAGAGGAAAGAGATCTGGGCGGCGGAAAGCGCAGGGTCGCCAAGATAGTGACGGGCGAGCTGTTCACGAGTGGTGTTCAGGATGTGTTGAAAGCTGACGCCCTCGGCCTCGAGCTCACGGTGCAAGGTTCGGCCACTCATCGCAAGCGCCGAGGCGACATCGGCAACCGTGGTCCGACCAACGGGGAGCGACTCCAACAGCACAGCCCGAACGCGTTCGCCCGTACGGGCATTGAGGTCGAGATCGGCCAGTCGTTGGCGCAGCTGGGGCTCAAAGACCTGCCAGATCGCCTCGTTCGCCGTGAGAAACGGACGGGCTGCGTCGATCGCGGAAAAGCTCACCGACACTCGACTGGCTTCCTCCACGTTCACCCCGAGAACCTTCCGATAGGCCTCGAGGTCGTCAGGTGCAGTGAACGCCGTGACGGTCAGTGGCTCCACCCGCTCTCGCGTACCAATGCGGGCCAGGGTCACCCAGAACAGCAGCTCGGTGAGTACGAGCGTTGGCGGCGGCTCGACGGCGCCGCCTGGCCATTCGAACGCAACCTCGGTGTGCTCAGCACGAATGTCGACGGTCATGCGGAGTGGCCCGACCAGGCGCTTGTACTGGGCGATGCGTTGCGCCGCCGTGTTCAGATCGGAGCTCATGAGAGCGGCGAACACTGGTGGAGCGAACACTTCTGGCGACAGGACTTCTTCGAGCAACAGCGGCAGATTCGGTTGCGCCACTTCCACCTCGATCGCACGCCACAGCGAGAACAGTTCATCCTGGCTGAGCCACATCGGTCCGCCCGCCAGGAGCTCGGGACGGAGCCCGGCCCGCAACATCACAGTGGTGGGGTTTAGCCCAAGGTCGGTGAGCATCGCTCGCGTGCTCGGTTCCAATGCGTACTTGCCGCTCACCACTCCTCCATCTCTTCGAGACCGACGATCGAAACTACCGGCGACCTCCCCGAAGATGAGTGCAACTCCTGCCAATCCACTGACAAAGCCCGACAACGTCGGACGGCAGTCTTTGCCACAAGTCTGGCAGGATCTGTCATTCCGCTCTCGCTCAGCGATTCCTACGGTGCCCAAATCAGAACACCCAACGCCTCACGGAGCAGTCGCATCCCATGACCAAGATCACGAAGTCCAGCTACCACGAAGACCTCCAGTCCGGTGCCACCGCGGGACGGGCCGTCACGTGGATCGCCCGCCGTCGCTGGGGTCTGCGAATGATGCATCGGTTCGGCATGAAGCCGATGATCGGCAACGAGATCGAAGGCGTATCCAACGACGAGATCTTCATCCCCAGCTCCTCGACGCCCGGGCATTCGATTCGTGCTCGTGTGTACAAGCCGGCAAACGCCAAGGGTTCTACTTCCCGCCATGCTTTACGCCCACGGCGGCGGGTATCAGGTCGGCGTTCCAGAGCAGGCCCACGACTTCTTCGAGGATCTGCTGAAGCGACGTGACGTAGCGATCATCGCTCCCGCCTACCGCCTATCCCTGGCCGGACACCCGTTCCCTGCCGGCCTCGACGACTGCTTCGACACCGTCAAGTACATGAAGGACAACGCCGAGAAACTCGGCATCCGCGACGACAAGATCATGATCGCCGGACACAGCGGCGGAGGCGGTATGACGGCCGCCGTCACCCACCGTGTGGTCGACGCCGGCGTCGTCGATGTGGCATTCCAGATGCCGATCTATCCGATGCTCGATCACCGCATGCAGACGGCCTCTGCCCAGATCGACGGCACAGCGGTGTGGGATCGGCGGACCAATGCACTCGCATGGGAGAACTATCTCGGCCACCTCGACGGCGATGTTCCGGAGTACGCCTCACCGGCGCTGCGCACAGACCTCAGCGGACTGCCCCCGACCATCAGCTGGGTCGGCACGGTCGAGCCTTTCAAGGACGAAACCATCGCCTACATCAATGCGCTCGAGGCAGCCGGCGTGCCCACCAAGTTCAAGCTCTTCGAAGGCGGGTTCCACGGATTCGAGATCCTCGTTCCCAAAGCGGACGTCTCCCAGGAAGCCATCGAATTCCAGGGCAGCGCCTTCGCCGAGTTCTACGACCTCTACCTCTGAGCGAATATTGGCCCGGTTCGGGCCCCGGCCCTAACCTCAAGAAGTGACCGACTGGAACGAACTGAGCGCCCGAGCCGGACGCTGCGCCCACGATCTCGTTGGCTGGCTCATGTGGGACGCCGATGCCATCCAACGCTACGAAGCTCTCGGCGTTCCGAACGGTGCAGGCTGGATCATCGCATGGCGGCTCGCCCCACTTGGCGACATCAGTCCGGCTGCGGCGGCATCCGCGACTTACTCGATCGACGCCAGCGTGATCGAACTCGTCATGAGCATGTATCGCGATGTGACGGACAGCGACAGCATCGCAGCGGTTCGTAACGAGTCAGCGCTGGCGGGTTTGGATGCGATTGCTCCGGGCCTCGCCGACCAGATCGCACCGCTCGCAGCCGATCTCTGGCGCGGCGTCGACTCCGTCCACTTCGGCGCTCGTCCAATGTTCTCGGCGTTTCGAAGCGAGCCTCGGTCCGAGGCAACAGAGCCGACGCTGTCGGCGTGGCTAGCAATCAACTGCCTCCGAGAGCTGCGCGGCGACAACCATTGGGCGTTGTGCGCCGCAGCAGATCTCGACGCCGTCGAGGTCGGACTCCTCCACTCGGCGATGGTGGATATCGATGAGTACGGCGACGAGGAATGGATTGCGCGCAGCCGCGGCAACGACGACGAAGCCATCAGCAGCGGTTGGGCACGACTCGCCTCAAAGGGCTTCGCCGACGGCTCGAGCTTGAACGAAGCCGGCCGAGCCTTTCGCCTGGATCTCGAACACCGAACGAACCAGTTGACTGCCCCAGCCTGGCAGGAGGTCGGAGAGGCCGCGTCGCTTACGTTATGCGATGCAGTGGAGGCACACCAGGCCGCCTTCTTGGCGCGTATTGACGCCACGGCGGGAGCCCGTTGGATGCCTGCAATTCGCCATCGCTGACGTTCGTCGGTTTCCTCCCTGTTCTTCCTGTGGTCTTCATACCTCTGGGCGGTCGAGGAGGACGCAATGAGCGACGAGCTGGATTCGATCACCAACAACGCGAAGCTCGAGGACGGCAGCGCTGAGCTCGAGGACGGCAGCGACGAGGCGTTCAGCTTCGCCACGATCGACACCTCGCTGCTGACCAGTCCGGCGGTTCTTCGATCGATCGCCGGAGTCACGATCGGGCTCAGTGTGCTGGCGTGGCCGGATCGAAGCGATCGGGTGCTGAGCCGACTGATTGGCCTCAGCCTTGCGTGGCTTGCTGTCGCTTCGATCCGTCGCTGGTCACACCAGCGTCCGATGCAATGGCTCAGCGCCGCCGGCGCAGTTTTGACGCTCCTGGCTGGAGTGGCGCTGGTGCTGAACCCTGACCAGTCGACCGTCTTTCTCGGCCGCGTGGTTGGAGCCGCATTGATTGGTCATGCGCTGCTCTCGGTCGTGCGGATGCGTCGGACGTCGGCATGGGAGTGGGCAAGGCTCTCCTGGTTCGGGCTAGTGGCCGCCGTCGGGCTCGTGCTGTTCGTGGCCACCGATTCAACGCTCGGCGCGCTGATTGCACTGGGAGCCGTCGGTGTGGTGGGCGTCTCGCTACTGACGCTGGTGATCTCGCTGGACGCCCGTACGGAAGGCACCGCGACCTACGCGGACACCGTGGACCTCGTGTCTGGCTGGCTTCGAGACCGACCGAAGTCCGTCGACGCTCGCCACTCTCTCTACGCCAAGATTCTCTACGAGGGTGAGACGGCTCCGACGCGGGTCATCAGGTTCTTCGCTCTGATGGGCTTCGCCGCAGTCATTGCATCGATGGGCATCATCACCGACTCCACCGCTGTGGTGATCGGCGCAATGCTCGTTGCCCCTCTGATGACGCCGCTGATGGGGATGGCGATCTCGCTGGTGATGGGTTGGCCGAACCGGTTGGCTCGCTCGTCGCTGCTCGCACTGGGCGGGATCCTGTTTGCGATCGGCATTGGCGTACTTCTCGGACTTGTGGCGCCGGCCGTCATCGACACAGCAACGAACACGCAGATCCTCGCCAGGCGGAGCCCCACCGTGCTGGATCTCATCACTGCAACCGCGGCCGGTGCCGCTGGCGCCTACGGCTTGTCCCGACCAGACGTTTCCGATTCGCTGCCCGGCGTGGCGATCGCAATCTCCCTCGTGCCTCCCCTGACCGTCGTGGGAATCGCCTACTCGCAGGGTGACTGGGCCTCGGGCAACGGCGCACTCTTGCTCTTCGCCACCAACATGATCGCGATCTTGATTGTCGGAGGCATCACCTTCGTGTTCACCGGCGTCACGCCGTTGCAGCGAGCGACCGACAACCAGTACCGAGTCCGGACTGCAGTGTTCACGACCTGCACTGGCGCGGTGCTCGTATTCGGAGCACTGCTGTTGAACGGCGCTCAGATCACCGCCGACACGTTCGACCAATCCGCCGTCGAGTCCACGATCGACGACTGGCTGCCCGACGATGGCCTGCATCGTCTCGTCTCGGCTGACCTCGACGACGGCACCGTGAATGCCGTGATCGTCGGGCCCTCCGAAGGCCTCCCCGACGTTTCGATCGTGGCCGATGTCCTGGCCGACAAGCTGGACCAGAGCATCACGGTGAACGTCAGCCTCATTGTCGAAGAGCGGCTCACCGCGAGCGGCGGCTGAAGAGGCTTACTGGGCTTGGACTTGCTCGTGGACTCGCTGAATCGCCGCGGCGATCGCTTCTGGAGCGTCGCCTTCCTCTTGCAGGAAGTGACCCGAATCGGTTTCGGTGACGCCAGCGTTCGGGAACACGGCCGTCATCTCGGCCAGTCGACTCCCGAGGAGGGGATCGTTGATGCCCCAGACGATCTCGGCAGGCACGTCGAGTTGCGCCGTGTACGCATCGATCGCTCGGAGCACTTCGGCGGTCGGGTGCTCTGGCCCGGTCGCCGCCATGCGGAGAATGGACAGTGGCCCGATGGGATTGTCGCTCTCAGCGACGGGACGTCGGTAGAGGTCGAGGACGTCAGGCGAGATCGACGCCGGGTCGTTCTGGATCGCTGGCAGCTGATCGAAAACTGAAACGGAGAGCATGAGTTCGGCTTCGGGTGGCAGTGGCGCAAGGATGGCTTGGAGCTGGGGCGTCAGTTCGACGGGTCCGGTCGGCGCACCGAGGGCCGTATTGAGGATGACCGCACCGGCAAGGAGTTCGGGCGATCGCTCGAGCGCGCCCAGGCCGACGGGGCCGCCCCAGTCGTGGCCTACGTAGATGAGTTCCTCGAGTCCCAGCTGATTCAGCGTTTCATTCATCCACCGGGCGTGGTTGTCCAGGGTGTGCTCTTCGGCTGCGGCCTGACTCGAGAACCCGAGCCCAACCATCGTTGGCATGATCACCCGGAACTGGTCCGGCGGTAGGAGCTCCGCGATCTTGCGGTAGAGGAACCCGGAGGTGGGGGCACCGTGCTGGAGGTAGACCGGGTATCCCGATCCAACTTCGAGGACGTGGACGTTGACGCCGGGCTCGACTTCCACGAGATAGCTCGCATAGTCCTCGTCAACGAACGCCGCTGCGTAGTCGGGCAACGGGAGCTGTTCGAAGGCGGCGATGTCAACACCAGGCGCATTCGGCTCGGTCGTCGCCGTCTCCTCCTCCATGGCAGCATCCTCGTCGACAGGTTCCGCGGTCGTGGTGGGCTCCGCGCCCTCCCCCTCTGCACTCTCTTGAGTGACCTCGGTTTCGGACTCGTTTGTGGGTGTTGCATCGGTGTCGTCGTCGGCGGCGCACGCAGCCGCCACCAAGGCGAGAGCGGTCGCGAGCGCCAACGGAGCAAGGCGAGTCTTCCGTGTTCTAGTCATCTGACCGAAGGTACGGATTGCCACCGTGTCAAGGTCAAGAGGTTGTTCTCGACTTCTTGACAGGCATTCGAAGCAACCAGCTCGCCGTGCCGACAGGTCGCCTATCTCGTTGAGCTGGCGGCGCGATCAACCCACAGGTGAGTGGGCTGCCCAACGCTCCGCCACAACCAAGCGACAGCCAAACCGAGCAAGATGTGGGAGACGTCGAGCGGGATCAGTGTGCTCAAGGTCGGGCTGTCCGCGGGCAGCACGTCGTGGTCCACCCTCAAGCCAAGATTGAACACCAGTGCACCAACGAAGAAGCCGGCCATGGCAAGTCCCGCGGGAACGCGCGTCTTCGGCCACAGGATGAGAACCGCCATCGCAGCCTCGAGGAGACCGACGGCGACGAAGAACAACGCGCCGAAGTCTTGGCCAGCCAGCTGGTACGTCGAGCCGAGTTCTTCGCGCCAGGCACTATCGAAGAGCTTGCGGGAGGACGGGAAGAGCAGCGCAGCTGCAGCCAGGACCGGGAGAGTCTTTGCGACGACGTTCTTGATCATCACACGAAGCTAGAGATTGACATCGTGTCAAGGTCAAGGGGCCGCTCACCAGAAGCGGCCCTCGTTGACTCTCAACTCGGTTGTTTGCCTGCCGCTCGGCTCAAGACCCGGGTGGCTCACAGATCACGACGGGAATGTCGCGATCAGTTCGCTTCTGGTACGCCGCGTAGCCCTTCTCGCTGACGGCGATCTTGGGCCACAGCTCGGCCTTTTCCTCAGCCGATGCGGTGCGAGCGATGAGCGTGAGCGGTCCGTCTCCGCCGATCGGCTCGAGCGTGACCTCCGGATTGGCCACCAAGTTGTGATACCAGTCCGGGTGACGATCGTCGCCGCCTTTGGACGCCACCACGATGTAACGGTCATCTCCCTTGACGGGCGTCGTGAGCATGACGGTTCTCGGCTTGCCTGACCGCCGACCGATGGTGGTCAGCTTCACCACCGGCATGTTGGCCGCGGACTTGCCGAGGCGCCCACCGGAGACGGCGATCAGCCCCTTGTGGCCAGCGTTGGCGATCTTCACCATCACATCCATACGTTTCTGGGCAAAGCTCATTCGAAGAATCCTCCAACGGGATCGGTCATGCGGTTGTCGGCGGTTTGTTGGGGTTGAGATCGAGCAGCCGCTTCTGAACGTTCGGAGGCTCGACACTGATCGTCAGCGCGAAGCGTTCAGTCCGCGGAATGTGGCACGTGTGATCGTCACAGGACTGCCACCGGATGGTTCCGTGGATGTCGACCGTGCGCGCCCCATCGTTGTTCGGGGCCACACGGCCGCCGTTGTAGAGCAACGGCATCCGGATTCGGACGTCACCCTCGTAGACGTGCAAGGTCTCACCCGTGCCTTTGAGCGTCATCTCGTGGGTCGGCGGGAAGTGCGCTGGCTGCGCAGCGACGAACTCGTTGGTGTCCAGCTCTACCGAGGTGATCGTCAGACCGTCGGGAACTGGTGGGCCGTAGAGGTGTTGACCGGTTGGCACTCTCACGTCGATCAACAGATCGGTAAGCAGCATCGCTCGAAGTGAGTCGGCGCTGAGCCCAACATGCGCTTCAACATGTTCGACGGGTTCGGGTAACGGCGTGGGCACGTCGTCGATCGCATGCCCCTGCGCAGCGCGAAGCAACGTGTCGGGGTGGGTGCGAACGAGTGAATTCTGTTCAAAGAACTTTCCGATCACCGTTCCGTCGGCACCGATGACGTAGCTCCCGGGAAACGGGATCCCGTAGAAGGGTGCGTCGGACTCATCCAGCGTCGTGTTCAGAATCCCGAGCTCGGTGATGATGGTGCTTCCCGGATCGGAGAGCAGCGGAATCGTGATGTCGAACTCGTCAGAGAACGAACCGAGTTGCTCGACGGTCTCGTAGAAGACGACGAACACGGAGATGCCCGCAGACTCGAAGTGATGAAGGTGTGATTGCAGCTCGACCAGCTGCGTGCGGCAGGGAGGTCACCACACTGTCGCTCGCGAGAACACCACCACTGCTGGTGCGCCCGACCGCGCTTCGTGTACATCCACCATGGTGCCGGTCTGGTCCATCGCTGAGATGTCCGGGAACACTTCGCCGACGGACGGGCCGGTCGAAAACGCTTCTCGCGGATCGCTTCTCGGGCCGTGACCTGGCTTGTACGGGCCGACGATGCCGTAGTCGTCTGCCCACCAGCCAGAGGACGTCCGTGTGGCATTCGGTTCTCCGGGAGTGAACGGCGCCGCTCGGTGAGTCATGCGGTCAAGCTAGGGGTTGACACGGTGTCAAGGTCAAACACCTCTCGACACCACACCACGCGGGAGGTTCTTTCGAGCCAACGGTTGACCTTGACACTGTGACAACCCCTACGGTCGCGGCATGTTCATGATCGGCGACTTCGCCCAACTCGCCCGAGTGTCGACACGGGTGCTGCGTCACTACGACCGGATCGGTCTTCTCCACCCCATCCATGTCGACCAGTCGACCGGCTACCGCTTCTACGGCGCAGCCCAGCTCGCCGACATCAACCGCATCGTCGCCCTCCGCGATCTCGGATTCGGCCTGGCCGAGATCGGTGACTTGCTTGAGACGAGCATGTCGCCCTCTGAACTCCGTGCGATGCTCACGCTCAAACAGGCGCAGGCCAAGGCTGAACTCGAAGCGGCCGAACGACGCCTGCGAGGAATCGACTCGCGCATCTTGCAACTCGAAGACAGCGCGCCGTCGATCGATCTCGTTCGCAAGACCGTGCCGGCCATGACGGTCTGGACAATGCCGTACCAGACAGCGCATCTCGGCGAAGCGCTCGACGCGCTCTCGTGCATGGTCAAGGAGATGAGCCAGCACATCGAAGATCCAGTGCCTCCCTATGGCATTGCCCGATGGACGGCGGACTACGACGAGGAAGGATTCCCGATGGAGTTCGCCGTGCCCCTCGACCCTCGCCTTGAAGAAGCCGCCGCTCGTGGTGGCTTCGTCGAGGAGACCCTCCCCCAGGTCGAGGTGGTGTCCACCATTCGTTCGACCGACTCCGACGATCTGCACGTCACCAATGCCGCCATCGGTCGGTGGATCGAGCACGAATCAGCGCAGATCTCAGGCCCCGTCCGCGAAGTGCTGCTCGCAGATCCTCACCTCGGTGCACCAGAGCAGATCGTCGAAGTGCAAGTGCCGATCTCCGCCTCGTAGAGCTGAGAGTTGGGAGATATACGGGCGACGATCTCTAGGTTCTCGTTGTTGCTCCGATTGCTTCTGTGACCAGTCTGCTGAGGACAGCACCCGCTGATCGCAGCGTTCTGCTGAGCACGAACATTCCCTCGACGGTGGCGACGAAGACCTGAGCAAGCTGGCGTGCATCTTCTGCTCCGACGCCAACTCCAGTCAGGTGCTCCACAGCGGCGTCGACCCAAGAGTTGAACACTGCTTCAGCTGCGATGCGTAGCGGCTCGCTGGTGTTCGCTACCTCCCGAGCAATCGATCCGATGGGGCATGGGTCAATAAAGTCTGACTCTTCGAGAACCGCGGCCGCGCCGGCGAAGAATTCGGTGTACGCGGCCGCCGGATCCTGTGCCTGAGCAACCACCGAGCGCGTCGCGGCATGGGACGCCACCAAAGAAGCTCACCACTGATCTCACAACGGCTCGCCGTCTCGCCTACTCAGGTCAAGAGCGAACCATGTGTCGGACCCGAACTCACCTTCTTCGAGATGTGTGATGCGGAATCCGAAGTCTCGGTAGAACGAGATCGCCTCGGTCCAGGCCGACGATGTTTCAAGAACGACGGTCTCGAGATTCCACCGCCTCACCGTTTCGATCAGTTCAGTGAGGACGAGGCTCCCGATTCCACCCCTGCGACTGTCGGCATGCACGGACATCCGAAGCACCTCGGCGACGGTGGCTGAACGCGGCACGACGGTGCCAGTACCGACGACGTGGCCGTCATCGTCCCGAGCAACAACGGTTCGACCTGACGCGTAGGTGACGAGCATGTCGTCGAGGTCAGGATTCAGCCCGGGGTCGACAGGACCCCAATGTTCAGCGAGCCCGGACAGAATCAGGCCCCGGACCTCGGCATGGCACTCCGCGTCGAGATCTCCGATCTCGGTCACGCTGTTCTGGCGGCTACGACAGCCATGAGGTCGCGGATCGACACCGAACAGAGGGCGTCAACGACGCGTCGCCGGGCCAGGCATCCCTAGCTGTTCTCGCCGAGGAGCTTCGATAGCAGGGCTTTGAGCTTCGCTCGTTCCGTGGCCGTCAGGCTTGAGAAGGTATTGGGGCCGTCCCAGATCTTGTCAGGAATGGACTTCTTCAGCCGCTTTCCTTTCGCGGTGAGAACGAGGTTCTTCACGCGGCGGTCAGTTGGGTGAGGCTGACGCGCCACGAGTCCGAGCCCTTCGAGGCGGTCGGCGAGGAGCGTGACATAAGACGGATCGATTTCCATGCACTGGGCGAGATCCTTCATCGGCATGGCTCCCTCCACACTTCGCAACGCCCAGTAGTCGGTATGCGTCAGACCGAATGCTTCAAGGCGACGACTGACGTGCTCAACAACAATCGGCATGACGGTGTAGAGCGTTTCAGCAAGTTCTGCCGCCTCCGATGCCGCGTCTGGTTCGTTCGCCATGCCAGCGATGCTACCGAGCGCGGCGCATCAACCATTGACGACTGCTACCGTTGGAATAGTCAATCGTTGAGTAACTCAACCATTGATCCGGCATACTACATTCGAGATCAGCACTGGAGCACCCGGTACCCAAGACCTCGGAGGTCTACATGTCAGTGCTCGAATGGATCACAACGGGGATTCTCGTCATCGCGATGACCGGGATCGGCGGCATGAAGCTCGTCGGCAACAAGGACGGCATCGAACAGGCCAAGCGACTCGGGTACGACAAGATCCGAATTCCAATCGGAATCGCCGAAGTGGCCGCCGCCGCTGGCGTGCTCATCGGCGCGGCATTCACCGACTTGGAATGGCTGGGGATCGCTGCCGCGGCGGGCGTCATTCTCATGATGATCGGCGCCGCCGGCTTCCACATTCGAGCAGGCGACCGTTTTGAGATCATCCCGACCGTCGTCGTCGGCGCTGCCGCCGTTCTCTACATCATCGCCATCAGCGGAAGCTGAGCCTGCCTCAGCCCAATAGAGGGAGCCATCGCGACCTTGACACTTGGAACCGGCTCGCTCGCTGCCGGCGCTCCGCCCACAACGAGCGATGCCCTTGGTGGCCCGCAGCACGAGCTTCTACGGAATGAGTGAGAGTGTTGCAGGGTTCTGTACCGAACGTTCGGTATTACGGACGGTCAGAACCAAAGGAAGAATTGAAGTGAGCAACAACACGAAGGACAAATTCAAGGTTCGTACGAACCGCAAGGGTCTCGCGCTCAAGGGGTATGACCCCCTGGCGTACTTCACGCTCGGGGAAGCCACGAAGGGCTCCCCCGATATCAGCTATCGCTGGTCCGACGCCGAGTGGTTGTTCGCGACCACCGAGCACCGAGACCTCTTCATCAACAACCCAACCAGCTACGCCCCGCAGTTCGGCGGAAGCTGCGCCGTCGCCTCTGCGACCGGACACAACATCGTGTCAGGCTCGCCCAAGCACTGGCGGATCGAGAACGGCCACCTGTACGTGAACCGAGACCCGCTTGCGTCCGCGTTGCACAAGCCGCTGACCAAGCGGATCCACCGCCTGTCCGCCAAAGTGCGAGCGGACCAAGGCATCGAAACCGCAGCAGCAGAACCAATCGCTGCGTAGTCCGAGCATGGGCTCGACTGGGCTCGGTGTTCGCGACGTCGTGCTGAAGGATCGTTCCTGGAGGCGGGCCCCGTTGGGTCTGCCTCCAGGGCGTCATCCGCCAGCGTCGTCAGAAGCTCGGCAACTCCACCACCGAGCCCGTGATCGGTTCCGCGCTCGCACTGCCGACCGCGCTGAGCCAGGCAAGGGTTGAGTTCAGGAACGCGTGATCATCGACCTGGCCGGTACGCGGCGGCAGCGTCGACCGACTCTGGTGTCTCCCTGTCCGCCGCTCATGTGTGGTCACCAGCGCGGTCAACGTGGCTGCTGGACCGATCTCGATGAAGGCTCGGGGCTCTTCACCGATCAGGAGGTCGAGTCCTTCAGCGAATCGCACGGGGAGGCGAATTTGTTTCGCCCAATAGTTGACGTCGTTCAGCTCGCGATCGCCGTACCAATCGCCGGTCACGTTCGAGATGAGGGGGATGGATGGCTCGTGATGTGCGATCGACGCCGTCAGCTCGGCGATCTCGTCGGCAGCACACTGCATGCTCTCGGTGTGGAACGCATGGGACGTTCGCAGCTTTCGATAGCGGAGCTCCTGTCGTTGCAACTCCACCTCGAGTCGATCGAGCGCGGCGTGCACCCCACCCAAGACCAGCGACCCGGGGCTGTTCAAGACCGCCAGCTCGATGCCGTCGCCGAGGAAGCCCTCGATCGTCCCGGCGTCAGCCTCGATGACCAAGAGCCCGCCAGGTTCGGCCCGATACATCGCATCGCCTCGAGCGGCGACCAGACGCACCATGTCTTCCAGACTGACGATCCCTGCCACCGCCGCCGCCGTCAGTTCGCCGATCGAATGGCCGAGCAAGGCGGTCGGCTGCACCCCGTGCGACAGCAGCTGCTGGGCAAGGGCGAACTCGATGGTGAAGATCGTCGGCTGCGTCAGCCAGGTTTCACCCAATCGCTCCTGTGCCGCCTTCGCCTCCTCGGCCGAGGCGTGGGGTGCGAGCCACATCTCATCTCTGATGTCGAGGCCCATGTGATCGGCGAACAGCTCGGCGCATTGATCGACCGCAGTGGTGAACACCGCTGAGGCGCCGTACAAGCCACGCCCCATGCCGACGCGCTGCGAACCCTGGCCGGTGAAGAGGAACACCACATCGCCTGGTGGTTCAACGCCCGGGCTTGGCGATCCGGTGATGTCAGCGGTGAACGGGCCGCCCCTCGTTGCCAACACATCGACGAGGTGCGTGCGATCTTCGCCGTAGACGAAGCGCCGCATCGCTCGCTGCGGCACGTCGGCGAGCGTTGCCGCCACGTCGTCGACGGAGAGATTGGCGTTCGCATCGAGATGCTGGCTGATGGCATCACTCAGTGCATCGAGCTCGTCTGCGGTGTCGGCGGTGAGAGCGAACGAGGTCATGAGCGCTTGTGTAGTGGACGCAACCGGACAGCGCGTAGCAAACGGGCGCTGGCGTTCAAGGCCGGAGTCAGTTGAGTTGCTTCCAGAAAACGACCTTGTGGTCGCCTGGTCCGTAGAACTCCCGGATACGAGCCTCTTCGTCGTAACCGATGCCGGCATAGAAGCTGCGG
This sequence comes from uncultured Acidimicrobiales bacterium, assembly GCA_937997485.1. Taxonomy (GTDB): domain Bacteria; phylum Actinomycetota; class Acidimicrobiia; order Acidimicrobiales; family SZUA-35; genus SZUA-35. Next base: position 4,008 of record CALKTH010000020.1, on the reverse strand, counting down.
GTCCGGGCGTATTGGTCGGTCGACGAGGTCTCGACAACAAGGGTGCGGACGTGCTCTTCCCCGCGAGCCGTTAGGTGTCCTTCGACGTGGCCCATGACGGCGCGGCCGATACCCGAACCCTGGAATGCGGGGTCCACAGCGATGAAGTACAGATTCCACATGCGGTCGGCAAACGGCTCGGGAGCAAACTGGGCCGCACCCACCACGGGCCCATCACTGGCCTCGACGACAAGCCACTCGTGACCTTCGAGGCTGCCGTCCAGCGCACCGTTCAACATCTCGTCGAAGAATTCGGCCTCCTCGGTGCTGAACATTTCGGCAGCAACGGCGATCTCCTTGATGCGTTCGAGGTCACCGGCTGTAGCGGGTCGGATGGTGTGGTCGGTCACTCGCTGTCTCAGTTCTTCCGTCGATGCTGACTTCGGCCTGCTGGCAACTCGGCGGAGGATGGCTCTCCCGTCTACCCCGATGCTTCCGCCTCATGGGCTCGGCGACGTTCCGTTGCGACCGCATCTCGAGCTCTCGGCCCAACCATCATGGCCTCGATTCCCGGCTCAGATTCGATCGTGGCGAATTCAACTGTTGATTCGACCTCTACAGGCTCACCGTCCACCTCGATGCTGCCCCTCAGCGAAACCCGGTAACTCAGAACGCCGTCATCGCCTTCGTCCTGCATCGGGTCGAGCTCCACGTCATCAACGTCGGTGAGATCGCCGAAGTTCTCCTCGAGGCCTTCCCGGATCTGCTGCTCACTCCTCAGATCCGAAGCACCAAGCACGGGACCCAACACGAAGTGAATGGTGAAGCCTGCTTCGTTCTCGACGAGATACACCGGATTGACGTCCGGAGCGAGAAGTCCTGAGTCGGTGCCTCCGAGGCGGATGGGGATCACCGCGTTCGGGGTTGCTTGACCATCGATTCTCACGCTGATCTCCACGTTTGGCGAGATGCGCGGACCTTCCTCAGTTGTCTCGAAGACCCACTCAACTTCCACGCCGAAGACGTCCTCATCAGTCTTTTGAGACGTGACGTCGAACTCCGTTAGCGGCCCATCCCCGGCGACCCACTGCGCGCCCGACGAGACCAGGAGCAGCTCCGGGCTTGCCTCCGTTATCGGCGCGCTCGACCCTTCGCCCTCTGAGCCGCACGCTCCCGCAAACGCAACGATCATCGCCAAGACGGTCAGAACCGATCTTCCCCCCATGGCACGGAGTCTTGCTTTGATCGGCCTGCGCATCAACTAATGATCGGCAGCGGCCGTGGCCAACCTCGATTCGCAAGTCATCGACGAGAAGTCATGGAACGACTGACCGAAATCGAGATCCCGCACACTCCCTGCCAGCGTCTCAACCGACGTACGCCCCTGTTCTTCTCGACGTCTTCGAAGCGGGAATGACCGACCCATCTTCGATTCACCAACCTCGCCGAGATGCCAACGACCCTGGTGGACGCTGATCAACTTGAGGTGAACCTCTCACTCAGGGATGCCTGCTACGGGGTTCGACAGTGGGACATCGTGAGCCAAAGGACTGTTGCGACGGCGAGACGGTCAGGTTGGAGGCCGAGCGGGATCCGACATCGCCTACCGATCGATCTGCGTACCAACGACGGCACGGTGGTGTGTCGGGTGAAGAGATCGCGAGCACTCAAGGCGATGGCGAGTCAGTACCAAGTTCTTGACTCTGATGGCAGCATCATGGGAACCGTCGAGCGAGAGCAGACCAAGCAGTCGGACATCCACCAGCGGCTTCTGGCTGCGGATGGCAAACCGCTCGGCGTCTTCCGACGTGTCAATCCTGGCGGATCTCAGTTTCTGAGTTACCGATACGTGGAGCCTGAAGATGGCCAACTTCGGGGCGTTGAGCTTCGCCGGACAGCGACGACGTCGTCGAAGCAGAAAGAAACGTGGCGAGTGAGCGGACTCAGCTCGGTCCCCGAACGCGTACGCCTCTTGGTGATATGCCACCAACTGATCATTGAGCCATGGGCGGCCGGCGAGAACTGCACCGACAAGACTGTTCGTGACGACCACTATTGATCGCAATCGCTCGTCGGATTGTGGACGACTAGCCAAGAGCCCGCGCTCGCACTCCTTGGGGCTCGGCGAAAGGTGTGAGTGTTGCGCGCAGAATCCGCGGATCGGCCGATCTCACTCGGGCGGAGTCCATTTTGCGCCGTCGACGGAATCGACATCGGCTTTCACGCCACCCCAGACGATGAGGTGGTCGCCGGTCCAGGCCGTATTGGGTGCTTCGACCCCGCCGAGGGGGCCTGCGGTGCTTCGTTGCCACTCACCTGATGGCAGGTGCACCATGACCGGAGCCTGGTCGGCGGAGAACACAACGACCCAATCTCCAGCTCCTGCGACCGTGATCGACTCGAAGTCCGACACCGGAATGTTGGCGTCGAGCCATTGCCAACCGTTCTCCTTCATCACTGCGACGCTCATGGCGCGCCCGCTCGTGGTCTCGACCTCTGCTACGACTGCCATTCCGTCGTCGCGTTCAACAGCAACACTGCTGCGGACGAGACCGGACACAGGTTGAGGATGAGCAATCGTGCGCCAAGACTCGGAGGCTGGGTCGAAGGCAATGCCGCCGTCGGCGCTTCGCCAAACAACGATCTCGGCACCGGTCCAGAGTGTCGTGCTCTCGAGCAGTCCGAGTCCAGCAACGATCTCTGCCTGAGCATCGGTCCCCTCGAACTGGGGCCCGTAGACCCAACGATTCGACGCTCGATCGAACTCGGCGATCGCGAGGTCTGGCTGGCCGGCGTTGTTGGTGGCAGCCGGGCCGAGGCCCCAAACGCCGTCGTCAGTGGCCACGGCCGCGGCGAGGAACATCCCTTCGACAGTCGACAGGTCACTCCATTGCCCAGCCGCCGGGTCAAACCGGGTGCCGCTTCCCTTGGCCAGCGCGTAGAGCTCGCCATCGAAGAATGCTCCGCTGAGTCCCGGATGTCCCCAACCCGGCACGTCCATCAGCTCCCAGGAGTCGGTCTCTGGTTGGTAGATGGCACCGTCGCCGTAGGCGAAACCTCGAGTCAAGCTTGAGCCGGCCCAGACCACGACCTCAGAACCCGTCCAAGCAGTGACTGCGAACGGTCGCGGTTCGATTGGAGCGTCGGCGATTGGCTCCCAGGTGCCGAAGCCGTTCGGTGCGGCGACAGACCCTTGGGCGAGAACGGTGACCTCGGGATTGGCAGAGTTGACCGCCAAGTATCCGGTCCCTACCAAGACGAGACTGCTGGCTGCGATCGCGAGGAGCTTCGATGTGCGGGTGCGGTGAGCGAGCGGAGCATCGTTCGCGAAGTCAAGATCGAGTTCGCCAGCGGGAGCATTCCCGGGCGTATCGGACGACGCCTCGTGTCGTTCGATGAGGGCGTCGGCGAGTTCGGCCAGTTCGGTTCGCAACCGATCTTCGATGTTGTTCACGTCAGTTCCTTTCGCAAGACGGCGAAGGCGCGGTGCGCAAGAGATCGAACCGTTGACGGTTCTACGCCGATGACCTCGGCAATCTCTTCATCGCTGATGTCGACGAAGTAGCGAAGGACGACAACTATTCGCTGCCGTTGGTTCAACCGATCCAGGGCGTCCTTCAACTCCAGTAAGTGAATCGGGAGTTCGATGGTGTCCACGACCGCGATCCGGCGACTCGCCTTGTCTTCGGTCGCTCGGCGCCGGAGGACCTGGGCACATCCGTTCACCACGGAGGTCCGTAGATAGCCGCCCGGCCGCTCGAGCGTTTCCCAGCGCTCGCTGACCACAGCGAACGCATCCTGCACAACCTCCTCGGCGACAGCTGGCGAACCGACCAGCAACGTCGCCATCCGAAGCATCGGCCGGCGCTCAGACTCGAACAACGACGACAGCGCAGCGTCTGCAGGTTTCGACGTTGACGAGGATCTCTTCATCACCCCCAACGATGCACTAGTGACCGCGTTTGTTGCAGACATGCTCGAAACCCTTCAGGCTCAGAGATGCCCCACTGCTGCGGTCGGCGACTTCAC
>CALKTH010000019.1 GCA_937997485.1 uncultured Acidimicrobiales bacterium | reverse complement strand
GGTGTAAATGGCGGCGCAGCCTCTGGTGAACCCTGCGGTGGCTGAGCCCACGGTGGGACGTCGCCCTGGACAGCAGGAGGATCGGTCGGCGCACTCATCGGCGGAGCCATGGGAGGGGGCATCGGTGCCGGTGCAGGCATCGGGGCGGGTGCTGGCATGGGTGGCGGTGGAGGCGGCGCAGCCGCGGGCATTGGAGCTTCGGGCGCGGGCGCAGGAGCCGGAGCGGGCGGAGGAGGTGGTGGAGGGGCTCCGGGGTCGGGGCTCGGCAGCGGAGGCGGTGCGGAGAAGCCAGGGGCTGGCGGAGCCGGAGCAGGTGGAGCCAAAGGATCGGCCGCGGTCGGTGAAGGTTCATCCTCGATCGTCGGTTCGATTTCTGCCTGTGTCGCTGGCTGACTGGCCGGCGCGGCCAAGGGCTGGAAGGGATCGGCCGGAGTGGCCTTGTTTGGGGAGGCGAAGGGAGACGGCGGATCGGCCTTCGTTGGAGCGGCGGCTGGTGAAGGTGGCGCCGATGCGTCTGGCGCTGACACCGAAGCTGGAGCAGGCGGGAAGGCGTCCGCCGGCGATGGGGAGTCGGCCGGGGACGCATACGGAGCTGGAGCAGGAGCAGGAGGGAGGGTGTCGGCGGCGGTCGGCGCCGGGACGGTTGAAGGTGCTGGTGCGGGCGGCGGGGGCGGAGGTGGAGTCGGAGCGTCAGGCGCGGGTGCTTCGGGGGCGGGACCGGGAGAAGCGACGACGACGCCGGTGGGGACAACGGCACCCGCACCGCGAACCAGGCCGGACCGGAGCTCGGCATGATCGTCCGGGGTGGTAAAAGGCACGCTGGCCAGCCTCAGCTCGATGGGGTCGCCGACCATGACTTCGGTCGTCCAGCCCGATCGGCCATTCCCGGAGAGCTTGGTGTCACCCGCGGTGGCATCGGCCTTGTCAAAGAGGAAGACAATGGCATCGCCGTCCAAGATCAGGACGGCGCCCACGCCCGCCGGCCCATTGGCCACGACGAACGCATGCAGCGCGGCGGCCACCGAGGCAAAGGCGAAGGGGCCCTGCGCTTCGAGCTCATCGATGGCAGCGAGGAGCTCGATGCCATCTGCGGCCTTCCCGGAGGTGATCACGGTGAGAGGCCCGCTGCGGACAACGCTGCCGCTACCAGGAATGATCTGTACGCCTGTGGTCATGTCGCTCATGGTGACACGTCGACCGCGAGCGCGCAGGCACGCTGTCGGCGGTCTTGCGTTCGCGCCTGCTGTTCATGGGTCGCTCGGTCACTACTCTGCCCGAGTGGATCAGAACGAGACCTCTGCCAACGCGACTCTCTTCACCGACGAGGTCCCTGAGGGCCCCGAGCACCGAGACCCTCGCGCCGTCGCTCGAGGCCGAGCCGCCGCACACGGGCTCGACCTTCCGGCGAATGCGCTACGGCTCGACGGTGAGTGGGCCTTTCGGTATTGGACGGTCGAGGCGCCGGACGATGAGTTCTGGGCGCCGGCCGCCGACCGGAGCGAGTTCGACACTGTGCAGATACCTGGTTCGTGGATGCTCCAGGGCGGAGACGAGCATCGATACGGCATCCCGATTTACACCAACGTGCAGTATCCGTTTCCGATCGGCCCGTATCCCCGGATCGACTACGACGACGAGGGCGGCGATCACGTCCGGTCCGTTGGGATCCCGGCAGAGTGGGTGGAGCAGCGCATCGTCCTTCGCCTGGGAGCGGCGGAGAGCGCCGTGCATGTCTGGGTGAACGGAAACGAGGTCGGCTATTCGACCGATTCCCGGCTGCCGGCGGAGTTCGACATTTCCCCGTTCGTGACACCCGGGGAGACAGCGACGATTGCCCTCCGAGTGCACCGCTGGACGGCATCGAGCTGGTTGGAAGACCAGGACATGTGGTGGATGGCGGGGCTCCACCGTTCCATCGATCTCTTCGCTACGCCCGTCGCCCGTATTGCCGACGTGTTCTTCGACACACTCATGGTCGGCGTGGATGAGGCGAACACCAGCACAACGGTCATCCTCGACGGCCCCGTTCCCGCTGACGCCGTTGTGCATGCGCTGCTCACAACCGAGCGGAGCGGTGAGGTCGTCGCCGAGGTCAGCGCTGCTCCGGGTGAGCCTCTGGCGCTCGACGTGGCGGAGCCGGATCTCTGGAGCGCGGAAACACCAACGCTCTACCGGCTCAGCGTCCAACTCCTGGCGGGCGACAGCGACAGCGACGGCAACAGCAGCGGTGACAGCGCAGTGCTCGATCAGCAAACACTTCTTGTTGGTATCCGCACGGTCGAGACAGCGAATGGCCAGCTCCTCGTCAACGGCACACCCATCACCATCTACGGCGTGAACCGGCACGAGCACGACGGGGTCCACGGACGCTGGCAGTCCGACGCGCTGCTCGAGCAGGACATCCAGCTCCTGAAGGCCCACAACATCAACGCCGTTCGAACCGCGCACTACCCGAACGACGAGCGCTTCTACCACCTCTGTGATCGCCACGGGATCTACGTCGTGGACGAGGCGAACATCGAGACCCACGGGGTGGTCCACGACCAGACACGATTGCCAGCGGCGGACCCCCGCTACACCGAAGCATTCGTGGCGCGAGGCGAACGCATGGTGGTTCGGGACCGCAACCATCCCTCGATCATCGCTTGGTCGCTTGGCAACGAAGCGGGGTTCGGCGAGAACTTCCGGGCCATGGCTGATGCCATGCGGGCGGCCGACCCTCATCGGCCCCTCGCGTACCACCCGGCCGAGGTCGATCCCATCATCGACATCATCGGCCCCATGTACCCGAACCTGCGGGAGCTGACTCGACTGACAGAGATGGCCGACGACCGTCCGGTGATCATGTGTGAGTACAGCCACGCCATGGGGAACTCGAACGGCGGCCTCGAGGAGTATTGGGACGAGATCAACACCAACACCAAGGCCTGGGGCGGGTTCATCTGGGACTGGGTGGATCAAGGTTTGCTGAGGACGACCGCCGACGGCACGGAGTGGTGGGCGTACGGCGGCGATTTCGGAGACAAGCCGAACGATCTCAACTTCAACTGCAACGGGCTTGTTGACGCGGACCGCACACCGCATCCGGGACTCCGCCACGTGGCGTGGGTCTATCGACCGGTCACAGTCGAGCCCGTCGATGTCGAAGCGGGTCTGGTCGCGGTGACGAACCGCCGTTCCTTCGCGTCGCTTGCTGATCTGCAGCTGCGGTGGCGCGTGCTGATCGACGGTTCGGTGGTCGCTGAAGGCGACCCGGTGCCAGCCCCAACTGTCGCTCCTGGCGAGCGAATCGAGGTATTGCTGGCCACGCCCATGGCCGATCTCGAGCCGGGGCAGGAGGGGCACCTGCAGATCGAATGGATGACGACGAGCGAGACGGAGATGGTGCCGAGTGGGCACGTCGTGGCGTGGGACGAGCTTCCCCTGCCCTCATCCCGCCCTCGTGTGCCGATCGCTCCCGATCCGAGGTTGCCGGCAGCGACGGCGACGGACGCTGGTGGGGCGCTGGAAGGTGGCGTCGTGTTGGAAGGCGGCGGCTCCCGCGTGGTCCTCGACCGCGCTGGCAGCGTGGTCGAGTTGGTGCTCCATGGCATCGAGCTCGACGTTCGCTCCAGCCGAGTCAGCATCATGCGAGCCCCGACAGACAACGACGCCGCGGTCTTCGGTGACGAGATGCTCATGTCACGTCTCATCAGAGCCGGACTCGACACGGCCGAAGCAGAGCCGATGGGGCCGGTCAGCGTTCGCGAGCAGGCCGACGGGATCGTGGGCGCTGCCACGAGGTACGGCTTCACCGAACGTTTGGCCGTCAACGTGGTGTGGCTCGTTTCGCCAGACGGAGACGTCGCCGTGAATACCACGGCCACGGCGGATCTAGACCTGCCCCCTCTGCTCCGCATTGGCGTTGAGCTCGAACTCGGGGGCGGCCTGGAGCACACAACGTGGTTTGGCCCTGGCCCGGAGGAAACGTACGCCGATCGCTGGCACGGGCTCTTCGTCGGACATCACCAAGCCACGGTCACCGACTCGTTCTTCCCGTATCCCCGGCCTCAGGACACGGGCAACCGTACGGAGTTGCGCTGGTTCGGATTGACCGACGACACCGGGAGGGGACTGCTGGCGGTCACGGACGAGGTTCACTTCGACGCTGCCGCGCACCATGCGTTCCCCGAAGAGATTGCTGCTGCCGCGCACCCGCACGAGATCAGGTGGCGAGACACGACGGTGCTCCGCCTCGATGCCGCCCACTCCGGCATTGGTACTGCAAGTTGCGGCCCCGGTCTCGACCAGAAGCACCAGGTTCAGGCGTACCACGTGCGCAACCGCATCATTCTGCGCGGCCTGGATGGATCGCAGGCGATCGCCGACGCGGCCCGGCCACAGACCCCGCTCGAACGACATCGGCGGTGGCACTACTAGGCGAGACGGAACTTCGACGCGCTCCTGGCAGGCGGCACAGGTTCACGACCCACCGATTCGTCAGTACCGGGGCGGCGTGTGCTCAATGCGGAGTATCCCTGATGCGCGTTCTAGCGCATTGCAGAACCATTGCTGACCATGGGCAATCCGCTGGGCGCGTTGTCCGCAGGCTTTGGGTAGGGAATCATGTGCCCGGGCGCTGTGGATGGGCTTCCTCAGCAGACGTT
>CALKTH010000018.1 GCA_937997485.1 uncultured Acidimicrobiales bacterium | reverse complement strand
GGCCCGCTGTGACCGGTTTTGCACCATGCTCTCGGCATGCCTCGTGTCGCTCGAGCGTTGAACGGAGGATCGCCGACGGTCGTGCTGCTGGCTCTGTCGCTGGCGCTCCTCATTGCCGCCGCATGCTCCAACGATCGGGAGGCGAGCCCGGCGGACGATGAAGACGAGCGCGTGGCAACAACGTCAAGCGCTCCAGCGGACGAAGCGACCACCACGCAGCCGGATCCCGAGCCAGCCCCTGCTTCGACGTCCGTTGATGCGCCACTCATCGAGCGGCCTGACTGGGGCGTTCACTTCGCCGACGCGGGGGTTGAGGGCACCTTCGTCCTCCGGGAAGCAGGCTCAGGAGTCACAAGCGTGTTCGACGTCGATCGGGCCTCTGAGCCGAGAAGTCCGGCCTCTACGTTCAAGATCTTCAATGCCCTGGTCTTGTTGCAGACGGGCACGGTCGAGAGTGTCGACGAAGTCTTCGAGTGGGATGGGGTCGATCGAAGCGTTCCAGCGTGGAACCAGGACCACTCGCTGCGAACCGGTATCGACGTGTCCGCGGTGTGGTTGTTCCAGCAGCTTGCGCGCCAGGTTGGTGAAGCCGAGATGTCCCGCTGGATGAACGACGTGGGCTACGGGAACGCCGAGACAGGCGGCACCAGTGACCGGTTCTGGCTCGACGGGAGTCTTCGCATCAGCCCGTTGGGGCAGCTCGACTTCCTCGAGTCGCTCCTTTCCGGCCACCTTCCCTTTGACCGATCGGTTGTTCGCGACGTAGAGGAGATCATCGTTCGCGAGAGCGGTGATGATTGGCTCTGGTCGTACAAGACCGGGCTCGCCATTCGCGCCGATGAACCTTCACTCGGATGGCTCGTTGGTACGACGCAGAACGACGGGCGGACATGGTTGTTCGCCATGAACATCGACCTCGAGCCCGGAGCCGGCGTCGCATCGCCGACGACGGAGGCCCGCCAGGAGATCGCTCGTGCCGTGCTGACCGAAGCCGGAGCGCTTCCCACCGGCTGAACTGGACGGTGGCCTCGCCGCTGGGGGTCGACGGCGTCCCTGGGCGCGTGCGCCGAGTCGTCGGGCGCGATTCCTGACGTCCTGTTGTGGACACCGACCGGCGTTGTCGGTAAGAACTCGTGACGAGATCGTCACTGATCACGAGCAGCTGACCAGGCCGAGTAGCCCAACGCGTCGAGGAGAGAGATGAGCGAATCGAAGGACATGCTGATCGAGGCAGAGGCCTTCGATGACTACGGCGGCTGGGTGCTCGACTCCCAGTTCGTCGCTGAGATGGGATCTCCGTACCTCCTTGCGCACGGGAGCGGCCGCCCGGTGGACGATGCTCGTACGGCCGTGACGATCGCAGAGGCGGGTGCGTACTCGGTGTGGGTACGGGCCAAGGACTGGGTGCCTGAACATCACCCTGGCCGTTTCGAAGTCTCGGTCGGCGAGGTTCGGCTCGGCACTGAGTTCGGTGCGAATGGGAAGGACTGGGCCTGGCAGTCTGCTGGCGTGGTCGAACTCGAGGCGGGCCCAGTCGAACTCGCGCTGCATGACCTGACGGGCTTCGACGGCCGCTGCGACGCCATCTTCCTGAGTAGTGAAGGCAACGAACCGGTCGAGGGCGGGGGCCCTCACGCGCATGCCTGGCGGCGGCGTCTTCGTGGTCTGCCCGACGAGCCAGCGGCGGAGGGGCCCTTTGACGTTGTCGTTGTTGGCGGGGGAGTGACGGGCTCGGTCGGGGCACTCGTCGCAGCCCGTCTTGGGTTGCGTGTCGCAGTCGTGCAGAACCGTCCAGTGCTGGGTGGCAACGCCAGCGTGGAGATCGGCATCGGTCCGCGAGGGGAGAAGGGTTCCACGGTGGCGGAAGCCATCGCCCGTACCCCCGACGGCGAGCTGCAGGTCGGGCGCCTCCTCGAGGCCGAGCCCGACGTCACGGTCTTTCTTCACCACCAAGTCTTCGCCCTGGCGATGGACGGGGACGCAATCGAGTCCATCGACGCCCGAGAGGCAATCTCGGGTCGGGAGATCAGGATCACTGGGTCTCAGTTCATCGACTGCACCGGCACGGCGATCCTCGGCATTCTGGCCGGCGCTCCGACCATGTTCGGCATTGAAGGCGCCGACGAGTACGGCGAGAGTCATGCACCCCCGGAGCGCCTCGATCAACACCACGGTCACACGGTCTTCTTCCGCACCCGGATGGCTGACGAGCCGGTCGAGTTCCCAAACGTTCCCTGGGCGATGGAAGTGGCGAAGGACTTCGCCGACCTCGGCGGTCAAGCCCTGGAGCCAGGCAAGGACAATGGCGACGGTCCAGTCGTCGAGGCCTTTCGGCCGCCAGAGGATGACTCGTTCGCAAACCTCACGCGACGGCTCTCGCACTATTGGGAGTACGGACAATGGCGCGACCCCTACACCGAGGGTGAGCATATTCGTGATCACTTGCTCCGAGCCGTGTACGGCACCATGTCGAACGTGAAGTCGATGGAGCCAGAGGCCTGGGCGAATCTGGAGTTCGATTGGGTTGGACACGTCGCCGGCCAAGGCGAGTTCCGTCGCTACATCGGTGACCACGTGCTCACCGAGAACGACATTCGTGACCACGTCGAGTTCCCCGATGCGGTCGTCAAGAACTCGGGCGCCTTCTGCCTGCACCACCCGATCCACGAGGACTACGACTTCCGGCTGAAGAACTGGACGTGGGACACCAGGGATGAAGAACCCTTCGAGATCCCGTTCCGCAGCCTCTACTCGGCGCACATCTCGAACTTGATGATGGCCGGCAAACACATCAGCGTGACGCACGTGGCTGGCTCGGTCTGCAAGTTCATGGGCAACGGCGCTCAGCACGCGATCGCAACGGCAGCTGCGGCCGCCGTGGCGATCAAGCACGGGGCGACTCCTCGCCAGGTTCACGACCACCACCTGCAGGAACTGCGAGACCTCGTCTCGGAGGCCCGCGGTCCCGACTGAGTGACCGCCGGGCTGTAGCGTCCTTCGCTATGCATGGATTGGTCGTCCCTGAACGAGAAGCTGATTTCACTGCCGACCCGGTGGAGCTCTTCTTCGATCTTGCCTTCGTGTTCGCGTTCGCTCAGCTCGTTGGCTTCCTCGTGCATGACCCCGACTGGGAGCATGTGGGCAAGGCCGCCCTGGTGTTCAGCATTCTCTGGATGACTTGGTCACAGCTGACGTGGGCAGCAAACGCCGTCGCTGGGAACTCTCGCCAGGTCCGCTCGATCTTCCTGGTGGCCACAGCCACGAGCGTGCCCATGGCGGCATCCGTGACGACCGCCTTGGACGGTGGCGGCTACCTGTTTGCCATCCCAGTCGCCCTCATTGCCAGTCTTGGTCTTGTTCTCGCGTTGGAAGGCGCAGGAGACGACGAGGCCCGAGAGCAGGCGCGTGAATTCATCTTCGGACTCGTGGTCTTCGTCGTTCTGCTTGTTGTCGGCGCGGCGTTCGACACCGGCACACGCACCGTCATCTGGACCGTTGCCGTGGTGGGCTACGTCCTCGGGACGTTGCGTACAAGCCGGACCGAATGGGTCCTCCGCGCTGGACACTTCGCAGAGCGCCACGGCCTCATCATCATCGTGGCCCTGGGTGAGGTCATCGTGGCCGTGGGGAAGCCGTTGGTCGAAGCCCTCGAAGAGGGAGAGCAGCTCTCGGCGGAAGCGGTTGTCGCTCTCTGCGCGGCGGGAGTGTTTGCAGCGCTGATGTGGTGGTCGTACTTCGATCGCGTGCAACCGGCGCTTGAACATCGGGTCGAAGAGACGGTGGGGCCAGAGCGATCGAGTCTGGCTCGGGACAACTACACCTACCTGCACCTTCCGATCACCGCCGGCGTCATCTTGAGTGCGGTTGGGCTGGAGGAGATCACGCTGCACCCGTCTGACGCGTTGCCGCTGCCGTTCCGCGCCATGCTCTTTGCTGGTCTCGCCTTCTTCTTCGGCGGAATCGGCCTCGCTGCGCTTCGCACGTTCCGCGCCGTCGCTCGAGAGCGGTTGGTGGCGATTGGTGCGCTCGCTCTCCTGCTGTTCCTCGCCACCGAGCTGGCCGGGGTGTGGTTGATCGTGGCCATTGACGTTCTGATTCTGGCCTCGCTTGCCTTCGAGCAACGACGCATCGAGCACTGAGGCACGTTCGACCATCCTCGTGAGCTCGCATTGCGAGACGACGCTGCCGGCTGCCTCTGACACTCGACGCCGAACGGCAGGCCTGTAATCCATATGTAACTCCTCGCTGGAAGGGTGTGGTTGTCCGCAACCAACGCACCTCGCCAGGAGTAGTCATGACCTCTGAGTCCCCAGCCACAAACCTCGAGACGTTCTTCCCACAGGTTCCCGATGTGATGGCGACTGACATCGCCATCATCGGCGCCGGAATGGCGGGCCTCTACACGGCACTGCGGCTCGTAGAAGACAAACCCGAGCGGCGAATCACCATCGTGGAACGACTCAATCGGACGGGTGGTCGTCTGCAAAGCGACCTGGTGAATGTTGGCGAAGACACCGTCCGGGAAGAAGAGGGCGGCATGCGTTTCAACTACGGCATGACCGAGCTCATGAACTTGAACAAGTACCTCGGGCTTTGTGATGACATCGTGCCGTTTCCGATGGGGAGCGAGGGCCAGAGCAACCGGTTCCATGTTCGAGGGCAGACCTTCACGCTCGCTGAAGCGGAGCGAGGGTCGAACAGGATCTGGGGGGAGTTGTTCGACCTTGACGAGAGCGAGCGAGGTCGGAGCCCGAGTGAGCTCATCCAAGGCGCGTTCGAGCGCGTTCGCCGGGCCAACGACGATTCCTTTGACGGGAAGGGTCCACGACCCCCAGCCGGGCCGGATGGTTGGGGAGATGTTCGTGAAAAGTGGAAGTGGCAAGGGGAGTGCCTGAATCAGTGGCAGCTGTGGGGTTTGTTGCGGGAGATGGGTTACTCGGACGAGTGCATTGAGTTGGTCTCTTCGATGAACGGATTCACCGGTCTGTTTCGCGCTCCTATCAATGCGGGTGACGCCTTCCAAGTGCTCGGAGACTTTCCGAAGCACCCACAGCTCTTCACGTTCCGACGCGGATTCAGCACCTTGCCGAATGCCATCGCCTCTCGCCTGGCGGAAGCTCATGCGGACAACATCCAGGTCCTGCTGAGCACGAACGTCGACGCCATCGAACGCAACGAGACCGGCTTCTCACTGTCGATGACATTGGCGCCGGATCATGCGAACTCGAGTCCCTTCGTGAAGCGCGGCGAGCCCAAGACGCTGAAGGCCGACAAGGTCGTCGTTGCCGTGGCAACCACGGGTGCGCAACGACTCTTCCAGACCTCGCCTGCACTGAACTCCGGCCCAGACGCCCACCAGCTCTGGGAGAACCTCACCGCTGCCCGAGGGATGGCCCTCACCAAGATCAACCTGTACTTCGAAGAGCCTTGGTGGAACCAGGTAGACGGGAACGTTTCGCCGCCCGTGCAATTCGGGCCGAGCTTCACGAGCATGCCGATCAACTCGGTGTACCCGTTCTACTCATTGCCGGTTCCGGGCAAGAGCGAAACGACCGAGGCGGCGGCGCTCACGATCTATTGCGACTTCAGCAACACGAATTTCTGGGCCGGTCTCCAGAACGTGGGGTCGCCGTTCTGCTCGCCGCTCCAGGAAGAGGAAAACAACAGGGAGTTCCAGACGATGTTCGCCGCCTCACAACCGGTGGTCGACGAGATCACCCGTCAGTTGAAGGTCCTCTTCACGGTGGACTCGATCCCAGAGCCAATCCTGACGAGCTATCGCCTTTGGGATGGAACGAGCGACTTCGAACACGCGTACCACCAGTGGAAGGTCGGCGTTGTCGACTCGACGGTCCGGGCAGACCTCGTCAATCCGATCGAGGGCGTCTACTTCTGCAACGAGGCGATCTCCGACATGCAGGCTTGGGTGAACGGATCGCTGAGGTCGGCGAACCTGGTTCTCGATGCCTTCGATGTACCCCGCATGAAGGACGACCCGTGCCTGCCGCCGGACGATGCCTCGGTGCCAGCAGGCCGATCCGCCATGCCGGAAGTGTGGGGCTGATCATGCGGACGATTCACAATCTCCCTCACCACGACCGCGAGTTCGGCCCGCAGCCAGCTACCACCGATGCGCAATCGGCGGATGCCTCGGAAACGGTGGCGAGTTACTTGAACAAGCGTCTCTCAGAGATCGGCGTGCGCCACGTCTTCGCCATTCCCGGCGACTATGTCGCCGAGTGGGTCAAGACCCTTGACGACAAGACCCAGAACGCGGGACTCATCCGAGTACATCCGAACAACGAGATGTGCGCCGCCTATGCGGCGGATGGCTATGGCCGAGTCGGTGGTCTCATTCCTGGGACGACCGTCTCACCCGTCGGTTGCGTGGCCTTCACGTACGGCGTGGGAGCAATCAACGCCGCCCAGGCCGTGGCTGGAGCATTCGTTGAACAGTCACCAGTCGTGGTCATCAACGGCTCACCGTCGACCGCTCAGTTCAATTCCGATCGCGACCAGGGCGTCCGATACCACCACATGATCAACGGGTCCCACACCGATCTCCGCATCTTTCGCGAGATCACCGCAATGGCGGTTCGCATCGACAACCCGGCCACGGCGCCAGAGCTGATCGACGCCGCACTGGCGACCTGTCTGGCCACCAGCCAACCCGTCTACATCGAGCTGTCGAACACCATCGAGTCACAGCCGTGCCGGTCAGCCACGACGTCCTTGCTTGCGGCCGGCCCAGGTCCCTCCTCGGCGAAGTCCGTCCAGGAAGCAACGTCGGCAGTCCTGCAACACATCAACGCGTCGAAGAAGCTCGTCGTCATCGCTGGTTCAGAAGTTGCTCGCATCGGCGAACAAGACCTGTTGGCCGAGTTCCTACAGTTGGTCGACGCACCGTACGTGACGAGCCCTCTAGGGAAGAGCGTGTTGTCCGAGTTTCGAGATGATGTTCGCTTCGAAGGCGTCTACTTCGGACGCAGCTCGCCTGACAATGTGCAGCAGCTGCTGAAGTCGGCCGACTGCATCGTGGCGCTGGGAGTCAAGGACACCGACTTCAACTACCTGGGTGTGGTGACTCCCGACTACGACCCGACGAAGGAGTCAGGACTTCCCGGACCCACCCACATTCAAGCCAGGGGCGGCGCCGTACTTGTCGGTCGTGGGCTCGCCTACTGGGGTGACGTCGCCCTGGGCGACTTCTTGAAGGCGCTGGTTGCAGGGGTCGGGACTGCAGGGGACCGGGCTGTTTCGCAGATGCCCGCGAGTCCGGATCGTCTCCCTATTCCAGAGCCCACCATCTACGGAGCCGATGACCCGATCACCTATGACAGCTTCAAGTCCCAGCTCTTCCACGAGTTTCTCACCAAGCACGGCGGCCGGGATTACCCGCAGATCATCGCTGATGCAGGCTTCTCCTTCCTGTCCAACATCGATCTGCCAGCGGCGCAGAGTGGCTTCGTCTCACAGCTCGCGTGGGCTGCCATCGGCTACGGAGTGGGCGCAACGGCAGGCGTGACGCTGGCGAACGAGCTGGTGGGTCGGAACCGTCGCACGGTGACTCTCACCGGCGACGGAGCCTTCTCCCAAACCGTCAACGCCATCGGGACCGTTGCTCAGCTCGGACAGGACGCGGTGATCTTCGTGATGGACAACCGAGTCTTCGCCGTCGAGCAATGGCTCATCGATGCGAATGCCTTCTGTGCCCAAGATGCGCCGGCGTTCGAGCAGCTCACCGAGGTTCCACAAGGCCACATCTGGGACTACGTGAAGGTTGCTGAAGGCTTCGGTGGTCGCGGCTTTGCCGTGTCGACGAACGCCGAGCTTGCGACAGTTCTCGCCCAGCTCCAAGAGGTACCCCTTGGTCCGGTGACGAAGAAACCAACCTTCACACTGGTCGCGGTCCGCTTGCCGGCGACGTCATTGCCCGAGAACGCACGCTGGAAGATGAACTGCGCATGAGCGACCCAGCAGCCCACCTCAACGCTCCGTGACCGCCGAAGATCACCATCCACACCACAAAGAAACCGAGATCACCATGAACGCTCCTGCGATGAACCCCGCCCCTGACACCACCACCCCGCTGGTCCGAGCGGGTGGCGGAGAGAAGACCCAAGCCCAGGGACTACAAGCACTCGTCGGCCTCGTTGGCAACTGGAACAGTCCCTCCGGCAACGCTGCAACCGGCTACAACATCATGCCGGTGCCCGCCGTCGGCATGCCCGGCGGGTATCAGATGCTGGACACTCCCTACTTCGAACAGATGACGATCTCGGCGTTGCCAGGCACGGCAGCCAATCGAGGCGGCACGTTCGAACAGGTCGCGTCACCGCTGTTCTATGAGCAACGGGTGTACTTCACCAACAAGAGCCCGGAGCTCGACAACACTCTCGTTCACGCCGAGAACGGCAGCTGGCTCCACTTCGTTTACGCCGACCAGTTCGGCGAACCGCCCTCGACGCAACACCAGCCTCCGGCGACGGCGTATGTGAAGCAAGTCTCTGTCCCGCATGGCAACGATGTCCTCGCCGTCGGAGCTTCGACCGGGCCCGTTCCCGGTCCGCCGAAGGCGTTCCCGAAGGCCGATGACACGGTGCTTCCGTTCTCGGATCCCGCTCGAGGGGTACGGGATCCGAATGAGGTCTTGCAGCGACAGTTGGACACGCTCGCTGCGAGAGGTGTCACTGTCACGTCCACGACGGAGATCACCGTCGATACGGCGAACGAGGGTGGAGCGATGAGCAACATCGAGTTCGAGCAACGCCATGCGAACGTCACCCGGTTCGCAACCACGTTCTTCATTGAAGAACTGAGCGACGGCACCACGCAGCTCCAGTACAGCCAGAGCATGTGGATGGATCTGGCAATCGGGGCGGTGACCAAGAAGTTCGTGCACATCGACGCGAACACATTGGTTCGAGTGACCTGAGCGCTCCCGGCCGAGACCGAGCGTAGGGGCGTGATCGCCAGCGCCTGTGATGGGCAACCGTCATCCGTAGTCGCCGAGACTGTCCGAAGCGCTGCGATCGAAAGGTTTTCGGAAGGTCGTTCGGGAGACTCGTCTCTATGACACTTCAAACACCACAGCTCATCGCCCGTGACGAGGGCGACCACTACCACTTTCTGAACCATCTGATGACCACGAAAGTGAGCGCCGAACAGTCGAACGGTCAACTGACGGCGATGGAGTTCGTCGGCGAACGAGGTTTCGGGCCGCCGCTCCACCTGCACGACAAGGAGGACGAATTGTTCTACGTGGTCGAGGGCGAAGTCCGGTTCTCGTGCGGTGACGTCGAAGCTGTCCACGGAGCGGGCGCCACGGTGTGGCTACCGCGAGGTCGGCCTCACCAGTTCCAGATCCTTTCTGACACCGCACGTGTCTTCCAGGTCACGACGCCTGGCCAGTTCGATCGTTTCGTCGCAGCGCTCGGTGAGCCGATCGACGAGCCCGAGATCCCGGGTCCCGTCGAGGTCGATCCTGCTCGCGTCGCTCAGATCTGCGCCGAGTACGACATCCAGGTGCTCGGGCCGCCGCCGGGTCCACTCGATTGAAACCGCCCTCGCTCACGACCAGTTCGGCCTCGGCGACGAATCAATCGATCGGACTAGTCTTTGGACGTGATAGAGGTACCGCCGATCCAGTTCGCCGAGGCGCGCGGCGGCGCTCGGATCGCCTACCAGCGTTGGGGGTCCGGACCACCCGTCGTGGTGATCCCGCCGGCAGCGCAGAACATCGAGGTCGCTTGGGAATGGCTGGGCTTGCGGACGATGTTCGAGCGCTTCGGTTCGTTCTGCGACTATCTCCACTACGACAAGCGCGGAACAGGAAGCTCGGATCGAACGATCCGCGTGCCGCACGTCGACGATCGAGTGGATGACCTCCGAGCGGTCATGGACGCTGCCGGTGTCGAACGGGCGCATCTGTTCGGTGCCTCCGAAGGAGGAGTCACGACCCTCCTCTTTGCGGCGGCGTACCCGCATCGAGTGGCGAGTCTGATCTTCGTTGGTTCGGGTGCTCGACTGTTCGTCGGGGACATCCTCACGGAGGAGGCGCGGGCTGAGCAGATTGAGCAACGGATCGAATTTGCTCGACGCTGGGGAACGGACGAGTCGTGGTCTGTGGACCTCTTCGCCCCCTCGCTCCGAGACTCGAAGGAGTTTCGATCTTGGTTCAGCCGCTACGAGCGCTTGTCGGCCGGCCATGATTCGCTCCAGCAGCTGTTCATCGAGATGCTGGACATGGATGCGAGGGAGGCCGTCCCTCACCTCGACATGCCAATGCTCGTCATGCACCGGACCGGCGACGCTGCGATGCCGCTCGAGTTGGGTCGCGAACTCGCCGATCTCGCGCCACAGGCCACCCTGATCGAGATCCCCGGAGTCGATCACTTCGGCTTCGTCGGGGATATCGACTCCTGGATGGATCCGTTCGAGCGGTGGGTGACCGGAGCCATTCAGAGTCGAAGACCTCACGGCCCGTCCGGTGAGGCGCATGTGGCGACGCTGGGTCGGTTCGTCGTCACTGTCGGCGGACGAGAGGTGGAGCTCAACGAGTGGGGATCGCGCCGAGCACGCACGTTGCTGAAGCGGCTTGTTATCGCTCGCGGATGGCCTGTGACACGAGATGAGCTGTTCGACCTGCTCTGGCCAGACGAGACCGATCGGGCGCGACTCGGCGCTCGGCTGTCGGTGCAGCTCTCGAACGTGCGCCGGGTATTGGGCGGCGGTGTGATCGCCGACCGTGACGCGATCGCACTCGACCGGTCGCACGTGTCCACCGATCTGGATGAGTTGCTGAGCAGCGACGACGACGAACGCCTCATCGAGCTCGGCGTCGGCGAGTTCCTGCCCGAGGATCGCTACGAGGATTGGGTCATTCCCGTTGCCGAGCAGGTTCGTCGGACGGTCCAAGCTGCGCTTCGTCGTCGCCTCGCCGACATCGAGGCAGCTGGCGGCACCGATTCCCCCGAAGCTCTCCGACTGGCGCGGCGTCACGATGAGCTCGAGAACAGCTGAACCGGCGTGCTCGAACGGAGAGCGTATGCGAGCGGCCTGCGTCTGGCCGTCGAGCGGAAGTAGCGTCGAGACATGAGTGAGCCGGTCCGAGTGCTGTTGGAGAAGGGCAAGAAGAAGCGCGTGGTCGCCAGTGCGTTCGACTGGCCTGGCTGGGACCGGAGCGTGAAGATCGGTGGGGACGCATTGAACGCCCTGGATAGCTACCGACCTCGCTACGCCAAGGTGGCCGAACTCGCAGGCTACGGCGATGGATTCAGGGCGCTTGGCGAGCTCGACGTCGTTGAAGAGGTCGAGGGCATCGGGATGACCGACTACTACGGCGTCTCAGGCCGGGCCGCCACCACGGAACACGATGCTCTGAGCGATGCTGAGTTCGAGCGAAAGCTCGCGTTGCTTCAGGCGTGCTGGATCACCTTCGATGAGGTGGCGTCTCGCGTCTCGGCCGAGCTTCGCAAGGGCCCCCGAGGCGGCGGCAGGGAGAAGGACCGCATCATTCGTCACGTGAACGGAGCGGAGATCGATGAGTTTGCACCAAAGGTCGGGGTCAAGGTGCCGCTGGAGACGAGGGACGACCCGAAGGCGCTCCGGTCGTACCGGGCTGCGTTCGCCGATGCGCTTCGCGAGCACCACGAGCGAGGCGAGTCTGCGCGATCGTGGGCGCTGCAATTCCTGATTCGGCGCTGTGCATGGCACATGCTGGATCACGCCTGGGAGCTCGAAGATCGCGACCTGAGCGTGCGGTAGCGCCCGGTCCGGAGGGTTGCTCGGTGGAGTTCAATTGCTTCACCCACGCTCGTCACCGGCTGTCGGACAAACTCGGAGACGACCACGCCCGAGCGCGCACTATGTTCTCGGCATGAGCCTCGAGTGGGAGCAGCTTGTTGTGGGAGCGCACGATCCCGCGGCGCTTGGTCAGTGGTGGTGCGAGGCGCTCGGGTGGGTCGTCGTGGACGACTCGCCTCCGGTCTTCGAGATCCAGCCGACGCCCGATCAGCTGCCGGGGATCTTGTTCCTCGCTGTCAACGACGCCAAGGAGGCGAAGAACCGGTTGCATATCGATCTTCGCCCCGACGACCAGGCAGCCGAGGTCGAGCGCCTCTTGACGCTCGGCGCTTCTCGGGTCGATGTCGGACAAGGTGATGCTCCGTGGGTCGTTCTCGCTGATCCGGAGGGCAACGAGTTCTGTGTGCTCGGCGAACGTCGAGGGTCGACTGCCGCCGACGAGCAGGCCTGAGCATGTCGTCCTTCGAGGCGAGCCTTGGCGAAGTCCATGCAAAGACGGCCGCAGAGTGGCGAGCTTGGCTCCAAGAGAACCACGAGGACTCCGCCGGCGTGTGGTTGGTCTACTTCCGGGCATCAACGGGCAAGCGCGAGCTCACGTGGGAGGAAGCGGTCCGACAAGCCCTGTGCTTCGGTTGGATTGACAGCAAGGTCAAGCCGATCGATGACGAGCGCTATCGGCAGATTTTCACACCGAGAAAACCTCGAAGCGTGTGGTCCAAGGTGAACAAGAAGCACATCGAGGAACTGAATGTGGCTGGGCTGATGACCGAGGCAGGGACGCACGCGATCGAGGTGGCGAAGGCGAATGGTGCATGGGCTTTCCTCGAGCCGATCGATGCGCTGGTCGTCCCAGAGGACCTTGGTGCGGCACTCAGCGCGTCGAGTCGAGCCCGAGTTGCGTACGAGGCGCTGTCCAGCTCGGCCAAACGCGCCATCCTCTACAACCTGTACTCAGCCAAACGTGAAGAGACCCGCTCGAAGCGACTGGCCAGCGCCGTCGCCGCCCTCGAAGCTGATACGTCGACCGATTCAGGGAGCGCGACTGAAGCGTCGGGGTCGGTGTGACGACTCAGCCGCCGGAGGCGGAAAGCCGTTCTTCGACCACGAGGCTGATGTTGGCCATGATGGTCTTGTCGAGTTGCTCGCTGAGTTGATCCGCCAGGACTTGCACGGAGGGCATGCCAGTGGACGGTCCGACGACGACCGCGGTGACCGTCGAACCGTCGATCTGCGCGTTGACGAGTCGGTGTTCGGTGCTTTCGCTCAACCACTCATCAATCGTGGATTCGACAGTGCTCTGCTGCAGCGTGTTTTCAGCGACTTGCGCGCCGTTGAGCAGCAGCCCGCCGAATACCAGCACCGCTGCGGTGAGGGTCACGCCGAGTGCGGTGCGCACACGGTGTTGGTTCTCTGCCGCACGGGCGATCGGCGTCACGCCGGTGAGGATGAAGGTGAGCCCGCCGACGCAGAGGATGGCGATCATGTTCGTGGCGAAGAGGAGGAGCGCACCGTTTCCGGCCACCCAATCTCCTTGGGAGTACGAGATGCCAACAACGGCGAGCGGCGGGACGAGAGAGATGGCGATCGCGACGCCCGGGAGCGAGTCTGAGACGTCCGGACGGGAGAGTCCGTAGGCCCCGGCGGCGCCGGCAGCGATTGCGGTGATCAGATCGAGAATCGTCGGGCTCGTTCGTGCGACGATCTGGGTGTTCGTCGAGGTGTCGATGATGGCTGGAACGATGAGTCCCATGAGGGCGCCAATCCCGATGGCAAAAACGATTCCGCCGCTGGCGATGAGAGCGGATCGAGTCAGTCGATTGGGCCAACCCATCACAAGCGATATCGCCATCCCCATGAGCGGGGTCATCAGCGGGGCGACGAGCATTGCGCCGATGACGACAGCGGTGGAATCAGTGATGACACCCATCGAGGCGATGACGGCGGCGAAGCCCATGAGCGTGAAGAATCGGATCACCCTGGTCTGAGTGGATGCGCCCTCATAGAGGATCTTGTCGTAGAGCGTCTGGCGGGCGTCGACCGCCTTTGGCCGGTCGCGTAGCCATGTCTCGATGAGCTCGGCAGTTCCTTGGTATGTCGCCGTTCCCGTGGTGCGTGCGTCGAGCGAGATGATCAGCATGAGCATCGAAACGAGAATCGAGAAGATCGCTCCGATGGCGATGATGGTCCCGAAGACGGCCACGGGTTGGAGGATCAAGACGAGTCCGACAGCGGCGGCGAGCCCGAGAAGCGTGCGCTGTCCCGTCTCGGTCTTGGAGGAACGGAAGATCTTGTACGTCCCGTGCAGTGCCCAGCCGATGAGGGTGAGCCCGAGGAGGCGACCGAGGAAGACAGTCGATCGATCCGGATTGACAAGCAGGAGCACTCCGACTGCGACCGTGGCGGCTGAAGCCAGCAGCGTGAACCAATCCCGTGGGCGCGATCGAACCCCGACTCGCAGAGCACCCGCTGCAAACCAGACAAGAGCGATGCCGAGGAGTCGGGCCAGGATTCGGTCGGTTCGGTTGGGCCAGGTCAGCATCGCGAGGCCGATGGCAATGCCTGCTGCTGAGCGGAGGACGACGGGACTGCTGAGCAGCTTCGTGTCGATACGCGTGAGGCTGAACGGGGTTGCCTCGTTCGTGTCCACGAGTTCGTCGTTGTCGGTGATCGAGTCAGGTGCTTCGCTCATTGATGCAACTGCCCTCAGCCCGATGCGGGGCCGGTGAGTCGAGGGACAACCTCGGTAGCGAGCCGCTCGATCATCGGTCCCATCATCTCGGGATCGACACCGGGCGGAAGCCCCGATGATGCGATGTCGGTGATGCCGTACTCGTCGATGAATCCCTGAAGCTCCGCAACACACTCGTCCGGCGTGCCGATGATCACCGTCTGCGGGATGGTGTCGCTGGACCGCCAGCCGTAGTCGTCCGGAGTGTCGGCCATGAAGGTGTCGTACACGCTCATCCGGTGCTGCTCAGCTCGGCGCAGGATCGGCCAGTCTCGGTCTTTGTCATCGGTGACGTAGACAGAACGTATGAGCCCGACTCGGTGGTCCTGAGGAGAACGCCCTGCGGCGGTGACCGCACGTCGCCACGGGTCGAGCACCTCGGATCTGCGGCCTTGTGGGAGAAGGTTCGTGCCAAACCGTGCTGCTCGTTGGGCGCCGGCCTCGGACATCGCGGCGATCCAGAGCGGCGGACCGCCGGGCTGGACTGGCTTGGGATACACCTCGATGTCGTCGAGCTGGTAGCGCTTCCCGTGGAAGCTGAACGGCCCGTCGGCCCAAGCGAGCCGAAGTATCTGAATCGCCTCCTCCGTCATCGACACACGGTTCTTCAGCGGAACCCCGAAGGCCTTGAACTCGCGAGGTACGTAGCCCATGCCGATGCCGAACTCCATCCGTCCGTTGGAGATCAGATCGAGGACCGCGAGCTCCTCGGCCAAACGAATCGGGTGATAGAGGGGAAGCAGAGCGATGTCGGTCGAGATCCGTAGCTGCGTCGTGCGAGCGGCAATGGCCCCGGCGAGCGGCTGAAATGCAGGGAGATAGCCGTCCTCGCAGAAGTGATGTTCGGTGAACCATACGTGGCTGAGGCCGATCTGGTCGGCGAGCGCCGCTTGTTCGATCGTCGCGGCGTACACATCGCTCATCGTCATGTCGGATCGGGGATCCAGCCGACAGTCGTACATGAGGCCAACCCTCAGCGGCGGCGGGGTAGGTGAATCCGGTAGCACCATGAGGGCAGTCTGCTGCCGACGACGACGTTCGCGCGAATTGCGGCACGTGAGGCGCAGCCACCAATCCGCGCCTCGAGCGGTCAGTTCGTGGGCGGCACGGTCAGGTTTCCTCGTTCGCAGGCTCGAGCGCCGAGGCATCGGAGACGTAGATGACGTCGACGGTCAGCATGGAGCTGGCGTCAGCAAACCCGAAGATTGGCAGACCCGTGGAGGCTGGCCCGGGCGTTGTGTAGCGCCGATTCCGGACGCTCATGTTCTGGTGCAGCTCGTCCTCTGAACTATCGCCGACGTACAGCGTGGTCGACTTGACGACCGCGTCGAAGCCCGCCCCTTTGCCCTCAAGCGAGGCGGCGATGGCCTCCATGATGCGCTCGGTCTGGGCAACAAGACCGAGCGAGGCGTCGGTGCACCGCGTTGCGATCCATCCCACTCCCTCGGCGCTGCGCGAGGTGAGCTGCACACCGTCGACGGTCTGGGTTTGGACCGAGATCGGACGACCCCGCAGCAGGAGGACCGAACCCCGTACCAGCGTCGAATCCGGGCCGGCGGAGACGATGGCGCCGGCGTCGTGGACCAGCCCACGCCCGTCGAGCGTCGCCGCAACGTCATGCAGCTGAGCCTCGGGTACGAACCAGTGGGCGGTCAGGATGTTGCGTGCATCGAGCGAGGAGATCGCGTCGGCAAGAGCGTCCGGTGGTGTCTCGATCGACACCCAGTCGAAGCAGTCCCCGGCGCTCGGGCCGGCGAACGCGTCCACTTCGAGGACGATCCCGTCGTAGTAGAAGTGCGGAACGGGCACGGCGTCGAGCTGAACGTCGCCGCCGAGAACCGACCGAAACGCCGACCGCATGCGCTCGACATTACCGTCGTCATTCTCAGCCGACGGTACGTAGTACAGCAGGAGCCGCTTCGCGTCCGCAGCGGTCAGTCCGGCGCGACCGAGGACCTGATCGACGTAGCCCGCCACCACCCTGCTTTGCGCCGCGAGGTCGTGAGGGGCCAGCACCTGTGAGTCGCCGTTGAGCGCAAGTTGCCCGCAGCTCCACGCATGCTGGCCCACTCGCACCATCAGCGAGTACGGCACATCGATGCGCATCTGCCACAGGCTGTCGAACGGAACGAACGTGCGTGGGCTCATCGTCACTGATCCTCGAGAGGCAGACCATTGGCGAGCGGGCCGTGGGTCCTGGGTCGTATGTCTCGACGCTAACCGAACCTTGGCGCTCTCGGCTGGGCTTGCAAGCGGGCCGGAAGCGTTGGGCCGGCTGGACGTTCTGGGCGGGACGCTACTCTTCGCCCGTGACCGAGCCTTTGCACCTTGATGCCGAACTCGAGACGTTGGTTCTCCAGGCGGCGGGGGCTAAGGCGATCGTCGGCACGCAGATCGTGCAGAGTCTGTGGAGTGGGTACGGACAGATCGTGCGGTGTCACCTCGATGGCGGAACTCGGCCGGCCGTGATCGTGAAGCACGTGCGTTTCCCCGATGAGCGAGATCACCCGTATGGGTGGACGTCCGACCTCTCCCACCAGCGGAAGTTGGAGTCCTATCGAGTCGAGTCCACGTGGTATCGCCACTATGCCCACCGTTGCGCTGACGCATGCCGAGTCCCTCGTTGTCTTTCGCTGGAGACGCGGGAGGGCGAGGTCATCATGGTGATGGAAGACCTCGACTCGTCGGGCTTCGCGGGCCGACGGCACGACGTGACGGATGAGGAGCTTGACGCCTGCCTGAGATGGCTGGCCAGTTTCCACGCCACGTTCATGGGCCAGTCTCCCGAAGGTTTGTGGCCAACCGGCACGTACTGGCATCTGGCGACCCGCCCAGACGAGTTCGACGCCCTCGCCGCCGGCCCGCTCAAATCGGCTGCGGCGACCCTCGATCGTCGCCTTGCTCGCAGCCCGTTTCAGACGTTCGTGCACGGAGACGCCAAGCTCGCCAACTTCTGCTTCAGCGACGACGGGAGCAAGACAGCAGCTGTCGACTTCCAATACGTGGGTGGCGGTTGCGGCATGAAGGACGTCGCGTATTTCATCAGCAGTTGCCTCGATGAGGACGAGAGCGAACGCATGGAGGCAGTGCTCTTGGATCGGTACTTCGAGCTGCTCGCCGATGCGCTGCGAACCTCGGGCAAGAACGTGAACGTTGCCGAGCTGGAAGCCGACTGGCGAGGGCTCTATCCGGTTGCGTGGACCGACTTCTACCGCTTCCTCCAAGGCTGGAGCCCAGGCCACTGGAAGCTTCACCGCTATAGCGAACGCCTCGCTCGGGAAGTGCTGGAGGCCCTGTGAGACTCTCTGTGTCCGACCTTGGTGAACTCGCCGACCTCGCGGTTGTGGCTGCGGCGCAGGCTGGAAAGATGATTGCTGGCTCGCGTCCAACGAACGTTGAACACAAGAGCGGGGGAGCGACCCTCGCGTCGCAAGTTGTGACCGAGATCGACCGGCGAGCCGAGAACCTCATTCTGGAGGTGCTCGCTCCAACCCTCGAACGTTTCGAGCTTGGCTTGCTCACCGAGGAGAGCGAGGACAACCGGGGCCGGCTGTCGACTGATTACTTCTGGTGCATCGATCCTCTCGACGGCACGCTGCCCTTCATCGAAGGCACTCCCGGTTACGCCGTCTCCATCGCTTTGGTGGCACAAGATGGGACGCCGTGGATCGGCGTTGTCTGCGACCCGGTCGAATCAGCCACGCTTTCTGCGATCAAAGGTGCAGGCGTCTTCCGCAACGGGGGTCCTTGGTCACCCGAAGCGACGCGTATGGGTGCTCTCTCCGTTTTCGCCGATCGGAGCTTCGTAGAGCGAGACGATCACGAGGAGCTGCTCAATGCGCTGCGGATGATCGCTCGAGATCTGGGTCTGGACGGGATCCAGCTTCACCCCGCACGTGGAGCGGTGATGAACGCGTGGGGAGTCCTTACCCACTCGCCGGCCTGCTACTTCAAGTTTCCTGGCCTCGCCGGAGGCGGAAGCTTGTGGGACTTCGCTGCGACGGCCTGCCTCTTCTATGAAGCCGGTGCGATCGCCACCGACATGCAAGGAGCCCCCCTCGATCTGAATCGGGCGGACTCGACGTTCATGAATCACCGCGGCGCCCTCTTCGCCACCGATGCGGCGCTTGCTGAGCGGATCCGAGCACTCAACGTCGGTGAAGCCTCGTGACACAGCACGCCTGAACGGCGCCGATTGCGAACGTGTCGGCTCGCGTAACTCAGATGAAACTTCCCTCTGGTTTGCTGATCTTGCTTCGGCACACCGTCCGGTTCGACGAGGGCCGACCCTGCACTCGATCTCGACGGCGGCTCGCTGCTTTCCAACGTCGGGGCAAGCCCGAGCCCGCATCTTTGAGCTCGCATGCCAACAGTTGGGCGTCTCTCCCACCGAGTCGGTGTTCCTCGACGACATGCAAACGAACGTGGATGCGGCCGCAGTGCTCGGGATGACGCCCGTCCTCGTCGCTGATTCACAGCTGCGTTCGTGGACCGCACGCTCCGAGCAATCCTGGAGGACGAGACCTGAGCGTGGGGTGACGGGCCAAGGTGAGAATGATTCGCAATACTTGTGGCGAACCAGACCGAGCCCACATAAAGTCAGAACGATAATCATTCTCAGAACGTCGATAGCCAGTGCGGCCTCAGGACCATGCTGCGGTCCAGGCGACGTTCGAACCAGCGACTCAAGGAGCTTCTGATGTCTTCTGCATACAGCGCACGACAGGCCGCCCCTCTCACCCGTCGATCGACCCGCAATCGCCGTCCCGCACGTCGATACATCTTGGCCGCGGCACTAGGTCTGATCCTCGCGGCGTGTGGTTCCGGAGATGAGTCAGCGACCGACTCCTCTGCAGTGACGGTCGCTCCTGCCAGCGACACAGAAGAAGGAACAGCGGCAACCGAATCGGAAGACGACCATGGTGGTGAGGACGACCATGGCGATGAAGACCACGACGACCACGACGAGTCGGGCGGGCTCGGGGCCCACGAGCATGGTTCGGCCGAACTGTCCGTTGCCTGGATCGATGGCGACGTCGTCGTCGATCTGATCAGCCCGACACAGAACGTGTTCGGTTTCGAGTACGAGCCAGAGTCTGAGGAGGATCTCGCGATCGAAGCGGATCGGACCGAAGCGCTCACAGCACCCGGCATCGTGGCGCTCAATGAAGCAGCTGGATGTGAGCTCACCGAGCCGGCCTCGGCTGAGACCGAGCGAGACGGAAGCCACTCTGAGATCACGGTCTCGTGGTCGTTCGCCTGTGAGAACGCCTCCGAAATCGCGTCGCTCGATCTCGGCCCGCTCTTCACGGCCTTCCCAGGATTCGAGGACATCGACGCCGAGTGGGTGTCCGCAACCGAACAATCGTCAGCCGAACTCTCGCCCCAGCAGCCAACGCTACGATTCGAGTCTTGACCGCTGAGCCACGTTCAGTTCTTCGCCTCGAAGGCGCACGCTTTCGATGGCCGGGTCAGACCGACGACCTCATCGCCATCGACGACCTGACGCTCGAGGCGGGCGAACACCTCTTCGTTCGGGGCGCGAGCGGAAGCGGCAAGACGACGCTGCTCAACCTGCTGGCGGGAGTCAACACCCCAACCGGCGGAACGGTTCAACTGCTCGGAACCGACCTCGCCGACCTGTCCGCCAGCCGGCGTGATCAGTTTCGAGCCGATCACATCGGCGTGATCTTCCAGCAGTTCAATCTGCTTCCTTACCTGTCGACGCTCGAGAATGTGACGCTGGCCTGCGCCTTCTCTGCTCGCAAGCGAGCGCGAGCGATGGAGGATTCTGACGTCCCAACCACAGCTCGACGGTTGCTCGAAGCCCTGAATCTGCCGCCGTCGTTCCACGGCGCAGCGGTGAACAAGCTGAGTGTCGGCCAACAGCAACGCGTCGCCGTGGCTCGAGCTCTCATCGGCGGTCCCGAGATCCTCATCGCTGACGAACCCACGTCAGCGCTCGATGCCGAGAATCGAGATCGTTTCCTTGAACTGCTCTTCCACGAGGCGGAGGCGCAGCACTGCACGCTCGTGTTCGTGAGTCACGATCCTGCGCTGGCCGACCGCTTCAGTCGCACAATCGAACTTCGCTCGGACACTGACGATGCACGCAGCGGACGGGCGGATGTCGCTCCGTGAATCTGCTCCGCATCGCCTTCAAGAGTGCACGGTTCCGCCGCACGAACTTGCTGCTCACCGTCTTCACGATCGCCATCAGCGTCACGCTGCTGCTCGGGGTTGACAAGATTCGCAAGGAGTCGAAGAGCAGTCTGCTCAACACTGTCTCCCAGACGGATTTGATCGTGGGCGCTCGCAGCTCGCCAACGAATCTGCTGCTCTACAGCGTCTTCCGGATTGGCAACGCCACGAACAACGTCACGTGGGAGACCTACCAAGACATTGCCAGCCAGGAGGAACTTGCGTGGACGGTGCCGATATCGCTCGGCGACTCTCATCGTGGATTCCGGGTGATGGGCACGACCACGGACTACTTCGACTTCTATCAGTACGGAAACGGTCGTGCGCTGGTCCTCGAGGAGGGCGAGCGGTTCGAGGCGGTGTACGACACGGTGCTCGGTGCCGACGTTGCGAACGAGCTCGGGTACGACATCGGCGAAGAAATCGTGATTGCCCATGGACTCGTCTCGGCTGACTTCGCCGAACACGACGACAAGCCGTTCACCGTGGTTGGCATTCTCGACAAGACGGGAACTCCTGTCGATCGCACCGTCCACGTCAGCCTCGCTGGTATCGAGGCCATCCACGTCGACTGGCAGGACGGTGGCCGCTCGGCAGTCACGCTCAACGCTGAGCAGGCGTTGCAGCTCGACCTGACGCCGACCTCAATCACGGCGTTCCTCGTTGGATTGGAGAACCGGGCCGAGACGTTCCGAGTGCAGCGCCGGATCAACGAGTACAGCGCTGAACCGATGTCGGCCATTCTTCCTGGCGCGACGCTGGCCGAGTTCTGGCGGACGATTTCGACAATCGAGCAGATCTTGTTCGTGATTTCGGGCTTCGTCTTGATCGTGGGGCTGCTCGGCATGCTCACCACGATCTTGTCCACGCTCAACGAACGCCGCCGCGAGATCGCCGTGCTCCGCTCGATCGGAGCTCGAGCCAGTCATGTCATCTCGCTGGTTCTCTTGGAGACGCTGTTGGTGGTGACGGCCGGATGCGTCGCCGGGGTCGGCCTGCTCTACGGACTCTTGGCGCTTGCTCGTCCCGTGGTGACGCGCCGGACCGGTGTGAATCTGGCGATGACCTGGCTGGACTCCACGCAGCTGTCGATCTTGGCTGGTGTCATCGTGGGCGCGACGCTTGTGGCCCTGATACCTGGCATCATTGCGTACCGTCGCTCAATCCAGGACGGATTGGCGCTCAAAGTATGAACGAATCGACCCGATACTCACCCATGGACTCTCGATCCCCAGCAGCTGCACGACGTCGCCCCGTGCGCTTGGCGTTGGTGATTGCGTTCGCCCTGATCGGTGCGGCATGTGGCTCGACCCACGAGTCGACCGCTGTTGCCGCTGCCGGTGGATCGACGACCGGCGAGCTGCCGTCGACCGAATTCACGCCGCAACTCTCCGATTCAGACATTCCGGAGTACGGCGCTTCGCTCGACGAGTTCCTCGATGCCGACCTCGAGCAGCCGTCGAGCTCGCCTCCGCCGGACGGATTCGTTGAAATTGAGTGGGCAGATCTGATCCCAGCCGGGTATTCCGGCGCTGAGCTTTCCGCCGAGTTCGACCGAAGAATGGCCGATGTCGAGGATGGGTCACTCGAAGCCGATGTGATCTTCGCCGAACTTCAGGCCGAGTACGACAACCAGCCGGTCAACCCCGAACTCGCTGGTGATGAGATCATGCTCGCTGGCTTCGTTGCCCCGCTGGCGTACGACGGCGAGCTCATCACGGAGTTCCTGCTCGTTCCGTACTTCGGAGCGTGCATCCACGTGCCACCGCCGCCGGCAAACCAGACCGTGATGGTGAAGCTGAAGGATGGCGAAGGTCTCACGATCGATGACTCTTGGGGCGCCGTCTGGGTGACGGGAACGATGACGGTCGACGGAGCCGACACCGACCTCGCTACCGCTGGCTACACGATCACCGATGCTCAGACGGGCGTGTACGACCAGTTCTAGACCCGGACAGATCCTGCGCCTGGCAATTGCAGACTGCCCTCACCGGCAGTGGTGCGTCAGTGGGTGTGATGAGGATCGTCGAGGACGACGTCATCGCCGATGCGAATGAACTGGCCGCTGAACGCCTTCCGAAGGTGCTCTTCGGCCAGCACTTCTGACGGCGGCCCCACGGCGATGGGCGCCGTGTCGAGAAGGAGAACCTGATCACAGCCGCGAGCATCCTCGAGGCTGTGCGTGGTCATCACGACCGTTCGTCCGTCGTTGAGTTCTTGGCCGACGATGTCGAGAATCGCCGAGCGTGAGACAAGATCGAGTCCGTTGACCGGTTCGTCGAGCAACAGGATGTCGGTCTGTTGGGCGAGCCCTTGTGCAATCAGCACCCGCTGTCGTTGGCCACCCGATAGCTCATGCAGCTGGGAATCAGCGAGGTCCTGGATCGCGAGGCGATGCATTGCCCGTTCAACCGCCTCGCGATCTCGCTTTCGAAACGGCCTCAGGAGCCCGAGGGTGGGGTAGCGGGCCAGCGACACTGTGTCTCGGACCGTGATCGGAAGGCTCTCGTCGACATCGGTGGACTGCAGAACCAGTGCCGGGGGAGGGCCGATGACCTGGATCGAACCGGAGGTCAGCTCGACGATTCCGGCCATCGCCCCAAGGAGCGTTGACTTGCCGGAGCCGTTGGGGCCAATCACTGCCAGCGACGAGCCCGTCGGAACGGTGAGATCAACGTCGTCGAGGGCCACCGCGTCGCCGTAACGCACCTGCACGTTGGCAGCGCTGATCGCTGAAGTCACAAGCGAGAGACTAGTGGGGCTCGAAATGGAACTGATTCTCATTCCAGGTTGCTACCAGCGGCAGACGCATCTACGTTGACTAAATGATAATGAGTCTCAGTATTGGAGTGTGCTGATCGTGCGCCCGTCATCTCGAGTCTTCGCAGCGGTCCTGTCGTCGTTTGCCCTTGTGCTTGCGAGTTGCGGGAGCGACGATGCTTCGGTAGACGCCGGGGCGAGTGAGCGTCCGACCGTCGTTGTGACAACGAACATCCTCGGAGATGTCGTCGCCAACTTGGTCGGTGACGAATTCAACGTGGTGACGATCATGCCTGTCGGGACCGATCCGCACGACTTCCAAGCTTCAGCTCAGGAGGCAGACCAAATCAGTGCGGCCGATGTGCTGATCGTGAACGGCGCCGGGTTCGAGGAGGGCCTTCTGGATGTTGTGACCGCAGCCGAGACGGACGGCGTGCCCGTCTTTGAAGTCACCAGCGCGGTGTCGACGCTCGAATTCGGTGAGGACTCGCACCACGACGAGCATGGTGATGAGGACCACGACGAAGAGCATGGTGACGAGGACCATGACGAAGAGCATGGTGACGAGGACCATGACGAAGAGCATGGTGATGAGGACCACGACGAAGAGCATGGTGATGAGGACCACGACGATCATGGTCACGAGGGTGTAGACCCACACTTCTTCACTGATCCGGCGCGGATGGTGGCGGCGGCCAACGGGATCGTCGCCTTCCTTGCGGACAACGTTGCCGGCACCGATCGAGCTGGACTCGAAGCCAACGCCGCTGCTTACATCGAAGAGCTCGAGGCACTCGATCAAGAGGTGGAGGCAACCCTCGAGGCCGTCTCAGCTGATCGTCGGGTCCTCGTGACCAGCCACGAAGTGTTTGGCTACTTCGCGGATCGGTACGACTTCGAGGTCATCGGCGCAGTGATCCCTTCGGGCACTACTGTCGACGCCGTGAGCGCTCAAGAACTGGCTGACCTGGCAGAGCTGATTGAGCACGAAGGCGTCCCGGCGATCTTTGCCGACACGTCTTCGTCGGGTGGCCTGTCAGCCACGTTGGCTGACGAGGTTGGCGATGTCGCTGTCGTCGAGCTTTTCTCCGAGTCGCTCGGCGCTGACGACTCCGGGGGCGACACGTACCTCGACATGGTTCGGGCGAACGCCACGCGCATCGCCGACGCCCTCTCCGGCTAGAGCTGCCTCCCGATGGACTACCTCCTCGTTCCCTTCGAACCGGCGTTCATGCAGCGAGCCCTCGTTGGTGCGCTGGTTGCTGTGGTCGCCACGTCCCTCGTCGGAACTTGGGTCGTTCTTCGTGGACTCGCCTTTCTTGGTGACGCATTGGCGCATGGCGTGATCCCAGGGATTGCTCTCGCCGTGCTGTTGGGTTTCAACCCAATGATCGGTGCGTTCGTGGCCGGGCTGGTGATGAGTGGTTTGGTCAGCGTTGTTTCGAACCGGACCGTTGTCCGAGAGGACACCGCGATCGGGCTGCTGTTCGTCGGGATGCTTGCTCTGGGCATCGTGATTGTCTCGAGAGCTCGGTCGTTCGCCAGCGAGGTGACCTCTTTGCTGTTCGGCGACGTTCTCGGCGTCACGATCGACGACATTCGGTCCCAGGTGATTGCGACGGTCATCGTTTGCGTCGTGACGGTCGTGTTGTACCGGCCCTTCCTGGCGCTCACGTTCAACCGGGCGAAGGCTCAGACGCTCGGGATGCGACCCGACCTCGCGCAGGCAGCGCTGCTGGCGCTGCTGGCCCTCAGCATCGTGGCGAGCTTCCAAGCAATTGGCACGCTGTTGGTCTTCGGCCTCCTGGTTGGGCCTCCAGCGACGGCGTCGCTTCTGGTGCAGCGCGTGCCGGCGATCATGGCTCTGTCGATGGCGCTCGGTTCCTTGGCTGTGGTTGCCGGCCTCGTTGTGAGCTTCCAGCACGGCACGGCCGGTGGCGCGACTATCGCCGGGTTCAGCGTCCTCCAGTTCTTCGTCGTGCTCATCGCCCGGGAGATGGCGGCAGCGGCGCGACGCAAGGCGCTGCCCGGCGAGCTACCTCTCGCTTCCTGAGGCCGTCGAGGGTCCGGGCGCCCGATCACGTCGTGCAACTCCGAGATGGTGTCGGGCCTCCCCACGCTGTTCTTTCCGCAGCAGCCGCGTACGAAGTTGGGATCGCAGAATATGACGACGATCCCAGCGTCATCACCGGCTTCCTGTTGCCGGTGCTGGTAGGACAGTTCGCTCCTGACGAACCCCGGCACACGTACGAGCAACCCGCCGACTCGTGGGCCCAAGATCTCATGGCCGCTGGCTTCCGGTCCGTGACGGTGTCTCCCGTCGCCGACTATTGGTGGGCGAGGGCGACGGTCATTCAGGGCTCAGGACTTCGTTGATCGACGGATCGATGTCGACGCTCGCCAGGCTGTGCGCTGCTTCTACGGTGTCGGAATGAAGATCACGGTAAACGACGCGCAGCTCTACTTCGATGTCGAGGGGGTTGGCTTCGACGTTGACGGTGCGGCAGCTGAACAGCGGCCGACAGTGATCCTGCTTCACGGCTCACCCGGAAACTCCGACCACACCGTCTTCAAGCCGATGTTCCGGCAGCTGGCCGACATCGCACAGGTCATCTATCTCGACATGGCCGGATCAGGCAGAAGCGACGATCCGATCGACGGGGACTTCAGCCTTGAACGCTGGGCAGACGACCTTGTGGAGTTCTGCGATCGGCTCGGGATCGAACATCCCATCGTCCTCGGCAACTCGGCGGGCGGAATGGTGGCGGCCACCTACGGCATTCGTCATCCCGACCATCCGTCCAAGCTCGTGCTTTCCAGCACACAGGCCCGGTTGGATCCCCAGCGTTGCCTCGACATGTTCGAACGGCTGGGTGGAGAGGCAGCCAGACAGGCGGCACATGAGGCACTCGTTGCCCGGGGAGATGGGCGCTCGTTCGCAACCTACGGCGAGATTTGTATGCCGTTCTACAACCCGACCGAGCGCACTCCCGCCGCTCACACGATCTTTCGGCTCGAGTGTGCGAAGGCCTTCCACAGGCTCGGCGGGGTCTGGCAAACGATGGACTTTCTCGACGATCTTGGCGAGATCCGCTGCCCGACTCTCGTGCTTGCGGGGGAGGAGGATCCGGTCACGCCAATCGAGGACAGCGAAGACATCGTTGCTCACCTCGATCCGTCCATCGTTCGCTTCGAGCGCTTCGCCAATGCGGGGCACGGAGTCTGGATCGACGACAACGATCGAGCGTTCGAGGTGCTTCGAGACTTCATTCTCGGAAGCTGATGTCGCAGACGAGATCGCTGGCGGGCGTGTGATCGATGCGTTTCGCCGTCCACCACCCGTGCGGCCCGTCGTTGCTGAACGCATACGCATTTGCACGGTTCGGGTCTCCGGCCACTGCAACAAGCAAGCGTTGTGGCCTCGTCACGATCGGTACCAAACGGTTGGGATCCTCAGATGCAGCGAAGACGTCAGGCAGCGTGCGGGTCCGGACCAAATCGGTCAGCTTGGGTTGACCAGCTGTGAGGTTGGTCCATTCGCCGACGAAGCGTTCAAATGACCGGGCAGGGATGCGCGCTTGCTCGAACAGAGCTCCCTGGACATGGGCCAGACCCCAACCCGCGTCGGCGAACGTCTGAGCGAGGAGCGGTGAGAGAACGAGCAGTGGCTGGAACTGGTCGGTACCCAGACCGTGCACATGGGTGAGATCCCAGGCGGCGACACGGGAGAGGCCGTCGGCGAGATACGGCACGATGTCCTCCGGTGTTGAACCAAACACACTCCCGATGAGCACGCCGCTGTTCATACGGGCCATCGAGACAACGTCGTCGCTCCAGCGGTGGCCCAGTTGTTCGGCGATCGACGGCCAGGTCACGGTCTCGGCCATCGTCCGCACACAGGCATGATCCTCGGCCAGCACGGGCCGGGCCGGGTTGCCGAAGGTGGCTTTGTCGTGCTCGTCGGTTGTGAATCCGCACACGTTCCGGAGGTAGAGACGGAGCCAGCGGCCAATGCTGGTGTTGGCGTGCCTCCCTTCCCGTTGTGCGCCAGGCCCAGCGTTGAAGCCGAGCGCTCCGGAGTTGGGACCGTTGAGCACGATGAGCGCGTCAGCCCCCGTTGTATTGCCGGAGTGCTCCGAGCCGTAGCTCGGATCGGCCAGAATCTCGGTGAGGGCGATGAGAATCGGGAGATGTTCGGGTCGGCACCCGGCCATCACGGCATTGACGCCGATGGACCAGATGGTGAGGTCACGGCCCGACGATGGAGAGACACCGAGTGTCTTCCAGGGATCGTGACCTGAACCCTCGAGGTAACGCTCAACGCGATCCCGCGTGGGCGGAACGATGACATTGCCGTCGCTCCAACCCATGGCCACGAAGTGTTCGTTGATCTCATCGATTGTTCCGGTGGCGGCGATCTCGAGTGCTGCCGGCTCAGCGCTCGGGACGTCGTCAACGTGTTTCTCGTTCGTGAGGCCAGCGATGATGTCGTCGACCGTGGCGTTGACGAAGTTGGCCGTCATCTCGTCTGTTGCCTGAGCGTCGACGTGGCCCACGGTCACCGCAAGTGGGAGCCCGTCATAACCCAGTCCACGGGCTGTCGCAGCCGCTTGGCCGGCGAAACCTTCGCAGACGATCGAGACGGACGGAATGGCAACGGATTCAGCAGCAATGGATGCCCGCATCACGGCGGGCGTGCAGCTGCCTCAACAACCCATCCCGGAGACCACGGCATCGACGTGCCGACTCCGGAGTTCGTCAGGAAGTTGGCCGACTCGGTCCTTCTCGTCACCGCCGTGCAGGTTGCCGAACTCCGAATAGTCGATGATCTCGATGTCCGCGAAACGTGCACTGAGCTGCTGAGCCAGCACGGGGAAGAGCTCGTCGCCTCGAAACAGGTAGTCCCAGAGAAAGGCCACTCGCTTTCCGCTCAACGTGTCCACACGGTCCGCTCGGCGTTTCTTCTGCACGCCTCGTGGAGACCGCGGCCACACAACGTCGTAGATGGGATCCATCTCACAAGTATCGATGATCTGAGGAAGGATGCCCGTCATCTCGGCCCTTGGGCGCGTGGCGCGCAGCGATGAGCCGATGGTCTAGATCCACACTCGAAAGGTGACCAGAGCGCCCGCGAGTTCACATCCGTGGCCTAAGTTGCCGAAGCGATCCAGACGGAACGCACAAAGGGGGGATGTCATGTCAATGACCGAGGAGCTGGTGGAGCACTACGGCGGTGGTGACCTGATCGCCGCTATCGAGGCCGGGCTGGCCGCGCTGAGCCTGACAAGAGCGACGGCCAGCGTGGAAGTACTCGGGTCGGTGGACGAGTTCCACGTCGGCGGGCGGACGGCGACAACCGATCTCTGCGAGCGGCTTGGTGTCGAGCCGGGCATGGCGTTGGTGGACATCGGCTCGGGCATTGGCGGCACCGCCCGTTTCCTCGCTTCGAAGTTCCGCTGCACCGTCGCCGGCATCGATCTGGCCCCCAACTACGTGGCGGCAGCACGGGAGCTGACGGCCTGGACAGGCCTGAGCGAGAGCGTCCGCTTCGAAAGCGGAAGTGCTCTGGAGATGCCATTCGACGACGGCAGTTTCGACGGAGCTGTACAACTGCATGTGGGGATGAACATCGAGGACAAGCACGCTTTGAGCGCCGAGATTTCTCGGGTTCTTCGACCAGGAGGGCGCTTCGGCCTCTACGACATCATGCGGACGTCTGATGCCTCGCTCGACTTCCCCGTTCCGTGGGCAACCGACGGCTCGATGAGCTTTGTCGACGATCTCCCGACCTATCAGGCAGCACTCGAAGCGGCTGGCTTCGAGGTGGAAGCGGTGCGAGATCGCTCCTCGTTCGCTAACGACTTCTTCGCCGCAATGCGAGAGCGCTCGGCCGCGGCAATCGGGCCCGCACCGCTTGGGCTCCATCTCATCCTCGGTCCTGCAGCAGCCGTCAAGATCGGCAACATGGCCTCGGCAATTGCGGCGGGAGCGATCGCACCGATCGAAGTGATCTGCCGCAAGCCAGCGTGAGCCGAGGATCGAGGCGTTCGCCATCTCTTCGGCCTCGGAGCCATGCAGTGAATCCAGCAACCGCCAAGCTTTGGGCCAAGCAAGATCAACACGAAGGCGATCGGCGGCGTTTGTTCACAGCTGTTGCTACCGCGCTCAAGGCGAAGACGGTCCTGTATCCAGGCTCCTTCGTCGACATCGCACCCTCATTCGTGTTCGAGTCCGTTACCTATCTCGACCTCGACAAGCGCGCCGCCCGTTTCTTCGCCGATACCGAGGGCGTTGCTGAGATCGTGGCTGGCAACGGTGGGCCGGCCCGGCCGGACATTTCGTTCGTCCACGGCGACTATGCCCTCGAACATGACCTGCCGGAAGAGCACTTCGATCTGCTCGTTTCGCTCTATGCAGGCTTCGTCTCCGAGCACTGCACGCACCATACGAAGATCGGCGGGACGCTGTTGGTGAACCCGAGCCATGGCGACGCAGCCATGGCATCGATTGATCCCCGCCTTTCGTTGACCGGTGTCGTCTTGTCTCGCTCCGGCTCCTACCGAATCGAGAGAGAGCAACTCGAGCGGTTCCTGATTCCGAAGAAAGAACAAGAGATCACGGTCGAAACGCTGCACGCATCAGGTCGGGGAATCGCCTACACGACCTCGCCGTTCGCCTACCTGTTCACCCGCGTGTCGTGATCCTGGGCTACGGCTGCTCATCCTCGGCATCTTCCGGTCGCGCCGGTCGAATGTCTCCGTCGCCTGGTTCACCGCGCTCAGGGCGGTCGGGTCGCTCGCCGTCCTCATCGCTGGCTGGCCCGCCGCGACCACCGCCGCCACCAGCACTCGTGAGGTCGACCACTCCTCGGTAGCAGCCAAGGACGTAGGGGAAGGTGTCGGTCGTGTAGTAGGCGTAGTTGCCATCGGCATCCGTGCGTCCGTTGCATTGATCGAGGTCACCCGAACCCTCAACGTAGATGTGGGCTGCCCACGTGTCGGTGGCGAAGAGCGCCTCGTCCGTCAGCACCCATGACGACGCGTATTGATTGCTTCCGGTGTAGATCGGGTAGCCGTCGAAGGCGTAGCCAACCAGCTGAGGTGCAGTGGCGACCTCTTCCGGAGTGAAGAGGCAGTCCGTGTTCGCACTGGTCATGATCTTGTGAATGTGGAAGCCAGTGGGGCCGTTGTGGCTTCCGCACTCGGAGATGATTCCGGGCAGCGAGTCCACGTCGCCGCCCGTGCCCTCGGTGGGACCGAAGATCGGCACTCCGCCGAGGGTGACGGCCGCTGTGCCCAACCGTGGAACGTCCGCAGGTGTGTCCGCCACGGATGGCTCGGACGGAATCGTGAACGTGTAGTCCTGGGCCCGAGGCGTTCCGGGGCTGGTCTCGATGTAGGTGTAATCAGGGATGGCGTTGCTGGTGATCACCAGACCTGAGCCCTCACACGTGGCCGCAACCTCAGGTTCAGCAAGGTTCGCATTGGCCGAGCCCCGGGTCGCGAAGAGGGCCGCAACCTCATCGCACGAGGAAGCGAGCCGGCTCGAGTTGACGGTGCTCGTCGGCCCAGTCGTCGTGCCATCATCGCTTGATCCGCACCCAGCGGCGAGAAGGAAGGTGGCAAGAGCAGCTGCCAAGTACCGGGCCGGCTTGGTGGGGTGATGTGTGTCCATGCGGCGAAGGTAGGGGCCGCGCTCGTGAGCCTTCGGTGATCACCTTGTGCGTTCTCTGTGAAAGCTCATGCCTCACCAGCTCACAGCGAACTCATAGCTTCGCGAGGTAGGAAGGACAGCATGAGAGCGCCAACCTCTGTCGCTGCACTCCGGGTGCTGGTCGTCGAAGACGAGATATCCATCAATGACGTGGTGGCGACGGCCCTCAGATTTCAGGGTCACATGGTCACCCAAACCCACGACGGCGTCGCAGGTCTCGCTGAGGCGACGAGGGCTGCCTACGACCTCATCGTGCTCGACGTGATGCTTCCGGGATACGACGGGTATGAGGTGTGCCGTCGATTGCGGGAAGCCGGAAGACAGACTCCGGTGTTGTTCCTGACGGCAAAGGGCGAGCCGGAAGATCGCATTCGAGGCTTTGCGACAGGAGGGGACGACTATGTCGTCAAACCCTTCAGCGTCGAGGAGCTTGTGCTGCGCGTCGGCGCCATTCTCCGCCGATCCGGCCCGGCCGCAGCTTCCGATCTGATCGCATACGACGACCTCACCCTCGAGCCAGCCTCGGAGGAAGTACGGCGTGGCGGGCGCCGAGTCGAACTCTCGCCCACGGAATACCGATTGCTGCACTACCTGCTCGTGAATGCCGGCGTGGTCGTGTCGAAGGCACAGATTCTCATCAACGTGTGGGGCGAGGACTACGACGGCTCCGAGAACATTGTTGAGCTCTACATCAGCTACCTGCGGCGGAAGATCGACGACGGCCACCAACCACTCGTTCAGACCAAACGCGGATCGGGCTATGTCTTGCGGGCGCAGGAGGCATGAAGAACCTGCGCCTGCGAGTGATGCTCCTGGTCCCGCTCATCACGGCGATGACGCTGGGAGGGATCGGACTCGGACTCTTCGTCCACGCTCGCGTCGAGGCCGACCTCGTTGCTGCTGGGGACGACGAACTGACAAGGGCGCTGCTGTCGGCGTTCGATCGGTCCCCCGGAACCCCTCAGGGGCGACCGGGACCAGCGGGGGACCGACGCGACGGACCTCCGCTCGCTGATGATGGGGCGTTTCGACCCGAACTACCGGCGGGTGAGAACGGGCCGCAAGAAGTGGTGCTTGATGCTTCGGGCACGGTGATCTTTCAAAGCGAAGACGGCGCCATGCTCGCTGCTCGCGACTTGTCTGCGTACGCCGGCAAGGAGGGCACGTTCTCGGTCGGCGGTGACCCCCGCTTTCGTATTGCGACGGTGTTGAGGCCAGACGGCGCGACCAACGTGATTGGTCTGTCACTCGCCGAGGTCGATGCCTCGCTCGAGTCACTACGACGGAGTTTGTGGATCGGACTCGCCGGCCTCATCGCGTTGCAGGTGCTCGTTGCCGGTCTGGTCGTGCGGTCGGTCACGCGGCCGGTCGCTCGATTGGCGCAGGCATCGCACCGCATCGCCGCGGGCGACCTCGAAACCTCGATCGAGATGTCGTCGGGGCCACGTGAGGCAGTGGATCTGGGCGCGGACGTCAACGCGATGGTCAGCCGACTGCGCAGCATCATCAGCGAACGAGAGGCAGCGGCCAAAGAAGCGGACCAAGCGAGGGCCGACATGCAGCGGTTCATGGCCGATGCATCGCATGAGTTCCGAACGCCGCTGACCGCTCTGAAGGGCTTCACCGATCTCTACCAATCCGGGATGCTCGACGATGCGGGCCTGGAGAACGCCATGACTCGAATTGGTGTGGAGAGCGAGCGACTGACGGCGCTGGCGAACGACCTCCTTCACGTGCTGCGACCCACGGACTCGCAGACGATCGAGACGGTTGACATGGAGGCCATCGCCTCTGCGGTCGTCCAAGACCTGCGCGCTGCTTTCCCGCGGAAGGACGTCCGCTATGTCCCGTCACGAAGCGGTTCGTGCATGGTGAGCGGTGACCCCAGCCGACTCCACCAAGCCGTGCTGAACCTCGGCGCGAACGCCTGCCAGCACTCGCCGGAAGGCGAAACCGTCTTCGTGTCGGTCTCTCAGGTTGGTTCTGTGGTCGTACTCGCTGTGGTTGACCATGGGCCCGGAATCGATCCATCGATGGCGGAATCCATGTTTGCCCCGTTTGTTCGCGCCGACCGATCCCGAGCCCGCTCGAAGCACGACGGCGCTGGGCTGGGATTGACGATCGCGCAGAGCATCGCCGAGCATCACGACGCCCGCATCGAACTCAGCGAAACTCCCGGCGGCGGACTCACTGCAGCCTTCGAGATTCCGTCA
The DNA here is from genome assembly GCA_937997485.1 of uncultured Acidimicrobiales bacterium. GTDB lineage: Bacteria > Actinomycetota > Acidimicrobiia > Acidimicrobiales > SZUA-35 > SZUA-35. The sequence goes on along the minus strand of CALKTH010000018.1, from coordinate 21,074 downwards.
CTTGAGATGACATAGTTGAACCTTGGAGCTTCCTGTGCGCCGACTCACAGGGAGCTCAAAGGTTGGGTCCTCAGCATGGGGCCTATGAGATCCGAATCGTTCCGTCGCCTCGCGACAGCCGTTGTGTTCCTCAGCTTGCTGAGCGCCGCCTGCTCCTCGAGCGCCGACTCATCAGCCGAGGGTTCCACCGTCGTGGCCGATGCGCCCGCCGAGTCGGCCGAAGTCGAGACCGAAGCCGAGGAAGCTGAGGAACCCGAGGCAGAGGAGCCAGTCTCGGCGTCCGAAGAGGAGGACGAGCCAGCGGAAGAGCCCGCCGGAGTGGAAGTCCAGTCGGTTTCTTCAACTGAACGTCTTGGTTCCTACACCTTGAGCGACGACGAGTTCGGCACGATGGTCGAGGTCGTTGTTGAGGGTGGCACTCGCACCATTACCTCCAACGGTCGCCCTGATCATGAGACGGGCACGTTCCCCAACGATGGCAACCCGAACGCCATCGAAGACCAAGATCTCTCCTGGTCCTTCACCACAACGCCGAACTTCACGGGCGGAGCGACCGAGGTCCGCACCACGGGCGTAGCGGTCAACGGCGTGAAGTTCGAGCCGGGCACCGGGGAAACGGTCACCTGTGCCTCGGGCCAGAACTATCGGATCGAGGCGCTGCAGGAACAGTTCAACCTCGGCCTCGACTTCAACAACGCCCACGTGCAGCCAGGTGGTGAATATCACTACCACGGCGCCTCCGAATTGCTCGTCGAGGCCTACGCCGGGGACGACGATCTCGTCCACGTCGGCTTCGCCGCCGACGGATTCTTGATGTACTACTCGAAGTCGAACGCCTACTCCGCGAGCTACGTGTTGAGCGATGAGGTTCGCCAGGGCGAGGACTGCGTGGCGACCGGCCCCGACGACCCTGCCGTCGAAGTCGCTGGAACCAGCCCCGACGGCACGTACGCATCAGACTGGGTGTTCAGCGAAGGCGCCGGAGACCTGGATCGGTGCAACGGGACAACCGTCGACGGTCAGTACATCTACGTGCTGACCGATCAGTACCCGTTCATCAGCCGCTGCTTGAACGGCGAAGTGCAGGGCGGTGGCCAGGGTGCTCCCGCCGGCGGCGAGGGCGGCGGAACGGGCGGTGGCGGCCCCGATCTCACCGATGCCGCAGACGCCCTCGGTGTCTCCGTTGAAGATCTGACTGCCGCCCTCGGCAGTCCACCGTTCGATGTTGAAACCGCTGCGGCCACGCTCGGCGTCACGGCCGAAGAGCTCGAGGCGGTGCTCCCGCCGCCCCCCGGACAGTGACCATCACCTCGTCACTACATGACCACCACATGACCACGACACGAAGGAACCCCATGACCCTCCCGAAACTCACGGGCCCGCTGCTGTGCCTGGCTCTGCTGGCTGCCAGTTGCTCGTCCGACGATGATGCTCCGGCCGCTGTCGTCACGACCGAAGCGGCGGCAGCAACGGACACGACGAGCGCGCCGGACTCCGAGACATCTGATGCGGATGGCGATTCCGCCACAACCGACGACTCGACAACCGACGACTCGACAACCGATGACGCGGAACCGGCTGGCGACGAAGACGCTGGAGCCGACGGCACGGATGCCATCGCCGTTGTCGTCGAACGAGCCGAGGCCCTTCGCGCCTCGCTGTCGGCGGACGAACTCGACACCCTGTCATACGACTTCGGCGACTCGACGATTCAAACCTCGTGGTCGAACCTCCCCGCGTGTGACACGAACGGCCGGGCAGGCATCCGGCACGGCAACCTCTCTGACGAACAGGTCAACCTTGTAATGGAGGTCGTTGGAGCTGTCATGAGCGATGAGGGCGCTACTGAGTACGCCCAGATCATCGCCGCCGATGAAGAGCTGGGCGGAGGCGATGGCGACGTCTGGGACGCGGATTGCTACTACATGGCGTTCTTCGGTGAGCCCTCAACCTCAGAGCCCTGGGCCCTCCAGTTCGGCGGCCACCACTACGCCCGGACGGTTGCGTTCGAGAACGGCAGCACGTCGGTGACGCCGGCGTTCACGGGTGTGGAGCCTCGCAGCTTCGAACTCGATGGCGAGACGATCGAACCACTGGCCGATGAAGCCTCTTCGATGTTCGCCATCTTCGAAGCACTCGACGACGATCAGCTGGCCGCTGCGGAAGTCAGCGGCAATATCAACGGAGTTGTCCTTGGTCCAGGTTCGGACACGTTCCCCGCATCCGAGGGACTGCTGCTCTCCGAGGCTTCGGACGAGGTGCGTGAGCTGGTCCTCGTTGCGGTGCGGAACTGGGTGAACGACTTCGAGGCAAGCACGGCCGATGAGCTCCTCGCAGAGATTGAGGCCGAGCTGGATCAGACCTACATCGGCTGGTCGAACTCGATCGATATCGACATCGAGTCCGGGTACGGCCGGATCGACGGTCCGAGTGTGTGGATTGAGTTCGTGAATGAAGGGGGCGTTGGTGGGAACGACATCCACCAGCACTCCGTGTACCGAGACAAGAGCAACGACTACGGGAGCGCAGCATGACCACCGGACGATCAAAGACAGCAATTCGCCTTCTCGTCGGGGGTGCACTCGCCGGCCTCATCGTGTTGGGGCTGGGGCTCGCTTGGTTCTTCAGCGGAGATGAACCGGATGAGGTGACCTTGGATGCCGCAGTCGAGAGCCTCTCCGCCGACGACGACACCGACGCAGCGACGTCCGCTGATGACCAAACCGCAGGCGATACTGATGACTCGCAGTCTGCTGATGCTTCCGGAGACGGGATCGACGGAGTCTGGACGGTCGACTCCGAAACCGGCGACTTTGACTACGAAAGCGCCACCGGCTCCTTTGTCGGCTTTCGGATCGATGAGGAGCTCAGGTCTATCGGCTCCACCACGGCCGTCGGCCGGACGGGCGATGTGACCGGATCGTTGACGATCGAAGGCACCACCTTGACGTCGGCAACGTTCGAGGTCGACATGACGACGTTGACTACGAACGACACGATGCGCGACGACAACGTGTTGGAAGCCATCGAGGCAACCAGCTTCCCAACGGGCTCGTTGGTGCTCACCGAACCGGTCGAACTCGGCGAGAACGCTGCCAGCGAGGCAGTGAGCGTGGAGGCCACCGGGGACATGACCATCCACGGTGTGACGCAGCCGGTGACCTTGAGCCTTGATGCCCAGCTGGTCGACGGCACCGTGGTGGTCGTCGGCTCAATGAACATGGTGTTCGCCGACTACGGCGTCGAGGTCCCCGACGGCGGGCCCGTCGTCTCGGTCGATGACTTCGGCATCGTCGAACTGCAACTCCTCTTCACCCGCTAGCACCGCAAGCGGGTGGCGCCCCGACCTCTGAATCTCCCCAATCAGAGGTCGGGGCGGACGAGAATCTTCACGTGTCGGCCAGGGTCCGCAAGGTCAGCGAAGGCCTGCGGCACACCGTCGAGACCCACCTCGCCGGTGATGAGTCTTGAGCCGTCGATTCGCCCCTCGGCGAGCTCATGAAGAGATCGAACGAAGTTCTCTGGCGTCCATCCCAGGACGAACTGCAGGTTGAGGCGTTTGGCGATCCCGATGAACGGCCGAATCGTGTCCGGCGGCATGCAGACGCCAGCAACGAGAATCTGTGATCGTTCCGGCGCCTCCTGCATCAGCGCATCGATCATGCCTGGAACACCGACCGCGTCGTAGATCACTGGCGGCCTGACGCCGTCGCCTGCGGCGCGCCATGCATCGGCGAGTGATCCATTGCCAGGATCGATGACCTCAGAAGCTCCCATCGCGAGAGCCAGCTGGCGGCGAGCAGGGGAGAAGTCCGAGGCGATGATGCTGTCGATCCCCTTGTTCACAAGTGAGGCGATGATGGCGAGCCCGACCGGGCCGGCGCCGGCAACGAGCGCAATTCGTCCCGGCTCGATGACGGACTCTTCGACAGCGTGGAGTCCAACCGCCATCGGCTCGGTCAGCGCGGCTACCAGGGGATCGAGACCATTGGGAATCGGGACGAGTGCCTCCGGGCTGAGCAGCATCTGCGAGCCGTAGCCCCCCGGATACTCGTTGCTGTAGCCGGGAACATGACGGCCGGTGGCCGTCTCGAGAAACGGCATTGCCACATACTGGCCGTCAACGCTGATGCCGTTCACGTTCTCACCGATGTCGAGAACTCGGCAGGACACCTCGTGGCCCATGACCAGGTCACGGTCTGGATCAAAGTTGGCAGTGAAGGCTGCTGCCCCAGCCGCCTTCGCCGTCTCGACGAGTTCGTGGGCGTGGCCAACCGTGTGCAGATCCGAGCCGCAGATGCCGCAAGCAATCGGCTCAACGAGCACCTGGTGCGCGCTGGGCACCAGATCGGGAAGGTCATCAACGACCATGGCACCTTGTCGCAGGACGGCAGCTCTCATCGGTCGAGACTGCGGCAGTTCACGCCCGCCTGTCAATCAGCGCCAACCGTCCGCCACTCCCGAGAGGACGTCTCGTCTTTCTCGGCTACATCGGACTCGAGTGGTCAAAGTCGGCGTCCAGTTCCTCTGGCTTGCCCAACAGGAGCTGGACGAGCTTGAGCGAGACCCAACTCGCCGGCGTCTGCTTTGACGTGAACGATCTGTTCGCCACGCTCACGAGCGTCCTCGCTCGAAACTCTTCAAGCGTCAGCTTCACTCTCGTCAAGACCGTCATCCGAGAAGCGTCTGTTGAGAGAGGCCCTCCGGCGGGGCTGATCGTTTGACAACCCTGCCGGGGAAGCCTTTGAAGTGAGGGATGCCCTGTTCGTAGTCGAGAAACTCCTTCGAGTCCGGGCAGAGCACCGCATCACTGCTGATGAACGCTCCGCTGAGGGTCGAGTCGCCGTAACGCATCTCCGGATACCACCAACCGTGGGGCACCCGAATGTGGCCCTCCTTCATCGTCTCCTGCACGAGCACCTTGGCTGCCACCGAGCCTGTGGCCGTTTCCACGTCGACCCAGTCGCCGTCGATCAGTCCGTCCCGCTTCGCATCAGTCGGGTGCATGAAGATCTTGGGTGACGGCGATCGTCGTCGCAACACTTCTACTTGGCGTTGCCCCGTCTGAAAGAATGGGTCCTCGCGGACACCGGTGAAGATGTAGTACGGGTACTCGTCACTAATCGCCGGACCCTCCCGGTAGTAAGGAAGAGGATCGAATCCCAGTTCGTCGAGCACGCTCGAGTAGAGCTCGACCTTGCCCGATGGCGTTGCGAATCCGGTCCGGCGATACTTGCGGAAATTCGCGTCATGGAACCGGAAGTACTCGTCTCGACCGAACTCTTCGAACGTCTTCCCCATCGGTGAGAGCCGATAGTCGAGCACATCCTCGAGTGACTCCCACGGAAAGTGCTCAGTCATGCCCATCCGCCGGGCGAGGTCGCGCCAGAACTCGAAGGTGCTGGTGGCTTGCTCTGGCGGTTCAACGGCCTTCTGCGAAAGCTGAAGCCGCCCTGTCCATCCCCAGGTGTCGGCAACGTAGTTGCGCTCGCTGAAAACATCGCCGGGAAGCACGTAGTCGGCCAGCATTGCGGTTGGCGTCATGAAGATCTCGTGGGCGACGATCAAGTCCTGATTCATCAGGCCTGCATAGATCTGGTGTTGATTCGGGTAGCTGAGCAAAGTGTTGTTTCCGAGCGTAAAGAACGCCTTGACCTTGTAGGGATCCTCTGTCGCCATGGCTCGGAACATTGCTGAGGGGTTTGCCATGTAGCAGCCCATCACGATGTCGGCGTAGCGGTGACCCCACACTCGTTCTGATGCGTCGCCGAGCATGTCCTGGGCGCGGTATGTGTAAGCCGGGTGGTCCTGTGACCCGAGTTGCTTGTCACGTTGCGCTTGGCTCAGGTTGTCATGGGCGCCCAGCTCGGATTCGGGGATGTAGTCGGGATGGAAGCCGTGAAAAATCTCGCCGCCGACGACATCGATGTTGCCCGTCAGTGCGCGCAGGATGCATTGCAGGCGGATCGCGGAGGTCGACGAGATCTGCATATCCGTGATCGGCGTCCACGGAATGATGGCGGAGTCGGCGTTGGCGTACATGCGCGCTGCCCGGGCGATCAGCTCCGGTTCCACGCCGGTGATCTCGGACACACGACTCAGCGGGTATTCCTCGACGCGCTTTAGGAGCTCTTCGAACCCGACGGTCCACTCGTCGACGAACGTCTTGTCGTAGAGCTCTTCTTCGATGATGACGTTCAACCAGCCAAGGCACATCGCGGCATCTGTGCCCGCTCGAAGCGACAGGTGTAGATCTGCCGCGGCAGCCTGTTCCGACACCCGAGGATCCATCACGATGACTTCGGCCCCGTTGGCTCGAGCGTCTTCGATCATGTGATAGATCGGTGACCAACTGTGTTTGCGAGGGTTGTGACCGAAGAGGACCACGCACTTCGTGTTCATGAAGTCCCCGAGCGGGAACCAACCGTAGGTGAGCTTGTTGACTGCAGCGGTGTTGCCGGCGCAGAGTGCAACGCCGCTGGTCCAGTTGGGGCTGCCGAGCAGGTTCATGAAGCGACGGTCCATGCCGTGCGTTGTTTGGGTGTTCCAGCCGGAGGTTGACACAGCGAAGGCCTCTGGCCCGTGTTCGTCGACCACCGCGCTGAGTCGGTCGGCGATCTCATCCATCGCCTGCTCGTACGAGATTTCCTCCCACTTGTCTTCTCCGCGCTCACCCACTCGCTTCAGCGGGACTCGAAGTCGATCCTTGTGATTGTGGACGTGCGGAGCGGCGGTTCCCTTGTAACAAATGTGTTTCGAGAAGGCAGGGTTGTCGTGCTGTCGGATCTTGTCGAGCTTGCCGTTCTCATCGACGCTGGCCCGCAACTGGCAACTGATGTCGCAGATGGTGCAGATGACATACTTCTCATCAGTTCCCGCCTTCCGGGCCCCCAATCGGTCGCTTTTCCTGATCAGGTCAATGAGCGCCATGGTCGGCTCCTCTTTTCTTTGTGCGGTTGGAGATCTTGCGGTCAGCGTCACGAGCGATGTTCAACAGGGCATCGATCACCTGAGTTTCGTGGGCGAGCGGTCCGCCGCTGACGGAACGTCCGACGCCCAAGCCCACGCATGCTTCCGAGATGGTCCGGTACACCGCTTCGGCCTCGGGCGTCAGTTCGATGTCGCAATCGACCAGGGTGAAGACGGGATCGAACAGCTGGGATCCCTGTGCGATGGCCTCGGAAAGTGTTGCACCCAGTTCGGGATCGTTCTGCGAGGCCAGCCAGAGCTCGATGATTGCCTTGAAGTCGGGGCGCACGATGCAGCTATGGGCCCGCTGTACCCACCCTTCCAACGGACCTTCGTCGCGTGGTCTGGTGGGAAGATCCAGCAGGTTGTCGTAGGCGGTGCCGAGGGCGGCCGCCAGGAGGTTGCCGTAATCAGGAAAGTGGTAGTTGAGCGCCCCCCGCGTGAGTCCGGCCCGTCGGCAGACCTCCACCCCGGTCGTTCGCGAAAAGCCCAACTCGATGAGCGATGCGAGAGCGGCGTCGATGAGTTTGTGTCGAGCCTCGGAGACGTGTCGTTCCCGTTGGCGTGATGCGCTGCCCTCCAGTTCGCCGTTCATGGTTCCCGAACATACATGAATGTATGTTCCGGTGCAAGGTCAGCTGAGTAGGGTTGGGCGATGACACGTGCCTCTCGCCACGTCACCCTTGCCTCTCGCCCGAACGGAGCTCCTGTCGAGGAGAACTTCGACATCGTCGAGGTCGAAGTTGCCGCCCCAGCTGAGGGCGAGATCGTGGTGGCCAATCGGTTCATGTCGGTCGACCCGTACATGCGGGGTCGCATGAATGATGTGAAGTCCTACGTCCCTTCGTTCCAGATTGGCGCACCGCTCGAGGGCGGTGCCGTTGGTGAAGTGATTGAGTCCAACGCTCCCGACGTTGCTGTGGGGGATCATGTGGTACACGGTCTCGGTTGGCGCGAAATCGCCGTGCTGCCCGCAAGCCATGCCCAGCCCGCAGCCAAAGTCGAGGGAGTCGCACTCTCGGCGAATCTCGGGGTGCTGGGGATGCCTGGCATGACGGCCTACGCCGGCCTGCTCGACGTGGCCTCGTTCAATGAAGGCGATGCGGTGTTCGTCTCCGGCGCTGCTGGCGCGGTGGGTTCACTCGTCGGCCAGTTGGCGAAATTGAAGGACGCGTCCCTCGTGATCGGCTCGGCCGGTTCCGATGAGAAGGTGGCCTGGTTGACCGAGGAACTGGGCTACGACACCGCCTTCAACTACAGGAACGGCGCGGTCGCCAAGCAACTCTTCGCAGCCGCTCCGCACGGCATCGACGTCTACTTCGACAACGTCGGTGGTGACCATCTGCAGGCCGCGCTCCACGCGCTGAACGTGCACGGACGTGTCGCACTCTGCGGCGCCATCTCGATGTACAACAACACCGAGCCCGCACCGGGGCCAGAACAACCTGAGCCTGGCCATTGGGAAGCGGCTCAACATGCGGGGCTTCATCGTGAGCGACCACGCACACATGCGAGACGACTTCGTTCGCGAGGTCGGCGGTTGGCTCGCTGACGGCACCATCAAGGCGGAAGAGACCATCATGAAGGGCATCGAGAGCGCCGGTGCCGCCTTCATCGGACTACTGGCCGGGGCCAACACGGGCAAGATGGTCGTCGAACTCTGATCAGTCCGCTCCTGTTCCCCCTCCTGGCACCGCTCCGTCGCCGAATCTCAGACCTCATGTACCTCAGAGGTACATGAGGTCTGCAATTTCGCAAGGGCGGGGACGGGAGAGGCTGGCTAGAGCGAGTAGAGGTTCGCCACGTTCGTGCGGGTGATCTTGTTGCGGGTCTCGGGTGAGAAGGATTCGAACATCTCGTCGAGCACTTGGGTGGAGCACGGCCAGGTCGAATCGGTGTGGGGATAGTCGGAGCCCCACAACAGCGTCTCTTCGCCGATCAGATCTCGAGTCTGGAGCGCTGCGGTGTCGTCTTCGATGGTGGCGAAGAACTGGCGCTTCCAGATGTCGAGGACGTCGACAGGCGCCGTGCTTGATGGATCCTTTGCGAACTCTCGGCCCCAGCCCTGCTGGACCTTGTCGAGCCAGTGCGCCACCCAACCAGCGTTGAACTCGGCGAGAACGAACTTCAGGTTTGGATACTTCGCGCACACGCCGCGGACCATCAACTCAACCAACGTGTCGTGGATGAGAATCGAACTGCCGGCATAGGTGACGATCGGATCGCGATCGCTCATCGCCTTCATCCAGTCCGGGACGTGGGACATACAGGCCACGTGGAAGGCGACGGGCAGGCCAGCTTCCTCGGCCCTCGCCCACATCGGGTCGTACTCGGGATCGCTGTAGCGACGGCCGCGGGGAGCGTTGCTCGGCAGCACGATGCCCTTGAAGCCGAGGTCGATCACACGCTCGAGTTCAGTCACGGCCACCTCGGGCCGCTGCACGGGCAGCGGCGCGAGGCCAACCAAACGGCCCTTCGAAGCGACGGATTGAGCATGCATCCAGTCGTTGTAGTTGCGCTGCAAAGCGACCATCAGATCGAGGTTGGGCAGGCTGAACATCGGGAACCAGCCGGGATAGAGGATCTCCGCTGAGACGCCGTCGATGTCCTGGTCGTCGGGCCGGCGGGCTCCATCGGTCAGACCCGGGCGCATCGCCGCGTAGCCGCCCTTGACGTAGGCCTGCACTTCTGGGTCAAAGAGCGACCCTGCGCTCGGCTTCGTCGCGTGCTCACGGGGTAGCGGGGTCTCATAGTCGAGGCGTGTGCCGGCGAGACACATGTAGGCAACGTTTCGGGAGCGGTTCGGCATGCTCGGCACAACGATGAAATCGCCCTCGCCTTCCTTGCTCACGATTCGGGGTGCCTCATCGCCGAACTGTTCCGGCAAGCCCTCGAATACATCGGCGTTTTCCAATGCGTGGGAGTCGGCAGAGATAGGGCGGGGATCATCGAGCAAGGTCATGGTGGCTCCTCATTGGTGATCGGCTCGCACGTGTCGTGCGGGTGTCGAGAACGTATCGCGTTGTTTGAACGCGTTCAAAATACTGACGTGTGGGCGGGGGCTCAGCTTGATGGGGGAGTTTGGAGTGCGTCGAGAACGAAGCTCGTCATGCGCTCGGCGAGCTCTTTCGAGGTCGAGAGCTCGTAGATGTCCGCGTTGGTGGGCAGGGCCAGTGCCCCATGCAATGCGGCCCACAGGAGCTCGGCGGTCATGCGCGGCTCGGGGACCGACATGACGCCTGCCTGACCAGCCTCCTCGAGTGCCTCAGTGAGGAGGCGGAAGAATGCAAGCTGTTCCGGGGCGAACCGTTCGGGCTGGGGCTGAGAGATGGGGCGCACGTAGAGCATCGCTCCGCGGTGGACGTCCGGACGGTCGAAAACGAACTGTGCGAAGGCGACGAGCAAGGCCCGAATTCGCTCGCCGGGGTCGGCGATCGATTCCGCCAGCTGCTCGAGCTCCCTGCTTGCTCGCTCGACGGGAACGGCCCACAAGGCTCGTTGGAGTTCGCCCAGGCTGGCGAAGTGGTTGTAAATCGTGCCCTGTGAAACGCCGGCCCGATCAGCCACGGCACGAACGGTGACCGAACCCGGTCCCTTGGTGCCGAACAGGTCGGCGGCGGCCTCGTAGATCGCTTGGCGTTGGGCGCGTCGTTGCTCCGGTGTGATCGGCGGGCGGGCCATGACTGGTCAGAAGCTCCGGTATGTGGAGACGTCGATGCCGGCTTTGTCTCGAAGGGTGTCGAGCGGCGTGTGGAGTTCTTCTTCCCACCGCACGAACTGAATGTTCTCGCAGGTCCGTCCGAGCTGCCACCCGGCCATGAGTGCATCCATGACGTCGACCGAGAGCGCCGGATTCACGAACGCAGCGTGAGCGGTCGTGACGGCGATGCGGAATGCGTTGTACGGGAACTGGAGCTGGGCGAAGTGGAACGCCGACTGGGCGAGCTCACCGAGTGGCTTGGAGCTGAAGCCGGTCAGGACATGCAGGTAGTCGTGTACCTGGAAGCCACGTACGGCGAGGTACGAAAGCTCGTCTGGGAGTCGATCAAGCGTGCCCGCCTGAGAGAGTTCTTCGTTGAAGTCTTGGTAGTTGCGGGCGAGGTTGACTTCGAGTCCGTTGTCGACGATGAAGTGGCGGAAGCTCTCGCCGAGCGTTCCTGGTCCGCATGCTTCGAGGTCGCCCATCGTGATGGGGTCGGCCAGGTACCTCTCCTCGAACAGCTCAGCTGCGCCGGGAAGGCTGGTGGCGAGCTTGGTGTAGGCAGCGATCGTTTCCTGAGATGCCTCGGCCCAGAAGTCATGGAAGAGGAAGTAGACGCCATAAGAGAATGGGCGATCAACGGCGGTGAGGAACTTCTCGGCGAAGTCTCGATTCACGATTGGGTCGCTTGCGGTGGCTGCGGGCATGTTTCGATTCCTTGCCGATGGTCTCGGTGGTGATTAGTTGAGCATGCTCATTTAACTCCGAGCGGGGCGGAACGTCAAGCGTTTGCCCGCCTCGGCGCGCCGAGGCGATCTACGTTGATGCTGCCGTCATCGTCCGATCACCCTGCCAAAAGGATCACCAATGAATCTGGGAACGTTTTCGCTCAGCCTCGCCGTGAAGGATCTCGCCGCCTCGAGGGCGTTCTACGAAACGCTGGGCTTCTCGGCCTTTGATGGCGACGGCGAAGCGTGGCTCATGCTGGAAAACGGTGCGGCGAAGATTGGGCTGTTCCAGGGCATGTTCGACAGCAACATCGTTACGTTCAACCCGCCCGATGCCCGAGCGATCGAGGCCGCCATGGTGGCCGCCGGTTCTGACGTCGTGGCTGCCACCGAAGGCGACAGCGGCCCAACGAGCTTCGTTGTCCTCGATCCGGACGGAAATCAGCTCCTCTTCGATCAGCACACCGACTGAGCAGCACTCCCGAGCGATGTGAGTGTGTAGTGCTTGGCGGCCCAATCGCTCGCCCGGAACGGTCGAGGAGGCGAGAAGTCGCGCTTCAGCTCGCTCGAACAAGTCGAGCAAGGAAGAATGCGTAGCCATCGAACGACCGCTCGCGAAGGAGTCAAGGCATGCGACGCGAACGACAGCTGGATCTGCTTCGGCGGGCCAAGGAGAGCGGCGAGCGCTTCAAGGGTTTGCAAGCCCCAGCGAGCCGGACGAATGCGGCAACGGCGTACACGGACCACGCCCGCTTCGACCTGGAGATGCAGAAGCTGTTTCGAGAGCGGGCAGTGTTCTTCGGGTTGAGCAGTGACCTCGCCGAGCCCGGCTCCTATCGGGCAATGCGAGTGGACGGATTGCCTCTCGTGGTCGTGCGCCAACCTGATGGCTCGCTGGCGGCTCACATCAATGCGTGCCGACATCGAGGCTCGCCACTCGTGGAGCCGAGCGGGACAGGGTCCGGACTGCGGGTGCTCACCTGCCCGTATCACGCATGGACGTACGACCTCGACGGCAGCCTGAAAGCCCGCCCGGCAACGGCCGGAGCATTCGACGACGTGGCCATCGACTGTGATCTGTTGCGCCGACCCGTGGGGGAGAAGTACGGGCTGATCTTTGTTCGTCCCGAGGGCGAGGAGCGGGTGGACGTCGATGAGGTTCTGTGCGGAGCCCAAGACGATCTGGCGTCCTTCGGTTTCGACTCGTACGTCCACATCGAGACCCGAACCGATGAGTGGGCGATGAACTGGAAGCTGTTCTTCGACACGTTCGCTGAGACGTACCACATCCGGACCTTGCACAAGGACTCGATCGCTCCGTTGTTCAACTCTGACTGCCTCATCTCGGAGGGGTTCGGGCCGCACGTTCTCAGCCTTGGACTCCGCTCTGACATTCACGAGGAACTGTCCAAGCCGGAAGACGAGTGGTCGATGCTCCGGCAGGGCACGATCCAATACTTCCTGTCACCGAACGGCATGATCGTTCACCAGGTGGATCACCTCGAGGTCTGGGTCGTGGAACCGCTTGCGGTGAACCGCTCCCGACTCAGCGTCTCCGTCTATGCCCCGAACGCCCCGGAGACGCAAAAGGCACACCACTACTTCGTCAAGAACCTGGACCTGGTTGCCGAGGTCACGGGCACCGAGGACTTCGCGCTCATGGAGCAAATCCAGGAGAGCTTGGATGCCGGAGCGCTGCCCGAACTCGTGTACGGCAGGATCGAGCCGCCGCTGATCTACTTCCATGATCAGATCGATCACGCGCTCGGTCTGTCGTCCTGATCTACTGTCGGCGCCGAGCGCGTTGGTCTCTGATGCGCAGAGCTCAATCTGGCGACAAAAGGCAGGAAGGTACCGCCCGTGAAAGGTGACATCATCGTGCTCGAGGAGCACCACATTGCAGCGGCGGCTGTCATCGTGCCCGACATCCTCGAGAGCGTCCAAGCGAAGGAGGGTCGCTACACGATCACTGTTGCTGGCGAGTCCGGAAGCGGAAAGTCGGAGACAGGGAAGGCCATTGCCGATGAGCTGGCCAAGCACGACATCGCTGCCGTCCTTCTCGGACAGGACGACTACTTCCGCTTGCCGCCCCGCTCCAACGATGCGAAGCGGCGCGAAGATGACAGCTGGCTCGGTCCGCACGTCGAGGTTCGCCTGGATCTGCTCGAGCAGAACTTGGTCGATGCGATCAATGGTGCTGACCGCATCGTGAAGCCACTGATCGACTACGACGAGAACTCTGTCGAGGACGAGACCGTCGATCTTGTCGGAGCGAAGGTCGTCATCGCCGAAGGGACGTACACGTCACTTCTGAAGCATGTCGACACCAAGGTGTTCATCGCCCGGAACCGTGTCGACACGATAGAGCATCGACAAAAGCGCAATCGGGGCAACGAAGTAGGCGATCCCTTCATCGAGAACGTGCTCAAGGTCGAGCACAAGATCATCGCTGGCCACCGCCACCTGGCTGACTTCGTGATCACGCGCGACTACCACGTCATCCCCGTGCCATGAAGCATGACCTCCCCAATGGAGTGATGCTCAACGCCTACCCCGACAGCATCGATCGCGACCTCGCAGGCACAGTCCGAATGCTCCAGCGTCCGGAGTTCGAGGACGTGTTCTCGCTGTTCTACATCTTGCCGACAGTGTTCAACAGCGACCTCGATCGTGGCTTTTCGATCATCGACTACGACGTGAACGCAGAGCTCGTTTCGCAGGCTGATATCGCAGCGCTTGCTGAGCTCGACATCCTGCTGAAGTTCGACCTTGTGCTCAATCACCTGTCGGTCGGCTCGCCTCAATTCCAGGACATGCTGGCGCACGGCGACGACTCGGAGTTCGCCGACTTCTTCATCGACTGGAATGCGTTCTGGGAGGGTGAGGGCGAGCTCCACGAAGACGGCTACATCGTGCCCTCGTCCGACCATCTCGATCAGCTGTTCATGCGGAAGCCAGGACTGCCGATTCTGGCGGTCCGGTTTCCGGACGGATCCGACCGCTTCTACTGGAACACTTTCTACCAACAGGTCGACGTCGTCGATGGTGAGCGCACCTACCTCGGGCAGATGGATCTCAACGCCGAGTCCGAGAAGGTCTGGGCCTTCTACCGAGAGACGCTCACGAAGCTGGCCGCGGCGGGAGCGAAGATCCTGCGGCTCGACGCCTTTGCCTATCTTCACAAGGAGGTCGGTCGTACGAACTTCTTCAACACGCCGGGCACCTGGGACTACCTGGCGCGCTTGCGCTCGATCGCCGAAGACTGCGGGCTGATTCTGCTCCCCGAGATCCATTCCGAATACGGAAGTGGGCTGCACGAGGAGCTCTCGTCGCAGGACTATCCCGTCTACGACTTTTTCTTTCCCGGCCTAGTGATCGACGCGATCGATTCTGGCGAGAGCGGACGCTTGCTCCGGTGGGTGAGCGAGATCGTTGACCGGGACTTGAAGACGGTCAACATGCTCGGTTGTCACGATGGGATCCCGGTCATCGATCTCCGAGGCGGGGGAGAAGATGGTCTTGTCGACGACGAAACGATCGATGTGATCATTGAGCGACTTCTCGAGCGAGGTGGCCGGGTCAAGAACCTCTTTGGCCCCGACGGCACGAAGATCTCGTACTACCAGGTGAACACCACGTTCTTCAGCGCGCTCGGCGAGAGCGAGGATCGGCTTCGGTTGGCTCGGGCGATCCAGCTCTTCATGCCAGGTACCCCTCAGGTCTGGTATCTCGATCTCTTCGCAGGTGTCAACGACGTCGAGGCGGCGGACCGCGGCGGAAGCGGGGGCCACAAGGAGATCAATCGCACGAATCTGACGGCAGAGGACGTTGCCGCTGGGATGGAGCGCGACGTCGTGCTCGATCAGCTGACCATGATGCGGCTCCGCAATACGTCGAGCGCGTTCGACGGCACGCTTGCCGTGCTCGATCTCGGCCCGAACCACCTCGGTCTTCGGTGGTCCAACGGCGACACCGTGGCCACACTCGAAGCGGACCTCTTGGCTGGAGCGTTCACGATCACACACGTCGAGAACGGCAACACGGTTCTCCTGAGCCACGGCTGACCTGTCAACGGTGAACTGCCACCTCAGAGTCCGGTCAGGGTCGGACTTTGAGGTGGCGGAACGAAAAGTTCACCGAGAAGCGATGGCAGCGTCACTGCAGGGCGAACGTCGGTCATTGTTTGTTCCTCATGCGATGAGGTGGAGCAGTGTCCACGAGTTCGCGAATGCCAGCGAGGATGAACTTCACGGCGCGTTCGATGTCTGCGGAGCGGTCACTCCTTGGGCGTCGGGCGGAGAGATTGCCCGCTTCGATCGATGCCGCCGACCCGAGCCGAAGGACGAATTCGATGGTGTCGGCCGTGCCATCGGACGTCCCCGGGTACTCGTTGGCCAAGGCGGCGACGAGAACTCGCTCGGCATCTCGTCGGCCTGAACGGCGCCGCTCGGCTCGAATGGACTGCATCTCGGGCAGAACTCGGAGCTGACCGATGGCAGTCGCCGACGAGAGCTGATCGAAGTTGGCCGTCACGAACACTCGCACGATGTCTTCGAATCCGCTCGCCGCGGCCAGGTTCGCTCGCACCTCGGCCTGGAAGCGATCGGCCTCACGCAGGAAGAGCTCCTGGAGGAGGGCGATCCGTGTTCCGAAGTAGCGGTGCACGAGCTGGGACGTGACGTTGGCCCGCTGACTCACCGTTTCGACCGTGCACGCCGCAGCACCGTCGAGCTCCACGACATCCCGGGCGACATCCAAGAGCTGTTGACGTCGATCCTCGGGGGCCAGGCGTCGAGGTCGGTCGGACATGCGGCGAGCGTAGTTTGACAGTGCTTGTTTGGCTCTACTCAAATAAGAGGGTCCGTGAACGACAGATCGGACAAAGGGGAGTGGACGTGACCTACGCAGCCGGTCGGCGCATCTTTGACGTGGACAGCCATCTCTTCGAGCTCGACGACTTTCTTCATGCGGTAGCCACTCCTGATGAACTCCCGCACCTGGTGCCCATCGATGGGCAGACGGAACTGCCGGTGTCGCTCGATGCCATCGAAAGGGGCCGGGACTATCTGGCCCGCCGCAATGCGGATCCGGAAGTGATGGCGACGTTCGAAGCCACGATGTTCGACGTTCGGCGAAATCCTTGGTCCCGGTTGGGAGCGTTTGATCCGGCTGACCGCTCACACGCCCTCGACGTGCTGGGCTTCGAATACCAGATCGTGCTCGGCACGTTCTCGATACACCAGATCGCACACGTCGAGGACTCGAAGGCACTCGAGGTCGGGGCGAGAGTGCACAACCGAGCCATGGGGCGCTTCTGCGCCGGTGACGATCGACTGCTCGCTGGTGGTTACGTACCTCTTTCGCTGGGGCCGGAGATTGCTGGCTCGTTGCTCGACGAAGCCTTCGCTGATGGCTGCTACACCGTGATGCTCGACACCAACGAGGCCGACCCGACGGCTCGCTCGTTCACGCATCCGGACTTCGATCCCGTGTGGGCTCGCTTTGCCGAGCGAGGCATTCCCGTTCTCTTCCATATCGCGGTGAACGGTCACTACGAGCCGGTCTCGCCCAGCTTCAGGAACAACGGCCGTGTGTCGAACGCCTTGGGTGGTGACGCTCCTGACACCACCCTTGGGTTGATGGCCATGAACAACTCTGCCGAGCTGTTCCTCTCGGCGATGATCTTCGATGAGGTCTTCGAGCGGCATCCGGGCCTGCGCTGCCTGTCGCTCGAGCATGGTGCGTCTTGGGTGCCCGGCTGGTTGCACAAGCTCGACTTCGTCGAGCGAACGACTCGCCACGTGTCGCCTCGGACCCGCAGCGCGTCAGAAGTCGCTCGGGAGCGTCTCCGGGTGTCGCCCTTTGCTGGTGAGTCCGTGGGTTGGCTGATGGAGCAACTCGGTTCTGAGATGCTCTGCTTTGCCTCGGACTACCCGCACCCCGAGGGGTCGAGCGACCCCATCCGTAAGTTCGAAGCAACAATGGATGGTGTTGACGACGATGCTCGAGCGGCGTTCTACGCGGGCAACATCGAGCGCTTCCTCGGGCTATCGCCAGTCGCTCCCTGAAGCGCCCACCACCCAACTCTTGTAAATATTGGACTAGTCCAATATATTTGATCCCATGCGGACCTATCTGCTCTCGTTGGCTGACGCCTCTCGGCAGCTTGGGCTTTCGGTTGAGCGGGTGCGGCAGCTCGTCATCGCCGGTGACCTTCCTGGCGTTCGATTCGGCAACGCGTGGGCTGTTCCGAGCGGTGCGGTCTTGGCTCGTCAGCAGGCGGCGAACCGACGGGGCCGACCGCTTGCAGCGAAGGGCGCATGGGAGGCCATTGCTCGGGGCGACCCTGACTTGTCCAACGTCTCGCGCTATCGCAACCGCGGCAAGCGGCACCGCTTCTCTATGAGCGTCGCCGACGCCAGTCTCCTGGTTGCTGAACGAGGGGCCGTCCGAAGCGGGGTCGACGCGGCCATTGAGTGGGGCGAACCGCTGGCGCAAAGCAACGGTGAGTTAGACCTGTACCTGTCTGCTGACACGTTCGAAGATCTTGGTTCCAGCGTCGTTGTCGTCGGAGATGCGCTCGGTCCTGTTGTGCTCCGGGTGGTTCCCGATGCTGTGTGGCCGACGGTGCAACGTCTGTCGTTCAGCAATGATGCCGGCTCGAGGCTTGCGCCGAGAGCAGCGGTCGCACTCGATCTGATGGAGTCTGGCGATCCTCGTCATTGGGTCGCAGCGGAGAACCTGATCGCTGCTCATGGTTGACGCGGCCGTTGACCTTCCTGCCATGGCCGGTGGACAGGCAGCCTCGTGGAGAGCCTTGATCGAAATCGCTCCCACTCTGAGTAGGAACTGGCTGCTCGTGGGTGGACAGATGGTTTTCCTCCACGAGCTCGAGCGGCAATCGATGGACATGCGCCCGACCGATGACATCGACGTCGTCGTTGACCTGCGAACCGAGCCCACGGGCCTCTCCCGGGTGCACCGAGTGCTTTCCGCGGCTGGATTTGCCCAAGACGTCCCAGGTCCCGACGGGACAGCACACCGGTATCGGCGAGACGCCGCAGTGGTGGACGTGCTCGCTCCTGAACGGCTTGGCGCTCGAGCGCAACTCCGAATCGGTGCCGGGCGAACCATTGAGGTTCCGGGCACAACACAGGCGTTTCGCCGAAGTGGAGTCGTGAAGGTTGAGATGAATGGGCTCTCAGCCGAGATTCGGCGGCCGAACCTTGTCGGGGCGCTCATCGGCAAGGCTGCCGCAGTCGCGAAGATTTCTTCGCAGTCGAAAGCAAGTCGGTCGAAGCACGTGCGCGATGTGGACGCTCTCGCCCGTCTCTTGGGTCCTGCGGATCGGTCAGCTGCATCGCTGACTGCGAACGAACGCAAGCTTCTGAGGCCGCTTGCCAGCGGGCCAGAGCTCAGTCCGCTGGGAGCGGCTGCTCTTCAGAGCCTGGCTGCGGCATCTGCACACTGAGAGCAAGACGACGCGCCTCCAAGACGACGGGCCTCCAAGACCCCGCAGTTCCAAGCGGTCGCGGGCCAAGCAAGTCGTTTCGCTGTCTACGGCTGGGTGGGGGGTTGCACTCGTCCCCGAGTGGCGTTGGCCAGGGCGGCCCACAGTGACTCGACGTCGGCTTCGGGCAGTGTGACGGAACGGGTCACGTCAGAAGCCCATGAGACGTTTGTGGTGACTGCTCCGGCAGCGGAGAGAACGCGCTCCACCGCATTGGCGTCTTCATGACCGTGGACCACCACGAGATCGGTAAGCCGGAGCCACGGCACCGAGGCGGCACGCTCGAGCGCCTCGCCTGCGGCTCCTCCGTACGCTCGAACCAGGCCGCCGACACCGAGCTTTGTGCCACCGAACCACCGGCTCACGACTACAGCGACGTCGATCACATTGCGCCCCGTGAGCTGGGCAAGGATGGGTCGGCCCGCTGAACCGGACGGCTCGCCGTCGTCACCGGCCCGTTCGATCGATGGCGAGTCGAGCCTCCATGCCCAGCAGTGGTGGCTCGCATCGGGGAACTCTGCTGCCACCTCGGCCAGAAAGCCTTTTGCGGCGGTCTCATCCGAAACTGGAGCGAGATGGGCGACGAAGCGAGAGCCCTTCGTCGGCTCCGCTTCGTAGCGGCCCCGGTCGCGAATCGTCCATGCCATTGCCTCGCACCGTATGTGCCAGACTCGGCCATGGACACGCCACGAGCGCAGACCGACCCCGAACTGTTGGCCCGAGCCAAGGCGATCCATCAGCAATGCCTCGTGCTCGACGCGCATGCCGATGTCGTCCTCGATCCGGCGACATCGCTGATGTTGGGACCGGACGGCGTCTCGATGGTCGCCCCTGAGAAGTTGATTACCGGAGGCGTGGGTGCGGTCGTGATGTGCGTCGCCGTCGATTGGGCGCCCCGCACCCCAAAGCACGACCGGGCTGGCCGCAGCCAAGCCGACGAGAAGTTGAGCCACATCCAAGCGATGGTCGACGAGAACCCGACCACGCTCGCGTTGGCGAGAACAGCGGAGGAGATCCTCGAGGTCCGTGCGTCCGGGCGCACCGCAGTGGTTCTCGGTTTTCAAAACGCTCGGGCCCTCGAAGGCAACATCGAGGTACTCGACACCTTCTACCAGGCCGGTTGTCGAGTGTTCGCTCTGATCCACATGGGGCACAACGACTACTGCGATTCGTCCCGGCCGATCTTCGACAAGAGAACGAACGCCTACGAACAGTCCGAAGAACATGGCGGACTGTCAACGCTCGGTCGCCGGGCGGTTGCCCGAATCAACGCCCTGGGCGGGATCGTCGACGTTTCCCAGATGTCGAAGGCCGCGACGCTGCAGACCGTTGAGCTGTCGTCGGCCCCGGTGATCGCCAGTCACTCGAACGCTCGGGCAATGTCCGACGTGAATCGAAACCTCTCCGACGACGAGATCGATGCGATCGCCGCAGCCGGCGGCGTGATCCACATCTCCGGCTTCGGTCCATCTCTCGTCGATGCTTCATCGGCTGAGGCACGCGCTGGTATCGCTGCGGTACGAGCCAAGTACGGCTTGGCCGCCGACTACAGCTACCCGTACGAGCTGTACTGGGAGCTGGCGGACAATAAGCAGAAGCACGCCTTCCAGATGGAGATCATGGGAGTCATCGGGGCAGGAAGCGTCGACGACATGATCCGCCACATTGACTACGTCGTGGACCGCGTTGGGTCCGATCACGTGGGAATCGGCAACGATTTCAATCATGGCGGGGGTCGAATCGGTGGACTGCTTGATGCAAGCAAGTCGCGCAACATCACGACAGCCCTGGTCGAGCGGGGCTACGGCGACGAGGACATCGCCAAGATCTGGGGCGCCAATTTTCTCCGGGTCCTGAAGGAGGCGGCTGCGAAATGAGCGCGCTCGCGTGGCACTACGGCGACTTGCTCGAGGCGGTCGGCCAGCGGGTACCCGATCGAGTCGCGTTGATCCACGGTGATCGGACGCGAACCTGGTGCGAGCTGCATGAGCGCTCGAACCGCCTGGCCCGCAACGTGTTGGCCGCGGAAGGCGTCGCTCCAGGTGACCACATCGCCTACTGCATGCCCAACTCTGACCACTACCTCGAGGCCCTGACCGCTGGATTCAAGGCCCGACTCGTGCACCAGAACATCAACTACCGGTATCTGGACAACGAACTGTTCGAG
>CALKTH010000017.1 GCA_937997485.1 uncultured Acidimicrobiales bacterium | reverse complement strand
CACCGGCACCAAACGAATCCCAGCAGGAGCAAAAATATCCATCGCATCCATAAACGCCGAACCCATGATCCCGAACATGTCGGTCACACCATTCGCCACCAAGGTCTCAACAAAAGCTTCAGAAGGGGTCATCCGAGTCATGAGTGAGACCCTATAACCAAACCGTGAGAGCGTCTATATCCAGGGCAGGGTTGCCCGAAGAACTTTTGGACGCTCGAGACCCGAGCTGGGGAGCGTCAGAATGCGGGCTCAGCCCTCGTCGGAGTGATCCTCGTCGTCAGCGTGGTCGTCGCTGTGATCACCATCGCCGTGGTCATCGTCACTGTGGTCATCGCCGTGCTCTTCGTCGGAGTGCTCGTCGCCGTGGCTGTCGTACTTGTCCGGCATCTCGTTGTCGAACGAGGCTGCCGTGGCCAAGCCGAGTCCCGTCACGACGATCACAGCGAAGACGGCGCCGATCAGGGGCTGCCACCACTGCATCGGTTCTTTGGGTGCGGCGGGGGGCGGCGTGGCCATCGTGAACTCCTAGAGAGGTGGGTCAGCGGGTCGCCGACGAGGCGCCGCTCAGAGAGTGAGGATCGAACAACCGGATCGGAACCGGGAAACTGAGGCGAAACTGTACTTCAGGGACGCACGGCTTGGATACCGGCGCACAGCAGTTCGATCAGATGATCGAACGAATCATCGAGGTCCTGCTTCAGCGGGTGACCGTCTCCGGATTCGAGGTGAGCGAAGCCGTGAAACGCGCTGCGCAACGTTCGGGCCGCATGGACGGCGTCGTCCTCGGTGAGGTCGAAGCCCCGCACGGCATGACCGAGCGTGGCCACGATCCGATCAACGGCCTCCTCGAGTTCGTCGTCGCCGGCGCACGGGTAGCGATCGGTGGCGGAGTAGAGGCCGGGATGATCGGAAACCAACCTTCGCCAGGCGAGGCCCATTGCCCGCACGGCATCGCGACCAGAGAGGCCCACGGCCGCTTCTGTCAAGCGATCGCTCAGAATCTCGCGGCCCCGCAGGCCGAGGGAGCGAATGAGATCGTCGTAGCTCTCGACGTGGCGGTAGAGCGCTGGCTGGCTGGTTCCCAGCTCCTTCGCCACTCGGGTCAGCGTCACCGAGTCCAGACCCTCGTCGTCGGCGATCGCGGCCGCTGTTTCGATCACCAACTCCGAGCTCAGCTGCGTTCTCTTGGAGTCTTGGCGGCTCTCATCCATTCGTGGGATCCTCTCACCATCCGAGAGACCGAGCGAACTGGCTTCGCAGGGAAGGCACAACGTTGAGCGACAAGAAACTGCCTGCTGACGGCGTGTCATCCGTCTCTGATGTCGACCGCTGCATCGATCGGGCGCGGGCGGCGATGGCGGACTTCGCCAGTTCCAGCCAGGCCGAGGTCGACCGTGCGGTCACGGCGGTGGCGTGGTCGCTCTACGAGCCATCTTCAGCTCGAGCACTGGCTGAACTCGCTGTGCAAGACACCGGACTCGGGAACGTGGCCGACAAGATCACGAAGAACCAACGCAAGACGCTCGGGACGCTGCGAGATCTGATGCGAGCGAAGACGGTCGGTGTGATCGACGATGATCCGGCCACGGGTCTCACTCGATACGGCAAACCCGTGGGGGTCGTCGCGGCAATCACGCCGTCGACGAACCCCGCGGCGACCCCGATCAACAAGGCGATGATGGCGATCAAAGGCGGGAACGCTGTGGTGATTGCGCCGTCGCCGAGCGGCTGGTCCACGACCTTCGCAGCCTGTGAGTTGGCCCGGGCCGAGCTGGCAAAGATCGGCGCTCCGGTCGATCTCGTCCAGGTCTTGCCGACCCCGGTCACTCGAGAGGGCACCCAAGAGTTGATGGCCAAGGCCGACCTCATCGTCGCCACCGGCTCGCAGAACAACGTGCGGCGGGCCTACACCAGCGGAACCCCGGCGATCGGCGTCGGGGCGGGCAACGTGCCGGTGATCATCGACGCGTCGGCCAATCTCGCCGATGCGGCAGAGAAGGTCCTGCGGTCCAAGACCTTCGATAACGCCACTTCGTGTTCGTCGGAGAACTCGCTGGTGATCCTCGACGAGGTGTACGAGGAAGCGATGGTGGCGCTGGCCAACGTCGGCGGATACCGGGCCGACGCTGCTGAAGCGGAACGAGTAGTGACCCGCCTTTTCCCGGACGGGCAGATCAATCGGCAGTACATCGCCAAGGACTACGTGGAGCTTCGGGCGGCCTTCGACTTGGGTGGTAGCGACGAAGACCGCTTCGTCATGGTGGAGGAACCTGAGCCGGGGGCCGACCGGCCGCTGACGGGGGAGAAGCTCTCGCTCGTGCTGACGATCTATCGGGCCCAGGACTTCGATCACGCGATCAAGCTGGTAGAGCAGGTTTTGCTGGTGCAGGGCATCGGACACTCCGTCGGCATCCACACAGCAGATGAGGATCAGGCCAGGCGCCTGGCCGAGGAGCTACCGGTCGTTCGGGTGCTGCTGAACCAGGCTCACACGTTCGGCAACGGTGGCTCGTTCGACAACGGCATGCCCTTCACGCTGAGCATGGGGTGCGGTACGTGGGCCGGGAACTCGATTTCGGAGAACCTCAACATCAACCACTTCATCAACATCACCCACCTCGTCCGCACGATCGAGCTCGACGAGCCAACCGAAGAAGAGATGTTCGGCGCCCACTGGGCCCTGACCCAGAACTGACAAGCGTCTCGCACTCGGCTGACAACGCTCCACGCGGCCATTCCCTCCCAGAATTGCCGCGTTGATGTACCTCTGAGGTGCATGAGCGCGGCAATTCTGAGGGTTTGGGGGGCGAACGGAAGGGGGCGTCGGCTCTCGACACCCTCACGGATCTGTGAGACACTCTCACTCTTTGGTAAGGCAGGCAAACAGCCGCCTCAGCAGTCGAACAAGGGGTTCAAGTGCTCGAACGAGCTCGAGTGGTGATCATCGGTGGTGGCGTGCATGGCGCGTCGTTGCTCTGGCATCTGGCAAAGGAAGGGTGGACCGACACCATCCTCATCGAAAAGGCCGAGCTCACCTCGGGCTCCACGTGGCATGCGGCCGGGCAAATCACCCGATCCGTTGGCGACTACACGACGGCGGCCTTTCACCACTACGCCATCGAGCTGTACGAAGGCCTCGAGCAGGAAACGGGCCAGGGCATCTCGTTCCACCAGCCGGGCGGACTCCGCCTCGCCTTCACCGATGATGAGATGGATGCGCTTCGCACCCACTTCGGAGCTGGCCGCTACCTCGGCTACCCGATCGAACTGATCAGCGCCGACGAGGCGCAGGAGAAGAGCCCGTTCTACGACATGACCGGCGTCAAGGGCGCCATCTGGACCGAGGGTGAAGGGCACGTCGATCCCTCTGGTGTCACCATGGCGTTTGCCAACCACGCTCGCCAGATGGGGGCGACGGTCAGCCGTCGCAACCGGGTGTTGGAGGTCAACTCACTGCCGAACGGTGAGTGGCAAGTGGTGACCGAGAAGGGCACGGTTGTGTGTGAACACGTCGTCGATGCCGCCGGTTGCTACGCCCACCAGGTCGGCCTGTTCAGTGGCTTCAACGTGCCCCAGGCCAACGTGCTGCACCACTACCTCGTGACCGAGGAAGTACCCGAGCTGGTCGAGCACGGCATCGAGATGCCCGTGATGCGAGACAACAAGGTTGCTGGCTACATCCGGCAGGAGCAGACGGCTGGTCTCATCGGCATCTACGAAACCCGTGGCGCCGAGAGCATTTGGGATGAGGGCGTGCCGTGGGATGCGGAGAACCCGCTGTTCCCTGCCGACTACGACAAGATTGCTCCCTGGCTCGCCGAGGCCTTCGAGCGTGTGCCGGTGATGGGCAACGTCGGCATCAAGCGCGTTGTGCACGGTGCGATCACCCACACCACCGATGCGCACATGCTCCTCGGCCCCGCACCGGGCGTGAAGAACTACTGGCTCAACACCGGTTCCTCCATTGGTCTGGCTTGGGGCCCGGGCGCTGGTCGAGAGCTGGCCCGCTGGATGGTGCATGGCGAGACCGAACTCAGCCTCCGTCACTACGACCCCCGCCGTTTCGGTTGGGCTGACCAGGAGTTCATCCGCACCAAGTCCATCGAGGACTACGAGTGGATGTTCCGGGTCCATCCGCCCGGGGAGGAGAAGCTGCTCGCCCGCCCCGTCTGGACCTCCGGCATGTACGAGCGCCTCGTCGAGAAGCGTGCCTTCCACGGTCAGGCCTATGGCTGGGAACAGCCGAAGTGGTTCGTGCCCGAGGATCAACCGCTGGAAGACGCCCACGGTTGGCGTCGCCCTGACTGGTATCCGGCCGTGCGCGAAGAGTGCAAGGCCGTGCGTGAACGCGTCGGCATCATGGATCTCAGTGCGTTCGTGAAGTTCGAGGTTGGCGGTGCCGATGCCCGAGCCTTCCTCGAGCACATGACCACCGGCATTGTGCCCCAGACCGTCGGCCGCATCGCCCTGAACTACGTGCTGACGGAGAAGGGTCGGGTCGAGACCGAGGTCACAATCACCCACCTCGGCGACGATCGCTTCTACGTGATCTCCGGTCCCGTCGGTCACGTTCGTGACCTCGACTGGTTCAACCAGCACATCGGTGATCGCGATGTCACGATCACCGATCGCACACGGGAGATCAACACGATTGTGCTGGCCGGGCCGAACGCTCGCCCACTCCTCGCCCGCTGTACCGACGCCGACGTCTCGAACGAGGCCTTCGGTTTCCTCACCTCGCAGGAGATCACGGTGTGTGGTGTGGAGCTTCGTGCGCTTCGAGTCGGCTTCTCCGGTTCCCGCGGCTGGGAGCTCCATGTTCCTGCCGAGCATGCGCTCGCCGTCTACGAAGGTCTGTGGGCCGCCAACAGTGAGGGCGACGATCTCGGCCTGGCCGACTTCGGCAACCACGCCCTCAACTCACTCCGCATGGAGAAGGCATACCTCACCCGCTTCGAACTCACCCACGACATCACACCGCTGCAGGCCGGTGTCGATCGCTGGGTTCGACCCGACCGTGGCGACTTCATCGGTAGCGACGCCCTCAAGCCGCCAACCGGCACCGATTGGAAGCTGGTCTACCTCGACGTCGATGTACCCGACGTGGAAGGCGCGGCCGATTGCCTTGGCGGCGAGAGCGTCTTCGCCGGCGACCGCGCTGTCGGACTCACGACCAGCGGTGGCTACGGCTTTACGGTCGACAAGAGCCTGGCCTTCGCCTACGTGACCGGCGACGTCGCCGCTCCCGGAACTGAGCTGGGCGTGCTCATCCTCAACGAGATGCGCAAAGCCACCGTCCTTGACGGCCCCGTGTGGGACCCCGAGAACGAACAGCTCCGTCACTGATCCATGCCGTCTCCTGCCCTCGACCGAGAAGCGGTCATTGCGATCGCTTGCGACATCATCGATGCCGATGGGCACGAGGCTCTGACCTTGACCCGAGTCGCTGAGGCGGCTGACGTCACTCAGCCCGCGCTGTATCGCCACGTGGACAACGTGAACGATTTGTGGCGAGGCGTGGGGCTTGCCGCTCGGGCCGAACTCGCCGCAGCATGCGCGGAAGCATGTGTTGGGCGGGCGGGGACCGACGCGGTTCGCGCCGTGGCCGCCGCGTGGCGGGCGTATGGCCAGCAGTATCCGGGCCGGTATCGGTCCACCGAGAACTTCCCCGTCGCCGGGGACCCCGAACTCGAGGATGCGGTCAGCCGCGTGCTCGAGGTCTTGTGCCTTGCCCTTCGGGGCTACCGCTTGAGTGACACGAATGTCGTGCACGGCGCACGAGCGTTGCGCAGTGCCCTGCATGGCTTTGTCTCGTTCGAGATCGGCGACGGAAACCCGGCACCCCCGGGACCCGATGAGAGCTTCGAGCATCTCATCGATCTGCTTTGCACTGCGTTCGAGCAAGAGTCCGATGCGCAGATCCCTGACAACCGAGAACCAGAAGGACGGTGAGCATGGCTGCTGCACCACGATCCACATCAACGCTGCCCACGCATACCAGCGCCATCGTCGTTGGCGGCGGCATCGTCGGCGCCTCGATCGCGTATCACCTCACCAAGAAGGGCGTGTCCGATGTGTTGCTCCTCGAGCGGCATCAACTGACGGGTGGCACGACCTGGCACGCCGCCGGTCTCGTGGCTCAGCTCCGGTCGACCGAGAACCAGACCAAGCTCGCCCGCTACAGCCTCGACCTGTATGCCGGGTTGAAGGAAGAGACCGACCAGGATGCTGGCTTTCGCCAGCCCGGGGCCATCTCGATGGCGTCGACGCCTCAGCGTTGGGAAGAGTTCCGACGGACCGCGGCCATGGCTCGCTATCTGAACGTCGAAGCCACCGAAATCACTGCCGACGAGATCAAAGAACGCTTCCCGCAGTGCGAAACCTCTGACCTCCTGGGCGGTATCTGGCTACCGAACGACGGCACTGTTGGGCCATCGGATTGCACGATGGCGTTGGCCCGTGGCGCTCGCATGGGTGGCGCCACAATTCGTGAGGGTGTCGGTGTGGCCGACCTCCTCGTGGAGCGCTCGGCGACGAGTGGCCACCCCAAGGTTGTGGGCGTCGTAACCGACGATGGCACGGAGATCACCGCCGACACGGTCGTGCTCGCCTGCGGTCTGTGGACCCGCCACCTCGCGGCGAAGCACGGCGTGCACGTTCCCTTGCAAGCAGCGGAACATCACTACGTGGTGACCGAACCGGTGAAGGGCATCGACGCCGAGATGCCCATTCTGCGGGATCCCGATAAGTGGGCGTATCTCAAGCCTGAGGCTGGTGGCGCCATGTTGGTTGGCCTGTTCGAGCCCGTCGCCCGGGTGTGGCCGGCCGAGGGGCCGCCGCCGATCGACAAGTCGTTCATCACGATGGATCCTGACCCCGAGCACCTCGCCACTTGGCTCGGCCCGGCCATGGACCGGATCCCCGTGCTCCATGAGACGGGCATTCGGCTGTTGTTCGATGGACCGGAGAGCTTCACGCCCGACGATGCGTACATCCTCGGCGAGGCGCCGGAGATGGATCGGCTCTTCATCGCCGCTGGCTTCAACTCGATCGGCATCCAGTCGGCGGGTGGCGCGGGTATGGCACTGGCCGAGTGGATCGTGGAGGGCGCACCGCCGTTCGACATCCATGACGTTGACATCCGTCGCTTCGAGCGCTTCCAGTCCTCCGAGCGGTACGTTCGCGAGCGCACCGTGGAGGTCCTCGGTCTGCTCTACGCCGACCACTGGCCGCACCGCACCTATGAAACCGGTCGGGGTGTCCGTCGCACGCCCCTGCACGAGAGCATGGCCGAGGCCGGCGCATGTTTCGTCGACCTGAATGGCTGGGAGCGGCCCGCCTTCTTCGCTCGCCCTGAGCTCGGGATCGAAGCGGAGATGGAGTACTCCTGGAGTCACCAGAACTGGCATGAGGCCAACGGTGTGGAGCACAAGGCGGTGCGGGAGAAGGTCGGCATGTTCGACCTCACGTCCTTCGCGAAGTTCCTGGTGCAGGGAGGGGAAGCCGCAGAGGTGCTCGACCACCTCGCCTCCGGTCCCGTGAACGGCGAGG
Source organism: uncultured Acidimicrobiales bacterium (assembly GCA_937997485.1). GTDB lineage: Bacteria > Actinomycetota > Acidimicrobiia > Acidimicrobiales > SZUA-35 > SZUA-35. The sequence goes on along the minus strand of CALKTH010000017.1, from coordinate 14,023 downwards.
TCGGCGCCTCGGTGTACACCCAGTGGCTCAACGACAACGGCGGCATCGAGGCCGATCTCACCATCAGCCGAGTGGGACAGGACGCCTTCTGGGTGATCGGCGGCGCTGGCACTCGGGTGAGGGATCTGACCACCCTTCAGCGGGCAGTGCGCGACCGCAATGCGACGGTCACCGACATCACCTCGGCCTACGCCTGCATTGCGGTGATGGGTCCGAACGCTCGTGATCTCCTCCAGCCGCTCACGCAATCCGATCTTTCTGACGAGGCGTTCCCGTTCGCCACGAACCAGGAGATCGAGATTGGCTCTGCGCTCGTGATGGCGAACCGCATGAGCTATGTCGGCGAGCTGGGTTGGGAGCTCTACGTGCCGAGCGAGTTTGCGGTGCATGTGTTCGACACGATCAAGGCTGCGGGCGATCCGCACGGCCTCGAACTCTGCGGCTACATGACGCTCAACTCGCTTCGGTTCGAGAAGGGTTACCGACACTGGGGTCATGACATCAGCCCCGACGACACCCCCGTCGAAGCCGGCCTGTCCTTCGCTGTTGCGTGGGACAAGGAAAGCGATTTCCGAGGCAAGGCGGCGGTAGTCGCCCAACGTGAAGTTGGGGCAACCCAGCGACTCGTGCAGATCAAGTTGCTGCAGGACGCCGACGCCGAGCAACCGCACCTCTTGCATCACAATGAGCCCGTCTTCCGAAGCGGAGAGCGCGTCGGCTACATCACCGGGGGCATGTGGGGTCACACCGTCGGCGCTGCTATCGGGATGGCGATTGCCAAGCGTGTGGGTGACGACGGCCCCGAGAAAGTCACGAAGGCATGGCTCGACGAAGGCGAGTGGACGGTCGAGCTGCCCGGCGGTCAGGTGCAGGCCGAGGTTCAGTTCCGTCCCTGGCTCTAGGGCCGGCCCCGGCTGAGATCTGGGCGGAAAACGCACACCCGGGTGTGCATTTTCCGCCCAAGAAAATCGTTCAGCGTCGCGCTCCGCATCGACGAGCTGGCGCCGTCGAGTAACGCAGGGCTCAGGCGATGAGGTGGAAGTCGTCGAGATTCGGCTCTCGGGTCATGTGCCAATAGTCGACGAGGCGGAACGGGATCGGGCTCCGGACTTGGCCGTTCTTGTTGCGGTAGTACGTGCCGGTGCCTGGGTGAGTCCAGACGAGTTCCTCGTGCATCTGATCGATCATGTCGGTGTGCTCGGCCCGCCGACTCTCTTTCACGTTGATGGCGGCGACGCCTGCCTCGGCCAGCGACGCAATGAGCCCGGCGATGTAGCGGCTCTGCGTTTCGGCGAGCCACATACCGCTGCCGCCGTGGCCGCTGTTCGTATTCGGCCCGTACATCAGGAACATGTTTGGGAAGTTGGGAACGGAAACGCCGAGATGGGCCGTGGGATTCTCGTCTTTCCAATCCTCAGCCAAGCTCAGGCCACCGATGCCTCGAACGTCGATTCGTGACGTGAGCGTGGTGACGTCGAAGCCCGTAGCCATGATCACGACGTCGACCTCGTGAAGGTCGCCGGCACCGGTGCGGATGCCATTGGCTTCAAACGAGGTGGCGCCGTTGGTTTCGAGCGTGACGTTGTCTCGGAGCAGCGTCTTGTACCAGTCGTTGTCGAGCAGAATCCGCTTTCCGAACGGCGGGTAGCCGGGGATGCACTTCGTGATCAGGTCGGGGCGCTCGGCGAGTTCGGACTCGATGTGCTTCGCCATCTCCTGGCGGTGCCGGTCGTTGACCCGATTGAGCGACCGATCCGGGTCATGCCACTCGGGGTCCTTCTTGAGGAAGCGGAGAAGACCGTCGCCGTAGCGCCAGAACTGAGTGAACCGGTACCACTTCCCGTAGAAGGGCAGGTGTTCGAAAAGCCACTGCGAGTCGGGTTCGACGCGGTCGTTGTACTCGGCCAGCGGTCGGACCCATTGAGGTGTGCGCTGGAAGATCGTGAGGTGCTCGACGGTGGGAGCGATGGTGGGACACAGCTGCATCGAGGAAGCTCCCGTTCCGATCACCGCCACCCGCTTGCTGCGCAGGTCGGTACCCGCTGGCCAGCGGGCTGTGTGCAGGATGTCGCCGGTGAAGGTCGTCTGTCCCTCGAAGGTGACGGGAGCGGGGATGTTGAAGTGGCCGGTTGCGGGGACAACGACCGATGCCCGCATCTGCTCGGTGCCCCGCGGGCCATCGAGCGTGAGTTCCCAAACGTTCTCTTCCTCGTTCCAATGGGCGGCGGTGACCTCGGTGCTGGGGCGGAGTCGGCCTCGGACGGCGAACGCTTCGGCACAGTCTTCGAGGTAGTTCTGGATCTCGTCTCGTGGTGAGAAGTAGTGCTCCCATTGCGGGTTGGGGGCGAAGGAGAAGGAGTAGAAGTGATTCGGCGTGTCGACACCGCAGCCGGGGTAGCGGTTCTCGAACCAGGTGCCACCCACGTCTGCGTTCTTGTCGACAATTGTGAACTCGATGCCCAACGCGTCGAGCTTCGATGCCAGGCAGAGTCCGGAGACACCGGCGCCAATGATGACAACGGCAGGTGCGGACACCGGCGCCTCGCCGTTCCGCCACGTGGGATCGTCATCGACGAAGCCGAAGTCCACCTGCATCAGTGGCACGTACTCGTCGGGCACGTTTTCGCCGAGGCAGATGCTCATCATCTCCTGGAGTAGATCGGCGTCAGGCGCTTCGACGACAGGTGCCTGGCCGGTCTTCAGAACCTCCACCGTTGCGGTTCGGATCCTGCGCTGCGTCTCCTCATCGAATCCAGCTGCGGGATCGGCCACAAGGCGCACGTCTCGCGCCGGCACAAACGGCGCTTCGAGCCACCGGCGCTCACCGGTCAGGTGGAACAGACACATCACGAGCACACGTAGATCGGCGACGGCGACCGCTTCCTCGATCGTGGGGCTCGCAGCGGGTTGTGGAGGAGCGGTCGAGGTCACGGATGCAGAACCTACCGACGCCGCCCGCTTCCGTCGAGTGAGCGGCATCGTGCGACGTGCCATGGACGAGAGCGCCGGGGCAGGGCGTGGTGCCGCAGGGTGAGTGCGCGGATCGTTTCCCACGGTCAGAAGTAGGAGGGACTCAGCCCGGCGGGCGAAAGAGCCGGTTGATCGTGTCCTCAGGCAGCGCTCGGTCCGTGAACGAAAACCTGCCGGGGCCGAGCAGCTCAGCGCTCATGTCGAGCACCGACTGGTAAAGCGCACGAGGGATGCCGCCGCCGGTGCTGATGCGGCGAACGCCGAGTGCGGAGAGCGCGGCAACGTCGAGCGCACCACCACTCGAGCCGATGCCCACACTGATGGGAGCGTCGACCTCGTTGACGAGACGGGAGATCATCGCTGGATCGGCCGGCCCTGGGACGAAGATGCAGTCAGCGCCAGCTGCCCGATAATGCTTGGCCCGTTCGATGGCATCGTCGATCGGGTTGTCGATCTCGGCATACATCGACTCGGCCCGCGCCGTGAGTACGAAACCAGGCAGCACTGCATCGGCGGCACGGCGCGCTGCCTCGATTCGCTTTGTTGCGAGATCGAGGGGGATCAGGGTTGGGCTCGGATCGGACGTTCGATCCTCGATGCTTCCCCCGGCCAGACCGTGGTCGATGGCCATGGAAACTGTGGTGGCGACGTCCTCTGCAGACGTGCCGTAACCGTTCTCGAGATCGCCGCTCACCGGCAGAGACGTCGCCGCAGCGATAGCGCCATAGGCCACCAGCATCTCCGCTCGTGACACCGCGTAGACGTAGTCCTGCCGACCGGCACTCCAGTTCACGCCACCGCTCGTCGTACCCAGCGCCTGAAAACCGGCGTGCTCGAAGAGCCGTGCTGAGGCGGCATCCCACGCGCACGGCATCACGAAGGCAGGCCCGTCGCCTTCGTGCATCTCCTGGAACTGCAGCGCCTGCTGTCCGAGCGTCGAACTGGTGTCGGTCACGTCCTCATCATGGCGGAGCCGTGTGACACCCACCCCCCGCTCGACTCCAACCACCATGGGTGGAGCTGGGGAGGCGGGCCGTGCTGGCGGCGGCAGGGCCGATCGTCGTCGGACTCGTCGGGAAGCGGGAGCGAGGCTTCGTCTTGGAGAGCCGCTTCCCGCTTGGCGAGCTAGAGGAAGCCCTCGGCGATTCGACTCGGGTACTGCTCACGCAGAGCGGTCGAAAATCTCACCAAGAGCGCGCAAGAAGAAGCTCAAGAGGGGCTATCCGCCGGCGGCCTTCGAGCGTCAGCGGAGCGTGGAGCTGCTCAGGAACGAGGCAGGTCGAGTGAACGTGCGTAGGTCGCCCACTCGGGGGTGTCCTCCGGGCCAACAAACTGACCGGTCGGTACGACGATCTCGTCGATCTGTCGAGCGAGCTTGCGTTCGACCATCGCGGGACGGCCGAGCAACATCCAGACGAGTCCACCGAGCACAGGGAAGAGCATCACGTAGAAGAACCAGGCCTCTTTGGGGAGGTTTCGTACGAGCAAGCGACGGGTTGTCGCCACGTCGAGCATCGAAATCACCCATGCCATCGTGGCCAACGCCACCAGGACGATTGTGGGGATCTCCGCTGCCATGTGCCTCCATCGGCCGGATCGACAGATCTTGAAGTGGTCTTTTCAGCTTCGCACGATCGACGCTCACCTGCCCGTGGTGCCGGAGAACAAACCACGAGATAGCGAGCCGCTCAATCAACGAATAGCCGCTACAGAACTTCAGTCCTTTCGTCGCTTCGGCAACCGGCCGAGCAGCACGGCCCCCGCGCCCAGTAGTACGACGCCCGCCACCACGAAGACCAGCGACACAGCGCCGTCGAGAAGTGCGCCGATGACCAGAACCGCGACTCCTGTTGCCATCAGCGTTGCCGCCGACCGTGGTGTTCCGCGGCCAAGTGAAGAGAGTCCCATCAACGAAGTCTGACCGATGCATGTATCCGCCGTCGGGCACATCGTGAGGTTCGAACTATCCTGTGCCGATGCCCGAGCTGCGATCTCGAACGACCACCCACGGCCGCAATATGGCCGGTGCCCGCGCCCTCTGGCGTGCCACCGGCATGACCGACGACGACTTTGACAAGCCGATCATCGCCATCTCCAACTCCTTCACCCAGTTCGTGCCCGGCCACGTGCACCTCAAGGATCTGGGCCAGCTCGTGGCGAGAGAGATCGAGAAGGCCGGTGGTGTGGCAAAGGAGTTCAACACCATCGCGGTCGACGACGGCATCGCCATGGGTCACGGCGGCATGCTCTACAGCCTTCCTTCCCGTGATCTCATCGCCGACTCAGTCGAGTACATGGTGAATGCGCACTGCGCGGATGCGCTGGTCTGCATCTCCAACTGCGACAAGATCACACCAGGCATGCTCAACGCCGCGCTCCGCCTCAACATCCCCACCATCTTCGTGAGTGGCGGGCCGATGGAGGCAGGAAAGACCCGCCTCGCCGGCCAAGAGGTCAAGGTCGATCTCATCTCCGCCATGATGAGCGCTGGTGACAAGAACGTGTCGGACGATGACGTCGCCGACATCGAGCGGTCCGCTTGCCCCACCTGTGGTTCATGTTCCGGCATGTTCACCGCCAACTCGATGAATTGTCTTGCCGAGGCGCTCGGACTTGCCCTCCCCGGTAATGGCTCCACCCTTGCCACCCACTCCGATCGTGAACAGCTCTTCCTCGAAGCCGGCCGTCGCATTGTTGACGCCGCCCGCCGCTACTACGAGAAAGACGACGACTCGGTTCTGCCTCGTAATGTCGCCTCGGTGACCGCGTTCGAAAACGCCATGGCCCTTGACATCGCCATGGGTGGCTCGACCAATACCGTCCTCCATATCCTCGCCGCCGCACGGGAAGCCGGTCACGACTTCACCATGTCGGACATCGACCGGATCAGTCGCCGAGTGCCGAACATCTGCAAGGTGGCCCCCGCCAACGACATCTACCACATGGAAGATGTGCATCGAGCTGGCGGAATCATGGGCATCCTCGGCGAGCTCGACCGCGGCGGCCTCATCGACACCAGCGTTCCCACGGTGCACTCCGAGTCCCTCGCCTCATCCCTCGATGAGTGGGACATCATGCGAGACACTGCGACCGACGCGGCAAAGAAGCTCTTCACCGCCGGCCCGGCCGGCATCCCGACCCAGACCGCCTTCTCACAGTCCACCCGCTGGCCCACGCTCGATACCGATCGAGCCGACGGCTGCATTCACTCTGTGGAGAACGCCTACACGAGAGAGGGCGGCCTGGCCGTTCTCTACGGCAATATCGCTGAAGACGGCTGCATCGTGAAGACCGCCGGCGTCGACGAGTCCATCTTCAACGTCTCTGGCGTTGCTCGAGTGTTTGAAAGTCAGGAAGCGGCCATGGAAGGCGTGCTCGATGAGGCGCAGGTGAACGCAGGCGACGTCGTGATCGTTCGCTACGAAGGGCCGAAGGGCGGACCGGGTATGCAAGAGATGCTCTACCCGACCACCTACATCAAGTCCCGTGGTCTCGGTAAAGAGTGTGCCCTTCTCACCGACGGCCGCTTCTCCGGCGGCACGTCCGGACTCTCCATCGGCCACGCCTCGCCCGAAGCCGCCGCTGGCGGCGCCATTGGTCTGGTTCGAGACGGCGACATCATCGACATCAGCATCCCGGATCGCTCCATCAACGTGAGGCTCTCCGACGAGGAGCTTGCTGAGCGTCGAGCCGAAGAAGAGGCCCGCGGCGCCGACGCCTGGACGCCGACGAACCGGGAGCGAGTCGTGAGCGCTGCGCTCCAGGCCTACGCAGCCATGACCACGAGCGCCGACAAGGGCGCCGTGCGAGACATCACGCAAATCCAGAAGTAGGCGCAGCGCGGCATCTGGTCGCACCAGGTGTTATCGACGTCCCCGCTTGAGTCCCCGGCGTGATGTGTCGATGTGCACTGAGTGAAGCGGCTACTGATCGTCCTTGTCCTCCTTGCGAGCTCGCTCGCGTACATGCCGGGGACGGCTGGGGCAGATGTTCCGCCAAGTTCCTGCTTGATCGATCCGGCCTTCGGACCCGGGGGGTTTGCGACGACTCCAGCGTTCGGAGACGGGTACACGTTGGATCGTGTGACTCTGGACAAGCAAGGTCGGCTCTACACGATTTCTCATCTTGTCGTCGACGACAGTTACGTCGTCGACCGGGTCCGTCGGTTCCTGCCTGACGGCACGCCGGACGCCTCATACGGAACGAATGGCCAGATCGATCTTGCCGGGCAGATGTTCTCGCTTGGGACGCGCAATCTCATCGTTGATGGGATGGGTCGCCTTTGGATTGCGCGAGCCTCGTTCTCGAACGCAGTCGAGGTTCTTCGCTTGCTCCCGAACGGTCAAGCGGATCCCGCTATGCAGATCTCCGAACTCGTTCTTGCTCCGGGCTGGAACATCGACCCCGTCGGAGCTCTGGTGCTGAAGGAGTCGAGTGCGAACGAAGTTCTCCTCCTCCTTGGCGGCGAGAACCCTCAGGGCGAAGGCTACGTAGGCTCCGTTCACGTTGCAGCCAACGGCGGACGACTCGTCCTGGGAGGCCTCGAGAATTCGCTTCCGAATCACCGGCCAAGAGTTCTGGCAGGAACCGGTTTCTGGGTTGCCGGCGTGATGGTTCCTGAAGAGCCTGGCCAGCCCTTCTTTCCTTTCGTTTGGCGCTCAACCGGTGTGCAATGGGATCTCTACATCGACCCAAATCCCGGCTTCGTCGATCAGCTGATTGACCTGGATGGTCAGATCATCGCGACGGGCTCAAGCTACGACCCGGTCACTGACACTTCCCAGGCACTCTCGCTGCACTTCAGCAAGAGCATTAGGGGTGACCGACCAGCGCTTGCCGGGCCAGGCCGAGTCCTGACCGACCTTGGTGACTCATCCTCGATCTTGGGTGTGTTCCCCGACCGCACAGTCTTCGGGACAACAGGCCCCTGGGCTGAGCGCCGTCTCTTCGTTGGAAAGCTGAATCAGGACGGAACAGTTTCGATGGAAGCGGATGTGCCGAACGTGGTGCTGCCCGTTTCACCCGCAGCCTTCGCTGAGGTCGATGGGATGAAGACGTTTGCTGGGTACCACGCGCTCGAAGACCAGCAACAAGCCTTCATCGCCGGTCTGAACTCCGAGATCGGACCGCCCGCCGCTGAAGGCTCGCTCGATGACCAAGTCGCCCGTCTGTACCGGGCGTTCTTCCGCCGCGAACCAGATCCGGGAGGTCAGGCGTTTTGGAACGACCAAAGAGCCTCGGGCCGGACGCTGGAATCGATTGCTGATGAGTTCGCCGGTTCTGTCGAGTTTCGTCGCACGTACGGCAGTCTCGCCGATCATCGATTCGTTCAACAGGTGTATCGGAACGTGCTCGGCCGAGACGCTGACGCCGCTGGCTTCGACTTCTGGTGGGAGTCACTCCGTAGTGGCCAGGTGACTCGAGGCGAGATGATGGTTTCCTTCAGCGAGAGCCCCGAGCAGATCGACGCGTCAGGAACGGTCGCTCCTCACGACGGACCGACGGGCCAGCTCTATCGCTTGTATCGGGCGTACTTCCAGCGCGACTCAGATGTTGGTGGCTCATGCTTCTGGGTCCGCCGTCTCGCCGGCGGCGTCCCGCTGACGAGTGTCTCTGATTCCTTCGCTTCGTCGGCAGAGTTCCAGGCAACGTACGGTTCGCTGTCCAACCGTGCGTTCGTGGAGCTCGTGTACCAGAACGTGTTGGGTCGTCCAGGCGAGGCGTCTGGTATCGATTTCTGGACGGGCGAGCTGGATGCTGGGCGCCGGACCAGGGGTGAGGTGATGGTCGGCTTCAGCGAGAGCGTCGAGTTCATCATCCGCACCGGGACGCTCCCTGCCGAGAGCTGACAGCCCCACCGAGAGCCAAGGGCTGGCCTCCGTCCACCCAAAACCTTGAGAGGCCACCCGCTCGAAGCGGGTGGCCTCTGTGGTTGTGATCGGCCGGAAGGGGAAGGAGAGCCCGGCCGATCGACGAGCCAATCGAAGGGAGAACGATCAGCTGCGAGTGGTGCCGATCCGAATCAGCCGTTCTGCTGGCCGGTGGCGCTGAACGGAGCCGGACCGCTACCCAGTTCGTAGTTGGTGAAAGGCTCGGCGTCCGCCGGGATCTCGCCGACGAGCGGCTTGAGAGCGAACGGGGCCGGAGAGTTGTCGTCAGCAGGCTCGACGCTGATGACGGCGAGGCCACCACTCAGATCGGTGGGGAATTCGAGACCCTCAGGAGCGTTGACCAGGAAGTCTTCACCGGGGTAAGCGGGAACATTGCCCTCGCCGGTGAAGCCGTCGAAGTTGTCGGCTGCGGCGCCGTCAGTGAAGGTACCCGTGGAGACAGGGACGCCGTCGATCACGGCCCAACCCTCATAGACCCAACCTTCGGGAAGCTCGGGGAGGTCGAGGCTGGCGGCCGGGCCATCATCGGTGACCTGAAGGAACCAGAGCCCGGAGAGCTCGTTGGTGTCGGGACCGTCGCTCGGAGTGCCGAGGATGTACTGGCCGCTGGCCTCAGAGAAGTCCGTGCCGAAGGTGGCCGGGTGCGTCGTGTCGAGGGCGAACGAGCCATCATCGGCGATCACGCCGCCCAGCGGCTTGGGGGCGGCGGGAGCGGGATCCGGATCAACAGCGGGCTCGATGGAGATGACCACATCGGTGGCGCCATCGTGACCGTAGAGGTAGTCCTGATCGGAGGAGATCACGATCTCGCCGTCGGCATCGACATCGAAGATGCCGCCGCTGACTGGTGCGCCGTCCACGATCGTCCAGAGCTCGTATTCGAAGTCGTCACCGAGCGGTTCGACACCTTCGAAGCTCAGTTCGATGACCGGGCGGCCCTCGCTCATGGCATCGCCGTCTTCCATCGCGTCCTCTTCCATGGCGTCGCCGTCTTCCATCGCGTCCTCTTCCATGGCGTCCTCTTCCATGGCGTCCTCGCTCATGGCGTCGCCGTCCTCGCTCATGGCGTCGCCGTCTTCCATGGCGTCGTCTTCCATGGCGTCCTCTTCCATCGCATCTTCGGACTCGGCGGCAGCGGCAGACTCGTCGGTCTGAGCGGCGGCAACGGCGGCGGCATCATCGCTCACATCATCCGCGCCACAGGCGGCGGCGGTGAGGGCGAGGCCGAACAGGAGAGCCATGGCCTTGGGGAGCTTCTTGGTGGTCTTGCGGGAGTTCATTGATCTGATTCCTTGTTGAGAGACTGTGTGCGGTGCCGGTCGGCGTGAGCACGGGACATGAGACCCGCTCGGACTTCCCGCCAATACCGCGATTTCCCTTGGTTCAGAACTCGTTCACGGCTGTGTGAACAACCGCAGAACTGGCACACTGTCGGCCGTCCATCGCTGTAGTGCCCCAGGAGTTCCCATGTCTCGTTCGATCGAATCCGTCGCCGTCCTCGGGTGCGGCACCATGGGCTCGGGTATCGCCGCTGCCAGTGCCGCCGCCGGATGCAAGGTGCTGATGCTCGACATCTCCACCGAAGCGGTCGAGCGAGGCCTCGCCGCCGTCGCCGAGGACCATCGCAACCTCGTGGAGACTGGAACGTTCGACGCCGATCTGGCCAAGATCGCCGACTACGACTGGATCTGCGAAGCGATCGTCGAAGACCTTCCGACCAAGCGGGAGTTGTTCGAAAGAGTCGAGCCGCTGCGCAAGGACGGCTCGGTCATCTCCTCGAACACGTCCGGCATTCCACTCAGCGACATCACCGAAGGCTTCCCCGACCGGCTGCGCAACGACGTGGCCATCACCCACTTCTTCAACCCCGTGCAGGTCATGAAGCTCTTCGAGCTGGTGCCCGGCGAGGACACGACGGCCGAAGTCATCGAAGCGTTCTCGTCCTTCGGTGCCAACCAGCTCGGCAAGGGTGTGGTGAACGCCAAGGACACCGTCAACTTCATTGGCAACCGCATCGGCTGCTTCTTCATGCTTTCCGGCCTGCACCTCGCCAAGTCCTTCCTCATCAACGGAATGAGCCAAGAAACGATCGACGGCGTTCTCGGTAAGCCCGTCGGCCTTCCGCCCACCGGTCTCTATGGCCTGATCGATCTCATCGGCCTCGACGTGATGGACCTCGTTGGCAAGAACCTCGAGGTCAACCTGCCCGCCGACGACATCGGCCGGGCCTACACCGAGCTGCCGCAGATCGAGCAGGGCATGCTCGGTCGGGGTCAACTCGGTCGCAAGGCCCGCGCCCTCGGTGGCTTCGGCAAGGTCGAAAAGCTCGAGGACGGTTCCAAGAAGAAGCTCACCTTCGATCTTCGCAACGCGGAATGGCGTGACGCCGAGCCTGCTGATCTCGAGGGCGTACCCGCCGACCTCGGCGCTGTCATTTTCGAAGACTCACTTGCAGGCGAGCTCGCCTGGCAGATCTTCGGCGGCACGCTCCGCTACGCGGCCGATCTCGTGCCCGAAATCTCCGATGATGTGGTGAACATCGACCGTGCCATCAAGTGGGGTTTCAACTGGGCGCTCGGCCCGTTCGAGATGCTCGATCACCTCGGCCCGGCTCGCGTCATCGAACGGATCGAAGCCGAGGGCGGCGACGTGCCGGCCATGCTTCAAGTCTTGCGAGACGCCGAGGCTTCCTCGTTCTACTCCGCCGACGGTTCGCAGTACCTGGGCCTCGACGGCGCGTACCACGACGTCCCAGCCGAGGGCTGACTTCCCCGCAGCCGAAGGTCCACCGCTGCTGCCCAGGGCTGAGCGGCCGTGTCAGCGATCGGGTGGAGAAGTCAGACGGTGATGCTTCCGTCGATACAGACGGTGGTGTCGCCGCCAATCCAGATCTCGTTGTCCACACGGTCAGCGTGCACCCGGCCTTGGCGGCCCATCGCCGTGCCCTGCGCGGCCACGTAGTTCTCTCCGTCGATCCGTCCTTGTGCGAAGAGCCACTGGGCGAGTGCGGCGTTGAGGCTGCCGGTCACCGGATCTTCGAAGATCCCCGCTGGTGACGGGAAGAACGCCCGAACCTCGAACGCGGTGTCGGCTCCTGCCGGCTGAGGTGCCACCACGCCCACTTTCACCGGAGTGGCAAACGATGCGGGCGGATCGAGTGAGCGAACTCGATCTGCAGAATCGAGCAGCACCCCGATCCACCCTGGCCCGTTGTCGCACCACTCGGCGTCCACAACCTCGGAGCGTTCGATGCCCAGAAACTCCACGATCGGCGCCAGCTCCTCTTCGGTCACTGCACCTGACCTGATCCTCGGCGGGGCGGCAAAGGCCAACCGTCCCTTGTCCCGACGAATCGTGATCAGGCCAAGCTCACACTCCTGCACGATGTCAGTTGCACGTGGAGTTCCGCTGGCCTCAAGCCAAGCCCGGCAGGTCCCGAGCGTGGGGTGGCCGGCGAACGGCAGCTCGGTTGCGAGCGAGAAAATCCGCACCCGATAGTCCGCATCCTCGTGTCGGGGTTCGAGAAGAAACGTCGTCTCGGAAAGGTTGGTCCATACCGCGATGCGCCGCATCTGTTCGGTGCTCAACCCGTCCGCACCGTGGATCACCGCGACCGGGTTTCCCAGGTACGGCTCGGAAGTGAAGACGTCGACTTGATGGAACGGCAGGCGCTGAGGCATTTCCCAACGCTATTGGTCCGCTGGCCGCGAGGCGGGCGAGATGGCGCTACCGGGTTGCGAGCTTCTCGCTTACCTGACGGCCCATGCTGGCAACGAGCGCGGAGTAGATCTCCGGCTTCAGCGTCTCGAGCGCCCGAACCTTGTCCTGGGGCCAACAGCGAACTCGCGTGTCGGCGCTCACAACGACATCGGCGCTTGCCGCCGCCCCCGTCAGGAAGCTCATTTCGCCGAGCAAGGTCAGGGGCGGCCGCTGAGCCACGCTCCGCCCGTCGACAAACGCCTCGGCGATGCCGTCGAGGAGGAGCACGAGATCGGTGTTCTTCACGCCCTGGGTCATGATCTTGGTTGACTTGGGAATCAGTCGTTCCTCGCCAAGGCTCCACACGTAGAGAAAGTCCCGGCCCCGGAGGTCAGGGAAGATCGCTGCGTGCGCCTCCAGTTCCTCCTCGGTGAAGGAGAGATTTCGTTCGGCCAAGAAAAGGCGCACGAGTTGAACGATCTGCGCCCCGCCGAACAGCACGTTCCAAATGATGATGCTGTTGATCCCCGCGATGACGCCGTAGACGATGAACGCAACCGACGCGGCCAAAAGCACGAGTCGGAGCGGAATGATCTTCTTTGGCACCGCTGCTGCGACGTACAACAGATACGCGAAGTTGAGCGCTACCCAACTTGCTGTTATTTCCACCTGCTTCACTCCAACTGACGGCGGTAACGGCTTCCCTCTAGCGGAGCGCGTTGACGATTGCTTCCCTGACCAACCGAGGCTCTTCGACCATCATCGAGTGCCCGGTGGCGGGGAGTTGTAGCACGTTCTGAGCCCCAAGGGTCTGAGCAAGACTCCTGCCAGCCTTGGCCGGTGTCATCTTGTCGGCCTCGCCGATCACCACGGTGATCGCGGCGGTGATCTTTGGAGCCAGATCCTCAACGCCATCAAAGGCGGCACAGGCGGCGAAATCGGTGGCCAAGGCACCGGGTCGACTCACGTCGACGAGGGCCCGTCCACCGCCCACCATCCACATTCCGGGCGTCGGGTTCACGCCGACATGTGCGGGGCGACCGTGACTCCACGCGGTCATCAACGCTGACGCTGCTGGCAGATCGTGTTCAGCGTCGTGAAGAAGCTGAGGGTGCACGGGCATCGAGGCTGCAGCCCCCAACAGAATCAATGACGTGACTCGGTCGCCCAAGCTGGCCGCGGCCTCCATACCGATCAGGGCTCCCATCGAATGGCCGACGAGAGCGACCTGCTCGAACCCAGCGGCGTCAAGGAAGCGGCCAAGCCACGCGGCATAAGCCTCAATCGATTCGAGCGCGTCGCCGCCTGATCGACCGTGTCCGGGAAGATCAACCGCAATCGCCTGAAAGCCTCGGTAGGCGAGGTAGCGCGTTTGGAGTTGCCACACCGTGGCGTCCATGCCGGCGCCGTGAATCAGCACGATCACCGGATCGGAACCGTTGGGCTCAACCCCTCCAGTTGCG
>CALKTH010000016.1 GCA_937997485.1 uncultured Acidimicrobiales bacterium | reverse complement strand
CCCAAAACGCGCCCCTTCTGGTGGCACCGTTACTTGTCGGCGGTTTCAGGGCGTGTGCGCGACGAGTTGGTTGAACATTACTGCTGGTGTTTGCCAGCCGAGGGTTTTGCGGGGCCGTGTGTTGAGTGAGTGTGACGCTTCGTCGAGGTCTTCCTGGGTGTGGACCGACAGATCGGTTCCTTTGGGGAAGTACTGGCGAGCGAGCCCGTTCCAGTTCTCATTCGTGCCCCGCTGCCAGGGCGAACGCGGGTCAGCGAAATACACGTCCACGCCTGTCTTGGTCGTGAACGTGGCGTGATCAGCAAGCTCGGTGCCTTGATCCCAGGTCAACGACTTGAACGCGATGTCACCCAATCGCTTCGCCTCTTCAGCGATTCGTTCAGCGACATGCTCAGCGTCTTTGGAATCCAGCCGGACCATGAACCCGAACCGGGTGGTGCGTTCCACAATCGTGGCAATCGCAGACCGGCTGTTCTTCCCGATGATCAGATCACCTTCCCAATGGCCAGGCACCGCCCGGTCCTTGGCCTCAGAAGGCCGTTCCGAGATCGGCACCATCCCTTTGATCCTCGCGTTCGACTCTGTTGTCTTGGATCGGGACTGGGACCGGCGTTGAACCCGGCCCTGGCGTAGACAGGCGGCAAGTTCGGTCTTCAGCGTGCCTTTGGCTTGGATGAAGATCGCCTGATAGATCGCTTCGTAGGACACATGCCAGTCTGGATCATCAGGGTGCTCGAACCGGAGCAGACCAGCGATCTGTTCTGGTGACCACCACAACCGCAGTCCTTCGATGACTCGTTGCCAAAGCCATGGCCGGGCTTGCCACCAGGGGATTTGCGGGCGTCTGGCTTGATCACACGCTCGTGCCTCCGCTGCCAGCGCCCGATACTCCTCACGGCCGCCATTGCGGCTGATTTCCCGCCAGATCGTGCCTCGAGGACGGCCCAGGGTTTCGCCGATCTGCCGGTTGGACAGGCCTTTAGCGATCCCGATAGCGATCTCGTCGCGTTCTTCGGGTGTGAGGTGTTGGGGATGGAGTTTTCTAGCGCGGACAGGCATGCGTCCATGCTTGTTCGTGTATCGGATCAACGTGCGCCGGCCGATCCCGGCAGCCAAGGCTGCCTCGGTCACTGTGGCCCCTTCGTTCAACGCCACCAGCGCTTCACGCATCCGAATCCACGACACTCTTTGAGACATGACATCACCACTTTCAAGGTCATGTCGCGCCCACGATCTGAAACCGCCGTCGCCAGGGCGACAAGTAACGGTGCCACCAGCGGAGGGGATGAGAGCCAGGACGTCTTGAAGCTCTCGCTCGAGCGCTTCCTCGGTGGAGACCTTGCGTCCGCACTGGCCGTTGGGACTCAGGTCATGGAGGACGTAGCCGAGGTCATGCAGGACGCGCATGGCTTCGCCGTCGGAGAATCGGACTTCGAGAAAGACAGGTGGCCGGAGATCGAGCTTGGCTCCGAGCCCTCGGATGACTGCAGCTTCAAGGCCTTCCACGTCGATCTTCACTGCGGCAATCTCCACCGGCAGCGCGGCGAGGGGCATCACCGGAACGGTGTGTGTCGCGAGGGCCATGTCGGCTCCGTAGCGGTCCTCGAGTTCGTCGGTTCGCTGCGCAAGGAACGACGGATCGAGCGTGGCGCCTCCCGTGTTGTGGCTGCCGTGGAACTTGGGCACCGTCAGCTCGACGAACCCAGGCTCTTCGCCCGCGGCGCTCAGGACGTAGTCGATCATCGGATCGCGCCTGGTCAACTTCTTGAGTGACGGCTGCAGTTCCGGGTTGGCCTCGACACAGAGCACGCGTCGATCCGGTCGATGATGGCGAATGGCCAGCGCACTCTGCCCGTAGTTGGCACCGACGTCGAGGATCACGCCCGGGTTGAGGTCGAGATCGGCGAGCCATCGGTACTTGTCCTCCCGCATGATCCCTCGCCGGGGATCGATGTGATGGAGGCGCGTTTCGTTCCAGCGGCGAGTGATGTCGTCGTTGGTGTAGAGGAGGCGCTTGAGAGTGTTCATGATGTCGGCTGTTCCTCGGTTGGAGCAGAGAGTGGTGATGGGTAGAGACGGTCGTAGGCGGCGAGGAGGTCGATCGTTCGCTCCTGGTGCGAAGCGGCCTTCGTTGTGTCGCGAATGACGGCTCGCACGTCCTCGTCGGAGAGCTCATCGACTCGTGATGCCGAGCTTGCAGTCGTCACGCCGTACTTGCGTTCCGACGCCGGTCGAAGCCATCGCTCGACCGAGCCGATGCGGCTCTTGCCGTAGCGCTCAACGAGTCTCGGCACGAGCCCTGTGTGTTCGCCGAATTCGAGGTGGTCGAAGATCGACGACAGCTCGATCTGGACCTGGCTCGGATGGGTGAGGTCTTCGAATCGACTGATGCGGACGTTCGGCTCGTCGGCTCGTCCGATCCAGGAAGCGCCGATGGAGAGTGCTTCGACGAAGCCAAAGTCGAAGCTGGCACGCAGCAGCGTCTCCCCGTCGGCGTCAGCTCGACGCAGGTCGTCGAGCGATCGCCGCCGAGCGTCGACGTGTTCGTTGCTCGGGTGGTTGGTCGCGTTCGCCCGAAACCAGGAACGAGCGAGCGCCACCGGTTCTCGAACGACGGCGAAGACCCGAACGTCCTGTTGCAACAACGGGTGATCGGCCGCGGCGTAAATGGGCGTGGCAAGTGTGTTGACCTGGATGTGCTCGCCCGCCAGCCCGGGAGCTCCGGTTGTGCCTCGGACATAGCGAGCCCGGTAGCCGGTGGCCCGCATCAGCTGAGGGTCCGACATGACCATCCGGACCCATTGGCTGGCGGTCTTCCAGCTCGCGACATGAGCGATGGCTGGGCCGCCGGGGCCCGAGGATCGCACGTTGAGCGCGTCGCGGAGTCGGTATTCGCGTTCGAGCGGAAGGATCGTTCGGAAGCCGCTCATGCCAGTGCTTCCTTGGACGTCGAAGCGAGCTGGCGTTCGTCTCGTAGGGCGCAGAGGCGACCTCGAATGGCGTCGACGCAGTCGGCCCATGTTGCGAGCTCGGCCGAGGAGATCGGGGGGTTCGGCCCGCAAGAGTCGACGAGCAGTTGCGCCGCTCCGGTGATGTCGCCGGGCGAGGCCATCGGGTAGTTGGGGCCCGATATCTGGCGCAGGGACGGGAGCTCGAACGCCACGACGGGTACACCAAGCTGGAGCCCTTCGGCCAGCGGGAGTCCGTAGCCTTCGTTCGAGGACAGGAACAGCAGCGCGGTTGCGGAGCCCATGTACGAATCGAACGCCGGTTGCGGGAGGCGTCCTTCGAGGGTGACGTGGTCTTGCTCGTCGTCGGTGAGCGTGGTTCGTATCTGGGCGTGGGCCGTCTCGTCCACGCCAATGGCGACGAGATCGGGGATCGTGGGATCCAGCGATCGGGCGGCCCGCCACACGTCGATGGCGGTTCGGACCGGCTTGTTCTCTCGATGGCACAACGCCACGACGACCGGACGATCGGAATGGCGGGGGATGGCGCTGACGTGGTCGCTTCCGAGCGGAATGAGCGTGACCGAACGGGCCATCGTCGACAGCAACCGATCGCGGGACACATCTGAGGCGGTGAAGACAGCGTCGGCTCGTTGCACTCCGGTGGTCCACATGGCCCTCCGGTAGGCCCGCTGAGCCCGGGTGAACCGCTTGGGTTCGGCAAGGTGACGTTCGTCGAAGATGATCACGCCCGTGACAGCAGAGCTCGGAACCAGCGGCGGCAGGGTCGGATTGAGCGAGAGGTAGAAGTCCGGTTCGTGCTGGGTGAAGGACGCCCGAGGGCGGCCCAGGTGTCGACGGGTTCGCTCCAGCGCACCCACGTTGTCCGAGGCGGGCATCCATGCGGTGATGTCATCCGCCGGATAGTGCTTCGGCCAGGCGTCCACGATCTGGCGCGCCACGACCATGGGCCCGGTCGGCCGGCCGCTGAACGCGCTGGCGTCGATGATGCCCCGCAACGGGCGATCGTCCGTGTTCATCACTCGATGACCGACCCGCTCATCAGCCAACGGGGGCCGAGACCGACAGGCTGCGAAGGAAGTCCAGGAGATCGGCCCGTTCGCGGGGAACCAGTTCCGGGTCGAGACGGACGGGCCGGTCGGAGATGTCGGCCACGCCAACTCGCTCGAAGAGCGCGCTGCGTTTGGTGCCGGGGTTGTGAAGCATCGCAGTGCCGCCGTAGGTCAGCGTGGCAACGCAGGCGTGCACTCGATCGCTCAACGTGAGCGCGCTGCTGCCGTAGGCGGTGAGATAGGTCCACGGTTCATCCGAGGCAATGGCGTTCGGTCGGAGGTACACCTTGAACGGTAGATGGGGGTTGGTGCGATGTTCGGGGCGCACGATCTGGTGGCCGGCGATGTGTGTTGGATGCTCTCGGCGATCGATCGCCGAGGCAATATACGCGTGCGCCTTGCTCCGATGGGCCAATGCGTCGATGTGGCTGGGGAACTCGGTGTCGAACCGTTGGCCACCGATCTGCACGCGTCCCTCGGGGGCCGGGATCAGCGTGGGCTCGGGATAGTGATCGAAGTTGAAGGTGCAGTACGGCTCGGTGTCGAGCGGGATCGGTGTGTAGGTGTAGGGAAGGAAGAACGCCGAGTCGATGCCGCTGCGCAGTTGGGGCACGACGGTGCGCACTCGTTCGGCCGTGACATCGTCACGTGAGGAGAAAAAGAGGGGTGGATGAGCTCTGGCGACCTCGCCGAACACCTGGAGTTCCTCTTCGGTGTACTTGCGCATGGCTCCCGAGAGGACACCCCAGGCCACACCGCGGGCGGCAAGCCGCTCGATCGTGCTCCGCCAGATGTTGCCGAAGTTCTTGGTCAGGATCGGTCCTTGAAGCACAACACAGTCGACGTCGAGCTTGTCCAAGACGGACCACGCGTTGGAGAAGTTCCCCCGCTTCTCGTTTCGGAAGGTCCAGTAGGCCGGCTGGTCTTGGATGAAGCGGACGTCGTGTCCCGCAGCCTCGAGGCATTCCTTGCCCGCGATGTTGAAGAAGGCGTTGCCGATGTTCTGTCCCCAGAAGCCGGAAACGAGGGCGATCTTCACAGTGAGGTTCCTTCATGGTCGAGTGGAGCGGAGTCGGGCGTGGGCGCGACAACCCGGGCGGTCCACCACCAGATCGGCAGAACGGCCACGTTCGTGACTGCGAGTGCAATTGCGGCACCAATCGCTCCGTCGAGGACACCACCGATGACCAAGCCCACGATGTGAACGGCTAACGAACGGAGCCGGAGTTGGGCCAGCCGCTGAGTGGCGCCTCGGCTGTTGAGGAGAAGCTGAGCACCGACGGCGGCGCCCTGTGCTGCCTGGGCAACGCCAACGGGAATCAAGAACGCTCGCATCTCGCTCCACGTCGCTCCCAACAGATCGGCCCCGACCCTCTCCGGCAACACCAGCAGCAGGAGCGTGCCGATCGCCGCGACCGCGGTGAGGAGCGCAGAGACCTGCAGGGCCCGACGCTCGCCTTGCGCTCGCTGGCCAGCTCGCTCCGCTTGGGCCATGGCGGGCAGGGCGACCAATCGAGCGCCCGATGTAGCGACGCCGAGCGGTCGAAACGCGGTTTGCGTGCCCCGATAGCCGGCGACTGCTGCGAGGGACCCAAAGGCAAGCAGAAGCCATGCACTGAGCTGACGTTGGACTTGGACCAGCGACGCGTCAGCGAACAGGCCGGGCGCAATCGCCTTCGTCCGCCGGGGCCACGCCCGTCCGTCGCTGAACGAGACACCAAGCCTGAGTCTGGCCAACTCGAACGATGCAACCAGCATCACTGCTGCACCCCATGCAGCGAAGAAGGGCCATCCACCGTCCCCTCTTGCCGTCAGCACGGCAACGAGGACGATCTGAAGGCCGAGCACGGACAGGTTGAGGACGGCCGCGATCTTTGGCTGGGACCGGGCGAACAGGTCGTGCACGACCACGTCGTGGAGCAAGACGAGAGGCGCCGACGCGGCGAGGACGAGCAGGTACGGCGTTGCGAGCGAGTTGATGGGAGCGAGGACACCGGCAAGGAGCAGCGAGGCGAGCCCGAATGCGGCACCGAGTGCGAGGGCGAAGGAGGTGGCTCCGGACCGGTCGGAGCGTCGCTCGTCTGGGTTCTCTGATCTCAGAATCTGGAGCGGCTGGCCGGTGAGCGAGCGGCCGACCTCGAGAATGAGCACCCGGCCGAGAAGCACGAGCGCGAAGGCCCCGAACTCTGCCGACGGCACTCCTCGGGCCACGGTGATGGCGGCGAGGAGCGCGCTGGTGGCAACAGCGATCTGGTCGATGCCCGCCCACAACGCCCTCCTCACGCCGGTGGGGCCGGCCGAAGCCGATGGAGACGGGTCGAGCGACTCATTCTGGACCGAGGTCACCAGATCACGCTCAGGTCTCGGGTCGAGGGCGCCGACAAGCCGAGGATGGCACCGCTCTCGACTTTTCCTCTCCGGGCGCTCAGGCGCGCGATGGTCATGGCGTGCCTTTCGCTCATCCTCTTCACTGTCGGCACATCCGGCGCGGTTGCTGAGGCGGCAGCAGAATACGTCGCCGAGGTCAACGTGCGGTTCTCGAATCCATCGCCACTTCCGGGCGATGAGGTGACGATCGCTGGCACCGTGGCGGCAGGAGAAACCGTTCTTGCTGTTGTCGACGGGACCACGATTGGCTCGGGCATCGCAGGTGCTGACGGAACGTTCAGCTTCACCGTGACCATTCCGGATCTGCCGACGGGCAGCTTCGCGCTGACGGTGACCTCCGGCGGGGTGGAACTGGGCTCGGTTCCCATCGATGTTCGCGGCGGGGCCGGGGCGACAGGACTGGTCTCGAAGAGTGACGAGGTGGAGCTCGGGCGGGACCAGGCAGCAGCCCCGAGTGATCAGCCAGCGCCTTCGGTGCTCGCCTTCAACGACGATGTGCCGCTCGCTCCGTTCCCTTGGTGGATCGTCGTGGTCGGCCTCATGGTCGTGTTCGGGGCAGCGGTCCTCATCCTTCGCTGACGAGCGTGCGGTCACCGCGGAGCATGAACGACTGGTCGATCAGCGCGTTCGGAGCAGGTTCGCCTTCTCGACCAGTGAGTTTCTCAACGAGCACGCTCATCGTGTCGGTCAGGACCAACGGTTGGGCGTGGATGTCGAGCTCGTAAGCCTGAGAGCGTCCGCCCTCCGAACTGAAGCCTGAAGGTAGCGAGCCGTTCCAGACGGTGGTGATCGTGACGGTCTCACCGGGGGCGAGTTCGACGATGGTCGACGCTCGAGTCAGCCCCAGTTCGTTCTCAACGCTCGGTGCCACGGGTTCGCCGGTGCGCGGTTCGGTCTCGCCGGCATCAGCCAGGCGGTGAACGGTCATCTGCGTGAGCCGGTGGGGCGTGAACACGGACAGTTCGACCCGGTGATGACCCGACGGAATCCCGGTCCGATCCTCCCGGCCGAGAACGTAGGCCGGCAGATCAGGAGTGGCGCCATTGGTCAGCCGGGTCGTCACAACGCTCGTGAGCCTTCCCGTGGCCCAGTCAAGTTGCGTGCGAACGTCGACCTCGCGCTCCAGGTGCGCATCCAACTTGTTGCCTGTCATGTTCGAATGCACCACGGCGAGGTGGTCGACGTACATGTTGTCGTCGCTGGCTCTCGGGTCATGGGCATTTCGCACGCCGAGCGCCTCAAGCAGGGGGTTGGGGGCAAGCGCAGTCTGGCCATCGGCCGGAGCGCTCGGCGTGCGCACGACCGAGAGCCGACGTTCGGCGACAGAGGGGGCCATCGCCGTCGCCAAACGGATGGGATCGAGCGGGGCGTCGAGGAACTGTTCGAAGACGGCGTCGGTCAGCACCGCCAAGGCAAGGCTGCGCTCCCGTTCCTCGTCAAAGCGTCGGTATTGGCCATCGAACAAGAAGTCGATCATGGCGGGCCCGTCAAAAACCTCCGTTGCCAGATCCGGTTCGAGAACGACTTCGATGCCATCGGCTAGATCCACCAGCGCAGCGAGCGCGAATGGGTCGAGGCTGATGACCCCGTCGAGCTCGGCGCGGCCGAGGGACGGGTAGAGGTGATCGATCGCTCGGGCCACCGTTGGAACGTCGGTGGAGCGAGTCCAGTTCTGTGAGAACCGCTCCGGCCGGCTGGTGACGAGCCGAGCGGGGAAGTTCGCGGGATCGAGCGGCGTGCCCCAACCGTTCCAGTTGAGGTCGACATCGCGGCCAAGGTCGGTGATGGCGAGCCGGCCGTCCCTGACGCGAAGCTCAGCGAAGGAGCCGAGAATGCCGCCGGCCTCCCGAGCCTCGGCCGGGTTGGTGAAGATGACGAGATAGACCATCTCGCGGTCGGCGCCGAGCAGGGCCGGGAGCTCGCTCGAGACGAGCTGAGCGATGTTCAACCGAGGCTTGGCCGCTGCCAACTCGGTTTCGGCTCTCGTGATATTGCGCTGAGCCAGCGGGAGCAACCAGGGCGAACGGTTTTCGTTGATGGCATCGAGCGTCGCGGTCAGGTTGGATACGGCTGCGTTCAACGCAGGCTCGGTGGCCGCGAGTCGTTTGAGGTCCAGACGCTGGCCCGGATCGGGTGAGCTCATGGCGAGATCCACACTGGTCACCACCTCGGACCCGCTGGCGGCGATCGATGCTCCGCCCTCCGCCAGCGCATCGAGCGCACGAAGATGCTGCGAGGCAACGGGAACGAGTCGTGCTGGTCTCGCCCACCACTGGTTCAACCGCCGATGGGCGCCGGCCAAACGGTCAGCGACAGTGTCGAACTCAGCGGCTGAGGAGGTCGACGCCTCGAGGCCGCCGAGGGCGTCAGCACTGGCTCGGAGATCCAGAGCCGTTCGGGCGCCGGCGACGGTTCCCGCCCCGGCGATGAGCACGAGTCCAGCGAGGGCGATGCCAACCCAGCGGCGGGTCGGCGGGCGCAGCAGGGGAGCGGCCAACGGAAGCAGGGCCAGCGCCACGACCAGGCTGGGCACGCCGAACGCAGTCATTGGCCGCAACTGGAGCAGGCCGACTCCGAGAACGACGCCGATCACCCCGGCGACCAGGCGATGCAGTGATGGTTTGGGCGACTGGTCAACCGGCTCGGTGGCCCGGTGACCGCTGGTCGCCCCCTGGGAATCGATGAGCCGAGAAGCGGTGAGCAGCACAACACCCACGGTCCCCAGCAACGTCCAGCCGATGGGTCCGGCGCACAGAGCGACCACCGCTGTGGCCGGGAACAACTGGCGCTCTGAAGCTCGCTGCGCAGCAACGAACACGAACGCCGCAAAGAGCGCAGCGAGACATCGATCCCAGGCGTCGATGCCGGTCGGCGCCACGGGCAGTCCAGTGGCCGCGACGACGGCAAGCGTGAGTCCGACGAGGGACCACGCATCCAGAGGACGGCGGCTGGGCATCCCGACCTATCGGCATATGGGCCGAAGAGTTCATTCGTTTCGCAGCCTCGCCCAATTCACTGCCGCCACGGTCTGGGGCAGCCGAAGGAGGGGAGGCATGCCTTCGGAACTCTCCTCCCGCCTTGATCCGACTCCTCGTCGGTCTGCTCGCGCCCTGCGAGCTGCGACGCCCGCCGGTCGTCCCGTAGCGGAGACCTCCGGTGGAATCGTCGCCATCGAGCCCACGGTTCTCGAGGCGCCCCAGCTCACCGTCCGTCGAGCTCGCTCTGAGCTCCTCAAGCGGGTCTTCGACATCGTGTTGTCCGCGATCGCCCTCATGGTGCTCGCACCGTTGCTCGCGTTGATCGCGCTGACGATCGCTCTTTCGACTCGGACGTCCCCGATCTTCGTCCAGGAACGGGTCGGCCGGGACGCTCGGACGTTCCCGTGCCTCAAGTTCAAGACGATGAAGGCGCTCACGCCGGAAGACTTCGAGAAGCTGCTTGCCGAAAACGACGATCTCCGGGCCGAGTGGCGACGAGACCAGAAGCTTCGCAAGGACCCGCGAGTGACGGCTCTCGGCCGCCGCCTCCGTTCCACGAATCTGGATGAGCTTCCCCAGCTGGTGAACGTGCTCGTCGGCCACATGAGCCTGGTTGGCCCCCGCCCGATCGTTGTCGATGAAGCGGGTCGGTACGGGGCTGCCCGCACGATCGTGTTTGCCGTTCGTCCCGGACTCACCGGCCTCTGGCAGGTCTCAGGCCGCAACCAACTCCCGTACGAGCAGCGGGTGGCGCTCGACCAGGAGTACGTGCTGACGCGAACAAACGTTGGCGATGCGGTGCTCATCGCACGAACGATCCAGCAGACGTTCTTCGCCCTTCTCGGGCGACACGATCAAGGAGCCTTCTGATGAAGATCCGTGTGTTCAGTCATCTCCACCGGCCCGATCGAGGTGGTGGTGCGAGCATCTTCACCGATCTCAGCGAGGGTCTTGCTCAGCGTGGCCACGATGTCGAGCTGTTCTGCTCGTATCCGTACTACCCGGAGTGGGTGAACAAGAGCGGAGCGAACCTTTGGCGCCGCGAACGTGAGGTCGTCAACGGCGTCTCTGTCGTTCGTCACGGCATGTTCATCCCCCGCAATCCCGGCTCCACGGTCCAGCGAGCGGCCTATGAGGGTTCCTACGCCCTTTCGCTCGCCCGCTCCACGTTCCAGTCAGCCCCCGTCGATGCTGTCGTGGCGTTTCTTCCGCTGCTGAGCTCGGGTGTGGCGGCCATGCTCGATACAAAGGGCCAGCCCGACGTTCCGACCTGGATCAACGTGCAAGATCTGTCTGGCAGAGCCGCAGCGAGCTATTCCGGCACCATCGGCAAGGCGCTGACGCAGGTCGAAGAGGCCGTGTTGGCACGGGCTTCGCTGGTGACCACCATCGCCCCGCAGATGACCGCCGAGCTGTCGCACCTCAACACCGATGGACAGAAGGTCCAGACCTTCCCGAACTGGTTGCACTCCACCGCGGAGGCATCCATCGTGCGTGCTCGGGCTGCCGCAGACGCCGAGGACCGTCATGACCGCCGCCGCCCCCTCCGTCTTCTTTATGCCGGCAACATTGGCAAGAAGCAGGGCGTCGACCGCGTGGTCGACATGCTGGCTGCCAGCGATCGCGACTTTGAGTTCGAGATCTGTGGTGCCGGTGCCGGGGCCGAGGCCGTCGATCAGGTACTGCCTGCAGGCGACGCTCGCTTTCGCCGCCGTCCGTTCCTCTCGGAGGACGAATTCATCGAACGTCTGCACTGGGCTGACGCTTTCGTGGTTCCCGAGCTTCCGACAGATGCTGCCTCCTTCCTGCCGTCGAAGCTCTTGCCATCAACGGCCGCCGGCACCCCGATCCTCGGACTGGCCGGAAACTCGAGTCCGCTGCGGGACGAGATCGAAGCCCACGGCATTGGTGCCGTTGCTGACTGGTCCGATCCTGACTCGATTCTCGTCACGGGGGAGCGGTTGCGGACAGCCACCTATGCCGCAGATGGCGTTCTCGAACGATCCCTTGCACTACGAGCGTCGGCTCAATCCAGCGCTCATGCCATTGATCAGGCGGAGGAGATGCTCAACCGGATGGTGTCTGGCGACCAGCCCGCCTCGAGTCCAGTTCCGAAGCTGTCGTCAACGGGCCGGCCTGTGCAGGACGTCAGGGTGTCGTCACTCGTGTGAGGACAGCGTTGAGATGATGCTGATGGGTTTGACCCACGGCCCCCATCTCGACGTCGTAACGCAACTCATCGCCTGCGATCGAGAGGGTTCGGCGCACGGAGGCCACGTCCTTCGCCGTGCTCGACGTGGCGACCACCTGCGAGGTGATGTCGATTCTGATCACGCCCTCGTCGATCGCAACGGAGCCCTCATCAATCTCAACAATGCCTGAGGGCTGGGCCAGGATCAGTTCAACAGCCTCCAGGCCCACCGGTCGGAAGTACCCGGCCTCGGCGTGGAGCGGCAGATCCGTTTCGGCGTGCCGGGTCTTCTGGGTGTAGCTGAGGAACGGCTTGCCGACGTGGCCGATGGTGACCTCCTCTACGTACTCGAACGGATCGATCGTCGGATAGTGGCCGCTACCTCGACCCCGCCATGTGCCGAGCAATGATGCGAGGTGGGCGATAGCGGGGTGGATCTCGGGGGACACGAATCGGCACACTAATCGGGTGACTGACTTCAACTCGCCCACACGCCACATCGTGGTGATGGGAATGATGGGCATCGGTAAGAGCTCGACGGCTGGGGCCATTGCCGAACGGTTGGGTCTACCGACGCGAGATTCCGACGTCGACGTTGAGCGTCTCACGGGACAGACCGGCGCCGAGCTGGCAGAAGCAGGACGTGTCGACGATCTGCACGCGCTCGAAGAGGCCGTCCTTCTCGGCGCGCTTGCGCTGTCGGAGCCACACGTGATCTCGGCTGCGGGTTGGACGATCGAGTCGGCGCTGTGTCGAGACGCGATGGCCCGCCGCTCGGCGCCAGTGTGGTTGGACCTGCCCCTCGATCAGCTCCACCAGCGAATCGCCACTGGATCCCATCGACGATCCATCGCCGAGGCCGAGTTGGCCGCCATCCAGTCGCGGCGTCGTCCACACTGGCAATCGCTCGCCCAGATCACACTCGACGCAGCCCGACCGATCGACGAACTCGTCGCCGAGGTCAGCGCCTCGCTCCCGAATCCACCAGACTCTCGGGGATGAGCGGCGAATCCCTGACCTTTTCCGACCTCCAGGCAATGGCTGAGGACGGGTCGATCGACACTGTCATCGTTGGCTTCACCGACCACTACGGAAGGCTGATGGGGAAGCGCTTCGATGCCGACTTCTTCTGCGACTCCATCGATGAAGGCACTCACGCTTGTCGCTACCTCTTCACCGTCGACATGGAGATGGAACCGCTCGAAGGATTCGAGTTTGCTGATTGGTCCGGCGGCTACGGCGACATGCACCTCGTGCCGGATCTCGACACACTGAGGATTGCCGCGTGGGCCGACCGCACCGCGATCGTTCTGTGCGACGTCGTGGAGGGAGAGGACGGCATCGTTTCGGTGTCTCCTCGGACCATTCTGCAGCGCCAGGTCGACGCGCTCGGCCGGGCCAACGTCGGCAGCGCAGCGGCATCCGAACTCGAGTTCTTCATCTTCCGAGACAGCTACCAGACGGCACATGCCAAGGACTATCGGGACGTGCAAGCCGCGGGCTGGTACGTCGAGGACTACCACCTCCTCCAGTCTGAGCGGACCGAAGACTTCGTCGGCCCTGCGCGCCGAGCGCTGAAGGCATCGGGCGTGCCGGTGGAGAGCTCGAAGGGCGAGGCGGCCACCGGCCAGCACGAGATCAACCTCCGCTACGCACCAGCGATGGAGATGGCCGATCGCCATGTCGTCATGAAGCAGTGCCTCAAGGCCTTGGCTGACTCCAAGGAGATGAGCGTGACCTTCATGGCCAAGCCGTTCCCGGACACGCCGGGCAGCAGCTGCCACCTCCACATCAGCCTTTGGCACGACGGCCGCAACGCCTTCTCCGATGGCATTGACGGGTACCGGACCGACATCTTCCGGTGGTTCCTCGGCGGCTGGATGGCGCACACGCACCACCTCATGCCGTTCTATGCGCCCACGGTGAACTCCTACAAGCGCTACCAGGACGCCTCCTGGGCGCCGACCCGCATCGCTTGGTCGACCGACAACCGGACGGCCGGATTCCGAGTCGTCGGCTCAGGCAACTCGCTTCGGATCGAATGCCGGATCCCGGGCGCCGATGCGAATCCCTATCTCGCGTTCGCGGCAGCACTCGCCAGCGGCCTTGACGGCATCGCCAACAAAACCGAGCCGCCTCCGCCCGCTGATGGTGACCAATACGCCGCGTTCCACGAGCAGCGTGTGCCGTCCACGCTGGCCGAAGCCAACGAGGCGTTCCGCTCCTCGGCCGAGAGCGTTCGCCTCCTCGGCGACGAGGTCGTGGCCCACTACGGCCGCTTCTTCCAGATGGAGTACGACGCCTACAACCGAGCTGTGACCGATTGGGAACGGCGTCGCTACTTCGAGCGCATCTGACGACAGCATCGCTTCGTCTGACAGAATCCCGACGTGGAGAGGGAGCGAGCGGCGAGCGACGAGTCGGGGCAGGTCAGGCCAGTGTTTGTGGGCCGCGAGCACGAGCTGGCTGAGCTCATGACGATGCTCCGCTCTTGCAAATTGATCTCGATCGTGGGCGCTCCCGGCGTCGGCAAGACCCGATTGGTCTCCGAGACCCTCGCCCAGATGAACCTGCTGAATCGGACGTCAACCGAGCCCGGAGGATCCGGATTCGGTGAGTGCGTTGTGGTTGATCATCACCACTATCGGTCCGATCGCCTGCCAGCCGAAGTGGCTGGCCTCGTCGCTGACCGCAGCCAGGTTGGAGCCGACGGCCCGGTGGTCGTGACGTGCCGGGAACCGCTCGAGCTCGACGGCGAAACAGTGTTGTTGCTCGGCCCATTGGCCCTTCCATCCGCCGATGTTCCTGCCGCGGCCAGTCAACTGTTTGAGGCGTGTCGAGGTGGCGACGACGGTGGCCATCGAGGCCACGATGACGACGCAGAGACGGTGCTGAACGTGTGCCGCCAGCTCGATGGCGTACCCCTCTCCATCGAGATTGCGGCCACACGGGCCCGACAGATGAGTGTCGCCGAGATGCTGGGTCGAGATCTTTCACGGGAGGAACGGGCGACCCAGCGCCGGCGCCGTCGACGTCGCTCGGTGGCAGAGGTGATCGCGTGGACGATGGGCCTTCTCACCCCTCGAGAACGGGAGCATGCGGTGGCGCTGGCGGCAACGCCGGACCGGGTCGTAACGGCAAGCGAAGCGACTCGCCCGCTTGAGGCTGCCGGATTACTGCGGCCGGCCCTGGGCGCTCCCTCGGCGATGGGCCTGGCGATGCCCGACACCGTTCGATCGATGCTGGGCGGGGTGGTTCCGCTCTTCGACAGTGTGCAGCTGCGGCCTGGTTCTGACCGGCGCAACCAGCCGGTGGGCAGATACCCGACGGCACACTCCGGAGAGCCCGATCGTGGTGGAATGGACCTGAGCGGCAGTGATCGCCGACGGCTTGTGCTGCACCTTGCGGAGTTGGAGGCAGCGGTGGTGGCCGCAGACGAGGCTGGCGATGCTGCTGCCGCCGGTCGGGCCCGCCAGGCCCTCGATGCCGGCGTTGACGCGTTCATCGCTGCCCTCGGGCTGCGATCTCATCGCCCGCGAACGTGAGTGCAGGGGTCGGTCGGTCAGCCGATGTCAGCGGCTGATGATCTCACGATCTTGACCGCCCGATGATTGCTGCGCTGATGAGCACGATGGCGGTTCCGAGCACCTCGAGCGGATGGAGAGACTCATTCCGGACGGCGACGCCGAGGAAGGTGGCGAAGATCGGTACGAAGTAGCCGACGACGGCTGCCCGAGGCGCTCCGACCCGTCCGATTGCTGTGGCGAACAGTGTTCGAGCCAGGCCCGTTCCCACCACCCCAAGGACGACGACGGCGATCAGCGACGCCCAGGCGAAGGATGAGTAGGCCAGACCGTAGGCGCCAAAGGGCAGAAGCAAGATTGAAGAGAAGAGCAACGCTCGGGCCACAACGGCTGCACCGCCGTACTCCTGCTGCAGCGGCGGGATGATGTTGTTCGACGTGGCGTAGCAGGAGACCGCGCCGAGCACGAGCAACACGCCCAGTGGTTGGGCGTCGGCCCCTACGAGGTTCGGCCAGGCCATCGTCAGCGCACCAATGAGTCCGACGGCGAGTCCCAGCATCTGCTGCCGCTTCGGTGCGGTGCGCGTCATCAGAACGGCAACCCCAAGGATGAAGATCGGGGACGAGGCGTTGAGCATGCCGGCCACCGACGACTCGACTCGTTGTTGAGCGAAGGCGAACAAGAGCGCGGGACCCGCATTCCCGAGAGCGCCCACGGCGGCCATCCCCGGCCAGGCCGTTCGAGCGACAGGCCGCCGGGCAGCCGGAACGAGCCAGATGACGATGGCCCCGAAGAGGACTCGCAACCATGCCACCGCAGCGGGATGGAAGGCGTCCAGGCCGATGGCGATCCAGAGAAACGATGATCCCCAGATCAGGGCGACGGTGAGGAGCAGCCCCCAGTCCGAGGGACGGAAACGCTCGGTGTTCGAGCCGTCGCTCGTGTTGAAGATGAGCGCCCGCTGATCGGTCACCCGCCAGCGTCGATCCGGCGCAGGATGTGAGGCATGAAGAAGCGGCCATAGCGCTCGTGGAGCTCGGGCAGCTTCCAGTCGTCGTGGGTCACCGTTCCTCGACACGCGGTGGTGCCGCAGAGGCAGGTCATCTCGTACGGCAGGGTGCGAGCCATCGCGTAGTCGTGGCAGATCTCTTCGTCCGGCTCGATGGTCCGGATGGCGACATAGCTCACGCCCTCGAACCCCACGTTGGCGTCGCACGAGTGGTTGATCATCACCACCAAATCGTCGATCTCTTCGGTCGTGCGCGGTCCCAGGAAGAGGTCGTCGCTGATCTGGAGCGTGTAGTCGCCGGCTGCCTGGGTGACGTCGTCGACCTCGTCGGCATGGATGACGTGTCCGGCCTTCACGGCTACCACCTCACCCGGTTCGATCCGCCGGGTGGCAAAGATGCCCTGGCCGCCCAGCGCACTCGTCCGGATCTCGACCTTGTGAGAACGCCACACCTTCAGATCAGCCATCCCGGCAACCTAGGTCCCTCCACCACCTCCCCGCACGCCCCCTCTCCCTCCGCCCGTGGCACCGTTATTTGTCGCCAGAGCGACAACTCACGGTGCCACCAACTCCTTAGGGCCTTCGTGGCACCGTTATGTGTCGTCAGAGCGACAAGTAACGGTGCCACCAGGGAGGAGATGGTGGTCAGGCGGAGGCGTGTGGGGGCGAGGCGGTGACGTGGCCGATGTTGAGGTAGCCGTGGTGGCCGTCGGCACCGACCTCGTCCGCCCACAGCGCGCCGGCCGGGAGTTCGAGGTGGGGTACGTCGAACACGGCCCCTTCGCTGGCGTCGGCCGGGAGGAGCCAGCGAGTGCCGCCGGTCAGCTGGCCGTACAGAGCCGTCAACGTGGGGAACCAGGGACCGAGAATCGATCCGAGAGTGCGCCAGGCTTCAGCGTGCAGGGTGGTGTGCATTGCGCCTGCCATCACGATGGTGAAGGCCCTCGGTGTCCGATCCATCACGGCGAGGAGATTCGTGGCCATGAGTTCATCTCGCGGCGTCTCCAGCAGGCCCATGTGTTCCAAGGGCAGTGTTGATCCAGGCGCGACCCACGGACCATCCATGGCAACCGTCTCGACCTTGTCGCCGTTGCGGCGCATCAGTGCCAGTTCCTCGACCAGACTCGCCATCGCCCGGCTCGAGCGACCGTCCTGAAACTCGGCGGCTCGTTGCCAGAACGGTCCAACCGGACCTCGCTCCACCTCTTCGGTCATGGGCACTTCGAGTCCCACGATCACTTCGTGCCCGGATGCCAGACCCTGGCGAGCGAGCTCGAGCACGAGTGCCGGAAACTCCTCGGTGCCCGGAGGCTCGCCGATCAGCAGCACCCGTCGTCGTTGGACGAGCGGTTCGAGATCCTGCGCGGCGAGCTCGAGTGACACGTCTGCCATCGTCTCACAGCAGAGCGAGATAGAGCGCCACTCAGCTGGATCGGAGTCCGTCCAGCGGGAACGACGTCAGGTTCGGCAAACCGGCGTCGGGCAGATGTTAGAGATCGTGGAAGGGGCGGGCGTAGACGAAGTCGCCCGTGAGCTTCGGATCGAAGGCTGAGAGCGTTCGCACCTGGAAGTACTCGCCCCACGCGGCCTCGGGCGGGTTGATGCCGACCGCGATCGACGGCTGGAAACCGAAACGTCGGTAGTAGTCCGGACTTCCCAACAGCGCCACGAGAGGTTCTCCTGCTGCATCAGCGGCACCGAGCACGGTATGCATCAAGGCCTTACCTGTGCCGGACCGCTGCAGGTCCGGAAGTACACCGATGGGGCCGAGACCAAGTGCTTCAACGCTCGACGGATCTGCGGGTGTCGATCCGGACGGTACGACATAGCCACGGCTGCACACCACGTGACCTACGACGTCGCCCTCCTGCTCTGCGACGAGGCTGAACGCTGGGACCGCACCGTCGGAGCGAAGAGCCGCGGCGAGCGAGGGTTCGACCTCGCCCCCGAACGCAAGGCGGTGGATCTCTTCGATGCGGCTGGCATCGGTCGTTTGCTCTCGTCGAATCAACACGACTGGCAGCATTGCAGGTCGGAAAGGAGTACACGTGCGAAATCGGATCCTCGGCGACCGGGACCGGTAGGCTCGCCCAAGTGCCAGAGCCGACCGCAGCCGCACCCGCATCAGTCCCCTCCGCCCCACGAGTGGCGATCATCATGGGTAGCCAGTCCGACTGGCCCACGATGAAGCTTGCTGCCGAGGTGCTCGACGAACTCGGGGTCAGCTACGACGCCCGCATTGTGTCAGCGCATCGAACGCCTGACCGGATGTACGACTTCGCCCGCTCGGCGAAGTCCGAGGGCTTCCATGTGATCATTGCCGGGGCCGGAGGCGCCGCCCACCTGCCGGGAATGACGGCGGCACTGACGCCATTGCCGGTCTTCGGTGTTCCGGTTCAGTCACGTGCACTCTCGGGGGAGGACAGTCTGCTGTCCATCGTGCAGATGCCCGCTGGCATCCCGGTTGGCACCCTCGCCATTGGCAACGCCGGCGCGACCAACGCCTCGCTGTTGGCGGCCGCTGTTCTCGCACTGCATGACGACGAGCTCGCCGAGCGGCTTGATGCATGGCGATCGGCCCGCACCGCAGCGGTGGCCGAAGCCCCCGTCGACACTCCTTCGGAAGGCTGACGCCGATGACCGCCGACATCCATGCTGAGCACGCCGATGAACCTGCGGTCGATCCCGGTTCGACGATCGGAATCATCGGTGGCGGGCAACTCGGACGCATGTTGGCCATGGCGGCCGGCCGCCTTGGCCATCCGGTCATCGTGCTCGAACCGTCCGATCCATGCCCGGCCGCCCAGGTGGCGAACTCCCATATCGTTGCGGCCTACGACGACCCGAACGCTCTCGCCGAGCTGGTCGATCGCTGCGACGTCGTCACCTACGAGTTCGAGAACGTTCCCGCCCCGAGCGCAGCCTTGATCGAGGAGCGCCACCGGGATGGCGGGCCGCCGCTCCGGCCGAGTGCTCGAGCGCTCGAGGTCTCCCAGGACCGGCTCGTCGAGAAGCAGTTCCTGCAGCGGATCGGCTTGTCGGTCGCCCCGTTCCGGGCCGTGGACTCACAACAGGACGTGGTCGACGCAGTCGAGGCGTTGGGCGGGCGAGCGATTCTCAAGACTCGACGCTTCGGTTACGACGGCAAGGGCCAGGTTCGAGTCGACGGCGCAGCGCCAGCAAATGCCTTCGAGCAGCTCGGCTCGGCCCCGTCGATCGCCGAGGGCTTCGTCGACTTCGATCTCGAGATCTCGGTCATCGTTGGCCGATCGCTGCGCGGCGACATTCGAACGTTTGCCCCTGCCCACAACGAGCACATCAACGGAATCCTTTCCCGGTCGACTGTTCCTGCCCCGGTCAGCGAGATCGTGCTCGATGCTGCCCGAGCTGCGGGCCGACAGTTGGCTCGCGAGCTCGAGTACGTGGGCGTCCTCGGTCTCGAGATGTTCGTGATGTCCGACGGCGAACTCGTTGCGAACGAGTTCGCTCCTCGCGTCCACAACTCCGGTCACTGGACTGAGCTCGCTTGCTCTGTCGATCAGTTCGAACAGCACATTCGGGCGATTACCGGCGAGTCGCTCGGGGCAACAGGCGGCCGTGCCTGCGTGATGGACAACCTGATTGGCGACGACGTCGACCGCGTGCCCGCCCTCCTCGAGGAAGGTTCCTGGCGAGTCCATCTGTATGGCAAAGAAGAGGTTCGTCCAGGTCGCAAAATGGGCCACGCGACGAAGCTGCTCTGAATCGATGCGTCACCAGCCGGTCACTCGCAACTTTTTGTTGAAACGGGCCCGTCCGTGAGCCGAGTCGGGGGCGCTGCGTCACACTGTTCGGCGGGAGAATTGGGTGTCTGGGGTCAGCCAGTTTCCGGCTGTGGCCGACGCCCGTCGGGAGACTGCTCGTGGGAGTTCGTGTCGAGTGACTGTTGATGGAATCAGCACGTTGCGGACGGTCGACCTCGACCTCCCCGGACGCACCTCCGGCAAGGTGAGAGAAGCCTGGCCGTTGCCGAACGGCCAGCGTCTGCTCGTCACCTCGGACCGGCTGAGCGCCTTCGATCGCATCATCGGCGTCGTGCCCCACAAGGGACAGGTGCTCAACCAGCTCGCCGCCTGGTGGTTCGAACAGACCGCCGACATCGTTCCCAACCATCTGATTTCCACCCCCGATCCGAACGCGACCATCTGTCGAGACGTGGAGCCGCTGCCGGTCGAGATCGTGGTCCGAGCTCGGCTCACCGGCTCGACCGACACCGCTGTTCTGCCCCGCTATGTCGCAGGCGAGCGTGAGATGTACGGGCACATCTTCCCTGAGGGCTTGGTCCCCCACGGTCCGCTACCCGTCCACATCATCACGCCGACCACCAAGGCCGATGCGGGCGGGCACGACACGCCAACCACGGAAGAGGCGATCCTCGC
This sequence comes from uncultured Acidimicrobiales bacterium, assembly GCA_937997485.1. GTDB lineage: Bacteria > Actinomycetota > Acidimicrobiia > Acidimicrobiales > SZUA-35 > SZUA-35. The sequence continues at coordinate 53,601 of CALKTH010000016.1, read as the reverse complement.
TGACGGCTTGGTGAGCCCCGAGGTCTGGCGGGAGGTCTCCGAGGCGGCGCTCGCTCTCTTCGCTCGCGGGTGTGAGGTTGCGGCCGCTGCCGGCTTCGTCCTGGCCGACACCAAGTACGAGTTCGGGCTCGATGGGGACGGCAATGTGCTCCTCATCGACGAGATGCACACGCCTGACTCCAGTCGTTACTGGAATGCCGACGAGGTCGACGAGGCGGTGGCTGCTGGTCGCTCGCCGGAAGGCTTCGACAAGGAACCCGTGCGGATCGCGCTTCGGGCAAAGGGCTACAGCGGCGACGGCGAACCGCCCGAGCTTCCTGACGAGGTGTGGACCGCCACCTCGAATCGCTACATCGAACTGTTCGAACGATTGACCGGGACCACATTCGTCCCGGGAGACCAACAAGCCATGCAACGCATCACTGCCAATCTCGGAGACATCCTGTCGTGAGCACCAACGCTGATCCCGTCACCTTCGGGGAAGACGACTACCCGAAGGAGGAGTGCGGGGTCATCGGTATCTCGACCTCCGGCGATGATGCCGCCCGTATGGCGTTCTTCGGGCTCTACGCCCTGCAACACCGGGGCCAGGAAGCGGCGGGTATCGCCGTGGCCGACGGCCGCTCGGTTCGGCTCGAGAAGGGGCAGGGCCTGGTGAACCAGGTCTTCAGCGCCGGCAAGCTCGATCATCTCGTGGGCGGCATGGCGATCGGTCACAACCGCTACAGCACGACCGGTGCCAACTCTGAGCGCAACGTGCAGCCCTACGTCGTGGAGACCATGCACGGTCCGCTCGGCGTCGCCCACAACGGCAACTTGGTCAACACCGACCAACTCCGACAGAAGCTGTTGACCCGGGGCGCTGGCCTCCAGTCATCCTCGGACTCCGAAGTCATCGCCCTGATGCTGGCTGCGGCCGAAGGTGAGACCTGGGAAGAGCGCCTTGCTGCCACCATGCCTCACTGGGAGGGCGCCTTCAGCCTCGTGGTGATCGCCGGCACCAAGGTCGTCGCCTGCCGTGATCCGTGGGGGTTCCGCCCCCTGTCGATGGGCAAGCTGCCGAGCGGGGGACACGTCGTCGCTTCGGAAACCGGAGCGCTGCAGACGCTCGGCTGCGAAGCCATCCGAGAGATCGAGCCGGGCGAGATCGTGGTGCTCCAGGGAGCGCTTGTGCGTAGCCATCAGGCCGTTCCGGCGAAGGAAGAGCAGGCTCGCTGCACCTTCGAACACATCTACTTCTCCCGCCCCGATGCGGTGTGGGACGGGCTGTCGGTCCACCAGGCCCGGCAGCGGTTGGGTGAAGAACTCGCACGTGAGCACCCCGTCGAGGCGGATGTTGTCATCCCTGTTCCGGACTCCTCGATGCCGGCTGCCATTGGCTACGCCGCCGTCTCCGGCATCACCTACAACGAAGGCTTCGTCAAGAATCGCTACATCGGTCGCACCTTCATCGAGCCGACTGACGAGCTCCGCCGCCAGGGCGTGAAGCTGAAGTTCAACATGCTCGAGGAGAACATCCGGGGCAAGCGAGTGATCGTCATCGACGACTCGATCGTGCGGGGCACGACTTCGGGTCCGCTGGTTCGCATGGTCCGAGACGCCGGGGCCACCGAGGTGCATGTGCGCATCACGTGCCCTCCGATCGCACACCCGTGCTTCTTCGGCGTCGACATGGGCACCTACGAACAACTCATCGCCCACCAGCTGGGCGTGCCGGAGATCGCCGCTCACATCGGCGCTGACTCTCTCGGCTTCCTCTCCGTTGATCGCATGATGAAGGCGCTCGGCCGAGACGACGGTTACTGCAATGCCTGCTTCACCGGCTCATATCCGGTGCCCGTCCAGCTCAGCCTGCTGAACACCAAGCAGCGGTTCGACGGAGTGTTGGGTTGAGGGTTCTGCTGATCGGTTCCGGCGGGCGGGAGCACGCCATGGCCTCGGCCATCCTCGCCTCGCCGCTGCTCACATCGCTCGCCGTGGCGCCCGGCAACCCGGGAACGGCTGAACACAACATCGATCTTGATGTCACCGATCACGACGCCGTGGTCGAGTGGTGTCGTGCCCACGACACCGACCTCGTGGTCGTCGGCCCCGAAGTGCCGCTCGTGGCAGGCATCGTGGATGCGCTCGCCGTTGCTGGCATTCGAGCCTTCGGCCCAACGCGAGCCGCTGCTCAGCTCGAGGGCTCGAAAACCTTCACTCGTGAGTTCGCAGCTCGTCACGGCATCCCTGGTCCCCGCATCGCTTCGTTCACCGAGGCTGAGCCGGCCATTGCGTGGCTCGACGAGCTGGGCGTGCCGGTCGTGGTCAAGGCTGATGGACTTGCTGCTGGCAAGGGTGTGGTTATCCCCGAGTCAACTGAGGAGACGGTGGAGGCGATCCGCTCGATGCTGTCTGGCGAAACGTTGGGCGACGCCGGCGCTCGCATCCTTCTGGAAGAGCGGCTCGATGGCCCCGAGGTGTCACTCATCGGATTCTGCGATGGTCTCGTCGCCCGCGGCCTGCCGACGGCGCAAGATCACAAGCGGGTCGGCGAGGGCGACACCGGCCTCAACACGGGAGGCATGGGGGCGTACACGCCGGTTCCCGGTATTGATGCCGACCAGTACGACGAGCTTGTCGCCACCTTCCTGCAGCGCACGGTCGATGGCATGGCGGCGGAGGGGAACCCCTTCATCGGGATGCTCTACGCCGGCCTCATGCTCACCGCTGACGGTCCTCGCCTCATCGAATACAACACTCGCTTCGGCGATCCTGAGGCGCAGATTCTCCTTGCGCTCCTCGAGTCCGATGTCCTCGCCATCATGATGGCGTGCACTGACGGATCACTGGCTGAGCACGACCTCGCAGTCTCTCCGGGAGCTGCCGCCATCGTGGTGGTGGCAGCCGAGGGATACCCCGGCACCGCTGCGAAGCACGTGCCGATCCCCGAAGTCGAGATTGCACCGCCCGTGCAGTTGATCCACGCCGGAACGGCGCTCACTGACGAGGGCTCCCTGGTGTCGAACGGCGGACGAGTCTTGAACATCGTTGCTACTGGCGACGACCTGCGCGCCGCGCTCAACGCAGCCAACAACGTGGTGGCCGAGATCGTGGCTGCCGAGCCCAAACTCTTTGCACGCCGTGACATCGGATTCCGAGCCTTGGACGGAGCTTCATCGTGAGTACAGATCAGACCTCAGAGACAGCAGAGGACGCGTACGCCGCAGCCGGTGTGTCCTTCAGTGCCGGGGACGAGGCGATCGAGCAGATCGCTGATGCGGTGAAGGAAACGCACAACGATCGAGTTGTGGCTGGCGTTGGCAGCTTCGGCGGCGTGTTCGACATCGCCAACATGGGCATGGATCAGCCGCTCTTGGTCAGCTCCACCGACACGTGCGGCACCAAGACCGTGCTCGCTGCTGAGCTCAACATGTGGGAAGGGATTGGCGCCGATATCACGAACCACGGTGTGAACGACGTGCTCGTTCAGGGCGCTCGCCCGCTCTTCATGCTCGACACGATCTCCGCCGGTCAGCTCGACCCCGACATCGTCGGTGTTGTCGTCCGTTCCATGGCCGCCGCCTGCAAGGAAAACGGTTGCGTGCTGCTCGGCGGTGAGACGGCCGAGGTGCCGGATCTCATCGTGCCTGGCGGCGTCGATGTGGCTGGCACGATGGTCGGAGCGGTCGACCGCAAGGACCTCCTGCCTTCGCCGGACATCGCGGCTGGCGATGTGCTGGTGGGCCTCGAGTCCAACGGACTTCATACGAACGGGTACTCGCTGGCTCGCAAGCTCGGCGCCTCCCACGGCTTCGAGAACCCCGTGCCCGGCTCGGACGTTCCACTCGGCGAGGCCCTCCTCGCTCCGCACCGCTCGTACTTGGCGCCACTGACTCATGCTCTCGATGCCGGGCTCATCAAGTCGCTTGCCCACCTCACCGGCGGCGGCTTCCCCGACAACATTCCCCGGTGTCTGCCTCCCGGACTTGGGGCTCACGTCGACACTTCCACCTGGGAAACGCCGCCGCTGTTCCAGTGGCTGCAGGCCGAGGCTGGCGTCGGCATGGTCGAGGCCCACCGCATCTGGAACATGGGAATCGGCATGGTGGCCATCGTGGCTCCCGAAGACGTCGAGGCCTTCCGGACCGCCGTTCCCGAGGCCACCTACATCGTGGGCTCGGTCACCGACTCCGAGGGCGTCACCCTCGTCTGAGGGGCTCATCATGACCGCCCGCCTCGTGGTGCTGGTGTCCGGCGAGGGGACCAATCTGCAAGCGATCATGGATGCGTGCGCCTTGCCTGAGGGGGCGCCGGGATACCTCGACGCCGAGGTGGTGGCCGTCGTGGCCAACCGAGCGGGTGCCTATGGGTTGGAACGGGCACGCATGGCTGGCATCCCGGCCATCCACGTACCCGTTGACGGCCGCCGCCGGGCCATCTACGACGGTGTGCTGTCGCATGTCGTCGGGGAACACGAACCCACGCTCGTCGTGATGGCGGGCTGGATGCGTTTGCTCGGCAATCGGTTCCTGCAGCGCTACCGCTCAGTGAACCTGCATCCCGCACTGCCCGGCCAGTTTCCTGGCTTGCATGCCATCGAGCGCTCGTACGCTGCCCTGACTGCCGGCGAGATCGACGAGGGTGGCGTGATGGTGCATTGGGTCCCGGATGAGGGGGTCGACGATGGACCGGTGATCGGCACTCGCGTGGTCCCCTTCGAACCGGGCGACTCGCTCGAGACCTACGAGGCCCGAGTCCACCACATCGAACACGAACTCTTCGTGGAGTGCATCCGTATCGCACTCGACGAGGTCGCCAAACAAGAACGCAACACCGAATCCACCCCGACAGCAGGAGCTTGAGCATGACCAACTCACCCAAGCCACAAACTCACTCGTCCCCGAACGCTGAGTTGTTCGGACACTTCGAGTCGCTCACGTTCGACGATCTGCTCGTCGTGCCCGGTTGGAGCGAAGTGCTGCCGCACGAAGTCGAGACCACCACGGAAGTCGATGGCATGACCATGCGGGTGCCGTTGCTGTCGGCAGCCATGGACACCGTCAGTGAGGCGCCGCTGTGCATTTCACTCGCCCGCGAAGGCGGGATCGGCGTGCTGCACCGGAATCTCTCCGTTGAGGATCAGGCCAGCGAAGTCGACCGAGTCAAGCGGGCGCAGTCCGGCATGATCACCGCACCGATCTCCCTCCCGCCTTCGTCGACGCTTGGCGACGCCGAGGCGATGATGGCCCAGCACAAGATCAGTGGTGTGCCGATTTGCGACGACGATGGTCGCCTCGTCGGGATCCTCACCAACCGCGACGTGCGTTTCTGCACTCGCGAAGACGACCACCGGTCGGTTACCGAGTTCATGTCGACCGAGCCGTTGGTCACGGCACCGGTTGGCACGACACTCGACGAGGCGGTGGAGGTGCTGCACAAGCACCGCATCGAGAAGCTCCCGCTGGTTGATGAGGATGGCGTGTTGCACGGCCTCATCACGGTGAAGGACATCCGCAAGCGGGTGGAGAAGCCGAACGCATCGCTCGATGAGTCTGGCCGTCTCCGAGTCGGTGCCGCCGTTGGCGTGACCGACACGGCGGAGCGGACCGAGGCGTTGGCGGCAGCCGGTGTCGACATGCTCGTGATCGACACGGCCCATGGGCACACCCGAGGCGTTGTGGAAGCTGTGCGCACGATCAAGAAGGGGTGGCCCGAGGTCACCGTGGTTGGCGGCAACGTCGTCACCCGCGAGGGTGTCGAGGCATTGGCCGAGGCCGGGGCGGACGTGATCAAGGTCGGCGTGGGGGCAGGCTCTATCTGCACCACCCGGATCGTCGCCGGTGCCGGTATGCCCCAGATGAGTGCCATCTTCGAATGTGCCCAGGCGGCAGCCCAGCTGCGCAACGGTCATGGCGACCGCATTCCGATCATCGCCGACGGCGGGGTGGTCACCTCCGGAGACATCGTGAAGGCGTTCGTGGCTGGCGCCGATGCCGTCATGCTCGGCAACGCGCTCGCCGGATGCGATGAGGCACCGGGCGAGCTGGAGTTGGTCGACGGGGCCATGTGGAAGACCTACCGAGGCATGGGCTCAGCCGGCGCGATGCGCGGCCGAGCTGCCGATCGCTATGGCACGGCGCAGAAGACCGAGGCCAAGCACGTGGCCGAGGGCGTCGAGGCTCGGGTTCGCTACGCCGGACCGCTCAGCGAGCTGGTAGGTCAGCTGGTTGGCGGTCTTCGCTCAGGCATGGGCTACGCCGGCGCCGCCGACATCAACGATCTGCGTACTCGCACTCGTCTCACGAAGATCACGGGTGCAGGCCTGCGAGAGTCTCACCCGCACGACGTCGAGGTCCTGCGCGACTGAGACCGTTCGCTCCCGGGTCCGAGAACATCGGGCGCCTCCGGCATTGATCGGAGGCGTTGGGTGCAAAGTCCGTTGTGTTTTGACGGTCAGATGCACCCAATGGTGCGGGTCGGGCGGCGAACTTACGACCGTGGCAGTCTTTGTTGATGAGTGAGCGGGTGTTGGATTCTGGAGAACAAGACCTCCGTTCGTTCTATGAAGAGGAAGCTCGCCGACGACTGCGCACAGAGTTTCGGGACGACGTTCGACTTGAGTGGCAGGCGGCCTTTGTCGAGTTGCTGCGGGCCGAAGGGCGCTCTTCCGTCATCGACTTCGGGGCGGGTCCAGGGATCGATGGCTCTGCTTTTGTTGATGCCGGACTTCGATTCGTTGGGATCGACCTCGCCCATGGCAATGCGCGCCTTGGTCGTGAGCGTGGTCTCCACATCGTGCATGCCTCGGTGTCAACGCCGCCTGTCCGTCAGGCTGCGTTCGACGCGGGCTGGTCGATCAGCACATTGATGCACCTGCCCGCCGATTCGATCGAGACGACAGTCCGTGCGATGGCCAGTGCGCTTGCGCCGGGATCACCGCTGCAGATCGGCGTGTGGGGTGGCTCGCTCGGCTCCATCGTGAGCACGTTTGCCATGGATGGCAGACCCCGTCCGTTCCACCTCCGCTCTGCCGAAGAGAACCGAGAGCTGTTCATCGCTGGCGGTTCCATTGAAGAGGAAGAGGTTCTCGACCTCGGAGCAGACGGTTGGGACTACCAGCTCTTCCGCCTCCGCACCGACGCCTGATCTGTCCTCCGTGCCTTGTCGGCCTTTCCGGCCTCGCCGATTTCCCGGACCGAGGCGACTGTCGCAGGGCAGCGGCACAATGGGGGAGTGCGTGACATCGAGGATCTTCTTGGCGAACTGATCGAGGCGGAGCGGGCCTACCGAGACGGCAGTCCCGTGATGGAGGACAAGGTCTTCGATGGTCTCAGGGACGAGCTCGCGGCCCATCCGTCCGCTGCCGAACATGAGGGGGCGCAGACGTTCCTGAACTCCGTCGCTGGTGGGGTCATCGAGGCAGGAGATGTTGAACACCTCACGCCGATGCTCAGCCTCGACAAGATCACCGACGAGGAAGGGTTGCAGAAGTTCCTTGCCACCCTCTCGGAGGAGCAGACAGTGCTCGTCACTCCCAAGCTCGATGGCATTGCGCTCTCGATCGTGTTCGAGGAGGGCAAGCTCGCCCGAATGGTGACTCGAGGTGATGGCCGCACGGGCACCGATGTCACACACAACCGGCGCATCGTCGCCAACGTCCCCGATTCGATTGATGCACCCGGTCGTGTCGAGGTCCGAGGCGAGGTCGTGATGACCCACGAAGATATGGCGGCAGCCGCTGAGGGGCGGGGTGAGGCGTTCAAGAATCGGCGGAACCCCATTGGTCCGGCACTGGCCCGTCCCAGCCACAGCACCAAGACCTACGACGTCCCCACCCGCTTCATCGCCTACTCCGCAGATCTCGAGAGCGAGGCAGGCGATCAGGCTCTTGGCTGGCTAGCCAGCAAAGGTTTCGTCACCATCGTGGACGACGCGTTCGGCTCCGCTGTGCTTCCGGCTGACCCGACGGTCGTGATGGCAACGATTGAAGCCATCGGCGAGGTCACCCGAGACCCTGCGTATGACTACTTCTGCGATGGGGTCGTCGTTTCCGCCACTGACCCCGCCGAGCGCGATCGACTGGGGCTCGGTAGCCGAACACCGAAGTGGGCGAAGGCGTACAAGTTCGCCTCCGAGGTCGGTATCGGGATCTTGGAGCGCATCGAACTCGATGTCGGCAAGACCGGCGGGATCTCCTTCACCGGTGTGCTCGCCGAGCCGGTGAGCATTGCAGGGACGATGGTGCAACGAGCCTCGCTCCACAATCCCGATCAGATCGCGCGGCAAGGTCTCTTCATCGGGGCTCGGGTGACGGTGTCGAAGATGAACGACATCATTCCTCAGATCGTGGCGCTCACAGAGGAACAGGACATCACCGACCCCGAGCTCTACGTGGCTCCCACCACGTGCCCAAAGTGCGAACAAGATCTCAACTTCGACAAGGTTCGTCCCAAGTGCATGAACCCCGAATGTGCGCTTCTGACCCGGATGACCAATGCCGTGGGTCGCAACGCTTTCGACCTTGATGGAGCGTCGGGGGTCTTGATGGAGAAAGCCATCGATGCGGGACTCGTCAGCAACATCGCCGATGTGTTTGCGCTGACGGCCGATGAGTGGCGCACGCTCGATGGCGTTGAGGGCTCGGCTGACAAGATCGTGGCCGAAACCCAGCGCGCTCTCAAGGGAACCCGCCTTGACAATGTGTTGGCGGGCCTCCAGATCCGGTGGGTCAATCAGACCTTCGCTCGCCGGCTGGCCGATCACTTCCGCACCCTCGAGGCCGTGCGAGACGCAACACTCGAGCAGCTCTTCGAGGTCGAGGCCATCAAGGAGAAGCGGGGCACGGAGATGAAGGAGGACCTCGTGAAGGTCACGCCCGTCATCAACCGTCTGCTGGATTTGGGGCTCGAGCCGCTTCCGATGCCGGAGCGAGTTGACGTCGAGTCATCGGATCACCCACTTGCCGGCAAGAAGGTGCTCGTCACCGGAACGATCGACGGCATGTCCCGGACCGAGGTCAAGGAAGCGCTCATCGCCGTAGGTGCCAAGCCCGCCGGCTCGCCGTCGAAGTCGGTCGATATCGCCTATGCCGGGGAGGGTGCCGGTCCGGCCAAGCTCGACAAGATCACTGCTCTTGGCATCGAGTTGCACACCGGCGAAGAGTTTCTCGCCGCCCTTGCGGCAACGACCGGCGCTCCTGGTGATGACGCAGAGAACGACGCCGAGCAGGGAGCGCTCTTTGGCGAGGCTGACGGCTGAGGGTGGCGTTCGCTAGAGCTTCCGCCACACGGAGATGTGTGTTTCGCTCTCGTTCGTAAACGGGTCGCGGTGCCAGTTCTCCCAGCGATGTTCGAGTTCCATGCCCGCAATGCGAGCCATCAGGTCCAGTTCGCTGGGCCACGTGTAGCGATAGTGAAAGTCGACGACGTGTGCCTGTTCGCCCTCGATCCAGGTGTGGTGAGAGATGCCCTGCTGCGTGGCGACATCGAGTTCGTCGATGCCGATGTGTCCGGGTGAAACGTGGAAGGGAACGAACCGTTCGCCCATCGGGAGACGGCGAATCGGTGAGATGTTCGTCTCGATGACGAAGCGTCCGCCCGGTGCGAGGTGGGCCGCAGCGTTCGTGAAGCACGCAACCTGACCCTCCTGGGTGCCGGGGTTCACGATCGTGTTGTAGACGAGGTAGGCGAGTGAGAACGTGCCGTCGATCCGGGTGGACGTCATGTCGCCGATCGTCACGGGGAGCTGCTCACCGCCAGGCTTGGTCCGGAGCTGGGCGACCATGTCTGCTGACAGCTCAATGCCAGAGACGGGAACGCCCCGTTGCGACAAAGGCAGGCCGACCCGCCCCGTTCCAATGGCAAGTTCGAGCGCCGGACCGCCGTCCGCCAATTCTTCGAGGAGATCGACCGCCGGATCGAGCACCTCCGGTCGAAAGCGATCGGCCGAACGCTGGTCGTACTGGGCAGCGTTGTCGCCATCGAAGATGCCTTCATTCATTCGGGGAGCTTGGCACACCAAGCTGCAGACGCCGCCTGAGTTTCGTCCGCTGGGCACCGAGCTCAGTCCCGATTGCGAAGCATGAGACCGTGGCCGGTCTGGTCGTGAGCGCGCCTTTCGTGCTCAAGACCAAACTGGTTCAGCATGTCAGCGACAGCTGCCAAGTTCACGAGCGAGGTGGCGTCGTGCTCATGGGCCGAACGATTTGCTTGAGCGGCGATGGAGCCCTTCGACCAGCGACGGCCGGATGTTCTCAACGCAGTGCTGAGATGTCTGAAAACCGCCGGTGAGTCGCCTCCTGTTCCGGCAAGATGGTGGTCATGACCGAGACCGCCCGCCACGACAGCAACGCTCCACTCGAAGCGTGGATGCGGGCAGTCGAAAGTCGGGATGCCCGCTTCGATGGTTGGGTGACGGTGGGTGTGACGAGCACCGGTATCTACTGCCGTCCGAGCTGCCCGACCCCCGTCCGGCCGAAGCGAAAGAACATGGAGTTCTTTCCCACCTCAGCTGCGGCGCAACAAGCGGGTTTCCGAAGCTGTAAGCGGTGTGCACCCGATGCGGTCCCCGGGTCGCCGGAATGGAATCGCCGAGATGACTTGGTCGCCCGAGCGATGCGGGCAATCGACGACGGAGTGATCGATCGTGAGGGTGTGCCGGGCCTGGCCAGTCGCCTTGCGGTGAGCACTCGCCACCTCACTCGTCTGTTGAACTCTGAGGTCGGGGCGAGCCCGGTCGCTCTGGCCCGTGCTCGGCGGGCGCGAGCGGCCAGGGTGCTGATCGAGACCACCGATGTCCCCTTCAGCGATGTCGCCTTCGCCTCGGGCTTCGAGAGCATTCGGCAGTTCAACGACACCATCCGTGCTGTCTTCGCCTCCTCACCGACCGAACTCCGTGGCCGGCGAGGATCCACTGCTCTCAACGGAGAAGACAGAACCGCGGACATGGGCATCGATCTCCGTATGCCGTACCGTGCGCCGTTCCATGCGGCCCACCTCTTTACGTGGTTTCGTTTGCATGCCGTGAATGGCATCGAGGAGGTCGATCAGGCCGACCCGAACCGGCCAGTACTCCGACGCAGCCTGCGCCTGGAGGGTGGCCCGGCAACGGTCGAGCTACAGCCAGCCGATGGATACGTAGCGGCCCGCTTCCGAGTGAGCGAGTTGTCGGACCTTCAAACTGCAATCCAACGGTCCCGACGGCTTCTCGACCTTGATGCCGACCCGGCCGTCATCGAACCTGTTCTGACCGCCGATCCCGCCTTCGCCTCCCTAGTGCAACGGCGCCCGGGCCTCCGCTCACCGGGCGAAGTCGACGGCATCGATGCGGCGATCCGAGCCGTCCTCCACCAGCAGGTCTCTCTGGCCTCCGCTCGAGCGATGTGCGCCCGTCTCGTCGCCGCACACGGCACACCGCTGTCGCAGCCGCTCGGCTCGGTCGAAAGGGTGTTCCCCTCGGCCGAGGAGTGGGCGGCCATCGACCCAGACACGCTGGGCATGCCGAAGGCGCGGGCGCGTGCCCTCGTTTCCTTGGCCGCTGCCGTCGCCAATGGCGATGTTGATCTCGGACCGAGTGCCAACCGGGCCGACGCGGAGGCGCAGATGATCGCAGTGAAGGGCATCGGCCCTTGGACGGCTCGTGTGGTTGCCCTGAAGGCGCTGGCCGATCCTGATGCGTTCGCCCCGAAGGATCTCATCCTCAGACGCATCGCCGCCGAGATGGGCATCGCCGAAACCGACGACGAGCTCGAGCAGTACGTCGAGCGTTTCCGCCCGTGGCGGGCCTACGCAACACACCACCTTTGGGCCGAGTATCTCGCCCGATCCGAACCCTCTCTTGATGGAGCCCCTCATGCCTGACACCGTTACTGACATCGCCCCCGAACCCACCGACCTACGAACTCGCACGTTCGATGCTCCGATGGGTCAGCTCCGTTTGGTGGCCAGCGAGCGCGGACTACGGGCCATTCTCTGGCCGAACGACAACGATGAGCGCAACCGAGTTCGCCTCGGCGCCATGGTCGAAGAAAGCAATGACGTCCTCGACGAAGCGGCCCGCCAACTCACCGAGTACTTCGCCGGCGAACGCATGCAGTTCGAGGTACCGCTTGATCTAGCCGGCACTGAGTTCCAGGTCAGAGTCTGGCAAGGTCTGAGCGACATCCCGTACGGCCGCACCACCACCTATGGAGAGCAGGCCACGCATCTCGGCAATCCCAAAGCAACTCGAGCGGTGGCCTCAGCGAATGGCAAGAACCCCGTCTCGATCATGCTGCCGTGCCACCGCATCGTGGGCGCCGATGGCACGCTGACCGGATTCGCCGGTGGTCTCGAATGGAAGGCCTTCCTGCTTGATCTCGAGCGGACGACGCTTGGCCTGGAACCCAAGTGGGGCGAGAACACCCTGTTCTGAGGGTCTCAGTGATGGTGGGGGTCAGGCACCCACAGGTGCAGGTGAGGGTCTCAGTGATGGTGGGGGTCAGGCACCCACAGGTGATGGTGGGGGTCAGGCACCCAGGAGGGGCTAGTGGCGGCAGGCGCCGGTGTGTTCGTGGTGAGCCATGGCCACCAGCTTCTTCCCGCCGATGATCTTCTTCTTCGTGACGAGCTGGACCTTGTTGGCGTAGTCCAGGAGGGAAGGCGCGAGAAGAATTGTCACGTCCTCGATGTGTTCCCGGCGGTAGCCGTTCGTCTTCTTGCCTTGGAGATAGGTGTCGACCGACACCTCTTCAACGCCGCCTCAACCGATGGGCTTGATGAAGTCGATGGCAGCGGTGCCGCCCTTGGCTCGCACGGTGTCCAGGGCATCAGGAGAAATCTCGAAATCCATGGGTGCAGTGAACACGTTGGATCGGCGACTTCTTCCCGGTCCGAGGCATGGCCCGGGTTTGTAGCCTGCGGGGATGACTGAGTCTCTGGTGTCCGGTGAGCAGCGCACAATCGGATCGTTCGAGGTCGGACCGCTTGGCTTCGGCTGCTGGCGGTTTACCAAAGACGACGTTCCTGCATCGCAAGCCATCATCGAAGCGGCCCTTGACCAGGGCATGAACCTGATCGACAACGCCGATGTCTATGGCCTCGACTGGGGTGGAACGGGCTTCGGCGACAATGAGGTCATCCTGGGCAAGGTCCTGGCTGCAGCTCCCGAACTCCGTGATCGGATGGTGCTGGCCACCAAGGGCGGCATCGTGCCTCCGACGCCCTACAACTCCAGCCCTGAATACCTCGTGGAAGCGTGCGACAACAGCCTTCGCCGCCTCCAGGCCGAGACGATCGATCTCTATCAGATCCACCGCCCCGACATGTACGCCCACCCCGAGCAGGTTGCAGCAACGCTGACCTCGCTCCGAGATGCTGGCAAGATCCGCGAGGTCGGCGTATCGAACCACACCGCCGCCCAGACCGACGCGCTGCAGCGCTACTTGGACTTCCCGATCGCCACCGATCAGCCCGAGTACTCGATGACACATCTCAACCCGATGCGTGACGGCACGTTCGACCGGTGCATGCAGGAACGGGTCACGCCCTTGGCGTGGAGCCCGCTTGCCGGTGGAAGTCTGGCGACCGGTGAGGGCGTCAACGCTGATCTGCTCGGCATCATGGACGAGCTGGCTGACCGCGAGGGTGTCTCTCGCGGCACGATCGCCGTCGCTTTCGTTCTCGCTCATCCCTCCAAGCCCGTTGCCTTGCTGGGCACACAGAAGATCGAACGGCTGGCCGAGCTCGCCCAGGCCACCACCGTCACCCTCACCCGAGACGATCTGTATCGGATCATCCCCGCATCCGAGGGCGTTCCGCTTCCCTGACGGGAACGCACTTGTTCCATGACCGGCGACGCAGCGGTCTGGCCCTCGGGCTCTGCGTACACAAACAGGTCAGCCCACTGTCACGAAGGAAAGCCACCATGTCCGATTCGATTGCCCCCGCCGCCGTTCCGGCATCGGCGTCCGTCGCTGGAACGCCACCTTCCTGGTGGGACCGTTCTGTGGGCTACGAGGCGTACATCCGATCGTTTGCCGACGGCGATGGTGATGGTGTCGGTGACTTCATCGGCTTGAGAGACCGGCTCGATCACTTGGCCTGGTTGGGCGTTGACCTTCTTTGGGTCACGCCGTTCTATCCATCGCCAATGGTGGATTTTGGGTACGACATTGCCGACTACACCGGCGTGGACCCGCTCTTCGGGACCATTGAGGACTGCACGGCGATGATCGACCGGGCCCACGAACTCGGTATTCGAGTCATCATCGACATTGTTCCCAATCACACCTCTCACCAGCATCCGTGGTTTCAGAACGCCGTTGCGTCCGTCGATGCCGACAAGCGCGACTGGTACGTCTGGCGAGATCCCGCCCCGGATGGCGGACCACCGAACAACTGGATCTCCCACTTCGGCGGCTCGGCCTGGACGCTCGATGAGGCGAGCGGGCAGTACTACTGTCACCTTTTCCTGCCCGAGCAGCCCGACCTGAACTGGTCGAATCCCGGTGTGATCGAGGCGTGGAAGGACGTCCTGCGCTTCTGGCTGGAACGCGGCGTGGACGGCTTCCGTATCGACGTCACCCAGGGCTTCGTCAAAGATGCCGACTTCCGCGACAACACCGAGCTGCGACCGCTCGAGCCGGGCATGAGCCGCTTCGAGCAGTGGGACAGCTTCGTCCACGAGCGCGACATTCTGCAGGACGAGACACTCGAGATCTTTCGGGGATGGCATGAACTCGTCGCCGAGTATGACGCGTTCCTCATTGGCGAGACCTACGTGTTGGATGCGATGGCGCTGCGTCACTTCTTGGAGCCTCGCGACGGCATCCACACCGGCTTCTGGTTCGAACCGATGCACATGGAGTGGTCGACCGAGGCGATTCTCGACATTCTCCGCGCACCGCTCGATGCGGTGGGTTCGGGCATCGGCTGGGTGATGAGCAGCCACGATGACCCTCGTGCCCCTGGCCGATTCGGCGGCGGCCGCGAGGGAGCGGAGCGGGCGCTTGCCTTGATGACGATGATGATGGCCCTGCCGGGCACGCCCTTCCTCTACCAGGGCGATGAGCTGGGGCTGGCCGATGGCTACGTTCCGCCCGAGCGCTTCGTGGACCCGGTGTCGTTCCGCACCGGCGTCGACAGTGACAATCGCGATGGTTGCCGCACACCGATGCCCTGGGGTTCGGGAACGAGCCTCGGCTTCAGCACCTCTGAGGACCCGTGGTTGCCGATGGGGGGCCGAGACGTCGCCGACACCGTCGAGTTCCAACGCAACGATCCGACCTCTCACCTCCACCGAATGCGAGCGCTGCTCGCCGCCCGCCGCAGCATGAACGCCGCGCTCGACGCTCAGGACGGGACAAGCGACACGGTCGAGTGGGATGCGCCCCTCGCAGGAGTGACGCTCCCCGCCGGGGTGGTTGGCCTTCGTCGAGGCCCGTTCGTTGCCCTGCTCAACTCGACCGATGGAGCGCTGAACATCGAAGGCCTCACGGTCGAGCTCGACGACGTTCACTTCCGGTCGCTGGCCGAACCCGGCATCGGCTCCAAGGGGGCCGACGATGTCGGCCCCGCTGAGAGCTTTGGCCTGCAAGCCCGAGAAGCCGTGCTCCTCCACCGGCCATGAGCCAACACGGGGCCCAACACGGGGCGAAGATCGTCACGATCGAAGACGTGGCCATTGCGGCTGGTGTCTCGGTTGCGACGGTCAGCCGTGCGTTGCGAGACCTCCCCAACGTCGCGCCGTCAACTCGTGATCGAGTCCGAGAAACGGCCGCTGCACTGGACTACGTCGCCGACCCCGGTGCGTCCCGTCTCGCCGGTGGTCTGACCGGCACCGTGGCAGTGGCCGTTCCCGTACTCGACTCGTGGTATGGCGCCCGAGTCGTTGCCGGCATCGAAGCCATCCTGAAGGAGAGCAACGTCGATCTCTTGCTCTATGCCATCACCAATGAGGTGGAGCGGCAGGCGTTCCTGGCCGGAAACGGCGCATGGTGGCGCCGAAGTGACGCTCTCATCATGGTGGATCTCCGGATCTCAGACCTCGAGGCGGAGCGGCTCGCAGCAGCCGGTGCCCGCATCGTCACGCTGGGCAGCCGGACGCCGAGCTTCTCTTCCATCACTCTCGCTGAGACCGAGGCCGCAGCAGCGGCCGCTCGGTACCTGATCGACGCGGGCCATGAGCGCATCGGCATGATCACTGGCGTGCAGCTTGCGGTCCACTTCCGACCCTCCTTGCCGAGGCGCGACAGTTTCCGAGATGTTCTGGTGGCGGCTGGACTTGATGTTTCCGTGGAGCTCGAAACGGCCGGTGGCTTTTCGATCGACGGAGGCGGCGAAGCCATGGCCCAGCTCCTCGATCTACCAGAGCCGCCCACGGCGGTGTTCGCCATGAGTGATGTGATGGCGATCGGAGCGTTGCACCTTGCCCGCCAACGCGGGCTCGACGTGCCGGGTGACGTGGCGCTTGTGGGCTTTGATGATCACGAGACCGCACCGATCTTCGGTCTCACGACCATTCACCAAGAGGTGGATCTCATCGGTGCTCAGGCGGCCCGCCTCGCACTGCGAGCCATGGCGGCCCGGAACTCGAACGACCGCGTCGAGCCGGAGCACATCGTGTCACCGACGCACCTCGTGGTACGCAACACCGCATGAATCGCGACTGAGGCCTCGGTCTCGGGGCCTACCGCTCGGCGGTCCAGCTGATCGGCGTGTGATCGAATGGCACTCGTTCGCCTGGCCGGAATGAGCGTCGCTCGCCCGGGGCAAGGAGCCAGACGTTTTGGCGGCCGATCACGGCCCAGCCGAGGTCGTCCTGCACGAGGCCCGTGTCCTCATCAACGCCCAGCACCACGGTCTCGGGACCAACCTCGTTGATGACGTCGTTGGTGCGGCCCGGGCGGAAGGACTCCATCCGGTCGAAGTGAGGGAGGACGACCAGGTCCTCGAAGATGCCAAGCGCCGGGCTCAAGCCGGACTGGCGGGGCGAGCCCGTCAAGGAGCCCATCATCATTGCGCCGGCGGAACAACCAGCAAGTGCTGATCCCGCTTGCCACGCCTCCAGTACGGCATCCCAGGCAAAGGAACCACGCATCGAAGCGCTCACATACGCAGGGTCGCCGCCAGAGAAGTAGATGAGGTCGGCCCCCTGGATCTGCGCAGCCAGCTCGGCGTCGTTGGCTGATGCCGCGTCGACGATGGGCAGGGGTGTGGGCTCAATGCCGAGCCGGCGGTAGTGAGCAGCACCCAGGTCAAGCCAGCGATTCACGCTCCCGCTGCCTTCTTGGCCGGAGGCAACGGGAATGATCACGGCCCGCTGTTGGTGCCCGTCGTCGTGTGCCCCTGCTCGGCGGCGGCGGACAGTGTCGAGCAGCGCGCGATCAACCGCCTCGGTCGCTGGCATGAACTCCCCGCTGCCCACGAGGGCAATCGGGCCGGGAGATGGTGCAGACGCAGGGCTGGTCATGAATCGAGGGGAGGTAGCGGGCCGAAGTCGAGCGGGAGATCTCCGGTGTCGAGATCTGGGGCGAGCTGCACGATCTCCCCTCGGTCTCGTGGCCGGTCCCAGCCGAGTGCATCGGCAAGGCCGATCATCGCCGCCATGAGAATGGTGCCGAAGGTCGTGCGGGGTCGCCCACGGTTGAGCTCTTCGGTCGGTTCGTCCACGGCGAGATGATACCGCTGAGCGGTTCCTGGGCTGAGGTCACGCCACCGGTTCGCTACGGTGCTGGCCGTGCAGCACCACGGCAATGCAGATCAATCGACCACGAGCGACGGGTCCAGCGGCAGCTGGGCCGACGAGGTCGATGAGCTCGTCGCGAGCCTTCACGATCAACTCGGCTACCTGCCCTACCACGCGACCCCAGAGCGGCTCTACACGCCGGGGGATCTCTACGTCGATCTCGGTGCTGTCGGCTTCGGTGGGTGTGTCGACCAGAAGATCTATCGCCGGGCGCGGGTCGCCGGAGGACCGACGATCTCCCCGGTCGAATCGTTGGCTCAACGCCTGCACGATCACGGCATCACCGTTGCTCTCGATGAGTTCCGGCAAGGCAAGACGGTGGTTGGTGTCATGGGCGGTCATGCGATGAAACGAGGATCGAGCGGCTATCGGCAGGTCGTCTCTCTGGGTCGGTCGCTCACGGTGGCCGGTTTCTGCGTGGCGACGGGCGGCGGCCCGGGGGCGATGGAAGCAGCGAACCTTGGCGCCGCCACGAGCAACCTCGATCCCACCGATGTTGATGCGCTCGTTGACCGGCTGGCCGCAGCCCCCGGATTCAACGAAAACGTGGACGCCTTCATTCGCACAGCCACCGACATCTGGGCGGAGCTCGAGCATCCCGTCGTGAGCCTGTCCATCCCGACCTGGTTCTACGGACACGAGCCGTCGAATCCATTCGCCACGCACATCGCCAAGTATTTCTCGAACAGCGAGCGCGAGGATGGTCTGCTGGCCATTGCCACTGGTGGCATCGTCTTCGTCCAGGGCGGCCCCGGCACGCTGCAAGAAGTGTTCCAGGACGCTGCTCAGAACGCCTACGAAACCTTTGGAACCTCGAGTCCGATGGTGTTCCTCGAGCCGCCGGAGGGAGACGAGCCCTTCTGGCTGAGCTCCGGCGTTCTGACCACACTCGATCGATCGTTCACGAGCACCAACGGTGGCCGTCGTCCGGGCTGGGAGCTCGTCCGCCGGGTCACCACCGTGCCCGAGGCGATCGATGCGCTTGGCGGCGGTCCGGTCTGACGGCTCAAACTCAGCTCACCGGATGGGTTCAGCCGTTGGTCTCGTCCAGAAAGGCGACGATCGCCTCGAGGGCTGCCTCGGCGGCATCGCGCGGCCCGAGCAGGTGACCGCCTGATTCGAGTGCGAGCATGCGCTTCGGTTCCTGCGCCGCATCGAAGAGCGCCTGACCGTTGTCGAACCCAACGACGGTGTCGTCCTGCGCATGAATCACGAGGTACGGACGATTGAGTTCGGCTGCGCTGGTCAGCACATCATGCTGGCCGAGATCATCCAGGAAGCCCGAGGCCAATTCGAACGAGCGCCCGCTGATGGTGACGGTGGCTCGGCCAGCGTTCGCCAGTTCCTCCACATCATCAGCGAAGAGGTGTGTCACGTGTTCGGTGCTACTGGGCGCCCCGATGGTGATGAGCGACCGCACCGTTTTCAGTCGGTGAGCGGCCAGCACCGACGCCGCCCCACCCAAGCTGTGGCCGATCAGGGCACAGGGCCCAAAGCCCTCGGCAATCAATGACGCCGCCGCTCGAGTGAGATCGGAGACGTTCGCGCTGACTGTCTTGTCTGCGAAGTCTCCGCCGGACTCGCCGATGCCGGTGAAGTCGAAACGAAGCGCGGCGTAGCCGGCGTCGGCCAGGCCTTTGGCGAGCCGGGTCATCGTGTGCAGATCTTTGGAACAGGTAAAGCAGTGGGCCAGGAGCACCGAGCCCTTGGCCGCGCTGCTCGGCCGGTGCAGCACACCGGCCAACTCGTGCCCCTGTGAACCGATGAACGGAAACGGTTGTGCGGTCATGGGTCCAGCTTGTCGAGTTCTCTCAACACTTCCTCGGTGTGCTGGCCGAGGGCCGGAACTGGCCGAGGCGGAGGGGCACCCTGCCGGTCAAACCAGACGGGCGAGGCGACGGTGTGCATCGCTTCGCGAGGATCGTCCGGTCCGAGCGTCCGGTGGAAGCTGCCCAGGGCGGCCGCTTGCGGATCATCCATGACCTGCTCCATGGTCTGGCACGGCGCCCACCACACATCGTGCTCGCTGAAACGCTGGCGCCAGTATGCGAGGGGCTCACGCCCGAACGCCTCACTGAGGATGGCGACGAGGCGCGGGCCGTTGTCCCGGGCGGCCGCAGCGCTAGCGAAGTCCTCGTCGTTCAAGAGATCCGGTTGGCCGATGGCGTGACACACCGAAGGGAGATGGCGCATCGTTTCCAGGCCGATGAGGAAGAACCATTGACCGTCCGAGGCGGCGTAGGAGTTCACCAGCGCCCCGTCGCTCTCCGTGCGATGCGGCGTTGGCGCGAGCTTGCCGAACGTCCGCTGCAGGCTCAAGTCCCACGACGCGGTGTACATGCCAGTTTGGAAGAGTGAGGTCTCGACAAGGCCTCCTTGGCCCGTGCCTGATCGCTCGTAGAGCTTGGCCAGAATGCCGGTGAGTGTGGCCAGGGCAGTGGCGTGATCGCCGACACCGGACCGGATGAAAAGCGGTGGCTCGGGATCGGGGCTGTACCGGCGAGCAATGCCAGAACGAGCCAGGTAGGCGCCGATGTCGTAGCCGGGAGTGTCACGCTCGGGGCCAACCGAGCCGTAGCCGGTCTGTGCCGCGACGATGAGTTCGGGGAACCGCTTCACGACGTCACTCGGATCCAAGTCAAGCCGCTCGAGCGCTCCCGGCCTCAGGTTGGTGACGAACACGTCGGCGGTGATGAGAAGCTCGTCGAGCCGTTCTCGCCCATCCTCGCTTCGCAGGTCGAGAACGACGCTTCGTTTGCCGCGGTTGTCTTGCGCGAACGGCGGGTTAGGAAGCGGTTTGGTGATCCCCGTCGACTGGAACAGCGCTCGTTGCGGATCGCCGGTAGGCGCCTCCACCTTGATGACATCGGCGCCCCAGTCCGCCATGAGGCCGCCCACAGCCGGGCCCGCCACCCACTGCGCCAGCTCGACTACCCGTACGCCGCGTAGTGGTTGGGCCGCGAGATCGGTCATGAGCGGGACGCTAACCCAGCGCTACGGTGCGGCGCATGCCCGCTCCGCACGTCACGCCCATCAAGGTGCGATTCAACGAACTCGACCCCTACGGACACGTGAATCACGCCGTCTACATCAGCTACTTCGAGCACGCACGGACCGAGGCGCTCGAAGCCATCGGTCTGCCGTTGGAGAAGATGGCCGAGCAGGGTGTGCAGGTCGTTGTGATGGACCTGACTGCGGCCTACAAGCGGCCAGCGGTGGCCGGCGACACCCTTCACGTCGAGACATGGCTTTCCGAGCTGCGCCGGGCCAGCACACGCTGGCGCCAAGTCATTCGCCGTGGTGATGAGATATGCGTGACCATCACGCTCCGAGGTGGGATCACCGACAATGCGGGCAAGCCGATGCGGCCACCCTCCTGGCTCTTTGAGAACCTGGCGGAGCTCCACGTGCCCGACCCGGAATCGGACTGACCACAGCGCTGTGCTTGACTGGTCCGGTGACGTTTCCCGGCCTCGGACATCAGGATTGGGTCGAACTCGACCTTGATGCATTCGACATGGACCGGTACGCCGGTGTTGTCGACCACCTCGAGCGTGTGGCTCCAACCATCGTGGAACTCGTCGGCCCGCACTACGAGATCTCAGCATCGGCCGACGGGACCGCCACGGTCATCAGCGGTGAGCGTCCCCGTTTCAACGCCGAGGTGAATGCCGACGGCCGACTCGTCATCACTGTCATACCCGACTCCGAAGGACCTCTCTAGATGCCCATCACCTTCAACCGAGAGTTCGAACCCAAGTACGGCGAGGTGGTTGAGCTCTCGCCTCTGATTCGGCGGGTCGTGGCCAAGAATCCGAACCCGTTCACGTTCACTGGAACGGGGGTCTACCTCCTTGGCCGAGGTGAGGTTGCGGTGATCGATCCCGGACCCACGGTCGATGAACACCTCGATGCGATCATGGCTGCGCTCGACGAGGGTGAGACGATCACGAAGATCCTCGTCACGCACACGCACACCGACCACACTGCGGGCGTCGCCAAGCTGGTCGCTCGTACCTCCGCCGTGACCTACGGATTCGGTCCTCACGGTCCGGTGCCCGATCGTGATCCGCTCGAGCAGGTGACCTTCGACGAGTACTTCACGCCGGAGGAGAAGCAGAAGATCGAGAAGGAGTGGGCCGAGATCCCTGATGAGCTCAAGCGTGAGGGGCCAGACCAGGACTTCCTGCCCGATGTCATCGTTGGCGACGGCGACGTGATCATGGTCGGTGCTCATGTCGAGGGCGTTGATGGGACTGCAGGAACGGGAACCGTCCACGTGGTCCACACGCCGGGCCACACCTCGAACCACATCTGCTTCGGACTCGCTGAAGAGAAGGTGCTGTTCACCGGCGACCACGTGATGGGCTGGGCCACATCCGTTATCTCGCCACCGGATGGCGATCTCTTCGACTACCTCGCCAGCCTTCGCAAGCTGCTCGACAGGGACGACCTGCGTTACTGGCCGACGCATGGGCCCGCCATCGACGAACCGCAGGCATATGTACGTGACTTCCTCGAGCATCGGCTGGGCCGGGAAACCCAGATCGTTGATGCGCTCTCGGCTGGTCCGTCCACGATCAAAGATCTGGTGCCAACGATGTACGCCGAGACCGACAAAAGGCTCTGGCGGGCGGCTGCCAACTCGGTCTACTCACACCTCCTGGCACTTCACCGTGAAGGTCGAGCCGAACCCGTTGAGGGTGAGCCGTCGCTTGTCGCCACGTGGCGATTGCTCTGAGCGTGCGCCCGAGTCGCGTCGGTGTTGGCCGGAGCGTGCAGGTGCCGTTCGCTCGGTGGCGTCAGGATTCAGCTGGCTCGTAGAGGCTGGCCAACATCGCACTCGAGATGAGGGCAGCGAAGTCCCAACGACGCAATTCGTTGTCCGGGCCCGAGGCCAGCTCGAAGAGCTGGCACATGGGATCGAACCGTTCGCGGAACGCGATTCCCTCAGCGACGGAGTGGTAGATCACGGCATAGATTTCGCTCGCCAACACCACAGCATCCGGCTCGCTGCCGAACATCGCTCGGGTTGGCCGCAGCCCGAGTCGCTGCGTGGTGTGGCGTATCACGAGGGCGATGTGCTGCGTCGCACTCCGATAGGCGTCTTCGCATGTCTGGCGAAGGCGGACCGCCGCGAGGTCGAGCTCGTCTGCCGGCGATTCAGCTACGCCGGAAGCGCCCACGCTGCAGAAGAACGGCAAACGGCGGGCCATACGGCGTTGGCGCCGGCGATTGTTCGGGATCAAGCTTCCGAAGACTCGTCCCAGTTCCTGAACCCCGAGCGCACGCTCTTCTTCCGGCCAGCCCTCGATGATCGCATCGATCGAGTCTTCGAGCGTTTGCTGTCTCGTCTCGTCCCAAGCGATGCCGTCGTCGCTGCATGCAGCGAGCGCTGCCATGGTGAGGAAATCGCGCGGATCTCCCGCCACCATCGAGGGGTCGATGTCTCGGAGGGCTGCTTGCGTCTGCAAGAAGGCGTAGTCAGGTCCTTCGGCCAGCGAGTTGCAGGCAGAGGCCCGGAGCTGACCGACGGCGACGTCGAGAAGCTTGCGTCGCAGGCCCGCTGCCTCGGTGAGACGGCGGGGTTCGCCCGGAATCGGTGGAATCGGCGAGCTCTCGGTCTCATCGAACGCCGCAGAGTCGAGAAGGAGGCCGAAATCACTTTCCTGAGCGGGATCGTTGTTGGCCGTGTCGACGGTGAGAAAGCGGTGGAATGCGTCGAATGCAATCGCGGCGAGCGCCCAGTCTTCCACGTCGCCGTTCGGGCCCGATGGGAGGTAGACGGTGGGCCACAGCGGCTCGATGCCCCGGCGTAGATCGAGCCCTTCGTAGACCAAGCCCATGCCGACGCTCAGCAACTCCGGTATCGAGGGGAGGCCAGCTCGAATATGGGTGCCACCGGGGCCGAACAGCGCAGGGTCTGGACCGAGGCGGGAGCCGCGACCCAAGGCCTCGTAGAGCAATTCGTTGCCCCGACGAGCTCTTACGAAGTTGTCTTCGAGCTTCTTCGAGATGTGTTCGCCGAATGCGGTGGAGGCCAAGCCGAAGCTGGACACCAGCGTTGCAGCGAAACGACGTCGCTCGTAGAGCGCTCGCAGGCCATCGTCGGCGGCGCTCGTCCGACCGGTCATCCGACCGAGGTCTCTCACGGCTCGACGGCGAGCCTCTTCGCTGGACTCGGGGTCGAACACCATCTGCAGCAGCGCGAGATCGTCGGCCGAGTAGTCCGGACTCGGCGAGAAACACAGGTGATCGGCGACTTCGGCGACGAGTTCTTCGTTGCTCGCCCAAAGGAGCGATCCGGCGCCAGGCACCGGCGATGCTGCGTCGAGCTCTTCCAGCGACGGCAGGGCGAGGTTTGACCCAACCTGCCCATACATCTGCCCGAGTCCGAGCATGAGGACGGACTCGAACGGTCCATCGTCCTCCGCCGAGATGTTTGCGACAGACGCTGGAGTTGCGGGGAGCGAGGTTTGGGAGAGAGGCATGGGGAGAGACGACGCGATTGAGGACCGGGATTCCGGAGCTTAGATCAGCAGGAATTGACGATCCTAGGCAGCAATATTGCTGCTTGTCCCATCAGCTCGCGTCGTCTTCGTAGAAGAAGTTCATCAGCGTGTACGCCGTCAGGCTTGGGAGTCCCCAACGCGCATCGCTCCCGCTCGCTCCGGTAGGCAGCTGGTGCCGGGTGCACATGGGGTCGAACAGCCCTCGAAGAAGGAGTCCCTCGATGCCTATCGCGAACACGACGGCGAAGAGTTCTGCTGCGAGATCCTGTGCCTCGGGGAGGTCACCGAAGAGCGCCTGGCGTGGCCTGAGGCGGCACACCTCAGCGCCCGCCCGAATCACGGGGACGGTCATGATTCGTCGGTTGACGAGAGCATCTTCCAGCACCCGGCGAACGAGGAGTTGGGTTCCGTTCGGTCCGCCCAACGGATCAAGGGGACGAGGAGTCGTCGCGTACACGGCGAGCGGAAGCCATGAGTTGAACGCCTCGCTGTTCGGCGGCTCACCGAGATCCAACCCGCCGAGGGTCCGGCAGATCTCTCGAACGGCGTCGCTGCGGCCCGGCGCATTTGGGGCTGGGAGTGCCTCGAACGCTGGGTTCGCGGCGGCCAACTCGAAGCCAGGGCCGTCGAGCCAGAACGACGCAGCGGTGTGGCTCACGAGTGCCTCGAAGAACTCGAGAGGTGTTTCCCACAGCGCATGAATCTCTTTGGCTCGTGGAGCGAGGTGCAGGTCGATGAGCCGGGCTGCGTGCGGCCCGACGAAACTCTCGTGCGCAGAGAGAATGATCTCGTCATGGCCTGCTCGCATCAGGGCCTCGAATTCGTCTGTCGAGAGACTGCCCCCATGGGTCGGTAGCGCTCTTCGATCAAGAAGCTCGCTGTGCCCGGGATCCGCCAACTCGCCCGGTTCGAGGAGTGAGTGCATCTGCGCTTGAGTCACGAGCGAAACTGGCGTCCATTCCTCCCACTTTCCATCGGGCCCGCTTGGGAGTGAGATCGCCTGTGTGGCGGGGTCGAGGTCGCCGCGCAGCATGGACGCCTCCAAGGCAAGGCTGACCGTGGTCGCCATGAGGTCGAAGGCGAGAGCCTCGCCTGCCGCTCCTCGCGGGAAGAGGGAGCGGTTGGGAACGAGGCCTGCGCCGGCCGCTCCTGCGCGGTAGAGACGGCTGGTTGAGGCTCGACCCGTCTCGTACGAGTCGCGCAGACTCTTCGCTATGAGGTTCCGTCGCTCGTGGTCACCCGTGGCGAGCGAGAGAGCAATGGTGTTCAGCGCGATTCGTCGCTGGTAGGCCTCCGAGACCGTCGTCGCCTGCTGGGACGGGACGTGCGCAGCCGCCCGGACGATGTTGCGCAGGCGCTCGAATCGCGTCAGCTGAGCGTCGTCGTGGTTCCCTCGAATCAACGCCTCGACGCCGCCCAGGTCCTCGGTGGTGAGAACGGGAAGCGGGACTCGGGCCGTCCATCGAATGACATCGGCGGCGAACGTGGGCTCATCAGGCCACACCGCGGACGGGTGGGGGAGCGGCCCGCCATGGATCTGCTCTGCTCGTTGGTGAACAGCATGGAGATCGTGCGGCTGCAGGACCCGGTCGCCGAGCACACGCCGGAGCCGGGGCAGCGTCCATTGCAGAATCTCGTCGCGCTGAATCGAGCTACTTCCTGCGGCGGTGGCGTTCACTGCAGCGAAACGTTAGCCGACTGACAAATAAATGTCCCTCGGGGACATCAGGACTCCGAGGAGTACGGCGCGCCGAACGTGTTGGTGAAGGCCATCTCCGCTGGAGGCTTGCGGGTGATGGGTCCGTGCCCGCGGCCGACGGCGTATCCGATCGGCAGCAGCGCAACCGTGGCCCACTCGTCGGGAATCTCGAGGACGGCTTTCACGTCGGGTTCCCGCAAGCAGTGCAGCGTGGTAAGTGCGCAACCGAGCCCCTCGGCGACGCAGGCGAGCATGGCGTTTTGGACGGCTGGATAGACCGAGCCCCCACCCACCATGCTGACCCGATCGAGCCCGGCGTCGGTGATGGCCATGCGGCGAGGATCGGCGCAGAACACGAGGAGTGCTGGGGCCTCGTGCAGATGATCCGCCAGGTAGTCGCCGGCCTTGCCGGTTCGCAACCACTTGTCTTCGTCCGGCTGGCCCTTGATCCGCTCTCGAAAGTTGGCCACATACGTTGCCCACTCCGGAGCGTAGATGGCTTGCAACGCCGCCTTTCGCTCGGGATCGGTCACCACAATGACGCGCCACGGTTGTTGGTTGCCACCGGTTGGTGCCCAACAAGCGGCCTGGAGGACACGCTCCAAGGCGTCTGCCGGAATGGGATCGGGCTTGAGACGGCGGACGGCACGAAGCGTGCTCATCGCGTCGTAGAGGTTGACTTCGTTCGTGTTCGAGGTGGGAGCGTCGGACGTCATGCCCGGACGCTAGTTCTCGATTCGGGAGAGCTCCGCTTCGATGTCCTCGCGACGCACACCGAGCACGAACAGGAGCGCATCAAGATACGGCACGTTCACCGCGGCGTCGGCGGCCTCCTGAACGACGGCCTTGGCATTGAATGCCACGCCGAGGCCTGCGGTCTTGAGCATGTCGAGGTCGTTGGCGCCGTCGCCAACGGCCACGACCTGGTCGAGGGGGATGCCCTCTTCCGCCGCCACTCGCTCCAGCACTTCGGCTTTGCCCTTGCGATCGATGATGCGGCCAATGACTCGACCAGTGACCTTCCCGTCGATCACCTCGAGGGTGTTGGCGTAGGCATGATTGATGCCGAGATCGGCGGCGAGGGAATCGGTGACGAATGTGAAGCCGCCGGAGACGATGGCGGTTTTGTAGCCCATCCGCTGGAGCGTGCCGATGAAGGTGCGGGCGCCCGGTGTGAGATTGACGCGCTGACGGATTCGCTCGAACGAGTTGGTGTCCAGCCCAGCCAGTAGCTTCACCCGCTCGACGAGTGACTCAGTGAAGTCGAGTTCGCCCGCCATGGCCCGTGCCGTGATGGCAGCCACCTCATCGAGGCAGCCCGCTTCTTCGGCCGCCAGTTCGATGACCTCGTCCTGGATGAGGGTGGAGTCCACGTCGATCACGATGAGATGCTTCGCTCGACGGCTCAAGCCCTCCCGATTCACCGCCACGTCGCACTCCAACGCTGCGCCGGTAGCGAGCAGCGATTCTTGGAGCGGGCCGAGTTCAGCGGCACTGACCACGAGCTCATAGGCCATCACCGGCTCCTTGGCCAGACGCACGATGCGATCGATGTTGCCGCCATGCTTGGCCACCTCAGAAGCGATGGACCCGAACTCGGCGGGCGTGACAGAGGTTCCGAGAAGCGTGACGACCAGACCGAGCCCTCGAGTGGTCGGAGTCTCGGAGACGACCTCGAAGTCCACGTCCATCTTCTGTTCCCAACCGAAGAGCAGGAGCTCTTTGACGAGGTCTTGGCCGGCCGGAACCGTGATGACCAGGCTGAGCGCAAGCTGGCCGCGAATGAGGATCTGCTCGACGTCGTGCATCCCCGCATCCGCAGTGGCCAACAGCTGCATGAGCCCAGCCGTGATGCCCGGGCGATCCGGTCCAGTGACACGAACCAGAATCGTCTCGAGGTTGGGCGTGACGGTGGCAGGGCCGTTCATGGGCGATCAGGGTACCGATTTACGCCTCGTCGGCTGCGGGCTCTGGTTCGAGTTCGACCTGGACTGCGAGTGCTTCGCCTTCGGTCAACGAGAGGCCCGTGGCGACACCGGCTTCGGCAACATCGTCGATGACGAGCCGGAGCTGGGCGATGCGCTCGGTGACGTCGGTGATGGTGCCGGAAGTGATGGCGGTGCGCAGCTTGCGCTTCGCCTCGCTCTTGGCCCGTCGCAGCTCGCTCAGGGTCTGCCCGGCAACAGCGAGAAGCGCTGGGTCGGTGCCCGCCGCAGCCTCACGAAGTGGAGCCGAGGTCGGCCAGCTGGAGGTGTGAACCGAGCCGCCGGCGCTTTCGGCCCGCCACCAGTCCCAGACCTCTTCGGTGGCGAAGGGCAGGAAGGGAGCGAGCAGGCGGAGGAGCGTGTCGAGAGCCCGGGCCAGCGCGGCGTGTGCGGAGGCTGCGGCCTCGTCGCCCCGAGAGGCGTAGGCCCGGTTCTTGACCAGCTCGATGTAGTCGTCGGTGAAGTTCCAGAAGAACGACTCGGTGCGCTCCAGGGCTCGGGCGTAGTCGAAGTCGTTGAACGCCTTTGTGCACTCGTCGACGAGGTCGCCGAGGCGGGCGAGCATGGCTTGGTCGAGAGGCTCGGTGACCGGCGCATCGAGAGCGGCAACGAGATCGCCCATGCCGAGAGCGAACTTGGACGCGTTGAGCAGCTTGATCGCCAAGCGGCGGCCGACCTTCATCTGGCCTTCGTCGAATGCTGTGTCGGTCCCCGGACGACCGGAGGCGGCCCAGTAGCGAACGGCGTCGGAACCGAACTGCTCGAGCAGATCGATCGGGGTGACAACGTTGCCCTTCGACTTGGACATCTTCTTGCGGTCGGGATCCAGGATCCATCCCGAGAGGCAGGCGTTCTTCCACGGGGCCGCGTCGTGCTCGAAGTGAGAGCGGACGGCGGTGGAGAAGAGCCAGGTTCGGATGATGTCGTGACCCTGAGGCCGCATGTCGAACGGGTAGACCCGTTCGAACAGGCCTGCGCCTTCAGGGGTGTCGTCTTCCCAGCGGGCCGCGATCTGCGGGGTGAGCGATGAAGTGGCCCAGGTGTCCATGATGTCGGGATCGCCCATGAAGCCACCGGGCTCGCCCCGCTGCTCGGCGGTGAAGCCGGCGGGAACGTCGGTGGAAGGATCGATCGGGAGGAGCGACTCGTCGGGCGAGATGGGGGAGCCGTAGAGCGGCTCGCCGTTGGCGTCGAGCGCGTACCAGAGCGGGATCGGAACGCCGAAGAAGCGCTGGCGGCTGATGAGCCAGTCGCCGTTCAGCCCGTCGACCCAGTTCGTGTAGCGGCTTTGCATGTAGGGCGGATGCCACTGCATCTCACCGCCGCGAGCGATGAGCTCTTGGCCGAGTTCCTTCTCACGACCGCCGTTGCGGATGTACCACTGGCGACTGGTGACGATCTCGAGCGGCTTGTCGCCCTTTTCGAAGAACTTGACCGGGTGGGTGATGGGGCGCGGTTCACCGATGAGCGTGTCGGTCTCGCGCAGCATGGCGACGACCTCTTCCTTGCCCGAGTGAACGGTTTTGCCAACCATGCGGCCGTAGCGCTCGGCGGCCTCAGCCGACATGACCTCGGGCGCCTCGTCGATGAACCGGCCGTTGCGGCCGATGACGGCGCGGGCGGGAAGGTTGAGCTCACGCCACCAGGTGACGTCGGTGGTGTCGCCGAAGGTACAGATCATGGCGACCCCGGTGCCCTTCTCGGGATCCGCCAGCTCATGGAAGACCATGGGGACCTCGACACCGAAGACGGGCGTCGTGATGGTCTGACCCTCAAACGGTGTGTAGCGCTCGTCCGAAGGGTGGGCGACAACAGCGACGCAGGCTGGCAGGAGCTCGGGCCGGGTGGTGTCGATCAGGAGGTCGTCGCCGTTGGGCAGCGTGAAACGAAGCGTGTGATAGGCGCTCGGCCGTTCACGATCTTCCAGCTCGGCCTGGGCAACGGCTGTCTGGAACGTGACGTCCCACAGGCTCGGCGCTTCCTGCTGGTACGCCTCGCCTCGGGCCAGGTTGCGTAGGAAGGCGCGCTGGCTAGTGCGGCGTGAGCGCTCGTCGATCGTGGCGTAGAGGAGCGACCAGTCAACGCTGAGGCCGAGCGTGCGCCAGAGATCTTCGAAGACCTTCTCGTCAATAGCGACGAGCTCATCGCACAGCTCGATGAAGTTGGGACGGCTGACGGGAACCTGGCCCTTGTAGGCCTTGCCGTCGGGACCGAGCGACTCGCGAGCGGGCGGCTCGAAGCCCTCTTCGTAGGGGAGCGAGGGGTCGCAGCGGACACCGAAGTAGTTCTGAACGCGGCGCTCGGTGGGCAGGCCGTTGTCGTCCCAACCCATCGGGTAAAAGACGGACTTGCCGGTCATCCGCTGGTAGCGGGCAATCGTGTCGGTGTGGGTGTAACTGAAGATGTGCCCCATGTGGAGCGAGCCGCTGACGGTGGGCGGCGGCGTGTCGATGCTGAATACCCCGGCACGGTCCTTCGAGCGGTCGAAGGCGTACGTGTCAGCGGTCTGCCATTGGGCGGACCACTTCTGCTCGAGACCCTCTAGCGAGGGCTTCTCCGGGGCGTTGCTCATGGCCGCACAGGCTACGCGCCCACCTCGGGGATCACGTGCCCATTTCGCCCACGCCTCTGGAGGAATCTGGTGTCTGACCCCCACTACCTACCAGTTGCCGCCAGCCCCCCGCCACCGCCGCCGCGGTCTCCCCTCTCCCTCTGGTGAGTGATGGGTGTCAGACACCCATCACTCACCAGCTGGACGGTGGCAGTCGGATGGCCTGGATGGAATCTGGTGTCAGACACCCATCACCTACCAGTTGGTTCGCTGCTGGTGAGCGTCTGGCGTCAGTCAGGAAGAGTCGCGGCAGCGATAAACGTAAAGAAAAGTAATTAAGCGTAGGTCAGGTACATTGTTGGAATGGCTAGAGAGCTTCGACCTGACTATCCGGGGGCGCACCACCACCTCTACAACCGTGCTATTGCCCACCTGCTGATGTTCGGCAGCCGGGCTGACTTCATCTGGTTCATGCGCCTCCTCGGCGACCTCGACCGGTTTGGCATCTCGATCTACGCCTACTGCTTGATGACGAATCACTTCCATCTGTTCGTCTTGTCCCGGGAGGGCCGCGTTTCCGAAGCGATGCAGATGCTCGGCTCACGATTCGTCCGTCGTCATAACTGGATGGACGGCCGACGCGGGCCGTTGTTCGAGTCCCGCTTCAAGAACCGCCTTGTCCAGACTGGCCCGTATTCGCTCGCGCTCCCTCGGTACATCCATCTCAACCCGCCTGAAGCCGGCATGGTCGATCTCCCCGAGCGCTACGAGTACTCGTCCTACGCCCCGCTGATGGGACTGGCGGAGATGCCTCCGTTCCTCGATCCGTCGTTCGTCCTCGGTCAGTTCGGCGGCGACCGAAGCGCCCTGCGGGAGTTCACGGAACAGGGCGTGGATGAGCGCACTCGTAGGGCTGTCGAGAGTTCCGCGACCTTGCTGGGTGACACCAGGTTCTTGCCTGAGGTGGAGGAGTCGTTGACGCATGCCGGTGTCGCGACGAAGGGCCTGCGGCTCGAGCTACCAGCGGGGGAGTACCCCGACCCGCATGATGTTCTGGCGTTCGTCTGCGGGTGGCTCAACGTCGAGCCTGAAGTGCTGATGAGGGTGGAGACTCGTCGGTCGCGTCCTGAGCGAGATCTTGCCATTTGGGCCGTGCGGGTGCTCTCTCGGTTGACGCTGACGGCGACGGGGGAAGTGTTCGGTATCGGCCCAGGCGCAGTCGACAACGCTATCCGGCGGGCAGCCAACGGAATCGCCACCGGCGCCGAGATCGAGGTGCTTCGACGCTCGGCGTCGGAGCAGTACGGGGTCATCTGGTAGGTGGTGGGTGTCTGACACCAAACACTCACCAGTGTGATCGGGTAGCTGGCATCTGGTAGGTGATGAGTGTCTGGCACCAGATGCTCACCAGAGGCGAAGGGGGAAGGGTGGTGTGAGGCGCGTTCTGAGCTGGTGGCTACAGGATGGGTGATTGTCGGGCGATGATGAAGGGGTGACTCCGATCATGGATGACCGACCGCCAGTCGCCCCTCGCTCCGGACCTGCCCCGTGGGTGCGGTGGCTTGCCCTGCCCTACGCACTTCTTGTCGTGCTCGTCGCAGCGATTGCCCTCAACGCGGAGGAGCGTCAGGTCTTCATCGATCGAAGAGCCGACGACCAAGCGATTGAACGTCTGACCGGCGACGATGTCCCCTTCGACGCCTCACGCATCATCATCGACACCCCTGACGGCCCGGTCGAGATCACGACCGACGGCGAACGCGTGGTCGGAGAAGACGCCCTTGGCCAAGCGCAGGTCATGCGTTTCATCGAGGACCCGGACGGAGACATCGTCGGTTTCCGAGTCAACCCAGACGGCACGTTCAGCCCGGTTCGAGTCGGTGACGACACCGAGGGGGCCACGATCATCCGGCCCAACACCAGCGGCGGTTTCGACGTGGTGCGTCCCGATGGAACCAGGGTGAGCGTCGAGAACGAGAACGGTGAACTCGTCGCCCGAGACATGTCCTCCGACGCTGGTCCAGTCCCACTCGGACAGAACCCCGATGGCACGATTCAACTCGACGAAGAGCTCTTCGTTGGTCCGAGCGACCTTCCGCCCCTCGATCTCGAGGCGCTTCCCGCGAATCCGAGAGACGGACCAAACGGACTGGACGGAGGAGGCGACGGCGGATCGACCGTGAACTGGAGCGTGATTCTGATCGCTCTCGCTGCACTCCTCGCCCTCGGCCTCGGTGTGTGGTTCTTCATCGCGATGGCACCGGAAGCGGCTCCGGCCGGGATCGGTGCGGTGGCGGCAACCCCTGCGATTCGACGCTACGAGTCGGCGGACCCATGGGCGGCCTTCGAGGCGTATCTCAACGATCTCCGAGCCGATCCGGACCCAACGCACGCCATCCGTCTGGCCTTTGCTTACACCGAAGGCGGTGTCGGCACGCTCCCCGTTCGTGATTCAGAGGAGACGCCGTACGAGTGGCTGGATCGGGCCCGCCAGCTCGACCCGCAAGGAGCGGAACTCCTACGCCCACTTCTCGAGCGGTACGTGGCCATTCGCTTCGGTGGTCACATCGCAGAGGACGCAGAACGACAACGATCCGTCAACGATCTTCGAACGCTCGTCTACACCGTCTGTGGAGCGACATCGCACGCCGCCAACGATTCGGCCAGTCCGGCATGACCTTCCTCGCCGAGTACTTCGGCTTCTTCGTGTTGCTGGCGATCATCGTGGCGATCGTTGGCGTCGTGATGGTGAGCCGTCGGATCTCCTCCGGCGCCGTCAGCGCCGGCCCGCTCAACGCCACGCCACCTCCTGTCTACGGACTCACCGAGACGGCGTTCGACTTGCGCAACATCGATCTCAAGCTCGAAACGAGCCCGTGCGACGTTGCTCATCTCCTTCGTCAGAACGCAGCCGACGTCGCGCTCCCGTTGCACACGAGCTGCGGCCCAACCTGCGCTGATGAAGTCGACTTCATCCTTGCTGCCCTCGAGAACCATCTCGAGCTGACACCGCTGCAGCGAACCTCTCTGAACCCATTCGACGCTGGGAGCCCTCTCGCCGCACCCAGCCAAGCTCCAGGAGCCCACTCATGAGTCACGCCGATGTACGTCAGGCCGCGATGCAAATGGTCGACCAGATGGAACAGCTCATCGTCGGAAAGCGCCCCGTTCTCGAACTGATCGTCACCGCGATGCTTGCGGACGGCCACGTGCTGCTCGAAGACGTGCCCGGTGTCGCCAAGACGGTGACCGCCCGCTCGCTGGCTGAAAGCGCCGGCATGTACTTCTCGCGAGTCCAGTTCACGCCCGATCTGATTCCATCGGACATCACCGGTGCCGCAACGCTCGGGGCGAACAACGAGATCGAGTTCGTACCCGGCCCCGTGTTCGCAAACCTGGTGCTTGGTGACGAGATCAATCGTGCTCCCCCGAAGACGCAATCCGCCCTTCTGGAAGCCATGGAGGAGCGGCAGGTCACCGTCGACGGGCAAACCCGTCGACTGCCGTCACCGTTCATGGTGATCGGCACTCAGAACCCCATCGAGTCCGAAGGCACCTACCCGCTGCCGGAGGCACAGCTCGATCGCTTCCTGATCCGCACGGGCATCGGCTATCCCTCTGTTGATGCCGAGGTGGACATTGTGCTGCGCCGGGCGAAGCGGCAGAAGGACCGAATCCGCCTGGCGCCGGTGATCGATGCTGCTGGCGTACAGCAGTTGCAGCAGCGAGTGGAAGAGGTGCACATCAGCGAGCCCGTCGCCCGCTACGTCGTGAACCTCGTCGAGGCCACCCGCACGAGTCCACGGACCGAGACGGGAGCCAGCCCTCGAGGTTCGCTTGCGCTGCTCAAGGCGGGCCGAGCGCGGGCCGCAATGTCCGGTCGCTCCCTGGTGCTTCCGGACGACATCAAGGCGATGGCAATTCCGTGTCTTGCCCACCGCATCATTCTCGTGCCCGATCAGTGGGTGCGAGGTGTGAAGCCGGAGCAGGTCGTTGCCGAGGTGCTGCAGGAAGTTCCGGCCCCGGTCGCGTTGGATGACAACGAGGCCAACGTCGAACAACCCGCAGCGCCACAACCGGGCCTCGCTCAGCCGGCGACAATCGCCCACGGAACAGCAACGCCCCAGGGGGCGAACGGTCTCTCGCAACCGGCGGCTCCCCAGGCGGCCGCTCAGCACCCGGCCTCCATGCAGCCTGCTCCACCAACGGGGCAGTGAGCAGGCACCTCACCTATCGATTCTGGCTCTGCGTGACCACGGCCTCGTGTGGTCTCGTCGGCGGCGTCGCGCTTGGGGAACCGGCCGTGCTGGCCTTTGGACTCCCGTTCCTTCTGGCGTTGCTCCTCTCCATGGCCGAGGAGTGGTGGCCTTCTGTCACGGTGAACAGCGCCGAACCGTCCA
Source organism: uncultured Acidimicrobiales bacterium (assembly GCA_937997485.1). Classification (GTDB taxonomy): domain Bacteria; phylum Actinomycetota; class Acidimicrobiia; order Acidimicrobiales; family SZUA-35; genus SZUA-35. The sequence goes on along the minus strand of CALKTH010000016.1, from coordinate 18,748 downwards.
CCGTTCGGGCGGTAGAGGGAGACATCGTCAAACTCGTCGTCGAACTCGACGTTCCCGCCCGGACGCCGTACGTCGACCTCGAACTCCAGGTCTCAGCCGCAATGGAGAGCACCGACTCGCTGCACCGAGTGACGTCGTTCACTACCGCTGGTCGTCACACCGAGACGTTTTCGCTCCGCTTGGTCCGCTGGGGTGTGGCTCGCCCAGACTGGCTCACCGTCGTGACTCGTGATCGCTTCGGGATGACCGAAGTCGTGCAACACGTACTTCTCCCCACGCCCATTCGGGTTCACCCCCACACCGAGCGGCTCATCCGGATGGCTCCACTGGCTCGAACGAATCCCGCAGTGGGCGACCATCGAAGCCGCCGCCGAGGCTCCGGTACCGAACTTGCGGAGGTGCGGCCGTTCCGGCCCGGTGACCCGTTGCGATCGGTGCACCCTCGTCTCTCCGCTCGTCGAGGCATGCCGATGGTGACCGAGCGCCATGTCGAAGAGTCCTCCGACGTGGTCATCTACGTGGACTCGGTGCAAGACATTGGCGAAGACATCGAGACGACGCTCCGCTGGACGGTGACGGCCTCGACGGCCCTCGCAAAGCGGCATCTGCGCTCGATGGACCGGGTGGGAATTCTGGATCGAGGAGCCGGTGTTCGTTGGCTCGAGCCATCACTCGGCCGACGATCGCTTCACACCATCGTTGATGCGCTGCTCGCTACCACCGTCCTTCCCACCGCTGGTCGTCTGCCCGCCATCTCATTCGGCGCCATTCCGGCCGGCGCCACGATCTTCGCCGTGAGCCCGCTGCTCTCCGTTGTCGTCCGCAACGATCTCGCCACTCTTCGCCGCCGCGGCCACGAGGTCGTTGTCATCCGGCCGGACGCGCTTCCTCCGGCTGACGTCTCCTACAAGGCACAGCGGATCTTCCGAGTTCAGAACGAGATCAAGCGGCGGGAACTCGCCGACGTCGGCATCTTCGTGGTCCCGTGGGACCCGGCCGAGCCTCTGGAACCGGCGATCCGGCGTGTTGCTGCCGGTATGGGACGAATGCGAGCTGGCCGATGAGTGAGCCGCATTCCCAGAACCCGGGCGAGAAAGAGATGCGTACCCGTGATCTTCTCGTCACCCCACCCGCCGCCCTTGCACTGGCGGCCACGACGCTTGTCTGCATGGGCGGCCTTCCTTTCATTGGGCTGGCCGGATCTCTGGTGATCCTGGTGATTGGCCTTGCGCTCACGTTCATGGCGATCTCGAGCGGCAGTCACTTCGCGGCCGTGCTCGCCACGGCCTACCTGATGCTCCCCATCGCCCTGATGCTCGAGTCCGCAACCGATCAGTCGCCAGTGGGTTGGGCGGTTGCCGGAGTCTTCTTCCTTGGGTTCTTGAGCTGCCTGCAGCTGACCTTTGCCACTCGCCGTTTTGGGCGGGTCAGCGACACCGTGGTGGCCAACGAACTTGCGGGGCTCGGGGTGCTTGGCTTCGCATCGGTCGTTCTGGCGGTGCTCGTGAGCTCGCTCAACGCCACGACGCTCGACCTGAACTGGCTTCTCGTGCCGCTGACGATCGGTTTGCTCCTCGTCGGTGGCGCTGGTCTTGCCGTGGCGGCAGCAAGCCGGACGGGCGAGCACGACAAGCGCCGCTGGAAGCCAGGCGAGCGGATGATCCCGCCTGCGATCGGCGCCGAGGACGACCCACTTCTTCGCTGAGCTGCTCCGCAGGAGCGATGCGAAATCATGCCTCGCCAGTGCCGCCTTGCTCCTACCCTGTCGCCCATGATCAGGCTGTACGACACCGCGCAACAGAAGGTGGTCCCGCTCGAACTGCGGGACCCAGGCAAAGTGTCCATGTACGTCTGTGGGCCCACGGTCTACGCCCCTCCTCATATCGGCCACGGCCGGATGGTCCTCGTGTTCGACGTTGTTCGTCGGTACCTCGAGTGGACCGGACTCGACGTCACCTTCGTGTCCAACATCACCGACATCGATGACTCGATCATCGACCGCGGCGCGGCCGAAGGTCGTGACCCGGCAGAGATCGCGGTGAAGTGCGAGAACATCTGGTGGAAGGCGATGGACATGATTGATGTCCGCCGGCCCGACCACACACCCCGCGCCACCGAGTACGTGGAGCAAATGGTGGTGCTCATCGCCCGACTGGTTGATGAGGGCAAGGCGTACGCCACGTCCGACGGCGTGTATCTCTCCGTCGAGCAGGTTCCCGGTTACGGGCTCCTCGCCCACCAGTCGCTCGATCAGCTGATCGAAGGCGGCGGCGACCGCGCCATTGTCGGCAACGAGAAGCAGCATCCAGGCGACTTCGCGCTTTGGAAGCTGGCCAAGCCGGGCGAGCCCGAGTGGCCGTCGCCGTGGGGTGCCGGTCGTCCCGGGTGGCACACCGAGTGTGTCGTGATGAGCTTGGATCTCTTGGGTGAGGGGTTCGACATCCACTCTGGTGGACTCGATCTCACCTTCCCTCATCACGAGAACGAGCGGGCCCAGGCCATCGCCGACGGCAAGACGTTCTGCACCCACTGGATGCACAACGGCTTTGTCGAGATGGGTGGGGAGAAGATGTCCAAGTCGTTGGGCAACGTGAAGAACCTGCTCGATCTTGCCGAGCAGTACGACCCTCGCGCCTACCGATTGCTCGTGCTCCAAAGCCACTACCGGTCTCCGATCGAAGTGACAGACACGACGATGGTTGAGCGAGGTGTCGCTCTTGGACGGCTCGATACGTTCGCACGCCGCACCGAAGAACTCGTTGAAGGCGTCTCTCCCGACGCCGAGTTGATCAAGCAGTTCCGGGACGTCATGGACAACGACTTCGACACGCCGGGTGGCGTCGACATTCTTTTCCGTCAGGTACGTGAGGGAAACACGCTGCTCGATTCCGGGAACGAAGCTGAGGCCGCCGTGATCGGTGCCAACGTGCGCGCCATTTGCGAGGCGTTCGGCCTCCGGTTGGAGATCGGCGGAGGCGACGACGTGCCGGCGGAGATTCTGGCGCTTGTTGCCGAGCGGACCGAAGCGAAGAAGGGCAAAGACTTTGCCCGAGCCGACGAGATTCGGGATCAGCTGACCGCCGATGGCTGGGTCATCGAAGACTCGGCGGATGGGGCAACTGTCCGCAAGGCCTGAGCGAACTCAGCGGGCGAGAGCCCACTTTTCGGTGTCGACGTCTGGGCCGAGGAAGATGAGCTGGGTGGTGCCGAACGCTTCTTCGAGCGTGGCCAGAGTGTCTTGGCGAGGCCCTGCGTCGAGCTTGGCGAAAGCTCCGTCGATGACGAGCGGCACGGTTCCGACGACCGGTACAACCGTTTGGTGATGGGCGATGTGAGCTGCCATCTGCTCACTCGGCGACTCTCCCTCCAGCGCGTGCAGCCACGCGGTGGCATCCGGAATGGGGTCGTGCGATACGGCTCCGCCCAGTCCGAGGCCGAGCATGACTCGCAGGGCGTTCTCCATGGAGTCGTACCCGTCGAGTCGTTGTGATGTGGAGCGCACACGAAGGGCGTACTCCTGTGCAGCCAGCTGCTTCGCTCGGGGCTCCAAGCTCCGCTGTGCTTCTAACTCGAGTAAGCGTTGCGCGGCGTCGTCGTGTTCGGCGCTGGCCTGATTGAACTGCTTGCGATAGGTCGACTCGGAACGCTCGCTGTACCCCAGGAAGTCGTTGTAGTCGCTGAAGTTGCCCTTGCGGAGCACTTCGGCTTCGGCCGCCTTGGCCCGAGCGAGTCGTCGGAGTGAGAGGGCGCCGGTGAGACGTTGGGTCGCTGCCTCGCGAGCTTCCTCGGTCTCGCGGTGAGCGGCAAGAATGTTGCCCTTCCAGTGCGAGATCTTCTGCAGGTTCTCCGACGCTTCGTCACGAGCACGGAGCGCCTCGGAGATCTCGATGCGGAGATTGCTGGCCATGAGTTCGCGCTCGGCAACGATGGTTTGCAACGCCATGTCGATGTCGCGAGGCCCGAGCTGTCCGGAGACGGCGCCCTCGAGCTCAAGGGCAGCGCGCAGTGCGATCGTGCCTGCGATGTCCGTGCTCTCAACGCCGCCCGTGGTGAGTGACGCCGCTTCCACGACGGGATAGTCGTGCCCGAGTCGGAGACCGAGGTGACGAGCGAGTTCGCGGTTCACCTGAACGTCGCTGCCGTTGATGTGCATGCGGGCTGAGCCGAAGTCCAGTCGGCCAGCGAAGAGCGACTCGATCGCTGTTCGGATTCGGAGCAAATCTCGGGGCGCAGCGTCAATGACGGCAACCGCTCGGTCGAACACGACATCGAGACGGTCGGCGTAGTCCGGGGTCGGCTCGAGGATCAGGCGAGTGAGCTCCATCAGCGCGCGCCTTGGACTGTGCCAGCGAAAGTGGCAACGAAGACAGCGGCATGCAGTTCGATGGTGAGAGAACCCGACAAGGGTGACGCTCTTTCGATCACGCTCGGCCGGAAATCGGCCGTGACAGACGAGGGTAGAAAGCGCAGTTGATGCGCGCTAGGGCGAAGCAGCCATCCGGGTTGGATTGCCCTCTCAAGTCGTCTGTTCCGCAGTCAAGGTCCCGAGTCCGCTGAGCAGGAGCACCTATCTTGCGGTCATGGACCTGGACAAAATAGGTGAAACGCCCGTCGGCGGCACCCGGGGCGGAATCGGCACCTTCTTCGGCGGGATGGCACTCGCGTTGGCGTCCGCCTACTTCTTTGTTGACTCGGTGAGAGTCACCTCCGACGGCTACGGCGTGATCAGCCGGGGCTTTGGCGGGTTCGGCGGTACTGGTTCCGTTGGCGTGATCTTCTTGCCGCTGTTCGTTGCCGTTGTTGGCCTGTTCGCCAATGCCAGGGCGCGCTGGCCCTGGGTGCTCCTGGTCATCGGTTTCGCACTGATCGCTATCGAGATCCTGAGCAAGATGAACTTCTGGTTCAACCTGAAGCTCTCGCACCTGCTGATCATGATCGTGAGCTTTGCCGCCGGTGTCGGGCTCATCCTGCGATCGCTCCGTGAGATGCCTCCACTGCCACAGGACGACTGAGGCGGGTTCAGTTCGCTCAGTTCTCGAACGTCGTGGCGTCGAGGGCGGCAATCAGGTCCTTTGGCGCCAGCTCGATTTCGAGCCCTCGCCGCCCACCGCTCACATACATGAGGTCGAGCGCCTCGCAGATCTCATCGATGAACGTGGGCAGACGCTTGCGCTGGCCCAGTGGAGAAATGCCGCCAACGACGTAGCCGGTCGTTCGTTCCGCCAGCATCGGGTCAGCCATTACGGCTTTCTTGGCGCCGGCAGCGCGGGCGAGTGCCTTGAGGTCGAGACGGCCGGAAACGGGAACGCACGCCACGGCGAGTTGACCATCCACTTTGGCCACCAGGGTCTTGAAGACTGCTTCGCTGTCGATGTCCAGCACTGCAGCTGCCTCATTGCCGTAGCTCTCGGCCGCCGGGTCGTGCTCGTAACTCAACGTGCGGTGAGCAATGCCGAGTGCCTCGAGCTGCGTGGTGGCCGGAGTCATCAGCCCATCTTGCCAAGCGAGCGCTAACCTTCGGGAACAACATCCAAACCGGGGAGCTCGAGGGATCGGGCTGAGAGGGCAGTTGCAACTCGCATCAGCGAGGGCACCGCTGCCGACCCGAGAACCTGATCTGGGTAATACCAGCGCAAGGGAGCCACACATGTTCAACCACCCGACCGTTCCGTCTTCGATGCGACGCTTCTTGCTCACGCTGATGGCGCTTGCTCTCGTGGCAGCCGCCTGCGGCAGCGACGATGCGAGCTCCTCATCCGAGGGCGACACGTCGACCGACACAGCAGCCGAGACCGAATCCGAAGCCGAAGAGCCGGAGCCCGCTGATGCCGACGGCGAGGACACAGTGGAAGAGGAGGCGATGGAGGAGACCGAAGCGGTCACCATCACGCTCGTGACGCACGACTCCTTCGCCGTGTCCGAGGGCATCTTGCAGACCTTCACCGACGAGACTGGCATATCCGTCGAGTTGCTCTCGGCCGGTGATGCCGGCGAGGTCGTTTCTCGAGCCGTGCTCAGCGCTGGGCAGCCCGAGGGCGACGTCATGTTCGGCATCGACAACACCTTTCTCCAACGAGGTCTCGACGCTGATCTCTTCGTTCCCCATCAGTCAGCGGCGCTGTCTGATGTTCCGGACGAGCTGGAGCTTGACCCCGAGTATCGGGTCACCCCGATCGACGTCAGTGATGTTTGTGTGAACTACTGGACCGACGCCCTCCCTGGTGATGCGCCGACGTCGCTTGACGATCTGATTGATCCGGCCAACGCGGCCAGCTTCGTGACGGAGAACCCCGAGTCCTCGTCGCCGGGCTTCGCCTTCTTGCTGGCCACCATCGTTCGCTACGGCGAAGACGGCTGGGAGGACTACTGGCAGCAGCTGGTGGACGGGGGCATGTCGGTGACCTCAGGCTGGAGCGAGGCCTACTACGGAGAGTTCATTGCCGGTGGCGGTGAGCGAGCACTTGTGACCTCCTATGCGTCCTCGCCTCCGGCCGAGAAGATCTTCGCCGACCCACCTGTGGATGCTCCGCCGACCGGTGTGCTCGAGGATTCCTGCTTCCGTCAGATCGAGTTCGCCGGCATTCTCGCTGGTACCGAACACCCCGCCGAGGCCGGTCAGCTGATCGACTTCATGCTCTCGGAGACGTTCCAGGCGGACATCCCGCTGAACATGTTCGTCTACCCGGCGAATGAGACGGTGGCCCTGCCGCCCGAGTTCGTGGAGTTCGGCCCGCTGACGGCCAATCCCATCACGATGGACCCAGCGGACATCGAGGCCGGCCGTCTCGACTGGACCGAGCGCTGGACGAACATCGTTCTCCGATGACTCACCGTTCTGCCACCTCAGAGTCCGGCTCTGACCGGACTCTGAGGTGGCAGCTGTCCAGCGCACCCGACGGGCTTCTGTGCGGAGCCGGGTCGTGATGATGCCCCGCGCTGTCTCGTCGGTGGTTCGCGTGGTCACCGTGCTCGTGCCCGCACTGTTCCTCGGCGCGTTGGTGGTGTGGCCCCTGCTCTCGGTCTTCTCTCGAAGTCTTCGTGGCGTCGACGGCGCTCGAGTTCTGGAGATCCTGACTCGTAGCTCAACTCGTTCGGTCCTGACCTTCACGGTCACGCAGGCGTTGCTCTCCGCGCTGCTCACCCTGCTGGTCGGATTGCCGATTGCTCACGCGCTCGCTCGATACGACTTCAAGGGCAGGGGAGTGGTGCGGGCGCTTGTTGTTGTGCCGTTCGTGCTGCCCACAGTGGTGGTCGCGGCGGCACTCGATGCAGTGTTCACGCGGATGGCGCTCGATCTGGACCGTTCGCTCGCGGCGATCCTGGCGGCGCATGTGTTCTTCAACGTGGCGATTGTGGTGCGCATCGTGGGCGGCTTCTGGGCGACGTTGGATCGGCGCGACATCGAGGCCGCTCAGGTGCTCGGGGCCACGCCCTTCCGAGCCTTCCGCCTGGTTGCTCTGCCTGTTCTGCTTCCCATCGTGTTGGGCGCTGGTCTGCTGGTCTTCCTCTTCTCGTTCACGAGCTTCGGTGTGATCCTCATTCTCGGCGGCCCGGCCCGAGCCACGCTCGAGACCGAGATCCATCGCTACGCCATCTTTCGCCAGGAATTCGACGTCGCCGCCGTCTTGGCGATGGTGCAGCTCGCGATCGTCGTGCTCCTCTCCGTGGGCTCCGCCCGTTTTCAGCGACGGTTCGTGAATACAGGACGAGGCGTGGCTCGGCGTCGCACGGTGCGCCCCGACACGTGGGGTCGCCGAGCTCATCTCACCGTTGTGATCGCTCTCGCTTGTGTGGTGATCGGTGTGCCGATTGGTGCGCTCATCGAGTCGTCCTTGCGCACAGGTGGTGGGTACGGACTCACGCACTATCGAGCGCTGCTTGAACCCTTGCCCTTGTTGCCCGTGACGGCCGCCGAGGCGCTGATGCGATCGTTGCGCTTCGGCCTGGCCGCCGCGGTGTTGGCCAGCATCATCGGCGTGATTGCGGCCTACGGCGTGGTCCGCGGCGGCCGAGCCGGGCGCGTGCTTGAAGCGATCTCGTTGGTGCCTCTCGGCGTCTCAGCCGTCACGCTCGGATTCGGGTACCTGCTGGCATTCACTGCGCTGGACCTGCGGCGATCGCCCTGGCTGATTCCTGTCGCCCACGCCGTCGTCGGGCTGCCGTTCGTCCTTGCCTCGGTGGTCCCTGCCCTGCGTGCGATCGACGATCGATTGCACGAGGCCGCCGCAGTGCTCGGCGCTCGTCCGTCCCGCATCAGCCGACTCATCGATTGGCCGCTGATTCGCCGAGCCGTTGTGACGGGCTCCGGTTTCGCGTTCGCCATCAGCCTCGGTGAGTTCGGGGCCACAGCATTCCTCTCGCGATCGCCCTCGGCGTTTACCGCGCCGCTGGCCATCTTCCGCTTGCTCTCCCAACCGGGTGCCGCGCTGCGAGGTCAAGCGCTTGCGCTCAGCGTGGTGATTGGCGCCACGGTTGCGTGTCTTGCTGCGGTGCTCGAACGCCTGCGAGGCGAAGAGGCGGTGCTGCTGTGAAACTGCGGCCCGTGAGAGCGAACGCCCGATGAGCCAACGACTCCTGATCGACAACGTGCGTGTCCGCTACGGAGAGGCCGTGGCCCTCGATGGCGTCTCGCTCGACGTGTCTGCCGGTGCGGTTGTTGCGGTGGTCGGGCCGAGCGGTTGCGGCAAGAGCACGCTGCTCCGGTGCATTGCCGGCCTCGAACCTCTTGCTTCGGGTCGAGTTGAACTGGGTGGCAGAGACCTCGCTGGTGTCCCTACGCACGAACGCGACCTCGGTCTCATGTTTCAGGACCATGCGCTGTTCCCACACCTGAGCGTGTCGGCCAATGTCAGCTTTGGTCTGTCGATGCAGGGCCGCTCTGCTGCTGAGCAACGTGCTCGTTCTGAGGAACTGCTCGATCTCGTGGGGCTCGGAGGTTTCGGCGATCGCTCCGTCGGGTCTCTCTCCGGCGGTGAGGCGCAGCGAGTTGCCCTCGCCCGAGCGCTGGCTCCGTCACCAGGCCTCCTCATGCTCGACGAGCCGTTGGGCTCGCTCGACCGGGTGTTGCGCGAGCAGCTGACCGCTGATCTTCGTCGACTGGTCCGCGAGCTTGGCATCACTGCGCTCCACGTCACGCACGATCAGGCCGAAGCCTTCGCTCTGGCCGATCACATCGTGGTGCTACGAGAGGGCCGAATCGAACAGCAGGGCCCGCCGGAGGCGCTCTGGCGTTCCCCGGTCAACCGGTTCGTGGCCGAGTTCCTCGGGCACCCGAACCTCTGGCGATTCGGCGGTGCGTTCGTCCTCGCTCCGATCACCACCATCTCGGTGGCGGCCGACGGGGAGATCATCGCCACGGTGGAGGACCGAGAATTCGCCGAGGGCCAGCACCGGCTGATTGGACGAGTTGACGAGGCACCAGACACCGATCTTGTTGGTCAGCGAATCGTGTTTCGAAGTGATGTGGGCCCGGCGATTGGCGACAGGGTGGGTCTCCACTTGTCTGCGCCGCCACGAGCACTCGAAGGGATGTCCCCGGGAGACACGTCGGAGTCGTAGAGTGCGGCGGTGGAGCCGATCGAACAGCACACTTGGTTCACCCGCAGCGGGAAGGCGATGGCCGCTCTCGGGCGCGTGATCGCCGACTTCGAACTGCCAGAAAGGCTGTCGCTCCCTCACAACCGGCCAGTCCTCATGGCAGGGAACCATCGCAGCTTGCTCGACCTCCCGGCCACGATGGCGATCTTCACCAAGTTCGGGATCTCCAGCCACATCATGGTGAAGCAGGCCTTCATGGAGGCGCCGGTCGGTGGGAACTACTTGACCAGCATCGGCTGCATTCCCACATCGCGAGATCTTCGCGAACAGGCCGAGGCCGACGCCATCGAGGCGCTCAAGGCCGGCCATATCGTCTCGATGATGCCCGAGGGTCGCCTGGTGAAGCCCAGGGATTGGGTTGACGGCGTGGGTCCTGGTCGGCCGGGTGTGTCTCGAATCGCGATCGCAGCGGACGCTGTGGTCGTACCCGTGGGCTTCCTCAACACTGAGAAGGCGTGGCCTCATGGCGCAGGGCCAAAGCTCACCCTCAAGCGGCCGAAGGTGCACCTCCGGATCGGGCCTGCGATCGAGATGGAGAGCACCGATCATCAGGTGAATGCGGATCGAGTGATGCAAGCCATCGCCGATCTCCTGGCTGACCGCTAACGCCGTTCTCGCCTTCCGGGCGTACGAAACAAGTCGTGAACGCCCCCAGGCTGGGGACTTCTTTGCGCGGGTGACCAGTTTGGTCAATTCAACCCTTGCTACCACCTGGTAACTTCAGCTACCGTTGTGTTACTCGGCGGTAACTTGTGGCCGCCTTTCCTCGACACCAGCCCCACCGTCTCGAAGGAGACCGCTATGACTGAGTTCTCACTCGCCCTCACCGAAGACCAGATCACGCTCCAGAAGTGGATCCATGATTTCGCCGAGAACTCCATGCGTCCGATCGCCGAAGAGTGGGACGAGCGCGAAGAGTTCCCCTTCCCCTTCGTGGAAGAGGCCGCTCAGATCGGTCTCTACGGCTGGGAATTCATGGCCGAGATGATGATGAACGACCCGACCGGCCAGTCGATGATGATCGCGCTCGAGGAGATGTTCTGGGGCGACGCCGGACTCGGCATGGCCATCATGGGTACCGGCCTCGCCGCTGCTGGCATTGCCGCTTCCGGCACGGGCGAGCAGGTCATGGAATGGGTGCCCCAGTGCTATGGCACACCCGACAAGATCGCCCTTGGTGCCTTCTGCGCCTCTGAGCCCGATGCTGGTTCTGACGTTGGCGGCTACCGCCTCCGGGCGAAGTACGACCAGGCGACGGACGAGTGGGTGCTCAACGGCACCAAGGCATGGATTACCAACGGCGGCATCGCCGACATCCACGTCGTGGTCGCCGTGGTTGAGCCCGAGCTTGGCTCGAAGGGCCACGCCAGCTTCGTGATCCCGCCGAACACGCCCGGCCTCAGTCAGGGCCAGAAATACAAGAAGCACGGCATCCGCGCCAGCCACACTGCCGAGGTTGTACTCGACGACGTGCGAGTGCCCGGTCGCTGCCTCCTCGGCGGCAAGGACAAGCTCGACGAGCGCATCGCCCGCGTGAAGGAAGGCAAGAGCGGCAACTCGCAAGCCGCCATGCAGACGTTCGAGGCCACCCGCCCCGCCGTTGGCGCCCAGGCGCTCGGTATCGCTCGTGCGGCGTATGAGTACTCGCTCGAGTATGCGAAGGAGCGCAAGGCCTTTGGTCGGGCGATCATCGAGAACCAGTCGATCGCGTTCATGCTCGCCGACATGGCCACCGAGATCGACGCCGCCCGGCTGCTCGTGCGTCGAGCCGCCTGGCTGGGCAAGCAGAAGCAGTTCAAGAACGCCGAAGGCTCGATGGCGAAACTGAAGGCTGGTCGAGTCGCAGTGCACAGCACCGAGCGTGCGATCCAGATCCTCGGTGGCTACGGATACACCCGTGAGTACCCCGTGGAGCGCTGGCATCGTGATGCCAAGATCTTCGACATCTTCGAAGGCACCGAGCAAATTCAGCAGCTGGTGATCTCCCGAGCCATCTCCGGCGTGCGGATTCAGTAGGCCCGCATTCTTCGACTGCGTGATTGTCGTTCCCAGGGACACTGCGTTCGTCAAATGAGGTGTACCTCTGCGCGCAGAGCCGCCGTAGTCACGACAGGATTCTTTGCACGCCTGTGATGATAGGCGTATAGTTAGACGTATGCCGAGACTTCAGGTCTACCTGCCGGACGAACTGCACGACGAGTTGAAGCGGCGCGGCCTTCCGGCATCAGAACTGTTGCAGATCGCGCTTCGGGCCGAGCTGGAGCGTCAAGACGCCCTCGATGAAACGGCCCGGTACCTCGAGGAACTGGCCGCTGAAGTCGGCGAACCAAGCCAACGGGTGCAGTCGAGTGCCGATGCAATCGCACGGCGAATTCGCGAGCGATCGCTCCAACAAGTCAGCTGAGTGTGCTCGTTCTCGACAGCGGAGGGCTCTCGCGCTTGGCTGCCCGAACGAGAACGTCGCTTGCGATTATCCGGGCACTGACATCCGATGGGCTGTGGCCGCCAATTGTGCCAACCGTGGTGCTTGTCGAGTCGCTTCACGGCAATTCCAGCCGGGATGCGAACACTCACCGATTTCTCAAGACCTGCATGATCGAGTCGACCGTCAGCGAGGCAGTTGCGCGACGTGCGGCGGAACTCCGCCGCCGCTCAGGGGCCGGTTCGGCTGTGGATGCGCTCGTCGTGGCGCTGGCCGAGCCGGGCGGCACCGTTCTGACTGGCGATCGAGCCGATATCGAGGCGCTCGCAGCGCGCGCTGATTATGTCTCCGTCGAAGTCATCTGAGCGGGTGACGGACTCTCGGGTGTCCCTAGTTTTGTCCCTAGGAACTGGTGGCACGAGGCGTCATCCAAGGTCACGGTGTGGACGCCGAACACGAGCACTTCCTGCTCAGCGGCACAGAACGACATTGCGTGGACACTCGGGGAGGACCTTCGACATCTTCGAGGGCACCGAGCAGATCCAGCAGTTGGTGATCAGCCGAGCCATCTCCGGCGTGCGGATTCAGTAGGGGAGACCGTTCGACGAAGTTGTCGTGCTGGTGAGCGCAGGGACACCTCCTTCGGTCAAACGCGACACTTCACGCTGAATGCGACTACGGCCATCATGGCTGTTCGGGAGTGGTCGGTGAGTGTTGAGGAGACTCTGGCAGAGCGCGGGAAGGGTCCGCGTCGGTGTTCGTGGCCTGAGCGGCTTCGTCGCACGCGCCGTTGAGCACGAGCTCGAGCGTGATCTTCTCGATGACGAAGGCCCCGAGCCTCCTCACCCGGTCGTGCCTGGACGGCTGGCGAGTTGGTTGACGAGCTTGGTGGTGTGGCTTTCGAGCGCGGCGAATGCTGCCTGTGGGTCGTCGCTGAAGTTCGGGATTTGCCAGTCGTGTACTGGTCCGGGTGCGGGGAGGGCGTCGAGTTTGCATCCGATGTTGATGATGACATCGGCGTTGGAGAGGTTCTGGTCGGTCACCTTGCGTGAGGGCCGATCAACGGGCAGGCCTTCGGTTTCGAGTCGCTCACGAACGACGGGGAGGACGTGAGTGTCGGGGTCGGTTCCTGCGGTCGACGTCTTGACGGCGAGCCCTCGGTTCTTGGCGTCCCGGGCGAAGAAGGCCGCGGCGGCGACGCTCTTGGCCGCGTTGTGCGGGCATAGGAAGAGGACATTGATGGTCATGGTTGGTTCCGTTCTAGGCAACGAGGAATTGATAGGCGACACCCGCGACTGCTGCGAGGCTGATGACTCTCAGGGTCGGGGTCTGGAATCGGAAGATGGCAATGGCGGCGCCGGCGGCGATTGCGGCCGCCGCCCAGTCGAGCGACGAGAGCGCTGGTTCATAGAGGAGCGCTCCGTACCAGCGTCGTTCGGCAACGGTTTCGAACAGCGTGAAGAGGGCGAACCAGATCGTCAGGTTGAGAACCACACCAACCACCGCTGCGGTGACGGTCGAGAGGGCCGAGGTGAGGGCAGGTTTGCCGCGGAGGTGTTCGATGAACGGGGCGCCGAGGAAGATCCAGAGAAACGACGGAACGAAAGTGACCCACGTGGCGATAACGGCACCAGAGATGCCGGCTTGAAGTGGGGAAAGCGAGCCGGGGTCACGATAAGGGCCCATGAACCCGACGAATTGGACGACTTGGATGAGGGGGCCGGGGGTGGTTTCGGCCATGCCGAGGCCACTGATCATCTCGCCTGGCTCGAGCCATCCGAAGCTGTTGACGGCCTCCTGTGAGATGAAGGCAAGAACGGAGTAGGCGCCCCCAAAGGTGAGCACAGCGGCAGTCGAGAAGAACCAGGCAACATCGAAGAAGACCGACGACTCACCCAGCCAGACCACAAGCACGATGATCGGTCCGAACCAGAGCCCGAGACCGATGGCGAGCACTCGGAGCGCTCGCCCCCACGAGGGCCGACCGAGTGCAATGTCCTGATCACCGATGAGCACGTCGTGTTCGTCGGCGACGGAAGACTCGTCGTGGCCCTGGATCAAATTGAACACTTCTGGCCTGACCCGCCCGCCCACCAGTCCGATCGAGGCGGCGACGGCGACGATGAGCGGAAACGGCAGCTCGAAGACGAAGATCCCCACGAATGCGGCACCGGCAATGGCCAACATCGCACGGTTCTTGATCACGCGACGTCCGATGCGGAGCACCGCATTGGCCACCACAGCGATCACCGCGGCGGAGATCCCGAAGAACAGGCCGGTCACCCAGGTCAGATCTCCGTAGGCGGCGAAAAGGATGCTGAGCACCATGATCGAAGCGAAGCCAGGGAGGATGAACAGCGCACCCGCGAACAGGCCCCCCGTCGGACCTCGTAGAAGCCAGCCGAGGTAGGTGGCCAACTGCTGGGCCTCGGGACCCGGCAACAGCATGCAGTAGTTGAGTGCGTGCAGAAACCGTCGTTCGCCCACCCACCGCCGCCGAACCACGATCTCGTCATGCATCACCGCGATCTGCCCGGCCGGTCCGCCGAAGCTATTCGCAGCGACCGTCGACCAGGCCGAGATCCAGTCCCGGGAGCGAATCGAGTCCCCAGGCCGAGCCGCCCGATCCGAATTGCGGTGTAACCGTGGTTGCATCATCAAGCTATGGTAGAATGGCAACCATGGTTGCGCAACCAGTCCACGAATGGGTGCTGCTTAGTTATCGAATCCCCCGTGAGCCGTCGACCCCGCGGATCGCGGTCTGGCGCAAACTCAAAGAACTCGGCGCCGACCAAGTCGGAGACGGCTTGGTCGCCCTGCCAAATGACGCGCGCACCAAAGAGCACCTCGAGTGGGTCGCCGCCACCGTGGTCGAGGCCGGCGGCGACGCCATCGTGTGGATCGCAACTCCATCCGGGCGTCGCCACAGCAACGAGCTTGCACAGAAGATGAGGGAGGCCCGCGACGCCGAATACCGCGACCTCTTGGCCGAAATCGCAGCAACCGAGACTCCGAGTCCACGCACGATCAACCGTTGGCGGCGACAGCGGCGTCGAATCGACCGGCGCGACTACTTCCGAGCGCCTCTGGGTGACAAGGCCCGTCTCGCAATCGCCGAGCTCGCACAACAATCCGATGATCAGGGGATCTACCCATGAGATGGGCAACCCGAGCAGGAATCCACGTCGATCGAGCAGCCTCGGCCTGGCTCATCCACACCTACATCGACGAACACGCAGAGTTCGTCTATGTCGACGACCTCGATGACGTTCCCGAAGACGCGACACCGTTCGACATGGTCGGATGCGACCTCAGCCACCACGGTGTGGACGTCACGTTCGAAACCATTCTCCGCCGATATGACCTCGTTGACCCGGTGCTCTGGCGCATCGGAGAGATCGTTCATCAAGCCGACGTCGAGGACGACCGATTCGACGCAGCCGAAGCAGCCGGACTCGACACCATCATCCGAGCACTCGGCATCGACCACACCGACGAAGAAGTCCGAACGGTAACCTCCACGATTCTCACCAGCCTCGAGCAGTACCTCCGACGAGAAACGCTCGGCATCACTTGACCGCCGACGCGAGGTCCATTCAGAGCGTCCATTTGGCAGTTCTTTGACGAAGAGCGGGTTGCCCTGAGTCGTCCTCGAGAAGGGCTCCTGCCCGCCCGACGACGCTAGGTCACGCCCAACGAGTGCTTGGCTGATCGCTGATCGACGCCGAGCGGAGGGACACCGTGGGTGCCAGGGCCACGAGCTCGTCGACCGGCGTGCGGTCCCGGTACCAGCGAGTGGACAGATGTTCGTAGACCCGGCGCCGAGTGGCCGCGTCTCGCACCTCCGCGGCGACGGCCGGTACGTCCACCTGGCTCCGTTCTTTGAAGTGGACGATGAGCTTGGGGTCAGCGGAAAGGTTGGCGAACCAATCGCGTCGGCCGGGTGTGCCGCCGATCACGATCAGCCCGTCGATGTTGACGATCCAGATCTCCAGCCGCCGAGGCTCTCCGCTGCGGCGTCCGGTGGTCGTGATGTCCACCGTGACGGGAAACCGAAGCGCCGCCGTCAACTCGGCCTCCACTACGGCGTCCTCGAAAGTGGTTGTGTCTCGCTGCGTCATGCGATCGGTCTACAACCTCAACCAAGGTCGAGGTCAAGAGACAAAAGGTGATCCTCGACGAGGGCGGTCGACCGATGGATCGGATGTGCGCGCCTCGAGCAACTAGGCGAGCGTTGTCGCCTCAACGCCACGACGTCGGGCAATCACGGTCGCCGTCAGCGCGAGAAGCGAGGGGACGAGTTGGGGTAGCCCATTCCCGATCTCGAGGGTGATCGCCGCAGTGAGCCCAGCGATTGCGACGAACCCGAGGAAGCAGACGGCCACCTTGAAACGCCACAGCGGATCTCGGATCAGCAACGACCAGATCAGCCCGGCAGCCAGGAAGAGGTTGTAGACGCCCTGATTGGCGGCCAGGTCCACGGTCTCGGCAAAGAGGCTTGGCTCGAACGTCGAGAACACATCTGGCCCCACCTCGGTCCAGGCGAAGATCTCGAACCAGGCGATGTAGAGGTGGAGGGCCGCGACGAGCCCGATCATGAGCTTCGAGAACAACGTCATGGAACGACACTAGTGCTGGTCCGGTCCCGCTCTGTCGGGTCGGGCTTCAGCACACGGTGCCCCAGCCCTGCTCAACTCTGCGCAGCCATCCAGTGCCGCTTCACCTTTCGCCACTCCTCATCTGTGTGGCGACGTCGCCAATACGGCGAGATCGAGGCGCTGGAGACGTCGACGCCACGAGCGTCCGCGAGTTGCCGGCGGACGGCGCCGACTTCTGCGGCTTCTCCGTGGACGAAGACGTCGAACGTGCCCTCGGGGAACTGGGTTGCAGCAAGCGCGTTCGCTACCCACGCTTCATCACCGGGCGCCTCTTTGCGGTACAGCCACTGAATGGAGACGGCTCCGGGATTGGGGAGGTCGACCTCGCATCCGCGCTCCTCCACCACAGCGAAGACGAGAGCCCGGTCACGGCTTTCCAGCGCTTGCAGGCTCGCACCAATGGCGCCAAGGGCGCTCTCATCGCCGACCAGTAGATGCCAGTCGACGCTGGGGGAGGGCTGGTACGAACCGCCGGGCCCGTCGAACTGCAGCCGGTCTCCCGGCTGAGCTCGCTGGGCCCAACTTCCCGCATACCCGGCATCACCGTGGGCGACGAAGTCGATGGACAGCATCTGTTGCTGCACATCCCAGTTTCGGATCGTGAACCGTCGGGGTCGCGGACGGTGTTCGGCCGCCAGGCCCTCGAGATCTTCTTTCTCGAAGGGAACCTGCAGTGGCGAATCGATGGGAAGGAACTTCGCGTTGATGTAGGCGTCGGTGGCATCCGAAGCCTGGAATTGGTCGAGCGAACCGCCGGTGAGGACGACTCGCACGACGTCGGGGCTGAGTCGCTCGACATGGTGAACTTCTGCGTACATCATCGAGTTCCTCAGACGATCCCGATCGAGTGATCCGAGTTCACTACGAGGATGTTGCCCTCGGGATCGGTGGCGGTGAAGCGATCGTGCGGATTGCCCCGACGGATCGCTGTCGGCGAGCCACCTGCTGCAGCGAGTACCGCTCGCGTTTCGTCGATGTCGTCAACGATGAGGTCGAGGCTCGAGACCCCTGGCTCGCCTGGATGGATGACGATGTGTGTGCCGCCGCGAAGTTCGACGATCGCCATGCGGCCCATGTTGACAACGAGCCGCATGCCGATGTTCGTGTAGAAGGCGGTCAGGGTCTCGATGTCCGTCGCAGTGATTGAGACGTGGCCGATGCCGAATCGGGGACGGGCGTCCTGTCCGATTGCGACGTGGGCTTCAGCTTCGAGTTGTGTGGCGCTCATGTTGATAATGCTCCTGAGTGATGAGTGTTAACCATGGCTAACATAGGGCCGGTCGTTGATATTCCCGCGATCGAACATCGATCACGGAGCGCTGAAACCCGAGTAGGCGATGCCGGTGAGTTTGGCCATTTGGTCATCCCACGTCGCGAGATCGCGTTTCTCGAGCTTGCTGAGGTGGTCGTGCCCGCAGGCTCGTGCCATGACCTGCATGAGTTCAGTCGACGCCTCGAAGAACGTGGCGAGGCGCTGACTGGCTGCGTCGACGTCGAGTCGAGCCCGCAGCTCCGGCTTCTGAGTGGCGATGCCAGCCGGGCAGTTGTTCGAGTTGCACATGCGGGCAGCGACGCAGCCCACGGCTTGCATGGCCGAGTTCGACAAGGCCACACCGTCCGCTCCCAGCGCCATCGCCTTCACGAAGTCGACGGGCACGCGCAGGCCGCCCGTGATGATCAGTGTGACCTTGCCGCTGGCTCCTCGCTCATCGAGGAAGCGTCGGGCTCGGGCGAGTGCGGGGATGGTGGGCACGCTGATGTGGTTGCGGAACATCTCGGGGGCTGCTCCGGTGCCGCCGCCTCTGCCATCGAGGATGATGTAGTCGACGCCTGCGTCGAGAGCGAAGCCCATGTCTTGTTCGATGTGCTGGGCGCTCAGCTTCATGCCGATCGGGATGCCGCCGGTGACCTCGCGCACTCGGTCGCTGAAGCGTCGGAAGTCATCAACGGTGTTGAGGTCGGCGAACGTCGACGGTGAGATGGCTGCCTCGCCGGCCGGAATCTTGCGCACCTCGGAGATCTTGCCGATGTTCTTTGAGCCAGGAAGGTGGCCGCCGGTCCCGGTCTTCGC
>CALKTH010000015.1 GCA_937997485.1 uncultured Acidimicrobiales bacterium | reverse complement strand
ACCGCGGTCGACACGCGCGAGGCGGTCTGGCTCGGGAGGTCGTCGATGTCGATGCCGGCGGCGTCGGTTGCAGTCACGGATCAGCCCTTTCGAATGCGGGGATCGAGAATGGAGTAGAAGAGATCGACCAGTGTGTTGATCACCACGTACGCCGTTGCGATGAAGACCGTGATTCCCTGGATCACCAGGATGTCACGCTGGAAAATGGCGTTGATCAACCGGAACCCGAGGCCAGGGATGGCGAAGAGGGTTTCGATGATGACCGTGCCGCCCAGCAGTGCACCAAAGTTGATGCCAACGATCGTGGCCAGGCTCAACGAACTGGGTCGGAGCGCGTGGCGGAAGAGAATGAAGCGGTTCGTGAGGCCCTTGGCCCGAGCGCTGAGCACGAAGTTTTCCTGGAGCGTGGCGATCATGTCGGATCGAACCAGGCGAGAGAAAATGGCAACTTGGGTGCCGGCCAGAGCGAGCGACGGCAGCACGGCCGTCTTGAGGTTCTCGGTCAGGCCTTTGTCGCTGATTCGATTCCAGTTGGACGCGGGTAACCAATCGAGTTTCACCGCGAAGAGCCAAATCAGGAAGATGCCGGTCACAAAGTTCGGCACCGACAGCAGCACTTGCATCACGGCACTACTGCTTTTGTCTTGCCACTTGCCTTGGCGGTAGGCACCCCACACGCCGACAGGGACGGCGATGACGACGGCAAAGAAGATGGCCATGAAGGCCAGCTGCGCCGTCACGGGCAAGCGTTGCTTGATCGTGGTGGAGACCTGCTGGCCTCGGTTGATGTAGGACTCACCGAGGTCGCCGGTCACGGCGTCGCCCAGCCAGGTGATGTAGCGAACGGGCAGCGGCTTGTTGAGTCCGAGGTCTTCTCTCACCTTCAAGAGAAGTTCTTCGTTTTGAATGCCTTCCGTGCCGAGCACGGCGGTGGCTGGATCTCCGGGAAGGAGCGAGGTCATCATGAATGACAGGAATGTGACAGCAAACAGTGTCGCCAGCAGGCGGCCCAGTCGTTGTACGAGCACTTTCCCCATGATGTTCGTCCCTTCCCGGAGTTCTCAGCTACTTGGATGTGTTGACGTGGGTGGTCTCAGCCTCAGCCGAGCCACACCTCGGTCCAACGGCCTTCAGCGGCGGGGAAGCCCACGCCAACTTCGCCGTCGGGAAGAACCCAGCCGTTGAGACCCTGCACCGCTTCGTTGGTGCCGATCATCGTGGCCGTGTGGCCCGAGTACCAGATCGGGACTTCGTCAGCGATGGTCAGCATGATCTGCTCATACAGCGCATAGCGGGTATCGAAGTCGTCAGTCTGGGTGGCAGCAACAGCGGCGCCGAAGGCCTCGCCGTTGAACCAGTTCGGGAAGTTCAGCGGGCTGACGACGCCGGGGATACCAGCGGCTTCAGCGATCTCCGCGGTGGGCGGAGCCAGGAACGGGTTGAGGCCGAGCGACGGGTCGTCGTCGGAGCTCCAACGCCAGCAGTGTGCACCGTGCTCACCGATGAACCCGTTTTCCGGTCCGAGGGCGTAGTTGATGTGCGTCTGCTGGTCGTAGTTCGTGAGGTTCACGTTGACGTTGCCGGTTGCGGACCAGGTCTGCTCGAGCACCTGCATGGCGGCGATCAGGGTTGGGTCCGGCGGGCAGGAGAGCTCAACGTCGATCGGTTCGCCAGGAGCCTTGCCGTCGGAACGGGCCGGATCGTCGATGTACTCCTGGAGCGTGGCAGCGCCAGCTTCGAAGTCGAACTGCGGCCAAGCGGCAGCAACCTTCTCCGAGTACCAGGGGGAATCAGGGCTGAACCACTGGGTGCCGGGGAGCGAGATACCGGTGCCACCGAGGGCATCGATCACGTTCTCCTGCGAGTTCATCTGGGTGAGGCCACGACGGACACGAACGTCGTCGTACGGCGGAACCAGAACGTTGAACTGGCCACCACCAACGTTGTTGCCCTGGAACTCGAGCAGGTTCAGCGGTTCGCCGCCGTCACGTGCAGCACGGGCGTCACGGATGGTGCCCTGACGTAGCGTCTGCATGGCCTGAACGGTGTCCGAGAGGAGTGCGTCGAGACGGGTGCCCTCATCGGGGATGGGACGGAAGCTGATGGAGTCGAGGTACGGGAGCGGGGTGCCCTCCGCATCGGTCCGCCAGTAATTCTCGTTCCGCACAACGACGGTCTCGTTGTCAAGGTCGCGGCTCTCGACCATGAACGGGCCGGTGCCGATGGGTGCGTTGGCGTAGCCATCGAAGTCCGCCGTAGCGGCGGCGGGATCGAACGGCATGCCGAGCGGAGCCCGGGACAGCACGGCCGGGAAGGCCGAGTTGGCCTGGGTCATCGTGTAGGTGACCTCCAGCTCGCCCGTTGCTTCCACGTTGCCGAGGTTGGCAGAGCTGATGGAACCAGCAGCGGTTGCACCCTCCTGCTGAATCGGGAACATGTCAGCAATGGTCTGCGCCGTCAGCGGCGTGCCGTTGTGGAAGACCACGTCGGGGCGGAGCGTGCCAACCCAGGCGGTGAAGTCATCGTTCGGCACGAGGCTGGCGAACAGATTGCCGGCGTAGGTGCCGTCAACGGTCTGCTCGACGAGCTTGTCGTAGATGGCAACCATCATGTTGTAGCAAGGCGAGGAGCAGGTGTCCTCCCATGGGCGAAGGCCAACGGCCTCGGCTTCGAGACCAACAGCGATGCTGCCACCCTGCTGGCGGCCAGCGACCTCTGCGGGTGCTTCGACCTCGGTATCGACGTCGCCTTCGGCTTCTACCCCAGCCTCGACTGCGGTGGTTGCAGGAGCCTCTTCGGCTGCCTCCGTTGTGTCCGTTCCTGCGTCGGTGCTCTCGTCGTCGCCACCGCCGCATGCTGCGGCGATCATGGCGAATGAGAACAGCAATGCGAGAAGTTTCGTCAACCCTCGTTTGCTCATCAAA
>CALKTH010000014.1 GCA_937997485.1 uncultured Acidimicrobiales bacterium | reverse complement strand
GCGGTGTCCGGGTGCTGCTCTACCCACGAAGCGAAGGTCGTCGTGTTGGAAGGGAGAATGCGTAGCTCGGCGCCCGTGAGCGGCCCCACCAAACCAGCTCCAGAAACCTGCCACCAGTATGAGCCGGTCTCTCGGTCCACCATGACCATGTCGTTCTCAAACAGGGCGCTGGTGTTGCTGAACGTCAGGAGCTCAGGAGCGTCAGGGTCAATCCCAATTGCTTCGCGGGAGAACACCACGCCGCTGCCGCAGAGCGGGCAGTACGTCACCACAAGTGGCTCGCCACCAAGCTCATCGTTCACGATCTCTCGACTGTTCAGAACCCGAACGGGGAACGCCCATGCGTTGCCGGTGGGGTCGAGGTAGCCGACCACGAGATCATCTGACTCCAACCAGCCTCCAGCCTGATTGGCCGATTCGTAGTCCGGCGCGTCGATCGGAGCGATGGCGTCGAACAGGCGCTCGATCTCCTCGGTCGTCGCTTCGGAGAGGGGGATCGAGCCACCGTCGAAGGTGTCGAACACGATCTCTTCCAGCGGCACCGAGGCCTCGTCGACCTGCACGTTTGGAGTCGCCGCCGCCGCGGTGAGTTCCAGCGGACGAGTGGCGCGGCCCAGCACTTGCGCACCGTCGTCTGCGCCGCAAGCGGCCAGGAAGAGCAGGGAGGCGAGGATGGGGACGCCGAACCGGCGAGACGAAGCCACGACTCCAGCAAACCATGAGAGGGGCGATGCACTTCCCCGCCCCTCCATTTCGTCCTCAGGTGCGGTAGAACGGAGGGATGCTGAGTGTGCTCTCCCCGGCCAAAACCCTCGATGAAGAATCACGGTTGCCCACCAAGAAGGCCACCGAACCCCGCCTGCTCGACGATGCCGCAGAACTCGTCGAGGTCATGGCGCCACAGTCGCCCAGGGATCTCCAGGACCTCATGGGCATCTCGGAGAGTCTGGCTGAGCTCAACGTAGAGCGCTTCAACGACTGGAGCCGTCCGTTCACCAAGGACAACGCTCGGCCTGCGCTGCTCAGCTTCAAAGGCGATGTCTACCTCGGCATGGATGCTCCCAACCGATTCTCCGAGCGGGACTACACGCACGCCCAAAAGACGCTTCGCATTCTGTCCGGTCTGTACGGCGTGCTCCGCCCGCTGGATCTCATGCAGCCCTACCGGCTCGAGATGGGCAGCAAAGTCGTGACCGACCGGGGCAAGAACCTCTACGACTTTTGGGGTTCCATCGTGACCGACCAGCTGAACGCCGATCTGGCGGAATCACCCGGGCCCGATGTGTTGATCAACCTGGCCTCGAACGAGTACTTCGGAGCGGTGAAGCCGAAGGAGATCAACGGCCGAGTCGTCACGCCGAAGTTCCTTGACGCCGGCCCGAAGGGCTATCGAATGGTGAGCTTCTTTGCCAAGCGCGCCCGTGGCGACATGGCGGCCTGGCTCGTACTCGATCGGGTCAAGAGCGTGAAAGCGCTTCGAGATTTCGAGGGCGGCGGGTACCGCTACAGCGACGAGCACTCCACCGCCGACGAGCCCACGTTCATTCGGGACTGAGCGTGAACCGCAGCACCGCTTCGAGACTGGGCCGACATCTCGGAGCGACGGTGGCAGCGCTCGTGATGCTGGCGTCGGCGTGCACATCCGACAACGAACCGTTTCTCGCCGATCCGGCCGATACCAGCGCGCTGGTGGAAGACACCGCAACGACTGAGGCCGCGAGCGAAGATGTCGAAGCAACGGCTCCGAACGATCCGACCGAGACGATGGAGATCTGGGCGTCAACGCTCAGCGGCGGAGCCGTTGTCTCGATCGCTCGAAACGGTGGCGCGGTCAGCACGTTCGCCGTCGGCGCGGCGGACAGTTCCGGATCTCCGCTCGAGCCTGACTCTCAATTCCGTGTCGGCAGCATCAGCAAGACGTTCATCGCCGCCATGGTGATGCAGCTGGTGGACGAGGGAACGCTGGCGCTGGACGATCCCGTCGCCGGCTTCCTCTCCGATGCCAGCACCGGGCTTGATCCTGCCCTCACGGTTCGCCAGCTCATGAGCCACACCTCGGGTGTTCCGTCCTACACCGATCAAGGCAGCTTCTTCGGCGCAGTCTTCAGCGATGCCGAGCGGGCATGGACGCCCAGGGAGATCCGGGCGCTGGTCGATGAGGTCCCGGCCGATTTCGAGCCCGGGGAGCGTCACTCGTATTCGAACACGAACTATGTCGTGCTCGGCCAGCTCCTCGAAGCCCTGACTGGACAAACCATCGACGAAGCGCTGAAGGAGCGCATTACCGAACCACTCGGCCTCACCCTCACCACGTTCGACTCCGAAACTGCTTCTCCGGTCGTTGGCTATTCGACCTTCCTTCCTGGCGACAGTTCGGAGGCCGAGTCCTACACGTCCATCGCTACTTCGGCGTGGGCGGCGGGCGAGCTCGTGTCGACGGGTCCGGAACTCGCTCGATTCCTCCAGGCGCTCGTCGGAGGCGAACTCATGACCGAGTCGAGCTTCGAAGCCATGACCGAGGGCATGCAGGAGAACGGGTACGGCCTCGGACTCTTCCCCATTGGTTTCCCTACCGGGATGGCCATCGGACATGGCGGCGGTATTCCCGGATTCACCTCGATCATGGGAATTCAACCAGAAACGGGCGACCTGCTCATCGTGGTCAGCAACGACGATTTCGATGACGCAAACGAGCTCGCTCAGCGCGTTGTCCGCACCTGGTGAAGCGAATGCGCTTAAGTTGATGGACATGCATGTCGACGCAGTTGTCGACATCCACGCGACTTTCTTGCCCTGAGATCGTCTCACCTCCCGTGGAGCCCCCAATGGACAATCCGAATGAACACGAAGGCATTGCGTCCCCGGACGACGATCGCCGCAAGCTGATCCCCGAGTGGAGCGTTGCCGCTGACGATCAGATCGTCATCCTGGGGGCGGCCTTCGTCGCCCTTATGTTCCTGCTCTTCGGCTGGAACCAGTGGCGAGGAGACGACACCGACACACCGCTCGATGACATTGCGGCAACCGTGGCCTCCGCCGATGGTGATCAGGTGGCCGGACCGGTGATTGCCGCCCCGGCTGCCAGCGCTGAAGTGGGCGACCCCGAACCCATCGTCGATGAGACGGCTTCGATCGACGGCCTCTCCGCAGATGTGAACGCCGCTGTCTCCGGATTCGGCGACATCACCGGTTCTGCTGATGGCGACGTGGCGTTGCTCGAAGGGTTCGTCGGCACTGCTGACGACTCGATTGATGCTGAGACCGCCGCCCTGGGTGTCGCCGGTATCGAAACCGTCGACAACCGACTCGTGGTGCTCGAGCCCGCCGTAACCACGGCACTCACGCAGAACGGAGTCGCCGACGCCGCCGTTTCGATGGATGGCACCGTCGCCACGGTGCGAGGAATCGTTCCCGACCTGGACGCTCGAGACGGCGCTCTCGCCGCGGCCGCCGGCGTTGCAGGAGTCACCGACGTCATCGACGAGCTCACCGTCGAGGCCCCGGACTACAGCCCCGCCGTCGCCGCGGCTGTCGGAGGCATCAACGGTGTGACGGGCTCCGCTGACGGCGACACCGCCATCCTCGAAGGCTTCGTTGGTACTGCCGCCGAGTCAGAGGAAGCCGAGACCGCCGCTGCGGCGGTCGAGGGCATCACCAGCGTCGACAACCGACTCGTGATCCTCGAAGACAGTGTGCTCGCCGCCCTCAACGGCGAAGGCGTCACCGGCGGCGAGGTCACAATGAACGGCACGGAGGCAACCGTGCGAGGCATCGTGCCGAGTGAAGACGCTCGGGCTGCTGCACTCGCAGCCGCTGCCGCCGTCCCTGGCGTCACCGGCGTGGTCGACGAACTGGAAGTCGTCGTCCCGGTCGAGAACCAGATCAACGAGATCCTCGAACTCGATCCGATCCAGTTCGCAACGAACTCAGCCACCATCCTCGACGCGAGCTTCCCCACGCTGGACGCTGCCGCCGATCTCCTCTCCGGAGCAACGGACTCGTTCGAGATCCAGGGCTACACCGACGTGCAAGGCGGCGAAGAAGCCAACCTCGCTCTCAGCCAGGCTCGGGCCGATGCGGTTCTCCAGTATCTGGCCGACAACGGCATCGATGGAACGAACATCACGGCCGTCGGCTACGGCGAGACGGAGCAGTTCGGTGAGGGCGAGTCTCCCGAAGCGCTGGCGGCCAACCGTCGAGTGCGCTTCGAGCGCAAGTAGGGCGCAGAACGATTCAAGTGAATCGGCTGATGTCAGCTTCAAGCTGGCATCAGCCGGACGCTGGCGGTCATCCGGCATAACGTGTCGGGATGGCACCGAAGCTGGCAACCGAAGACCGAGTCCCACTTCCGGATCTGATCGACTTCGTCCGACCCCGGCATCACTGGGTGTTGAGCACCACCCGCCTCGACGGGCGGCCGCAGATGTCACCGGTCACGGGTGGGGTGAACGATGTTGGACAGCTGTTCATCGCGACGTATCCGTCGAGAGACAAGGTCCACAACATTCGCCGCAACCCGGACGTCACGGTCTGCGTGCAGAGCGACAACTTCGGTGGGGCCTGGGTGCAGATCGATGGCCAAGCCAGTGCCGTCGACATGCCCGACGCACTCGACGGGCTCGTCGAGTACTACCGCTGCGTTTCCGGTGAGCATCCGGACTGGGCCGAGTATCGCGAGGCGATGGAACGGCAGGGCAAGACGCTCCTGCTGATCGACATCGAGCGCTGGGGCCCGATCGCCACCGGCGGCTTCCCGCCCAGCCTCTCCTCACTCGACCGCTTCGAGAAGAAGGACTGAGCACCAACTCGGGTCCTTCTACCCAACTGCCACCTCAGAGTCCGGTCCTGGCCGGACTCTGAGGTGGCAGTTCGTGATTTCGGACGTTCCGAAAATGAGCTGCCCTCGCCGGCGTCAGGCCAAGATCGAGGGGCGTGCCTCGAAGGCGAAGAGCTGCTCCAGGGTCTTGGCGATGCGGAGGACCTTCTCGTCGGCGCCGAATCGCCCGATGACGTGGAGCCCGACGGGGAGACCCGCCTCGTTCAACCCGATGGGAAGCGACAGCGCTGGGACGCTAAGGGCGGTGATCCGGCAGCAGGACATCATCCAGTCGATGTACCGCTCCACGGGCTCGCCGGCCAGCGTCTGCGGATACTCCAGCTCGATCGGGAACGGCGAGAGTTGGGTGACCGGAGCCACGAGCACGTCATAGTTATCAAAGAAGCCGAGCGTGCCCCGCTGGAGCCGGGTGAGCTCGTTGATGGCATCGGCTACGTCTCGGCCATCGAGCGCTCGGCCCTTGGCTACTTCGTCCTGCACGGTCTGCTTGGCCCGCGCGAGTTCACTGTCGGGCCGACGGCCGACGGACGCTTCGTTGGCGAAGAGCCAGGCGCGAAGGGTGAGGAACGTTTGGTCGGCTCCGTCGAACGACGGCTCGTCTTCGGTCACGGCCCAACCGAGATCGGTGTCGATCCGCGAGGCGGCGGCAGCCACGGCCTCCGCAACGTCCGTCTCCACGGCCAGGCCACCAAGCGTGGGCGAGAAGGCAACTCG
>CALKTH010000013.1 GCA_937997485.1 uncultured Acidimicrobiales bacterium | reverse complement strand
GGATGCCACGGGTATTCAGTTCGAGGACAACAACGAAGGCATCGTGCATACCCCGCACGTGTCCATTGCTGCTGGTGATCGCAATGATGCGATGTTGGCGAGCTATGAAGCTGCGAAGGGTGAGGCGCTCGAGAGCCGTGGCTTCATGCCGCTGTATGTCGATTCCATGTTCCTCGGCATCCAGGGCATCTTGGACTGCGGTTGCACCGACCCTGAGGGCATTGGCGCTGCTGTGGCTCAGATCTCTGGCTTCCAGGGTCTGTCTGGTGAGATCACTTACGCCGGAACGAACGGTATTCCGGACAAGGCTGTGCCCATCAACCAGATCGTGGATGGCGAAGACGTGCTCGTCGCCACCATCAACTAGTTCACACCCGCATGCTCGAGGTATCAGGACTCACAACGAGATACGGGGCGATCTCAGCATTGCGGGACGTGTCGCTGTCCGTCGGGGCCGGTGAAGTCATTGGACTCATCGGCCCCAACGGGGCAGGCAAGACCACGCTGCTCGGCTCGATCGCCGGGCTGCTGGCGCCAGCAGAGGGAACCGTCAGTTTCGACGGCAAGACCGTCACGGGCCTCTCGCCCGAACGAATGCTCCGAGCTGGACTCGCGCTCGTGCCTGAGCACCGCCGCATCTTCACGGACATGACCGTGGAAGAGAATCTCAAGATCGGCGGCGTGACGCTGCGGGCCAGCGAACGCACCGGCTTGCTGAACGAAATGATGGAGCTGTTCCCTGTCCTCAGCGACAAACGGGACACACCAGCGGGCTTCCTTTCCGGTGGTGAGGCGCAGCAGCTCGCCATCGCACGGGCGCTGATGTCCAAGCCTCGGCTGTTGATGATGGACGAACCATCACTCGGCCTGGCTCCGATCCTGGTCGACCTCGTCTTCGACCTGATTGGTCGACTTCGAGAAGCCGGCACCACCGTGCTCGTTGTCGAGCAAAACGCTACCCGCATGCTGGATGCGGCGGACCGTGCCTACGTGCTTCGCAGCGGTGAAGTCGTTGCGTCGGGTACCGGTGCCGACTTGCTGGCGCGAAGCGATCTATTCGACACCTTCGTCGGAGGCCACTGAATGACCGAGCTGTTGCAGAATCTGATCGACGGCCTTGGCCGAGGCTCGATCTACGCCCTCCTCGCCCTGGGCATCGCAGTGATCTTCGGTGTGATGCACCTGCTGAACTTTGCTCACGGCGAGCTCATCACCGTGTCCGGCTACGTCTCCGTGTGGGCGCTCGGCGCCGGACTGTCATGGTGGCTCCTGGTGCCTCTGATCATCGTCACGTCGGTCGCGACATCGCTGATCATCGAACGCGTCGCCTTCAGCAGAGTCAGAGGAGCGAATGACTTCACCCTCCTGCTCACATCGTTCGGCGTGCACTTCGTGGTGTCTGCCATCTTCCTGCTCTACGTCTCGGCCTCGGTCAAGAACTTCTCCCGTCCCGGCTGGGTCGCCGACACCTACTCCATCGGCTCGCTCAACATCGAAGTCTTCGACACCGTCGTCATCATCGTGACGATCCTCACGCTCGTAGGCACCACACTCCTGCTGCAACGAACCATGTTCGGCTTGGCGCTGCGAGCCGCCGCAGCAGACTTCGACACCGCCCGACTCATGGGCGTGAAATCAGACTCGGTCATCCGAGGCGCCTTCGCCCTCTCCGGCTTGCTGGCCGGCATTGCGGGTGTGTTCTGGCTCATGCGAGCCGGGAGCACCACACCCAGTGCCGGCATCGACCCGATGCTCAAAGGCGTACTTGCCGCACTCATCGGCGGCCTCGGCTCGCTCCGAGGCGCCGTGCTCGGCGGCTTCGCTCTCGGCCTGGCCGAGGTGCTGCTCCGATCCCGTTTGCCCGGTGATCTCGCCAGCCTCACTGAAGGTGTGGTCTTCGCCTTGATCGCCGTGTTCTTCATCTTCCGACCCGGTGGCATCCTCACCGTCGCCACCGCGGAGCGCGTGTGATGTTCCAACGACCCGGACGCGACATCGTCGCCCCCTTCCTTGGATCGACCGTGCTCTTTGCCCTGCTGCTCGGGAGCGGGTTGCTCTACCAGGCCGCGGTTGGCGGCGGAGCCTCCGAGCGCCTTGTGACGATCATGCTGATCGACGCCATCATCGTCGTCGGCATCCAGGTCTACATCGGAAATACCGGTGTGCTTTCGTTCGGCCACATCGGTTTCGGCGCCATCGCCGGCTACGCGTTCGCCGTCCTTGCTATCTCTCCCGGGGAGAAAGCGAAACGCATCGCTGATGCGCCGTTCGGGCTCGTCGATGTTGACATGAGCCCGTGGCTGGCGTTGCTCTTGGCCGTGCTCATCACGCTGGTTGCCGCCGCGATCATTGGTGTCGGCCTGGCCCGGTCGGGAGCCGAGTCCGGCGCTGTTGCCGCCACCGTGATCACCCTGGCCCTGCTGTTCGTGTCCCACGAGGTTGCCCGCAACTGGCCCGACCTCACCGGTGGTGACCGAGCCGGCCTCTCGTTCAAGATCGGCGAGTCGCTCGACAGCCGCATCCCCATCCTGTTGGCGTTGTTCGGCGCGATCCTGATCGCCCGGCTCTACGCCACCAGTCGGAGCGGCCGTCTGGCTGTGGCCGCCAGGGAAGACAACCTCGCCGCCCAGGCCATGGGCGTGAACCCGTTGGTGCAGCAAATGGTGGCGCTGCTCATCTCCGTCGCCATCGTCAGCGTGGGTGCGAGCCTTCGGGTCTACGAAACGGGCTCGATCCTCCCGGACAACTTCTTCTTCAGCTACACACTGCTCACCCTGGTGATGCTCATCGTCGGCGGGCGCAACAGCGTGACCGGTGCGCTGCTCGGCGTGGTCATGATGACCGTCGGCCGAGAAGCCACGCGACGTCTTGGCCAAGACGGCTTTGAGCTCTTCGGTATCGGGCTGGATGACGCACCGCTGGACTGGATCTTCCGAGAGAACCTGCAAACGGTCTTCCTCGGCGTCTCGATGCTGCTCTTCATGATCTGGCGGCCGAAGGGAATCCTTGACGATTGGGAGCTCGATGCCTGGGCGCATCAACGATTCGTAGCGGTCGACGCCGAGAAACCGGGCCCACTCCCCGAGCTCGGTGAGGCGCCGGCCGCTCAACTCGAAGCTCGTGACGTGAGTGTTCGGTTTGGCGGCTTCCAGGCGTTGACCGCTGCACACCTCGACGCCTCGAGCGGAGAGATCGTCGGCATCATCGGGCCCAACGGTGCGGGCAAGACCACCTTGGTCAACGTGCTCACCGGGATGGTGGCTCCAACCGAGGGCTCGTTTGCCATCAGCGGGGAACGGCTCACGGGCAAGCCTCCCTTTCAATTGGCTCGGGCCGGCTTGGTTCGCACGTTCCAGAACCTGCGCCTCTTCGGATCGCTGACGGTGCGAGAGAACGTCGAGATCGCAGCACTCGTGGCTCGTGATCATCGCGCCGAGCGCACGCTGCGCGACGTTGATGCGCTCGTTGCTGAGGCCGGACTCTGGGACCATCGAGATCGCCGAGCTCGAGAACTCGACTACGGCACCTCTCGCCGCCTCGAGCTGGCCCGAGCGGCGGCCCTGTCTCCCTCCTTCATGCTGCTCGACGAACCGACCAGCGGCATGAGTGATGCGGAGTCGCTCGCCATGGTCGAACAGGTCCGACACATGGCGGCCACCGTCGGGGCCGGCGTCGTCGTGATCGATCACGACCTGGGATTCATCACCGGCATCTCCGATCGGATCACGGTGCTCGACCAGGGCAGCGTGATCGCCACCGGCACGCCCGAAGAGGTGCAAGCCGACCCCCGAGTGCAGGCCGCGTATCTCGGCTCCGCCGCGGAGTCGACCACCGTGAACGCGCCCGCGAACGCTCAGCAAGGAATCGACGATGTTTGACCGAAGCGCCGAAGAACACGATGCGATCCGCACCGAGGTTCGGCGTATCTGCGACAAGTACGGCAACGAGTACTGGCGGGGCCTCGAACCCAATCGGTATCCCGAGGAGTTCGTGAGCGAGCTCACGACGCAGGGCTGGCTCGGAGTGCTCATTCCCGAGGAGTTCGGCGGTGGAGGGCTGAGCCTCGGCGGAGCCTCCGTCATTCTCGAAGAGATCTCGGCCAGCGGCGGCAACCCGAGTGCGTGTCACGCCCAGATGTATGTGATGGGCACCGTGCTGCGTCACGGTTCCGAGGAGCAGAAGCAGAAGTACTTGCCGCAGGTGGCCGATGGTCGCAAGCGTTTGCAGGCGTTCGGCGTGACCGAACCACAGGCCGGCTCGAACACCACGGCGATCCGCACCAAGGCCGAGCGCGATGGCGACATCTATCGCGTGAACGGCCAGAAGATCTGGACCTCGCGAGCCGAGTACTCCGACCTCATGGTGTTGCTGGCCCGCACGACCCCGGCCGAGGAAGTGGAGAATCGGCTCGACGGTCTCTCCGTGTTCCTGATCGAGATGCGAAAGGACGACGGCTCGCTCATCGACGGTCTCACGATCAACCCGATCGAAACCATGATGAACCACAACTCGACCGAAGTGTTCTTCGACGACGTGGAGATTCCGGCCGACTCTCTCGTGGGCGTTGAGGGTCAGGGCTTCCGGCAGATCCTCGACGGCATGAACGCCGAGCGCATCCTCATCGCAGCCGAGTGCATCGGCGACGGCCGGTTCTTCTTGGAGCGGGCGTCGGAGTACGCACGAGAGCGAGAGGTGTTCGGGCGTCCGATCGGCCAGAACCAAGGCGTGCAGTTCCCGCTCGCCAAGGCCCACATCCAGGTGGAGGCCGCGGACCTGATGCGATGGAA
The DNA here is from genome assembly GCA_937997485.1 of uncultured Acidimicrobiales bacterium. Taxonomy (GTDB): domain Bacteria; phylum Actinomycetota; class Acidimicrobiia; order Acidimicrobiales; family SZUA-35; genus SZUA-35. The sequence continues at coordinate 3,751 of CALKTH010000013.1, read as the reverse complement.
GGCCGCAGACCTCTTCGACTCGGGTGCCTCGTGCGGCGTCGAGGCGAACATGGCCAAGCTGCTAGCCAGCGAAGCATCGTGGGCAGCCGGCAACGCCGCCCTCGATACCCACGGCGGCTTCGGCTTCGCCGCCGAGTACGACATCGAGCGAAAGCTCCGTGAGACCCGGCTCTACCAAGTAGCGCCGATCAACAACAACCTCATCCTCGCCTTCGTCGGGCAGAAGTGCCTCGGCCTGCCAAAGAGCTACTAGGAGCCACCATGCGAGCCGTACTTCTCGACGCCCACAAGACGCCGCTGCGCTACGCCGAGGATCATCCGATCCCCGGCGCCGATGGCGGTGTGATCCTTGATGTCACCGCCTGCGGTGTCTGCCACTCCGACATCCACGTTGTCGACGGCGACTTCGGCAAGGCGCCGCCCATCATCCTCGGACACGAAGTGACCGGAGTTCACGCCGACCTCGGCCCCGTGATGATGTACGCCCCGTGGGGGTGCCGTTCCTGCGCGGAGTGCCGCGAGGGCAACGAGATGATCTGCTCTCACTCCACCGAGGCTGGCCTCTTCACCGACGGCGGCTATGCCGAGAAGATCCGGATTCCCGGCATCGAATACCTCACGCCGCTCGACGGTCTCGATCCCTACGACGCCGCACCGTTGGCATGCGGAGGACTCACCGCCTATCGATCGGTGCTGAAGGGTCTCGACCGCCTCCGCCAACGTGGCTCCGAGGCTCGAGCGCTCGTCATCGGCGCCGGCGGCCTCGGCCAATACGCCATCCGCTTCCTCCGTCTCCTCAGCGATGCCCACGTCCTGGCGCTCGACCTCTCCGAGTCCAAGCGGGTCACCGCCGTCGAGATCGGTGCCCACGCGGCGGCCGAACGACTCGACGATGGCGATCGCTTCGATCTCATCATCGACTTCATCGGGGCCGAGTCCACCCTGCGTATCGCCGCCGACCACATCAACAAGCTCGGCACCGTTGCGGTCGCCGGCCTTGCGGGCGGAACCATTCCGTTCGGTCTGGGGCCCGTCCCGCTCGAGGCTCGCTTCGTGGCCAGCGTGTGGGGGAGCCGGGCCCAGCTCGACGAACTGCTCGCCGTTGCTCGCCGCGAACCCAGCATCGTGCAGCCCGTCGAAGTCATGGCCCTGGCTGACGCCGAACTCGCCCATCAACGACTGCGGTCGGGAGATCTGCGAGGCCGCATCGTTCTCGACATCGCAGGAGCGCGCTGATGCGCTCCGAACGCCGTACTGCAACCACCGATCTGAGGAAGTGACATGAACAAGCCCATCGGGACGCTCGAGGAGCTGCGAAGCGCAGCCTCCGAACACCAGTTGCACACGATCGAGGTCGCCGTGCCCGATACGCAGGGTCACCTGCGAGGCAAGCGGGTGCCGGTCGACCGGTTCCTCGACTCCGTGCATCGGAGTGGCGTCAACGTGGCCGACGCGATGTTCGTGTTCGACATGCAGAACGATCTGCCGGACAACGAGTTCGTCAACATGGAGACCGGCTACCTCGACACCCACATCGTCCCCGACCTGACCACGGGACGAATCCTCACGCACCGCCCCGGCTACGGCCTGGTGTTCGGCGATGCCATGGACGAGCACGGTAAGCCCCACCCCCTCGCACCTCGCAACGTGCTGGCCTCCCAGATCGCGCGCTGCAGGGCCCAGGGGCTCGATCCACTGGTCGCCACTGAACTCGAATTCTTCCTCTGTCGTCCCGATTGGACGCCGGTCCAGAGCCACATCCAGTACAGCTCGCTCACCGACGGCATGGAGTTCGAGACCGTGCTGGCCGACATGCGAGCGGCGCTCCTGGGCGCCGGCATGGAGGTCGAGGGATCCAATGCCGAGTACGGCTCGGGTCAGTTCGAGATCAACACCGGACCGGCCGATGCCATGACGGCCGCCGACAACACGGTGCTCTTCAAGTCGATCCTCAAGCAGGTCGCCATGCAGCACGGCTACCGAGCCACGTTCATGCCAAAGCCCTGGGCGGACAACGCTGGCTCCGGAATGCACGTGCACACCAGCCTGCAAGGCGCCGACGGCAACGTGTTCGCCTACTGCGAAGACGGTGAGCCGAACGACACGATGCGACGTTGGGCCGCAGGCATGCTCCACCACGCCGGCGCACTCACCTTCCTCGGCGCCCCGACATCGAACGGGCCCAAGCGCATCCGCCCCTACACCTTCGCCCCAACTCACGTGACGTGGGGACTCGACAACCGCACCGTGCTCGCCCGCTGCGTGGTCGAGAGCGGCTCGGCCGCCAACCGTGTGGAGTACCGCTCGGCTGGCGCCGACGCCAACCCCTACCTCGTGATCGCCGGCTTGCTGGCGGCGGGCATGGACGGCCTCGACCAGCAGCGCGATCCCGGCGCCATGTCAGTCGGCGATGTGTACGGCACGCCAGGAGACGCTGAGGCGCTCCCAACCGATCTTGCATCGGCCATCGCCGCCTACAGCGGGAGCGATCTTGCCGCGGCACTCGGCGACACATTCAGCCGAAGCTACGTAAGCATCGCCGAAGCAGAGGTTGCGCTCGCAGCAGAGCACAATCCCGACCGCGATGACGTCAACGACTGGGAGCGCGAGCGCTTCATCGAGCACTGCTGATGTCTGCCACCTCGCCAAGGGCGACGTCGCCGAATGTGACCGAGCCATCGCTGTATCTCGACGGCATTCCGCACGACCGGTTCACCGAGATGCGCAACACGCCCGGCCTCGTCTGGCATGAGTACCACGACGGCGGCTTCTGGGCCGTCACCCGTCATGCCGATGTGAAGACCGTGTCCCGAAACGCCGATGTCTTCTCCTCTGCGGTGGGACACACCAACCTCTGGGATCTTGAAGCCGATGCGCTCGAGGCCCGACGCTCGCTCATCGACACCGATGCTCCGGACCACACTCGGTTGCGGCGCCTGATCTCGCGCGCCTTCACGCCGAAGAACATTCGCCGGTGGGAAGACACCGTGCGCCAGATCACCATCGAGCTGCTCGACACGTTCGTGGCCAAGGGCTCAGGTGACTGGGTCGCCGAGGTCGCAGCTCCGCTTCCTATTCGCGTGATCCTCACCATGCTCGGGGTGCCAGTCGGTGACGCCGACTACCTCGTGGAGCTCTCCAACTACCTCGTCGAAGGAACGGGCCAGACCCAGTCGATCCCGCCCGATGCATTCGGCAACACGACCGAGCTGCGACTGCTGCCGTTCAACAGCCCGGCGAGCCACGCGCTCTTCGAGTACGGCGAAAAGATTGGTGCCGCCCGTCGAGCGAATCCGCAGGACGATCTCGTTACGTCGCTCGTGCAGGCAGAAGCCGAGGATGGCGATCGTCTGAGCGGCAACGAGTATCGCAACCTGTTCCACCTGCTGGTCTTCGCCGGCAACGAGACGACACGCACGGCGCTGTCGCATGGAGCGATGGCGCTGGCCGATCACCCCGATCAGTGGCGCCGTCTTCTTGACGATCCCTCGCTGATGGAGCCCGCCGTGGAAGAGGTCCTCCGCTGGGCAAGCCCCGTCCTGCACATGCGCCGCACCACCACTGAACCCGTGGTGCTCTCCGGCACCGAGCTCGGCGCCGGAGAGAAAGTTGTCATGTGGTACGCCTCGGCAAACCGAGACGAGACCGTGTTCGACGACCCGTTCCGCTTCGACATCGGACGAGTCGACAACCCCCAATTCTCCTTTGGCGGCTCCGGCCCTCACATGTGCCTCGGGGCCTACCTCGCCCG
>CALKTH010000012.1 GCA_937997485.1 uncultured Acidimicrobiales bacterium | reverse complement strand
GAGAAACTCGGTTGAGTGCGCGGAGGCTGCTGAGCGCCAGCGAAGCCGCCGAGCGCACGAGACCGAAACTAGAAGTCTTCGTCGAAGGAGACGTCGCCGGTCACGCCAACCTGGTAGCTGGAGACCGTGCGCTCGAAGAAGTTGGAGAGCCCCTGTACGTCCTGGAGCTCCATGAAGGAGAAGGGGTTGCGGGAGCCGTAGCGCACGGGCAGGCCGAGCAGCTGGAGGCGCTGGTCAGCCACGAACTCGAGGTACGTACGGGTATCAGTGAGAGACATTCCGGGGATGCCATCACCGAGCACATCTTCGGCGAACTGGAACTCGCAGGCGACCGCTTCGTCGAGCATCTGGTTGATCTCGTCGACCATCCGGTCGTCGAACAGCTCGGGCTCTTCCTTGCGGGCAGTGTTCACGACCTCGAGGGCGAAGTTCATGTGGCAGCTCTCATCGCGGAACACCCAGTTGGTGCCGTCGGCGAGTCCGTTGAGCAGACCCTTGGAGCGGAGGAAGTACACGTACGCGAAGGCGGCAAAGAAGAACAGGCCTTCGATGCAGGTCGCGAAGCAGATCAGATTGAGTAGGAACTGGCGACGCTCTTCCGGGGTGTTGAGCTCTTCGACGGTGTCGATCGAGTTCATCCACTTGAAGCAGAAGTCGGCCTTGGCCTTGATCGACGGGATGTTGTCGACAGCAGCGAAGGCTGCAGCACGCTCGTCGTGATCCGGAATGTAGTTGTCGAGCAACGTCAGGTAGAACTGAACGTGCAGCGCCTCTTCGTAGAGCTGGCGGGACAGGTACATCCGGGCTTCAGGAGCATTGATGTGCTTGTAGAGGTTGAGCACCAGGTTGTTGGCGACAATCGAGTCGCCGGTGGCGAAGAACGCCACGAGGCGCTTGATGAGGTGACGCTCGGCCGGGGTGATCTTGCGATCGAGGTCAACCAGGTCGTCGGAGAAGTCGACCTCTTCGACGGTCCAGGTGTTCTTGATGGCGTCCTGGTACATGTCGTAGAAGACCGGGTAGCGCATCGGTCGGAGCGTGAGATCGAAGCCCGGATCCAGAATGTTGGTGGGGCGCTTCGCCGGGGCATCGGTGAGGTCGATGTCGGTGTCGAAGTCGGTGTTGGGTGTGAGGGGCTTCTCGGCGAGGGCCATGTGAGGCTTCTTTCAAGCGGGTGCTGCGTCAGCGGGACGCAAGGCGGGAGGGGTGGTGGAACGGAGAGCGGAAACGGCAAGCAGGAGGACGACCAGTGACTGTTCTCCCGGGAGGACTGCGATCAGTCGCAGGCTTCGCAGGACTCGGGGTTCTCGAGCGAACAGGCGAGCGCCTCAGCATCGGTGAACTGCTTCGATGCGGTCGGTGCGGCTTCGCCACCGTCGGGGCCCGTGGTCGGAGCAGATGGCGTACCACCGGAGGTGGCCTGGTTGATGCGGGTGGCGGCTCGTGAGCGCAGGTAGTAGCTGGTCTTGAGACCGGACTTCCAGGCGTGCAGGTACATCGAGGAGAGCTTGCCGATCGTCGGGCTCTCCATGAAGAGGTTGAGCGACTGGCTCTGGTCGATGTAAGCGCCACGCTTGGCCGCCATGTCGATCAGTGAACGCTGCGGGATCTCCCAGGCGGTGCGGTAGATCTCCTTGAGGTCGGCCGGGATGGCCTCGACGCCCTGGATGGAGCCTTCGGCCCGCTTGATCTCGTTGATGATCGACTCGGTCCACAGCCCACGGGACTGCAGTTCCTTCACCAGGTAGCGGTTGATCTGCATGAACTCGCCGGAGAGGGTCTCACGCTTGAACAGGTTGGACACCTGCGGCTCGATGCACTCATAGCAACCAGCGATCGAAGCAATGGTGGCGGTGGGAGCGATGGCGATCAACAGGCTGTTACGCAGCCCGTGCTCAGCAATCTTGGCGCGGAGCGAATCCCAGTCGAGCTCTTCGGGCGGCGTGACGCCCCAGAGATCCATCTGGAGGTTGCCCTTGGCGGCCCGAGTGTCGGCGTAGGTGTCGTGCGTCCCGTTTGCCTCGGCAAGCTCAGCGGAGGCCCAGAGTGCGGAGTAGTAGATGTGCGCACTGATGCGGGTGGAGAGTTCTTGCGCCTCTTCGGAGTCAAATGCGAGACCCGTCTTGAAGAAGACGTCCTGCAGACCCATGAGGCCGAGGCCGACCGGACGCCAGCGGTTGTTCGAGAACTCGGCTTCCGGCGTCGGGTAGTAGTTGATGTCGATGACCCGATCGAGGAACGGGACGACCTGGCGCACGGTCGTGGCGAGACGATCGAAGGCGAAGGTGCCGTCGGCCTCAACGAACGAGCCAAGGTTCAGTGAACCGAGGTTGCACACCGCGGTGTTGGCCTGGTCGGTCACCTCAAGAATCTCGGTGCAAAGGTTGGACAGGTGCACGACGCGAGGCGTGCCGTCCTCGTTCAGCGCACCGGTCTGGTTGCACTTCTCGTTGGAGGCATCCTTGAAGGTGATCCAGCCGTTGCCGGTCTGGGCCAGCCCTCGCATCATCCGGCTGTAGAGCTGACGAGCCGGGATCTGACGGACAAAGCGACCAGCCGCCTCCGCCTCGAGGTAGAGCGTGCGGAACTCGTCACCGAAGGTGTCAACAAGTTCCGGGACTTCCTTGGGGTCGAAGAGCGACCACTGCCAGTCCTGCTCCACGCGCTCCATGAAGAGGTCAGGGATCCAGTTGGCCAGGTTGAGGTTGTGTGTGCGGCGGTTGTGGTCGCCGGTGTTCTCTCGCAGTTCGAGGAAGTCCTCGATGTCGGCGTGCCAGCTCTCGAGGTACACACACGCCGCACCCTTGCGACGACCGCCCTGGTTCACGGCGGCGACGGAGGAGTCGAGCGTCTTGAGCCATGGCACGATGCCCGAGGAGAGGCCGTTGGTTCCCTTGATGAGGGAGCCCTTGGCCCGAACTCGGCTCCAGGACACGCCGATGCCGCCGGCGAACTTGGAGAGGCGAGCGATATCGGTGTAGCGCTTGTAGATGCCCTCGAGGGAGTCCTCGGGGGAATCAAGCAGGTAGCAGCTCGACATCTGGGCGTGCTGGGTGCCGCTGTTGAACAGCGTCGGGCTCGACGGCAGATACGCCAGCGAGCTCATCAGGTTGTAGAAGGCAATGGCTTCTTCCGCGTCGTGCGACAGACCGCAGGCGACACGGAGGAAGAAGTACTGCGGCGTCTCGACGGCGAAGCGGGTCTCGGGATGACGCAACAAGTAGCGGTCGTACACCGTGCGGAGACCGAAGAACTCGAAGTTGCGGTCGCGATCAGAATCAATGGCCGCATTGAGCTCGGGAGCGTTGGCTTCCACGAAGGCCGCCGTGTCGGCGCCGATGAGGCCGAGGTTGTGACCGATCCGGACCGACTCGGAGAACCACGGGACACCCTGGTAGTGGACTTCCTTGTCGATCACCGTGGCCAGGAGACGGCCGGCGAGACGGGAGTAGTTGGGCTCCTCGACGATGAGGCCGGCGGCGGTACGGATGGACAGCTCGTCGAGCTCGCCGGTTGTGGCGCCGTCGGTCAGTGCAGAGATGGTCTTGGTCGCCACGCGCATCGGATCAACGTTGCGGAGGCCCTCGGCCGCCTTCGCCACTGCACGGACGATCTTGGTGACATCGACCGGCTCGAGATTGCCGTTGCGCTTCTTGACTCGCATCCCCGGTTCGGTGAGGTCGATCTCAGTGGGCAGTGCGTCGATGGATCGATCCGTGAGGGTCATTGCTACTCCGAGTGCGGGGGTTCGTTAGGACTGGCGGGTGCTGAGGAGGGGTCGCCCAGTTCTCCAGACAGCCCTCAGAAGCTGCCCCACTGGAACCACAACATGTAGGGGTGAACCGGAGGCGGTTCCCGATCACGTCCAACATGTGGGGTCCCTCAGGAAACCATGACATCGATGTAATTACAAGATCCAATGGCCAAGAAATCGGAATTTCTTGGGCCGAACGGCCTGGGCCGAGTCTCCGAGCGGCCATCGGCCATGCTCAGGGTGCAACAACCTCAAACACCCATGTTGAGGGGCTTGATTTCGGTCGGCATCATCGGCAGCGAAACAGGTGCTTGGTGCTCCAGAAGAGGGCACCTTGCACGCAGAAACCTGTCTATCAGCTCCCGGCTCCGGCTCCGCCGTGCCCTCTCCAAACGGGGGTCCGAGGCGGGTCAAAACTGGTGGTGTAGCGACCACCTTCGATGGCGTCGAAGGCCAGGTCGACCCATCGATCCACACTCGCGAGCGGGGTAGGGAGCTCATCTCGGCCAAACCAACCCACGTCGAGGCACTCCTGCGGGTGCGCCGCCAGCTCGCCGCCCACTGCCCGGCAGTGAAACACCAGCGAGTAGAGCGGCACGCGGCTGAACCCCAGGCGGAGCCCATCAAGAATGGCAAGGGGTTGGATGACCTCACAGTCGATCCCGGTCTCCTCCTGCACTTCCTTCACCGCAACCTCGGCCGGGGAGTAGCCAACATCGGCCCACCCTGTCGGGTACAGCCAGATCCCGCTGTCTGCTCGCTGGATGAGCAGGACCCGTCCCTGGTCGTCACCAACCACCGCTCCGATCGCAACCTTCGGCGTGACATAGCCCGGCACTCCTCGGCCGACGATGCTCAGCCATTCGCCGTGGAACTCGGCGGGGTCACCGCCATCAACGGTCGATCGGATGTCCGCTGCGACTTCGAGGATCTCCTCATACCGTTCCCGCTCGTAGTTGCTCTCGGTGAACCCGAGACCCGTCCGAGCGATCCCGGCGAGCGACTCAGCCCAACGAACGAGGTCCTGGGTGCCGACCGTTGGTTGTCCGGTGTCACTCATGGATCTCGTCCCCCATCGCGTTGCGAATTGCGAGCTCGAGTTCTGCCAACACATCCGGATCTTCAAGCTTGCGGCCGCGATGGTCGCACAGGTAGAAGCTGTCCACGGCTTCGGGCCCGAGGGTCTGCGCCGAGATGCTGCGAATGTCCAGCTTTAGCTCGACCAGCGCCCGAGTGATGCGAAAGAGCAGGCCGATGGTGTCGGGAGCGTGCACATCCACGACCGTTGCTGCATCGGAGATCGAGTTGTCCACGTTGATGCGGAAGGTCACAGGCTCGGCGGAAAGGCGCCGTTGATACCGGCCGTACATGTCGGCCCGGGCGTTGACCCGAGCGGAGAGCGCAATCCCGCCGTCGAGGGCGCGAGCCGCCTCGTCAGCAACCTTGTTCCAGTCGACGCCCTTCGTGGCCGAACTGTTGACCACGAATTGGGAACACGCCATGTCTTGGTCTGAGTAGGCGGAGGCATCCACGACCTCGAGACCGTTCATCGCCAGCACTCCGGCGATTCGATAGAAGAGTCCTGGCTCGTCGGCGGCGACCACCGTCAAACGATCTCTGGAACCGCGAATCATCCGCTCGCCAACCGCCATCGCCTGCCGCAACTCAGCAGTAGGGAACTCCGGTGTCACCTCATCGAGCGACCCACCCTCAATCACGTGGGCAGTTCGCTCCACAAGCTCCCGCAGCAACTCGGCTTTCCAGGAGTTCCATACCGCAGGGCTGGTAGCAATCGAGTCCGCCTCGCTCAACGCCGCGAGCAAATGCAGGAACGGCACCGTGTCAACCGCGGCAGCGACCGAGCGGATGGTGCCCGGATCGGAGATGTCTCGCCGCACAGCAACATCGGACAGCAGCAGGTGGTAGCGGCAGAGGTCCACCAGCACCGCGGACTCCTCCAGCGTGAACCCCATACGTCCAGCGATGGTCTCGATGACCTCCATGCCCACGATGGTGTGGTCGCCGGGATACCCCTTGCCGATGTCGTGGAACAGCGCACCAATCACCAGGAGATCGGGACGGTCCACGCGATCAGCCAGGGCGGCAGCGTTGACCGCGGCCTCACAGAGATGCCGGTCCACGGTGTAGGTATGCAGCACGTTCCGCTGCGGCTTGCAGCGGACGGTCTCCCACTCCGGCAGGACGCGCACCATCAGCTCGAACTGATCGAGATCCTCAACCACGCCAATGGCTGATGGGCCAGCCAAAAAGACGCCGGCGAAGAGATCCCGGGCTTCTTGCGGCCATGGTTCTGAAGGCTTCTGTCCGTCACGTTGGAGCGACTCGAGTGTTTCTGTTCCGATCGTGGTGCCCGTACGGGCCGCCAGCTCCGCTGCCCGCAAGATGATCAGCGGGTCGTCTGCTGGCTGGACTTCGCTGCGGAGTTCGACCTGTTCGTCTCGCAATTCAAACTGTTCGGACAGCGGAACGACCGGGCGGCCGCGGCGAGGGCGTGATCGAGCACGTTGCCAACGATCCCACGCCTCGTCGCTGTGCCAGGCCACGCGTCGAGCGGCGAGAGCGAGGCGCAACATCAGCGCTTGCCCGTTCTCGTCGCCGAGCGCCTCGGCAACAGCGTCCTGGTCGTCGAGGGTCAGCGTGTCGCCTGGCCGGCCCGTCGTCCGATGCAGTTCGACTCGGGCCGAGAGCAGCGCCTCTGACTGCGGCGAGAGCTCTTCGATGAAGTCCGATGCGAAACCAGGCTCCGCCCGCTCCGCCCAACGCAGTGCGTGGAGATCCCGCAACCCGCCACGGCCGTTCTTGAGTTCAGGTTCGATGCGAAACGCAACGTCGCCCACCGCGTGATGCCTGCTCTCAACCGAGCGAGCCATGGTCATCAGCAGCTCATCTGACTTCTTGTCCCAAAGCTTGGCCGTCTGCTGTTGCAGTTTCTCAACCAGCGACGGGTCGCCAACGATCAGACGGGCGTCGAGCAGGGCAGTTGCTCGATCGAGATCGCCCGCCCCGTCCATCACCTGATCGACCGTGGCCACCGTGTGGCCGAGCTTCAGCCCACGGTCCCAGACCGGGTACCAGAGCGCTTCGGCCAGCGTGGACACCACACGCTTCTTCGTGTGAATCAACATCACGTCGAGATCGCTGTAGGGCCACAGCACCCGGCGCCCGTAGCCACCAACCGCAACGAGAGCGACCCCCTCGTGATCATCGGTGGCTTGGTCCATCAAGTCCTTGAAGAACACATCCGCTGCCGCCGCGTGGGCGTTGCAGTACGTTCGACCCGAGAGCATCGGATCATCAAGCAGCGTCGCTTTCGCACCCTTCACGAGGTCTCCCGCACTCCGGCGCGAAGCGATGCAACGAGCTGCGGGATCTGCCGGAAGAAGGCGGAGCGGGCCATCACGCGGTCGACGCCCGCATCCGAGGCTGCCGTCAACGTTTCGTTCTCCACGTGAGAACCAAACCCCAGTGAGGTCACACCATCCATCAAGAATGCGGCGACATCCTCGCAACGATCGAGATCGATCATGACGGCAGTGGCACCGCTCTCGGCCAGCTCGGCAGCGCTGGCGACGAAGATCACCGGGCCACCGGGCGCGAGGAGCGAAGAGGGAAATCTCGACCGGTCCATCATGCCCGGAGCGTATGCAGCGATCGTTTCCACAGTGTTTCCAGATGCCTCCGGTTGGCCCGGTGTCTCGGTCATGTCAGCGCATTCCCTCTGCAGAGCGGCGTTGAAGATGCACGTGGGCCTTGGCCGCGCCCCACGAGAGGCCGGGAAGATGCACATCAGGATGGATATCGCTGAACGTCACTGGTGCCAGCGCGAAGACGTCGTCCGGCTGGAGCCGCTCCGTCTCGTGGTCACGCTGAGCCAGCGCTGTACCTCCGGCGACGAGGATCTCGTTCAGATCCGGGACGATCGAACGTACGACCGCCAATGGGCTCGTCCGCTGCTCGTCGATGTCGGTCTCGAGCAAGCTCCGCACGTCCTCGATCACCCGTTCGACCGACGCGCTCACAGCCGCGGCGATGTCAATGCCATGGTCAGCGGGGATGCGTTGGGTCACTGCTGACGTCGCCCATGCCGGCAAATGTTCTCGAAGTGATGAGAGCAGACCCTCGGCGTAGGCCGCGAGCTTCTCGTCGTCGGTCACGTCAGCCGAAGTCGTGGCTGACGGCTTGGCGAATCGACAGCTCGATTCGTCGCCGCTTCTTGTCGACCGAGAGCACGATCGTGCGGATCTCCTCGCCGGGAGTGACGATCTCTTCTGGGCTGGTGACCCGGTACTCAGCCATCTCCGACAGGTGCACGAGACCCTCGACGCCACCGAGATCAACGAACGCTCCGAAGTCGACAAGCCGGCTCACTGGCCCGGTCACAATCTCGCCCGGCTTCAGGCGGGCCAATGGATCTTCGGCGAGCTGGCGCATTGACAGTGAGATGCGGCGCTTCTTGACCTTGACGTCGAGCACCTTGACTTGCACCTCGTCACCCACGGTCACCATGTCTTTGGGGTGACGCACTCGAGACCAAGAAAGCTCAGACAAGTGCACGAGTCCGTTCACACCGCCGATGTCGACGAAGGCTCCGTAGTCCGCGAGGGACGAGACGGTGCCGGTACGAGTTTCACCAATGGTGAGACTCGCCATGAGATCGTGCATCTGCTTGCGTTGATCCTTGAGGAGCAGCGAACGCCGACTCAGCACGAGACGTTCTTTGTCGAGGTCGAACTCGAGGATCTTGAAGTCGAGGGTCTTGCCCACGTAGCTCTTCAGGTCTTTCGGCGGTTCGAGCTCGAGGTGCGTTGCCGGCACGAAGCCGCGAACTCCAACGTCGACGATGACGCCCTTCTTGCTGACTGAGGAGATCGTTCCGGAGAGCAGTTCGCCAGACTCAGCGATCGCCGCGAGTCGTTCCCACGAGCGCTTCTTCAGCGCCCACGCACGAGACAGCGTGACCCGCTTGCGGGGATCTTCACGGGAGAGCACCGCTCCCTCGGCTCGATCTCCGACGTTGTAGACGGTGGTCGGATCGGTGTTCTGGTCGTCGAAGTTCCGCCGGTTGATGACCGCCGGGCGGCCGTCGTCGAGCGTCAGCTCAACTTCGTCGGCGGTGATGCTCGTGATGACGCCGCCGATGATCTTTCCCGTCTCCGACGGAGGACCCGTTGGTGCTGCCGCTCCTGGCGCCACTGGCGGGGCCGCCCCAGCGTCGGCGGTCGCACCGATCTCGGGGGAGGGTGCGGGTGGCTCCGCCGTTTCCGCTCTGGGCGCAGCAAGAGCTTCCGACGGTGGGGCCGCCTGCTCTGACACAGACGGGGGCTCAGCGGCAGCCTCGGGTTCGGGCTCAGGCTCCGGATCTGGCGCTGGTTCGGCCGCAGTCGCAGGCTCGGCGGCGGCTGCGGGCTCAGCTCCAGGTTCCGGCACCGCGGCGGCTTCGGGTTCTGAAGCGAGTTCGGGCTCAGGCTCGGGATCTGGCGTGATGTGCTCAGCGGCTGGATCGGCAACCTCTGGCGCTTCCACTTCAGCGGTGGAAGCCTCGGGCGCCTCAGCGAGAGGAGCGGATTCGGACGACGGGGCAGGCTCGGGGTTCACACCCGGAGCCTCAGGAACTTCAGACATGGACCCACGGTAAACAATCGAGCGGGCACACGAGTGGTCGCGTCACTGAGAAGTTCGCAGAAGTTCAGACCAGTCCGATGGCCGTCAGCGTCTCGTCTGCGGGGGCAACGAGCCCAGTGTAAAAGGCCCCGAACTCGGCATAGACCGCAGATGCCTCATCGAATCGCATCGTGTACACCGTCTCTTTGAGATCGTCGGGGCGCTGAGCAAAGAGCGTGACGCCCCATTCGAAGTCGTCGACACCGGTACTGGCGGTGATGAGCTGGACGATCCGGCCGGCGAAGTTGCGGCCGGACTTGCCGTGCTCGTACATGAGCTCCTTCCGCTCATCGAACGGCAAGGTGAACCAGTTCTCCCCTGAAACCCGGCGCTTGCTCATGGGGTAGAAGCACCACGCGTTCTTCCCCTCCGGTGGCAGCACGGGATAGAGCCGAGCCTGCTTCGCCTCGTCCGGCACGCCTTTGGCGTATTCGCTCACCTCGGTGAGAGAGACGTAGCTGTCGACGAGCTCGAGCCCCGCACCGGCGAGGCCAGTTTGAAGCGCTCGCAGCTTCCAGAGGTCACGGCCGAGCAGCATCGTGGCGAGATCAGCCTTATGGCCGAGCATTGCCACGGTCACGACCTGCACGTCGGCCGCCTCGGCTTCGGTGATGGCAGCGAGCACGGCATCTCGGTCGGCGAATGGTGAGAGCTTCCAGAAGAGGTGAATGACACCGACACCTTCAGTCGGCACCGCACCATTCGGTGCCTCGGCCGCGGCCGGATCAGTGGTGGGAGGTGCGGTGTCAGTCATGGGAGGCTCCGAGGACGAGGGCTTGGGCGACGATCGGTGTGGCAGCGTCGGTGTCGTAGGTGATCGAGGGAGAGCCGTGCAGCTCATATCCTTCGTCGAGCAATCGGGACACTCGCTCACAGAACTCGGCGCTGTCCGGTCCGGTCAGTAAGCGGTAGCGCAATCGATCATCAGCCACCTCCGCACTCTAGGGCCCTCGGCTCCCCATCATCCCCTCGCCCCGCCGCCTCGCAGCACTGCCCTCGCTCTGGCTCCCTCCCGTTCCGAACTGTGCGCGAACGACGCGGACTTCACACGCGCTGTACGCACTCTGAACGCGCACAGTTGGAGAATGGGCGAGTCGGGACGATGTCTCGACAGGGCACACGTCCGACAATTCCCGACCAAAGGGGTCGTCTATCCCGTAGCCTTGACAGACATGACGAACATCGCCGAAAGCACACTGGCCGACGCATGGGAGCAACTGTCCAGCGATCCGACGGCGACGCTGATCGACGTGCGGACCGAAGCCGAGTGGCAGTGGGTCGGTGTGCCCGACCTCAGTTCGATCGGCAAGGAAGCCCGAATGTCCCAGTGGATCACATGGCCCGGCGGTGCTCCGAACCCTGACTTCATGGCCCAGGCCTCGGCCGATCTCGACAAGGACCAGCCCATTCTCTTTCTCTGCCGCTCCGGCGCCCGGTCACACGCGGCTGCGCAAGCGTTCCAGGCTGCTGGTTTCACGAACGTCACCAACGTGTCGGCTGGCTTCGAGGGCGACCACGATACGGAGGGACATCGCCACGGCGGCTGGAAGGACGAGCTGCCATGGCGCCAGAGCTGAACCCGTTCGACATCGCCAACGCAGGTGAAGCCACCCGACTGATTCGCGGAGGCTTACATCGCTCCCCGTTCGATGAGACGGCGGAGGCGATCTACCCCACCTCAGGCTTCGTGTACAGCTCAGCAGCGGAGGCGGAAGCGGCGTTCAAGGGCGAGCATCAGCGCTACATCTACGGCCGCTACGGCAATCCCACTGTCAGCATGTTCGAGGAGCGTCTTCGGCTGCTCGAAGGGGCCGAGGCGTGCCGGGCCACCGCGAGTGGCATGGCTGCAGTCTTTGCCGCACTCGCCAGCTTCATCGGATGCGGCGATCGCATCGTCAGCTCGCGTGCGCTCTTCGGCTCCTGCCATGTCATCGTCGACGAGATCCTGCCCCGCTTCGGTGCCGAGTCCGTGTTCGTCGACGGAACCGATCTCGCCGCATGGGAACAGGCGCTTGCTGGCGGCGCCAAGGCAGTGTTCCTCGAGTCCCCGTCGAATCCCGGCCTCGAAGTGATCGATGTTGCCGCCGTCTCCGAGATGGCACACGCCGCCGGTGCCATCGTCGTGATCGACAACGTGTTTGCCAGCCCCGTGTTGCAGAAACCGCTGGAGCTTGGCGCCGACGTTGTCGTGTACTCAGCGACGAAACACATCGACGGCCAGGGCCGCACGCTGGGCGGCGCCATTCTCGGCACGTCCGCGTTCATGTCTGAACACGTGGACGGGTTCCTTCGCCACACCGGCCCCAGCCTGAGCCCGTTCAACGCATGGGTTCTCGTGAAGGGGTTGGAGACGCTACGGCTCCGAGTGGAGGCATCGTGCACAACGGCCGAGACGTTGGCGCAACGCTTGGAGGGTCATCGAGCCGTTCACACGGCGCGCCATCCCTCGCTTTCCTCACACCCCCAGTTCGACTTGGCGAAGCGTCAGATGAGCAGGGGCGGCACGATCCTGACGGTGGACGTGGGGAGCAAAGAACAGGCCTTCGTCTTCATGGATGCGCTGCAGCTGTTCGACATTTCGAACAACGTGGGAGATTCCAAGAGCCTCGCAACTCATCCCGCAACGACGACGCACCGCCGGCTCACCGAAGAGCAGCGCACGGCTGCCAGCATCACCAACGGCATGGTTCGCTTGTCGATCGGGCTCGAGGACCACGAAGATCTGTGGGCCGATCTCGACACCGCCCTCTCCACCTGCTGCTAGCCGCACAGCACAAGCACCCGCTCCGCCCACGCGCGAGCGACTCACATGCCAGGCTCAGACCGAATCGCCGGCAGCGAGCGAAACGCCCGCGGCGAGAATCTCCCCGGCGGTGGCGGAGTACGCAAGTTCGCCAGCCAGGTCGACGGCTTCGGGACTCATCTTCTGCACCGTCTTGGCCACGACGTTCACCATGTGGTCCGAATCGAGCTGATCGATCGTGGTGTCGAACTGAGTTTCGAGGAAGACCAGACAGGCGGCGTCCTCCAGCGTCTGCGTCTCGGCATCTTCGCCGAGCCCACGTCGCTCGATCAGCTCGCCCACCCGACGGATGCTCTCGTCTCCGAAGCCTTCCGCCCACATCAACTCGCCGGCAGCCGCAGCTTGGTGCTTCTTGTTCGCTCGCCGCCAGCGCAAGTAGCCAGCCCGCCCCTGCGGATAGTCGGTCCGAGCCAACTCCCAGCGCCGGAGATGATGCGCTCGAACGGCGATGACGAGTTCTTCTGAAGGGGTCGGCACCAAGCGCGCGGCCCACGCCGAGGCGAGCTGGCCCTGGAGCTGGGCCAGCCCGACACCCTCCGCGGTGCGGCGAGGGTCTTCGGCGTTGGCCTCATCGATCGCAGCCAGCACTCGCTGGAGGCGATCGTCGCTCACGTTGCGCACTCCGACTCGCCGACCTCGGCCACATACGGGCCGGTCTCGTCGTAGTCCACGAAGAAGTCGGGATCGTCCGCTGGGTCCGGGAATGCGTCGAGGTCCTTCAGACCCTTCGCGATCTCTCGAGCGCCTCCGACGCTGTCCATCCAGCCTCGGAAGTCCTGTCCAACAGCGCGCTCATCCACGAACCGACGAAGGACACGGGCTGCGGCGTCGGCGGCCGTCTTGGCCGGCAGACGCATTGCCTTGTCACCAAAGTGAATGCTCTCCTGACCAACGTGGCCGCCGAGCAGCATTTGGCAACCGGGAGCGGACTGGCCATGTGCCCGTCGCTCCACTCCGAAGAAGCCGATGTCAGCGATGTGGTGTTGACCGCAGGAGTTCATGCAACCGGAAATGTTCACCCGGATGCCGCCGACTTCGGCGAGACCCTCTTCTTCGAGGCGTTCGCCGATGGCCTTGGCCAGGCCGCGCGACTGGGTCACGGCGAGAGAGCACGTGTCAGCGCCGGGGCAACTGACCACGTCTCGGGTCAGTTCGGCACCCGGTTCGGCCATGCCGAGCTCTTGGAGCCGAGCGAAGAGCTGGGGAAGTTGGGCCTCTTCGAGATCGCGAATGATGAAGTTCTGACGATTGGAGACCCGCACGTCGACATCGAAGTCTCGGATGATCCGAGCGATTCCTCGGAACTGATCGGAGGTGATATCGCCAAGCTCGCACCAGGCGTAGGCGGAGACCGTTCCCTTGGCCACACCACGCACGACGTTGGCCTGCTCCCAGCGAGCGAACCCGGAAGGCGCACCCAGGAGCACATTCACACCCTGACCAATGGGGGTGGGCGTCGCACCAGCAGCGAGGCCGGCCGGGGCGTCGCCCAGCTCCTGCACGATCTTGGGGATGCCGCCAGGCCAGGTGGCACTGGCCGGGAGCAAGCGGCGCGTAGCGAGGATGCGACGTTGCGTCTCCTCCCAGCCCAACTCATCGACCACCCACTTCATGCGGGCTCGAAGCTTGTTGTCTCGATTGCCGGTCTGTTCGAACACTCGCAGGATCGACTCGATGGTCGCCAGCAAGTCTTCCTTCGGCGTGAACTCCTCGAGCGCCAGCGCCGCATGGGGATTGGCCCCGAGGCCGCCGGCCACGAAGACACGGAAGCCAGCCTCGACGGTGCCATCTTCCCGAGTGCGGGTGACGGCGATGACACCGGCGTCGTTGAACATGGCCTGGCCGCAGTCGGTCTCGCAGCCAGAGAAGTTGATCTTGAACTTGCGAGGGAGGCGCTGACCCAGCGGGTTGCGGATGAAGTGCTCGTTGGCGGCTTCGGCCCAGGCACTGATGTCGAGCACCTCGAACGGGCAGGCGCCAGCGAGATGGCAACCCTGGACGTTCCGGATGGTGTCACCGCACGCCTCGCGAGTCGTGAGTCCAACCGAACCCATCAGCTGCATGACCTCGGGCAGCTTGCGGAGCTGGACATAGTGCATCTGGATGTTCTGGCGAGTCGTGATGTGGCCCCACCCACGGGAGTACTCGTCGGCGAGGTGGGCGAGCATGTCGAGCTGGTCGGCCGTGATCGCTCCGTACGGCATACGAACCCGGATCATCTGGTTCTCGCCGCCCTGCCGCTGTCCGTAGATGCCGTTCGTGAGACGGAAGACTCGGAACACGTCCTCGTCGATCTCGCCAGCCAGGTAGCCGTCGAGCATGGTGCGGAACTTGGCGATGTCGGCCTTGATGTCGGGGTCGGTCACCAGCGGAATCGACTGATCGTCGACCGTGATTTCGATGTTGCCGGGAGTGGGGTCTACGAGAGTCATCGGAGTGGGCTTTCTGCGAGGGGGAAGGACTGGGTGGACGGAGTTGCCGCGGCGACCGCGGTTGGCATCTCGGCGTCGGCGACGGCGCCGATCACGATGATCGAGGGGTTGGACACGGCCGTCTCGCCGAGCAGGTGCAATGACATGCGAACGGTGGACTGCTGTGGTGTGGTTGCCGAGGTCACGATGGCGACGGGGGTGTCGGCCGACATGCCGTGCCCGACGAGGCGATCGCGAATCTGGCGGGCCCGAGCAGCTCCCATGAGCACGATGAGGGTCGTGCCCAGACGGGCGAGAGCCTCCCAATCGAGCGTTGCGTCCTTCGTCGGGTCCTGATGGGCCGTGACGACGGTGAACGCACTGCTCACCGAGCGGTGGGTCACTGGCACTCCAGCAGCGGAGGGGCCAGCGATGGCCGAGGTGATACCGGGGACGACGGTCCACTCGATGCCCGCCTCGTTCAGTGCCGCTGCCTCTTCGCCACCACGTCCGAAGACGAACGGGTCACCACCCTTGAGGCGAACCACGAGATCGTGCACATCGCCTCGACTGACGAGGATCTCGTTGATCTCGTCCTGCGTGGTCGAATGACCGTTCGGGTTCTTGCCGACGTCGATCATCTCCGCCCAGGGAGCCGCCATCGCGAGAATCTCGGGGGCAACGAGCCGGTCGTACACAAGGACGTCGGCCCGCCCAATCAAGCGGGCGGCTCGAAGCGTGAGGAGTTCCGGATCGCCGGGGCCGGCGCCAACGAGATGCACGGTCATGCGAGCACCGCCTCGTTCTCGATCGACGTGGATTCGCCGGGCGAGGCGAGGCCGAGCGATCGGCGCAGGAACGTTCGAGCGTTCTCCAGCTCGCCGGCGGCGACAAGATCGAACAGGCCGTTGTCGAGGGCCTCGGTCCAGCCTCGGATCTCGCTCGTCCCGAGCGTGGCCCGTGCCTCCGCCCGAACGTCGCTGAGCACGTCGAGGAGATCCGCATAGCGATGATCGAACTCGGCCTCGAAACGGCGGCGGAGCCACGAGGCGAGCGCGGGACTGCGACCCGCGGTGGACACGGACACGGCGAGGTCACCTTGCCGAGCCACCGACGGAAGTGTGAAGGCGCAGTTGATGGGATCGTCAGCCGAGTTGGCCCACATCCCTCGCGCTTCCGCATCGGCGTAGACCTGGGCATTCACCGCCGGATCGTCGGTACACGTGATGACAAGCCGGTGACCCTCGAGATCGGTGGCGTCGTAGCGCTTCTCGATCACGGTCACCTTTGCCTGGTTGCGAACGTCGTCCAGAACGACCGGGGCAACGACGGTGACGAGCGCGCCCGTCTTGACGAGGCCCGCCACTTTCCCGATGGCGACATTGCCACCACCCACAACCAAGCAGTGGCGGCCGGTGAGGACGAGGTGAACGGGATAGGAGGGAGCAGACATAACCACGACTTCGTCCGTAATTCCGACTGATCTAGTCGGGAATGACCCGAGGCTAGATCGAAACCCGTAAAAGTCAACCGGATTAGTCGGGAATTGATCGTGGCAGAATGGTGTTGATGTCGCCCGCTCCACGATCGCCACAACCAGACAGCCGTGACCCGCTCGCCCCGGTCTGGCGAGGCGCTTTTACCAACCGCCAAGCGAACGCTCTGCATTCCGAAGCGTTCGAGACACGTCTCTTCTCAGCGGATGAGTGGGACTGGGTCGCACTGACGGAACGCCACAGCCTCGGCTGGGTGACGGTGCACGACGGCGGCGAGCTCGTCGGTTTCGTCAACGTGCCCTGGGATGGCTTCATCCATGCCTGGATCCAGGATGTGATGGTGGCGGCAAGCCATCAGCATCAGGGGATGGGAGCGGCGCTGGTGAAGGCCGCCGCAGACGGCGCTCGAGCCGCCGGCTGCGAATGGCTCCACGTCGACTTCGACGACGACCTTGCTCCCTTTTACTACGAGGCCTGCGGCTTCTCCCCCGCCAAGGCGGGCCTCATCGAGCTCTGAGCCCGGTCCGCCTCAGGTCGCAGCGAGCAACGCATCAAGCGTCGCCGCCAAGGGGTTTCATGAACGACCAGAGGTGACCACCGATGTCCACCGCGCTGTACTCCCGGTAGCCGTAGGGCTGGTCGACGGGTTCGTAGCGAACGTCGGCTCCACGCTCAGCTGCGTAGGCGTGGTGTGCATCGACATCGCCGACCATGATCGCCATGGTCCCACTCGCACCACCGAGCTTGGTCGGCTGGCTCAGCCCGAACTCGGGTGACTCGGTGTGGAGCCAGAACTCCCCGTCGCCGGCTTGGATCTCGCCATGGACGACGTTGCCGTCGGGGTCACGAGTCAGCGATCCGGGCCCGAACCCGAACACCTCCGTGAGGTAGTTGTAGGCCGCCTCGATGTCTTCGTACACGAGGATCGCAATGCGGCGATCAAGCTTGGGTTCCAACATGGTCATGTCCTCCAGGACACTCAGGAGGTCACGGGTTGTGTCCTCGTTTGCTTGCAACGTGCCAACCAGTTCCACGAGTCGACGACGTAGGCGTTGCTCGTTTGTCAGACGCTCATCGACAGCCGCCAGATGCTCTGCCATGAGCGATCGGAGGTCAGGCGCCGACCGTTCGGCCGTCTCGGCGCCTTCAGCTACAAGACTCGATCGCACCTCGGCGAGGCTGAGCCCGAGCTGGCGCAACATCGAGATCTTGTAGAGCTGCTCCACGGCGTCCGGGCCGTAGAGACGATGCCCCGCCTCGGTTCTGGACGAAGGTTCGATGAGCTCGATCTCCTCGTAGTACCGAAGCGTTCGAACGGTCATGCCGGTCAGCTCGGCGATGTCGCCGATCTTGCGCTCGCTGGTTGGTGCAGTTGCCATGACGACGAACGTAGAACCTCACGCCACGTCAGTTGCAAGGGCTTCTTTGCCAGATTGTTCGAACCGTCGGGCTGGCCGTGCCGCCGGGCCGTGGCTCACTCGGGGAAATACTGGGTCCCGGTTCCGTTGCGGGCGAAGCCGAGCATGGTGAGCCCGGCTCGACGGGCGGTCTGCACGGCGAGGGACGACGGACCAGACACAGCAACCAGCGCCGAGAAGCCGGCCGCCCACGCCTTCTGCACCATCTCGTATGACGCGCGCCCGCTCACGAAAAGGGCCATGTCGAGTGAGCCGTTGAGGCGACCATCCAACAGAAGGTGACCAACGACTTTGTCGACCGCGTTGTGTCTGCCGATGTCCTCCCGCAAGACGAGCATCTCACCGGATCGCGTAAAGGCCGCAGCAGCATGACTGGCGCCGGTCGAACCGAACAGCCGCTGCTTCTCCTGAGCAATCGCCGGGAGGCCAAGCAGGAAGTCGATCTTCCACGGTTCGTAGTACGGAAGCACATGCAGTCGTTCGGTGAGTTCCGCAATCGCGTCCGAGCCGCAGATGCCGCAACTCGATGACGTCGAGCCGAGTCGAGGCGTGGGCTCTGGCGCCTTGCCGCCCGTCTCGACCGAAACGACATTGAAGTCGGAGTCGACCGGGGCCCCGGTGCCGCAGTATCGAATGCCGAGGATCTTCGCATCGCCCAGCACGCCTTCGGAGTGGCAGTAGCCAGCAGCCAACTCGAAATCGTGGCCCGGCGTTCGCATCGTGGAGGAGATCTGCGTGTCGTCCAGGTGAATGGCCAACGGTTCTTCGACGAGCAGGTCGTCGGGCGTGCGCTTCGAACCGTTCTCATCGTGTCGCCGAGCGATCACGGCTTCGCTCTTCGAACGCACCATGTGAAGAGCCTAGGACCCGTCACTCACGTGTGGCTCAACTCGGCCGGTGACGGCAGCGCCCGGTGATGCCGCCTCCCAGCGCTCCCGGCTCCGCCTGGCCAGCCCTGCGAGGTGCTGAAGACCGAGAAGGAACAAACTGAAGCAAAGCCAACCGACAACAAGAGCGTTGAACACCCCCGAGACAACGAGCGCCACGAGGAACATCGTCACGGGCAAACCCACCATCGTGGCTGGCACCAGCCACCATCGCCGCAGCGGCGCCCGAAGAGCCAGCGCCCCCACATCTTGCTCCACCGCCGTTCGACGCCCTTCGCTCGAGACCTTCGAGTGCGGCGCAGATCTGAGCCTGACGCATCGATGTGTGAGGTTGGTGTGGACTGACCGCGGATTTGGTGGCCAATGTCTTGTCAATCGACTCGACGAGAAACGATGAAGGCCCGGCACCAAGGTGCCGGGCCTTCATCACGTTCGTTCAACGTGAGCGAGTGACTACATCATCCCGCTCATGTCGGGCATGCCGCCGCCAGCGCCATCCTCTTCGGGGAGGTCGGACACGACAGCTTCGGTGGTGAGGAACAGGGCAGCGATGGATCCTGCGTTCTCCACGCCCGAGCGTGTCACCTTCGCCGCATCGACAACACCGATCGCACGAAGATCCTCGTACTCACCGGAGGCGGCGTTCAGGCCGTTCCAGCCTTCCATGTGCCGAACCTTGTCGACAACCACGCCGCCTTCAAGACCTGCGTTCTCAGCGATCTGTGTGAGCGGACGCTGCAGCGCCCGGGCCACGATGCGGGCGCCCGTGGCCTCGTCGCCCTCGAGCTCATCGGCCTTGGCCAGCACGTTCACCTGCGCTCGCATGAGCGTGACGCCGCCACCACAGACGATGCCTTCTTCGATGGCCGCCTTCGTGGTGGAAACGGCGTCCTCGATGCGGTGCTTCTTTTCCTTGAGCTCAACCTCGGTGGCAGCACCAACCTTGAGCACGGCAACACCACCGGCGAGCTTGGCCAGGCGTTCCTGAAGCTTCTCACGGTCGTAGTCGGAGTCGGTGTTGTCGATCTCGCCACGAATCTGGGAGATACGACCAGCAACATCGGCGGCATCGCCGGCGCCATCAACGATGGTGGTCTCATCCTTGGAGATGACGACACGAGCGGCCGAACCGAGAACGTCGAGACCGACGGTCTCGAGGTTGAGGCCGACCTCTTCGAGCACAACTTGGCCGCCGGTAAGGATGGCCATGTCTTGCAGCATGGCCTTGCGGCGATCGCCGAAGCCGGGGGCCTTCACAGCAGCAGCGTTGAAGGTGCCTCGAATCTTGTTGACGACGAGGGTGGACAGCGCTTCGCCGTCGACATCCTCGGCGATGATCACGAGCGGCTTCGAGGTCTGCATGACCTTCTCGAGCAGCGGCACGAGGTCTCGAACGTTGCTCACCTTCGATCCGACAAAGAGGATGTAGGGATCGTCGAACGAGGCTTCCATGCGGTCGGCGTCGGTCACGAAGTAGGGGCTGATGTAGCCCTTGTCGAAGCGCATGCCCTCGGTGAACTCGAGATCCATACCGAAGGTGTTGGACTCGTCGACGGTGACCACACCGTCCTTGCCAACCTTGTCGATGGCGTCGGCAATGAGCCCGCCGATGGTCTTGTCGTTGGCGGAGATGGAAGCGACCTGGGCGATCTGCTCCTTGTCCTCGACCTCAACGGCGATACTGCGGATGGTCTCAACGGCAGCGGCAACGCCGGCCTCGATGCCCCGCTTGAGTGACATGGGGTTGGCGCCAGCCGCCACGTTCTTCATGCCTTCGCCGACCATCGACCAAGCGAGGACGGTGGCGGTTGTGGTGCCGTCGCCTGCGACATCATCGGTCTTCTTGGCGACTTCTTTGACCAGTTCGGCGCCGATGCGCTCGAGTGGATCCTCGAGGTCGATCTCCTTGGCAATGGAGACACCGTCGTTCGTGATGGTGGGTGCGCCCCACTTCTTGTCGAGGACGACGTTGCGTCCCTTGGGGCCGAGCGTGATGCGGACGGCATCAGCCAGTTGATTCATGCCCGATTCGAGCTTCCGACGGGCGTCATCGTCAAAGGAAATGTTCTTGGCCATAGATCTGGCACTCTACCCATGAGAGTGCCAGCGCCAACATGTCCACCGGCCTGATCAGCCGGCCAGAGGCCACGGCAACGAGCGGGCCGAACGCGCCGACCCGGAAAAGCAGGGACGACCGGCAGTCGTAACTGCCGGCCGTCATTCCCGGTTCCCGCCGAGAAGTGCGCCGTACTGGAGGGGAGGCCAGTGCGACACTTTCTTGTTCGGCTTGGGGGTCCAACTGTTGAGAACTCGGCGAAGAATCAAAGAAATTTCGCGGCCAATAGTCCGCGTGAATCAGCGGACATAGGCAGATTTTCGGGTGACATGAGGCAAAAGGACCAGAAAATGTCTCAAGTCCGGCACCACTTTCTGCCGTTGACTCTGGTGACAACCTCACAGGAGGTTGTCGAACCACCCGAATGTCCGCCAGCCGCCAGGCACGGGCGGGGCAGCCGACCCGCATCGGAGCAACCATTATGCAGCCCATTACACCACTCCTCGAGACACCCACCGGGCGTCTCGCTGAGTTGATTCATCTTCTATCTGACACCCCCTTGAGTGACGCTGTGGCCGCTGTGGCCCAGACGAGCGATGAGGTTGAGGAAAACGACGACCCCTGGTGGGTCATTGCCGGAGCACTCGTGGAGGTTCGTCGCCGTCAGGCGCACGAATTCCAAACCCACGATCTCCGGATGCCAGCCTGACAGTGCCCGTCGGCTTGTCCCTCGCTCGCCGACCAAGCTGAGTTGCCCGCCCGGCTCAGCTTCACAAGTGCACTGCTGGAAGCAGGACCCCTGTCCGCGCGGGGGTCCTGCATGGTTTTTGGGGCCACATGCCGCTCAGGGCATGTGGCCCCGCAATGCCTCTGAGGCGATCTCGACGGTCAGCCCAACCGCATTGCTCATCGAGGCATCGAGCCCGAACCGTTCGGTGAGGGAGACGACTTCGACATCATCCGGCACGTCGACACCGGCATCTGCCGCTCCCACGATGGCGAGAACGGGCACGCCTTCGGACGCAGCCCATGTCGAGACACCACCGACGACCTTGCCGTTGAAGGACTCGTCGTCGAGGAGCCCCTCCCCCGTGATCACCAAGTCGGCGCCGACAAGGAGTTCGTCGAGACGGACATGCTCGGCCAGAACGTCGAAGCCGGATTCGATCCGGGCGCCGAGGGCAAGCAGCCCTCCAGCCAGCCCACCGGCTGCCCCAGCACCGGTCACGACAGAGACGTCGACGCCGTAGTCCTCCTCGTACATCTGCACGAGACGTTCCAGACGACGGGTGAGCAGCGTGACCTGCGCTGGAGTTGCGCCCTTCTGCGGGCCGAACACAACTCCGGCCTCGGTGAACCGGGTACGGACATCGCTAGCGACGACGATCTCGATCTCTTTGAGCCGTGGTGCCGGCGGCAGAGCACGGACGGCGCCCAGCCCCCCATCGGTTGTCGCCGAGCCGCCGAGGAGGACGTAGATGGTGCGAGCTCCGAGCTCGATCGCTGTGCTGATGAGTTCGCCGACGCCGGTGGTGTCGGCACCGATCGGATCATTCTCATCCTTGCCGCCCACCAGTTGCAGTCCGGCTGCGGTCGCCATCTCGATGAATGCTGTCCGGCCATCGAGGCGCCACGTCGCATCGACCGGATCTCCAAGCGCATCGGTGACTCGCGTCACCTTGTTGGCCCCGCCGACGACCTCGAGCGAGCCTTCGCCACCGTCGGCCAGTGGCACGCCGTCGGCGTCCCAACCCTGCTGGCGCGCCGCATCGCAGACGGCATCGACCAACGTCTGGGCGGAGGCAGAGCCCCGGAATTTGTCGAACGCAACGACCACGCGCCGCTTCGGGTTGGCCATGCCGCAACCGTACTCACGAGCTGGCGTGCATATGCCAGCGGGCGCAGACTCCGACTCTGACTCGGTGGGCCGCTTGCTCTGGGAACGAGCGTTAGGCCTTCAGCACACCGTCCGCACCGAGATACACGACGATGTTGGCGCCCTGGAGGTCGTCGACGGGCGGCGCTGCAGGGTCGAGGGCACGCACCACAGTGTCCGGATCGACGTTGAAGAGTTCGGCGACAGCCCGAGCATCGCTCTCGTAGCCCTCAGCGAAATACACCGCTGATGGGCCGCCGCTGGCGTTCGTCGGCGTGGCAGTCGCGTAGTTGGACTGAGCCACAATCGTTGATGCACGACCAGCGATACCGCCGACACCCGTACCGCCGTTCACGGTCAGGACCGTGACCGTTGCGGGATCACGGCGAGGTGGCAGTGTCGTTTCTGAATCGGCCGGGGCGAGCGTGGTGATGGTCTCAGCATCGTCGGGGGCCGCATCGTCGCCCGCAACTGCATCGTCGGATGTCTCGACATCGTCGGCCGGGGTGGTCGTTGCCGTGGTCGGAGCGTCGGCGTTCGCGGCGACAGTCTCGTTGTCCCCCAGACCCTTGACCATCAGAAAGAGGCCAACAATGACCACGGCAGCAAGAACGAGTAGGCCTTTGACTGCCTCTGTTCCCGCCGATCGGCCAATGCCTCCGCCCGCATCATGGGCTCCTGCGGTCATCTTCTCTCCCCGTGAAAGTCGCACATCACCGGCGGCGCCGATGTTCGAGCCCCTGTTTTAGCATCGGGAACGCCCAAAGGGCCGGAGCTTGCCCAGGGCGACCGTTACACTGTCGCCCCCGGCCCGGATAGCTCAGTTGGCCAGAGCGCTGCTCTTGTAAAGCAGATGTCGTGGGTTCGAATCCCACTTCGGGCTCCAGATCTCCCTTCTCCACTCGCTCTCCCCCGGCGCCATCTTGCGGCGGAGCGACTCACTCGGTGAGTTCAACCCACGTGTCGAGGTCGGAGAAGAAGACCTCGATCGCCATCACGTGCGTGCCGATCTCATCCTCGGGCACGACCCAGCACACCGTGCCTTCAAGCGTTCCACCGGGACCAAGTTCACCGAGGACGTCGAGCCCGTTCGGCAATACCCCGCACGACGGATCGAAGGTGGTGCGGACGACTCGCTCGCTCCCGATCGCCTTGAATGAGAAGTCAAACAGGTCGGAGAGTTCGGGCCCGGACACGTAGGTGATCCGCATTGGCGCCACCATGAAGCGCTGACCCTCAGGCGGTGGCTCGTTGAACTGGTTCTCGGCGAGCACGGCATCGGTTTGATCAACCGCCGGCCCGACGACGGACATGGCCCAGACCTTCTCGTCCTCGTCGAAGAGCTGATACCGGATCTCGAAGCTCTCACCGATCTCGTAGGGCTCGCTGGCCGAACCGCGACCCGTCCGGATTGAGGTTGTCGTCGCCCCGGGCGCGGACGTGGTGGTGACGAAGTCCTCGTCGGTCGTGGCGGGAATGGTGGTCGCCACGGCATCGTCGACTGTGTCGGTCGAGCCGAGAAACGCGAAGACACCAGCGACGACGGCCACAAGCACGACACCGATGCCGATCGCTGCCAGGAACGGGCCACGTCCGTTCGACCGAGAACTGGGTGTCGATCCTGGAGGCAGGGAGGCGGAGCCAAGTTCGGCGCTGTCGACAGCTGATGCAACCGGCGGCGCGACTGGCTCACTTGCAGCGGCAGGTGGCCGGAAGCTCTCGACGCTCGGCGCGGCCGGGATGCTCGGTGTCGCTTCGGCTGCAGTCTCGGGGGTCGCCACCGCCTGGTCTGCACCTGGCCCGTGGCCTTCGGGCCACCACCGGCCATCCGAGCCCCGATACCAACCGCTGGGCGGCGGCCATGGGTACTCGTTCCCGTCCCAGGCGACATACGCCGATGTCACGAGCGCGAATCCCGACTTCGCCGGACTTCGAAGCACGCCACCGCTCCGGCCATCGCCACGTTCAGGCTGTTGAGTTGGCCACCCATCGGGATGGATGCCAGGGCATCGACTCGCTCCTTCGCCAACCGAGACAAGCCCTTGCCCTCAGCTCCGAGCACCAACGCCACGGGGCGTCCATCGCTGATGGGGAGCTCGAACATCGAGGTATCGCCCTCCATGTCAAGACCGACGGTGAAGACATTGAGGTCCTTCAGCCGGCTGAGTGCGGCGGGAACACCGCCAACAATGGCCATGGGCACGTATTCGATTGCGCCCGCGGCAGTCTTGGTCACGGTTGGGCTGATGTGCACCGCGCGGTGGCGAGGGAGCACCACGCCGGTGACGCCTGCGCACTCAGCGGTGCGAAGAATGGCGCCGAGGTTGCCGGGATCCGTCACGCCATCGAGAACGAGGAGAAAGGCATTCTTGACCTTGGCGAGATCGTCAAGCTCGTGCTCGGGCAATGGCTGAGCCCGGGCGAGCACGCCCTGGTGCGATTCGGTGAGCGCCTCGCCATCGAAACGGCGATGGGTCACCGGCCGCAAGGGCACCTTCATGTCCAACGCCAGTTCGTTGATGTCATCGAGAATGTCGGCCGGAGCAAGATCCTCGATCACCATCACCTCTCTGATTCGCCGGGTGCCGGCGAGCAAGAGTTCGCGCACGGCCTGGCGTCCCTCGACTTGATCGCCACCCAGTCCACGCTTGGCTGCGGGCGAGCGGCGATTGCCACTGGGACGACCGGTCGACTTCTTGGCCGCACGAGCGCTGGCACTCTTCGGGCTCGGACCAGTATTTCGCCCCGCCGCACGGGGTGCGCCTCCTCGCTTGCCGGCTGGCTTGCCGGCGCCGCCGGGTTTGCCGCCTGATGCAGGACCGCCACTACGGCCTCGGTTGCCGCCCTTGCCTCGATTGGTGCTCATGATGGAAATCCTTCAGTGGTGTCGTTCTCGGGTGCCGCAAGAGATCGAGCGGGTGATGATGGGGCTCGGACAAGGAGAGCAACGGCGTGGCACTGGATGCCCCCGCCGAGGCCGGCCACGCCCTCAGTTCGTTTGCCCTTCACCGAGACTGGTGCGCCAACGGCGGCCGACAGTCTGTCGTGCATCTGTTGGCGCACGGGTGCGAGTTTCGGTCGGTCGAGGATGACCGTGCAGTCGACGTTACCCACGACCCAACCTGCGCCGTTCACTCGTCGAGTTGCCTCTTCCAACAGCTCGATGCTGTCGGCGCCGGCAAAATCCGCCGACGTATCGGGGAAGAGTTGCCCGATATCTCCCAAGCCGGCTGCGCCAAGGATGGCGTCGGTGCAGGCGTGGGCGATGACATCGGCATCACTGTGACCGACCAGACCGGTGGCATCAGGAAACCGGACGCCGCCAAGCACGAGCACTCGTTCGGGATCGTCGGAGAACGGATGAACGTCGAAACCTTGTCCGACTCGGAACGGGATCTCGGCGGACGTGAGCTCAGCGGGCATCGAGCAGTACCTCAGCGAGTGAGAGATCGGTTGGCTGTGTGATCTTCAGGTTCTGCGGCTCGCCATCGACGTGAACCACGGAGCCGCCAAGCTGATCGATCAGTGTTGCGTCGTCGGTCGCATCGGCATCTGCGCCGTGTGCCCGTCGCAGGATGGAGAGCTCGAATCCCTGAGGCGTCTGCACTGCGACGAACTGCGAGCGGTCGACCGCATGACCGGTGACGTCGCGAAGCGTGTCCGTCACCGGGATCACCGGCACTACGGCGTCAGCGCCCGCGGCGAGGGCCGCGGTGACGCGGTCCACGATCGCTGCGGAGACGAGGGGACGTGCGCCATCGTGAATCAGAACGTGCGTTGCCTGAGCAGGAACGGCGTCGAGGCCAGCTCGCACCGAGGCGGAGCGCGACGCTCCCCCAGCGACGATCACATCACCGGGCAGGTCCGTTCGTTCGGCCTCGGAGGCGGGAACCACAAGGACGACCGGACCAGCGAGGCTCATTGCGTCGACCGACCAGTCGAGCACGCGCCGGTCCCTGAGAGGCTCCAGCTGTTTGAGCCGACCAAACCGTGCGCCGGACCCGCCAGCGACCACGATCGACCAGAGTTTCATGCCGGGCAACGATATCGCTGTGATCGGACAGTCTCGGGATGGACGAGATCGCTGGAGATTCGGAGTCGAGTCTCCTGTCCGTTGGGGATCTTCCGACGGACATGTGACATGCACCACTCCGGTTCGGATACCGTTCTCTGAATGGTCGATTCACAGCTTCTCCGCTCCATCGAACTGTTCGCCGATTTCCAGGACGAAACGCTCGAAACGTTGGCGAAGGAGTCCGAGAGCCTGCAGCTCAAGCGAGGTGACGTGCTCTTCGGCGAGAACGACGAGCCCGATCACCTGTACGTCACACTCAGCGGGCGTATTGCCATGGTGAATCGCTCCATCGATGGGCGTGAGTCGGTCGTGGCCCTGATGGAAGACGGCGACCTCTTCGGTGAGATGCCGCTCTTTGATGGCCAGAACCGATCCACCGATGCGCGAGCCCTCGAGCCTTCCGAGGCCATCGCTATTCCTTACGCCCCGTTGCGCAAGATCTACGAAGAAGACCCGGGCCAGCTCTGGCGAGTCGTGGCGTTGCTGGCCAACCGGCTGCGGGCCATGGACGGTGTCCTCGCCGACTCGGTATTCCTCGACGTCACCGGCCGAACCGCCAAGCGACTGCTGGAGATCGCCGGGGATCAGGATGATTTCGCCTTGCCTGTCACGCAGGAAGAGCTCGCGGGCATGGTCGGCGCCAGTCGAGAACGCGTGAACAAGGCCATCGCCAGTTTCGTACGCCTCGGATGGCTCGAGCAGCGAGACCGCCGCTACCAGATTCTCAAGCGGGACCAGATGGAGCTGCGGGCTCGCTAGTTGCTGTCAGAGGCTCGCACGATGCGAGCCAAGGCCTCGGCAGGATCGCCGAGCCGGACTGCCTGCATGCCTTCGATCTCGAGAAGCTCCTCGGGAGCGGCCTTGACGACGCTGGCCAGCGTTCCGAAGCGCTCAACGACCCGCTCGACAAGCGGTTCGGTCATTCGCGGCAGCTTGCCCAGCAGGCGATGGCCACGAGGAGACAACGAGTCGTCGATGTCGGCCTCTTCATCGGGCAGGTGCAGCATGCGGGCAAGAGCTTGGGTGTCGAACAGTGTTTCGTCGTCGAGGTTGCTGAGCGACTGCATGGCATCTTCGATCGAGAAGCTGGACTCCTCGACGAAGTAGTCGCGAATCAGGAGGCGTCGTTCGTCGACGACGCCACCCATCAGCTCTTCCAGTTGGAGGCGAACGAGACGGCCGTCGGAGCCGAGCTCGATGAGGTTGCGCTCGATCTCATTGGCGATGCGCATCACCATCTCTGATCGCTGGAGCACCTCGACCACATCGCTCAGGGTGACGAGGTCGTCGATCTCGTGCACGGAGAGCTCGTTGCTGACCTGGCTGAGTCGGTTGCGATAGCGCTCGAGCGTCTGCAGTGCTTGATTCGAACGTTCAAGCAGACGGCTGACCGGCTCGAGCGGATGGCGCTGCTCGCCGACGTAGACCTGGATTTCTTTTCGAGACTCCGACACGGCGATCACTGGAACGTTCAGACTTCGGGCGACACGCTCAGCGGTTCGGTGCCGGGTTCCGGTTTCTGCGGTGGGTACGTTCGGGTTCGGCACCAGGTGCACATTGGCCCGGGCGATGCGGCTGCCGTCGGTCGCCAGGATGATGGCCCCGTCCATCTTCGCCAGCTCGGAGAGGCGTTGAGGTGTGAACGCTGCGTCGAGCAAGAACCCGCCGGAGCAGATGTTCAGAACATCAGGGCCATCGCCAATGACGATGAGGCCACCACGTCCCGATTGCAACACGCGATCGAGCCCGTCCCGCATGGGAGAACCGGGCGCGACCTGACCGAGAGCACGCAACAAGGCTCGATCGACGCGGGTATCCATCCCATCAGCGTAGTTCATGTGAGTGACACCTGTTTCGCTGAGTCCGTCCGCTCGAATCCCCGGAGGGCGGCCATCCTGCCCCGCTCAACGATTCGCTCGAGCATTGAATCTGACCAGTGCCGACGGGAGATCGTCGACTCGAACGAGACGCAGACCAGTTGGCCCGTCGGGAACAGAGCGAGGGACCACGGCGGTCCGGAATCCCAACCGAAACGCTTCGTGCAGCCGTCGCTCAGCCTGGGGAACCGAGCGGATCTCTCCAGCAAGCCCTATCTCGCCAAAGGCGACAAGATCTGGCGGGAGCGGATCCTCGGCCACCGCCGAAACAATGGCCAGAGCCATGGCCAAATCGACGCCAGGATCGGTGGCCTCGGCTCCTCCGGCTGCTGAGATGAAGATCTCCTTGCCGAAGAGCTTCACGCCCGCTCGCGCTTCGAGCACTGCACCCACTTGTTTGAGCCGACCAGACGCAACTCCCTGGCCGACGAAGGTTCCCGGGCGCTCCCCCGTCGGAATCACCAATGACTGGACCTCCACGAGGACGGGCCGGTGTCCATCAAGTGCAGGCACGACGACCGAGCCGGGGGCACCCGCTCGACGATCGCTCAGGAAGCGGGCGCTCGGGTCGGTGACCGCCTCGAGCCCGAGGCCGGTCATCTCGAAGAGCCCAACCTCAGAGGTCGGACCGAAACGGTGCTTGACGGTTCGGAGAAAGCGGAGATCGTGGTGGCGATCGCCAGTGAAGGAGAGGACGGTGTCGACGACATGCTCGAGCAGGCGGGGGCCAGCGAGGTTGCCATCCTTGGTGACGTGTCCGATGAGGATGACCGAGACGCTGTGCCGCTTCGCCGCTTCGACAATCCGGGCTGCTGCTTCACGCACCTGGGAGATCGAGCCCGGCGCCGCCTCCACCCCATCGGCTCGGAGCGTCTGGATCGAGTCGATAACGATGAGCGCGGGGCGAGTGCTCTGCATGGCGCCGACGATGGCGTCGGTGGAGGTGTCGTCGAGCACGGCAAGGGAAGGTGGCACCTCACCGATGCGGCTGGCGCGAGAGGCGACCTGGGCGGGTGCTTCTTCGCCGGTGACCAACAGGACACCAGCCCCAGTCGCGGCCATAGACATAGAGAGCTGCAGCGTGAGCGTCGATTTCCCGATGCCGGGTTCGCCGCTGATCAGCGTGACGCCGCCAGGAACCACGCCGCCGCCGAGTACGCGATCAACCTCATCAAGCCCAGTCGGCACGGGAATGGCGCCGGAGAAGTCGAAGCTCGACAGCGGAGGGAGGTCGAGGTTCGCCACCGGAGAGGAGCTTCCGCCGCGGGGTGCGTGCACCTCGTCGATCGTGGCCCACCCCGAACAGCTCGCACACTGACCGGTCCACGTCGGAGCGACCGCTCCGCAGTCTCGACACACGAATTGCTTCCGCTGTTTGGCCATGCCGACATCATGACTGTGCCCTGTGACATCGACCTTGCAAGCTCTGCGGTCCCCCTCCCAACGCGTCGTGGCACCGTTCGTTGTCGCCCTGGCGACAAGTAACGGTGCCACCAGAAGGGGCGCGTTTTGGGACGGGGTGGGGTCAGGCGGGGGCGTCGGTCGGCGCCGGGGTCTGCACGTCGAAGCTCCGGAGAATGGCGTGCCCGTTGGACTCGTCCATGCTCCCCTCGGGAGCAAACCAAGCGGTTCGATATCCGAAGTCTCGAGCTGCGTCGAGGATCGCCAGCTCGTCATCCACCACCATGATCTGGTTCGGGGCGAATCCCGTCACCCGACGCAGCACTTCGAAGATCGGCCGGTCCGGCTTGCGCACACCCACGGCGCCGCTGACGATCCACGGATCGACGAGACCGTCGAGGGAGTGCCGGACTCGCAGCTTGTTGGCCCACGCCGTTGCGTCGTTGGTCAGGCACGCGACCTGCACACCTTGATCTCGCAAGGTTCGCAAGAACTTGATCACGCCGGGGTTCAGCGTGAAGCGGCTGAGGTACTGATCGTCGAGTTCGTTCGTGTCACCCTCGATCCCGATCCCGGCCCAAAAGTCCGCCGGGGTCAGCCGTCCCAGGCTCAGGGCCCGGGACTTCGCCACGATCTCGTCCTCGGTGAGTTCCGAGCCCATCTCGCGGGCAAAGGGGATCAAGATCTCCTTGATGTCCTGGCCCTCCCGGTAGATCACGCCCATGCCGTCCAGAGCTACAACAACGGGTCCGGCCTCCATCTCGTCGGCGGTGACCATGGCGTCCTCGGCCGGGATCACAGGCTCCGGACGGGGTTTGGGCTTCGGCTTGGCCGCCGGCTTCTTACGACCTCGGCGTCCCTGGGGCCGCAAGAGACGAAGCAGCTGGCCGAGCACCAGGAGAAGTGCGAGGACCGCTGCCACGATGGCCACGCCTCGAAGGACGAGAGCGGTGACCACCTGGGTGGTGGAGGATGACCGCACGATGACGTCCCCGGTGGCAGCGAGGTTCGTGCTCCACACCCGCACCGTGCCGTCACCGTCCGACATCGCCTCGCCAGTTGCGAGCTCCTCCTCGCGAGGATCGCCAGGGAGCTCGACCCGCAGGGTGACGGCGACATCAGACGAGGTCGCGCCGTACTCGTCGGCGATGGATTGAAGGGTTCGCTCCAGCGAGTCGACCAGGGCAGCGTCAGCGAAAGGTTCGAGGCCGTTCGGATCGATGCGCCCTGTCACGGCGTAGTCGACCCGGGCGAAACCCTTCAGGCGGGAGAGTTGGAAGTCTTGGAAGAGTCGGGCATCGCCGGAGACTTCCGCCATGACCTCCTCGAACTGCTCAATGGTGCCGAAGGCCTTCGTGGTCCTGATCTGCAAACCACCAGACTCGAGGCGCTCTGGCGGCTCACTCTGCCAGCCAGCCGTTTCGAGGTCGGCGAGAGCGAGGCCGACGGTGTCGAGATCGAGAATGGAGCCGGCCGCTTCGGAATCGAGCAGCACGCCAACTTCCACAGTGCCGGAGCCGTCTTCCTCGACGTGCACGGAGACGTCGACGGAGGAGTCGCAGGCGGCGAGCACCAGCAAGCTGAAGGCAACGAGAAGCCATCGGCTCCAGCGCTTCACTTGCTGTGGAGGGGTCACCCGAGGCACCCGCCCAACCTAGTAGCCCCTCGTCGAATCGCCGTTCATCGCCACCGGGACGTTGGTGACGCAGAGCCCTCCGGCACGCAGAACACGTGAGCATCTGGTAAGTGATGGGTGTCAGACACCAGATTCCGCCCAGCCAATCGCTGATCGAGGTTGGCTTGATGGCCAGCGGGATGCAGGGCCGCAGCCCCGCCAGGGGGATCGCAAGGGGCGACGGAGTCCCCCTTGCCCTGCCCGGAGCAGCTTGCTGTGGAGGGCAGCAAAAAGCAGCGGACCCCGCCGAAGGCGGGGTCCACATACAGAGATTCGCAGGAGTGCGCGGAGCCCCGAGGAACGAGGCGCGAGCACACGAGTGCGAGAGCTACTCGCTTTCCGCGAGCTCCGCGGTGGGCGGGGGCTGGAAGCCTTCGTGGGCGACGAAGCTGAGGCCTCGTTCGCCGTTCTCGTCAGTGTCGACGTCGACGACGATGATCTGACCGGCCCTGAACTCCTTGTAGAGGAGCTTCTCGGACAGGGGATCTTCGATGCGGCGCTGGATCGCTCGACGAAGCGGACGGGCACCCATGGTGGGGTCGTAGCCAACGTCGGCGAGGAAGTGCTTGGCGTCGACGGTGAGTTCCATGCCAATGCCCTGGCCTTCGAGCTGGCCGACGGTGCGCTTGATGAGCAGGTCGACAATCTCGGTGACTTCGGACTTGGAAAGCTCGTGGAAGACGATGGTCTCGTCAACACGGTTGAGGAACTCGGGCCGGAAGTGCGACTTGAGTGCGTCGTCGACCTTTTCCTTCATCCGCTCGTACGTGACGGCCTCGTCGCTTCGGGAGAAACCGAGGCTCGCCTTGCGGAGATCCTGGGTACCGAGGTTTGAGGTCATGATCAGCACGGTGTTGCGGAAGTCGACCGAACGACCTTGCGAATCGGTCAGGCGCCCCTCTTCCAGAATCTGGAGGAGTGTGTTGAACACGTCGGGGTGGGCCTTTTCGATCTCGTCGAACAGCACCACGGAGAACGGCTTTCGACGCACCGATTCGGTGAGCTGGCCACCCTCTTCGTAGCCGACGTAGCCGGGAGGTGAACCGACGAGGCGGCTCACGGTGTGCTTCTCCATGTACTCGGACATGTCGAGGGTGATCATGGCGTTGTCGTCGCCGAACAGGAAGTCCGACAGCGTCTTGGCCAGTTCGGTCTTACCAACGCCGGTGGGGCCGAGGAAGATGAAGGAGCCGGACGGGCGCTTCGGGTCCTTGAGGCCGGCACGGGTGCGGCGGATCGACTGGGACACTGCCTTGATGGCGTCTTGCTGACCGATGACTCGCTTGTGCAGCTCGTCTTCCATGCGGAGGAGCTTCTCGGTCTCTTCCTCGGTGAGCTTGTAAACGGGGATTCCGGTCCAGATGGAGAGCACTTCGGCGATCGACTCTTCGTCGACCTCGTCGAACAGATCAACGCCGGAGGCCTTGATCTCCACTTCCATCTCTTCCTTCTTCGTCAGAAGCTCCTTCTCCGAGTCACGGAGACGGCCGGCTTCCTCGAAGTCTTGGTTCTCGACCGCAGCCTTCTTCTGCTTCACGACGTCGGCGAGCTCGGACTCGAGCTCCTTGAAGGCTGGCGGGGTGCTCATACGCTTGATGCGCAGGCGGGAGCCGGCCTCGTCGATGAGGTCGATGGCCTTGTCCGGCAGGTGCCGGTCGGCGATGTAGCGATCGGCGAGGTTGGCGGCAGCAACAAGGGCCTGGTCCGTGATGGTCACCCGGTGGTGGCTCTCGTAGCGATCGCGCAGACCCTTGAGGATCTCGATGGTGTGCTCGACCGTGGGCTCCTCGACCTTGACCGGCTGGAAGCGACGCTCGAGTGCGGCGTCCTTCTCGAGGTGCTTGCGGTACTCGTCGATCGTGGTGGCACCGATGGTCTGGAGTTCACCACGAGCGAGCATCGGCTTGAGGATGCTGGCGGCATCGATGGCGCCTTCTGCGGCACCGGCACCAACGAGCGTGTGGATCTCGTCGATGAACAGGATGATGTCGCCGCGGGTCTTGATCTCCTTGAGCACCTTCTTGAGGCGCTCTTCGAAGTCACCGCGATAGCGGGAGCCGGCGACGAGGGCACCGAGATCGAGCGTGTAGAGCTGCTTACCGTGGAGGGTGTCTGGCACCTCATCGTTGGCGATCATCTGGGCGAGGCCCTCGACGATGGCGGTCTTGCCGACGCCGGGCTCACCGATGAGCACGGGGTTGTTCTTGGTACGACGGCTCAGCACCTGCATCACGCGCTCGGCCTCACGAGTACGACCGATGACGGGGTCGAGCTTCTTCTCTCGAGCCAGCTGGGTCATGTTCCGACCGAACTGATCGAGGATCAGCGAACCGCTCTGAGTGTCGCCACCCGAACCGCCGCTGGTGGCGCTGGTCTTGCCGCCTTCGCCACCGCCCTGGGGGGCACCGCTTCCGGAACCGCCCTGGCCCGAGGGGCCGGAGTAGCCGGAGAGCAGCTGGATGACCTGCTGGCGCACCCGGCTGAGGTCGGCACCAAGCTTCACGAGCACCTGGGCGGCAACGCCCTCGCCCTCGCGAATGAGACCGAGCAGGATGTGCTCGGTCCCGATGTAGTTGTGTCCAAGCTGGAGCGCCTCACGAAGAGACAGCTCAAGCACCTTCTTGGCCCGCGGCGTGAAGGGAATGTGGCCTGAGGGCGACGATCCGCCCTGGCCGATGATGTCCTCGACCTGGTTGCGCACGGCCTCCAACGAGATGGAGAGCGACTCGAGAGCCTTGGCGGCAACGCCCTCGCCCTCATGGATCAGCCCGAGCAGGATGTGCTCGGTACCGATGTAGTTGTGGTTCAGGAGGCGCGCTTCCTCCTGGGCCAACACGACAACTCGTCGGGCTCGGTCTGTGAAACGTTCGAACATGGGTCTCCTCCCAGAGGCGGCCCACATTCGTGAACCGAGAGAGAACGTGGAAACAACTCTACAGGGGGTGCTTGTTCCAAGGTCGGCTCCAGAGCGCTCAACCTGAACGTCTGATCCGAAACAACTCGACAAAACAGTGGGTTTTTCCGGTCCGACGAGTGACGTTTGCCTCGCAAAGTTTGAGCCGAACGACCCACAATCGTCACACGGTGTACCTCGGGGACACGGTCAGGCCTACTCTTTGCGACGTGGCTACCAACCCGCTGGCTGAGCTTCCTACTGGCCCCACCGACAAGGAACGTGTCGAGAACACGCTTCTCGAGGTGGTGCACATCGCAGGCGATCCGTACCTCACGGAGATCTCCTCGCACCTCATCAAGGCGGGTGGCAAACGTCTTCGGCCCTTGTTCGCCATCGCCTCTGCTGCCTGTGCACTTCCCGACGGTGTCGCCGTCAGCCAAGACGTCGTTCGCGGCGGCGTATCCGTGGAGCTCGTGCACATCGGGTCGCTGTATCACGACGACGTGATGGACGAGGCGGAAATGCGCCGGCAGGTGATCAGCGTCAACGCACGCTGGGGCAACCTCCGAGCCATCCTCTCCGGCGACTACCTCCTTGCCAAAGCCTCCGAGATCGCCGCCGACCTCGGTGTCGAGGTTGCGGGCCTGCTCGCCACAACCATCGCCGAGCTCTGCCAGGGTCAAGTCGGTGAGCTTCAGACCATGTACGACGTGGAGCGCACGGAAGAGCAGTACTTCCCTTCCATCGCCGGCAAGACCGCTTCGCTCTACGCCGCGGCCTGCCGCATCGGCGGCATCGTCTCCGGTCAGAGCCGTCAGGCGATCGACGACCTCACCGAGTTCGGCCGGCTGTATGGCATGGCCTTCCAGGTCGTCGACGACATCCTCGACGTGATCGCCACGGACGAACAGCTCGGCAAGCCAGCAGGCAACGACATGATCGAAGGCGTCTACAGCCTCCCTGTGATCCACACCCTCGCGTGGCCCGAGAGCGGCATGCTCCGAGAGCTCCTGACCGACGGACTCGCCATGGAAGACCGCCACAAAGCGATCGACATCGTCCGCCGCGGCCCAGGGGTCGCATCGTCGCTCGCTGTCGCCCAGGGCTTCATCGACGAGGCAAAGGCCGTGCTCGCCCGGGTGAGCACGAATGAGGCAGCCACCGCACTCGCTGGTGCCGCTGATCACTTGCTTCTCAGCATCCCGTTCGATCAGGTCGAGGGCCTCGCCCCCGTCAACTGAGACCGGCGGGCCTTCGTCCACGCCGGAGCGTCTCCCATCCGCGACCCCGGCTGTCGCCGTCGCCTGTGTAAATGCGAACTCGTGGACACTGCCTGAGGGGTGCTTAGACGGAAGTCAGACGAGCGCCAATCTCGCGCACCATTGAGGACACCGAAGCCGACGCATCGACCGAGATCGGCGCGTGTCGAGCGGCAGCGACCACACGAAAGGCCAGTTGCTCTTCGGTCTCGGCTCGCACTCGAAGGCGGCACGTATCGGCGTCGACAATCTCCAATTCATCCACCAGCCACGGCATGGCCGATCCGATCGTTTCGGACGGTACGTGGAACGTCACGGTCGCCTCGTGAGGCTGAGGGATCGAGCCGAGTGAGCGGGAGACGAACGCCGCCGGATCGCTACCGGGAATCGGCCGAAGCGCGAACCGAGCCCCGGCCAACCGGAGATCGGACAGTCGGTCCAGACGAAAGGTGCGCCAGTCATCACGGCGAACATCGAAGCCCAGCAGGTACCAGCGTCGGGTGATGGAGACGAGATGGTGCGGCTGCACGAGGCGGTCGGAGATCTCTCCGTCGCGCCGCCGGTACGCAAAGCGCACTTCTTCACTGTCTCGACACGCCTGGCCCAGCAGGGCCAGCACGTCAACATCGATTCGGCTCTCGCCTTCCTCCGCCCACGCCACCGTCGACAGATTGGAGGTGATGGCCCGTATGCGTCGCCGCAATCGATCGGGAAGGACCTGATCGAGCTTGCTGAGCGCTCGAATCGCAGTCTCCTCGATCCCTTCGATCGCTTCCCCGGCTGCCGCTTGCAGGCCCACAGCAAGCGCCACTGCCTCATCATCATCAAACAGCAGGGGAGGCAGATGTTGTCCCGCCGCAAGGCGGTAGCCGCCGTCGCGTCCGGGCACTGCGTCGACCGGGTAGCCAAGAGTTCGCAGCCGGTCGATGTCTCGCCGCAACGTTCGCTCCGTCACATCCAGACGCTCAGCCAATGCGGAGCCCTGCCACAGTCGATGGGTTTGAAGCAGCGAGAGAAGCTGGAGCACGCGGCCGGTTGGGTCGTTCGTCACCCTCGCAGCTTCTCGCGAAATGCGGACGAGATCTGTCCGTGGTGCCGCGTAGTGTTTCGGACATGGCAACACCAAGCAATGCGATCTCCGCCCGAGGTCTTCGCAAGACGTATGGCGATGTCGTGGCCCTCGACGGTCTCGATCTCGATGTACCCGATGGCACCGTGCTCGGCCTGCTCGGCCCCAACGGCGCCGGCAAGACCACCGCCGTTTCGATTCTCACCACACTGCTCACACCCGATGCGGGAACCGCAACCATCGCCGGCGCCGATCTCACCACCGAGCCGCAGAAGGTGCGAGAGCGGATCGGCCTGTCTGGCCAGTACGCCGCTGTAGACGAGGTGCTCACCGGACGAGAGAACCTCGAGATGATCGGCCGGCTCTACCGGATGAAGAAGAAGGAAGCGAAGGCTCGGGCCGCAGAACTGCTCGAACGCTTCTCGCTCGTCGACGCTGGCGACCGGCCGGTGAAGGGTTACTCGGGCGGCATGCGCCGCCGCCTCGATCTGGCTGGCGCGCTGGTGGCCGCTCCCCCGGTGCTGTTCCTCGACGAGCCCACCACCGGTCTCGATCCCCGGTCTCGCAACGAACTGTGGGAAGTCATCCGGGAGCTCGTGGCCGACGGCGCCACGCTTCTCCTCACCACCCAGTACTTGGAAGAGGCCGATCAGCTCGCCGACGAGATCATCGTGATCGACAAGGGTCGTGCCATCGCCCAGGGCACCTCCGACCAGCTGAAGTCGCAGTTGGGTGACGCTCGCGCCGAGGTCGTGGTGCGAGACACCGCTCGCCTCGCCGACGCCGAAGCGATCCTCGTCGCCGAAGCGGGCCAGGGCGCCAATCTCAAGACGAACCAGGCCACGAGGACCACCTCGGCCCGGCTGTCCGGCGGCACCTCGGCTCTCGGCTCCGTGATTCGTGCGCTCGACGAGGCGGGCATAGAGGTGTCCGACATCGGCCTGCGCCGCCCCACGCTCGACGACGTCTTTCTCCGCCTCACCGGCAACGCACCAGACGACACATCTGACTCGACCGACAGCACGACAAGCAACGCATCGAACGAAGAGGTCTCGGCATGAGCTCCATCGCCACCACCGCCAACGACATCGCCGTGATCGCACGACGCAACATGATCAAGATCGTGCGAGTGCCCGAAGTGCTGGTGTTCGTCCTGATCTCACCGATCATGTTCGTACTGCTGTTCGCCTACGTGTTCGGCAACTCGATCGACATTCAGGGCTCGAGCTACCGGGAGTTCCTGATCGCCGGCATCTTCGCCCAGACCGTGGTATTCGGCGCCACGTTCACCGGCAACGGCATTGCCGAAGACATGCAGAAGGGCATCATCGATCGGTTCCGCTCGCTGCCCATGTCTCGCGGCGCCGTGCTCGCCGGCCGCACGATCAGCGACGTGATCTACAACGTGCTGTCGATCATCATCATGTCGCTCACCGGCCTGTTGGTGGGCTGGCGCATTCGAGGATCGATCGTCGATGCGCTGCTCGGCTACCTGCTGCTCCTCGTGTTCGCCTACGCGATCAGCTGGATCATGGCTTACATCGCCTTGCTGGTTCCCAGCGTCGAAGTCATCCAGAACGCCTCGTTCCTCGTGATCTTCCCGCTCACCTTCGTGGCCAACACGTTCGTGCCCAGCGAAACGCTGCCCGCGCCGTTGAAGGTGTTCGCCGAGTGGAATCCGGTGTCGGCGGTGACACAGGCCTCACGTGAGCTGTTCGGCAACATCCCGCCAGGCACACCCGAGCCCACCGCCTGGCCGCTGCAGAACGGTGCGCTCTACACGCTGCTGTGGGCGGCCGCGATCGTGGTGATCTTCGCCCCGCTCGCCACCCGCCGCTACGCCCGCCAAGGCTGACCTACGCTGCACGCCGTGGCGTCACCCGGCTTCATCGATCCGCCTCGGATCTCACCGCCCACCCGCCGATCGCTGCTTCGAGGCATCCATGCGTTCCGCATCGTGGTGGGCGTATGGATGACGGTGGTGTTCGCTTGGGAAGTGTGGGACCGATCGAACAATGATCCGGCCGGGCTGCGGGCCGACGTTGCCCATCCCGGCGTGGGGTTCGCGCTCCTCGCTGTGGCCTGGCTGACCATCGGCTGGATCTCGATTCGGTACGGCCAGGACGCCGACCGCTCCGTCGACCCCGTGGCGGTGTTGCCTGAACTGGCCATCGCAGCGGTCATGCTCTTCGCCGACGCCTGGATCTACGGCGTTGTCCACTCCCAAGCACTGCCCACTGTCTGGCCCATCGCCGTGATCTTCACCGTGGCTGTTGCCGCTGGCACTCGGCCCGCCGTGATCACCGGCCTCGGGCTCGGCCTCGCTCGTTACGTGGGCTGGGCGCTCTTTCAATACGAGACCGATGCGGGCTTCTGGAGCCTCTCTCGCATCGCCTCCACCGTGCTGTTCGGTGTCGCCGGCGGCGTGGCCGGCTACCTACTCGAGCAGCAGGAGGCGGCCGACCGATCGATCTCCGCCTACCGGGCGCGAGAGGAAGTGGCCCGCACGCTGCACGACGGGGTGTTGCAGACGCTGGCGGTGATCCAGCGACGGAGCGAGAGCGACGATCTCGTGGAACTCGCTCGCACCCAAGAGCTGGAACTACGCGAGTACTTGTTCGCCGGATCGACGGTGGAGGAAGACGTGGCCTCCGCGCTCCGGGCCGCCGCTCGCCGGGCGGAAGAGCGCTACGGGCTGCGCGTCGATGTGATCTGTGCGCCCGACCTTCCAGTGGGCAACGCACAGATCGCCCATGCGCTGAGCGGCGCTGTTGGCGAAGCCCTCACCAACGCCGCCAAGCACGGGCATGCCGAACAAGCCACCGTGTATGCCGAACCAGGTGACGACCACGACTTCTTCGTCTCCATCAAGGACCGAGGAGAAGGCTTCGACGACAGCCAACCCCTCACTGGGGAAGGCATCGCAAGGTCCATCAAGGGCCGCATCGAAGAGCTGGGCGGACGAGTCGACATCGACGGCCGCCCCGGCCGAGGCACCGAAGTACGTCTGCACCTCTAGCCAGAGGCTCGCGCCGAGCCGCCACGACGTGCAGACCAGTCAGTTCCAGCCGTTCAACTTGGCTGCGATCGACCCAATCGCCGCCCGTGCTTCTCCCCGGTCGTACTGCTCCCGCACGCGACCCGGATCCTCATTGAGCGCCTTCAGGAGCGCACTCGCGTCGAATCGCTCCTGGGGCTCGCCGTTCACCAACATCTCGACCATGTCTTGGGCAACGGCGAATCGCTTCGACTCGAACTCCTTACCCAGCCTGCTCTCGAGCTTGCTTGCGATGGACGCCTCATCTCCGCTGGCCTCGACTCCGAGCGATGCGATCAGCTGTTGTGCTCGGACGGCGGCGTCGCCGGTTCCCTTCGACTCCGCGGCAATGAGGGCGGCGTACTCCCGCTTCTTGGTTGCCCGACGCTTCCTCGTGTGAAGGAATCGGTAGAGACCGAGCCCGAGGCTGCCGCCAGCAATGACGAGGCCGATGATGCCGAGTGCGGCGCCCCCTGTGAGGAGTCCGGCGATCGAGACGCCAGCGGCGCCAGCGCCAAGCAGAGCGTTGAGAGCACCGCCGCGCTTCCTCTTCGTCATCTTCTTCTGGGCGTACTCCTTCGCCTGGTCGCCCCGCTTTGATTTCGTCGGCGCATTGTCGAGGGCATTCGACGTCTTGTGGCCGGTGTACATCTGGCGAAGGCCTGCGGCTCCGGAGACAGCGCCGTAGGTGATGCCGCCGGCCGCGACGCCGACCGCGGCTCCAGCGAGCTGCCCAGACGCGCCACCGATGACGGCGCTGGCTGCGCCGAGACCGACTTCGGCCGCATCGAACGCCGATCCGCCCGAGTTCGCTGCCTCGACTGCTCGCGCGCCGATGCCTGGCTTGGGCGCCGCTTCGGAGTAACCGTCTCCGGACCCGCTGGCGAGTCGGCTCGAGTACTTGGCCTTCTCGAACGCGTCGGCTGGGCCAGGAGCGAAGGTCACACCTCCAGAACCGGGACCCACCTCCTCCTCGTCGTCCAGCGCCCGCGAAACAACGGGGGGCTGTTGTGCGACATGGGTCAGCTCGTGGGCGATCAGCTCCTGTCCGCTCGACGAGGAAGGGTCGAATGCGCCGTTCTTGAAATACACGTCGGAACCGGCAGTAAAGGCCTTGGCCCCGATCGAGCGGCTCATCTCGTCAGCATCGGCG
Source organism: uncultured Acidimicrobiales bacterium (assembly GCA_937997485.1). Lineage (GTDB taxonomy): Bacteria > Actinomycetota > Acidimicrobiia > Acidimicrobiales > SZUA-35 > SZUA-35. The sequence continues at coordinate 39,285 of CALKTH010000012.1, read as the reverse complement.
CCGGTATGAAGGCGCGCACCGGAAAGGTCGACACCGAGATGGTCTTCTACGGGGGCTCGGACTTCGTCGTCGAAGCGTCGACCCCCTTGGCCCACCGCTGGCTCGATCCGCGTCAGCGCCTGGTTCTTGATGGCCATGTTCTGAGACGAGTGGGCGCCAGGCGACCGGGAGGTCCCTGCCACCTGTCGAGCCACGGCATCGGCCTCACGCTCGTGCGGCGAGTCAACGTCCCCGACCTCCAGCTTGGCACTGATGGCACGGTTCCCGACCAGCGACTGCAGCCGCTGCATCTGGTTCGCGGGATCGGCGACGTGGGTCGTGGCACCGGACTTCGCATCATGCTCACGTCGCTCGTCGTGCGTCGGCGGAGCCTCCGCCCGCGCCCGCAGGCCGCCAACCCGGGGCGACTGCTCACGTCGTTCCATTCCGATCACCTCGCAAACCCAGCTCGGCCAGCCGCATGCCGACGTCTCGAAGCATCGTCAGCGGAGCGGGCGACGTTGTCAAACCACCAGCATGCTCGAGGTCATCGGTGTGCCCGATCAGGCAGTGAGCGTTGCCCTTTCGGGCCCTTTCGGGCCCGAGTGACCGGCTGCGGGGTCAGACCCTCCACATGGCACCAGGCACCTCGTCTCACATTGGAGTTCGTGGGTGTCGCGCTCGTGCGCGTGGGGCTGTCACACTCTCGGGATGAGTTTCACGAGCCACGTGACTGTCGTTCTCGCCGACGACCACCCGATCTGGCGAAGCGGCGTGCGCGCCGATCTCGGCGAGAGCTTTCACGTCGTGGCCGAAGCGAGCGATGCGAATGAAGCCATTGCTGCGATCGAGAAGCACAAGCCTGACCTCGTGGTGTGCGATCTGAACATGCCTCACGGTGGCGGCATCAAGGTGGCGAAGACGTGTGGTGACGACACGAACATCGTGATGCTCACCGTCAGCGAGGCGGAGCGAGATCTCCTCGACGCCGTAGCGGCGGGCGCCAATGGCTATCTCGTGAAGTCGACACCACCCGACGAGCTCCGCAGCGAACTGTGGAAGGCCGCGCAGGGCGAGCCCGTCTTCTCTCCCGCCCTCGCAAGCCTCGTGCTGGGCGAGTTCCGCAAGATGTCGAAGGTCAGCGGTGCGGCACAACCGCTGTCGGACCGGGAGCGGGAAGTGCTGCAATACGTCGCCCGCGGCCACACCTACAAGGAGATCGGCGAGGAGCTGTTCATCAGCCCGAAGACCGTCGAGAACCATGTGCGCAACATCCTCGGCAAGCTCCACCTCAACCGCAAGCAAGAACTCGTCCGCTACGCCCTCGAACACGGCATCGAGTGAGGGTTCTCCTTCTTCTGACTGCCCTCGCGCTGGTGGCGGCGAGCTGCACGTCCTCCGGCTCCGCTGCAACCGACGGCAGTGCGGGCGATGAGAGCGGCGAGCTGACAACCTCGACGACAGCGGCGCCAACCACCACCACTGAGCCTCCGTGCACCAACGAACAGCGTCCGTTGGATGAGATCGATCTCACGACGCTCGATGCGCTTCCTGCCGACCCGACCGCCGCATCTGTCGTTGTCAGCGCAGCGCTCTTTCCCTGTGCCGACACGGTGGGCATCGTGCCCGTTGTCGGCGGCACTCGTCAGGATGCGGCCAGCTGGAGCGCCGACGCTCAGCTCCCCCTCCTCCTTCTCGGCGAGGATCCGGCGGAGCTCCAAGCTGAGATCGCCCGGCTCGATGCCGGGGAAGTTGTGTGGCTCGGTGGGCCCGATGCCGTGGATGAGCTGAGCACCTCGCTGGATCTGCCCGTGCGCCTCGCCGAGCCCGTCGAGGAGATGGGAGTCGGCGAGATGGAGACGCCGCCCGCACTGCTGGTGTTCAACACTGATGACGCCGTGACGGCCGAGCTGCTGCGCCCGAGCCTCGACCGTTCCTCCATCGCTGTGGCGGCAGGAACACCTTCGGATCTCGACCCGTTCGTGCAGACAGCGCAGACGAATCTTCTGTTCTCCGAGGGCGTCGATCCCACGACTCGCTGGCAATGGGAACTCCGCCAGACCGGCACCGAGTTGCCCGGGGGTGGTACGACCGTGTTCCCCGACCGCCGCATGGTTGGCTTCTACGGCAGCCCGGTCACCTTCCGTCTCGGTCTTCTCGGCGAAACTGGGCCTGAGCGAGCCGTTGAGCGGGTACAGGCGATGGTCGACAGCTACCAGCTGGATGGGACACCGCCAGTGATCGGCATGTTCGAGATCATCGCCACGGTCGCTGACTGGAAGCCGGGCGACGACAACGACTACTCGAACGAACTCGCCCCCGCAGATATGCGGGAGTGGGTCGAGATCGCCACCGCAAACGATCTGTTCGTGATCATCGATCTCCAGCCCGGCCGCACCGATTTCCTGACCCAAGCCAAGCTCTACGAGGAGTTCCTCGTCCTTCCAAACGTGGGACTCGCCCTCGATCCCGAGTGGCGCCTCGAACCGGACGAGAAGCACCTCGTGCAAATCGGCAACGTCGACGCAGCAGAAATCAACACGGTCGTCGACTACCTGACCGATCTCGTTCGGGCGCACTCGCTCCCGCAAAAGGTGCTGGTCCTCCATCAGTTCCAGATCCAGATGCTTCCCGATCGAGAACTCGTCCGAACCCCACCGGAACTGGCCGTCGTTGTGCACGTGGACGGCCAAGGACCACTCGGATCAAAGTACGGAACGTACGACCAGATGATCGAGCACCCTCTCGGACCCGACCAGACCCTGTGGTGGGGGTGGAAGAACTTCATCGACGAGGACTTCCCCACCGCATCACCCAGCCAGACCAACGCGGTCGAGCCGCTTCCCATGGTCGTCACTTTCCAGTAGAACGTTCCGGGTTCGACACGCGAATTTTCCCGAAATCACGCGGTTTCAGCACCCTCCGTGGATGCTTCAACACGCAGCGTCAAAGAGTGACGATGATGAGAAACTTCGCCCTGTGAGGTGAGACGAGCGCCAACTAGCGTGGCGATCTGTGGGCCAAGCACCCGAGGAACGGCCTCCGATGGCCGACGACGTGATCAGACTCCGCCACGAGGCCGGACTGACGGCAGGTCGCTCTTTTCCGCTGCGCCGGGGCACGTTCCGGTTCGGGCCCGACTCGCAGGGATCCGCAGGTCTCTCCGACGGCGAACCGTCAAGCGTCAGCTTCTTGCTGGAGATCGACCGGCGGGACTATGTCACCGTGACCAAAGGCGATGAGCCGCTTGCGGTCGAGGGCGTCCCCGTCGCCGAGCCGGTCTCAGCCTTTCCCGGCGACATCATTCAGCTCGGCACCGACCACTTCTCCGTCGAGTCCATCGCCGGGCCGAGCTTCAAGGAACCGCCTCCCACGATTGCAGTGGAATCGGTGCCGCCCATTCGGCAGCGGCGGCGCCTCCTCCCCCTCCCCGTCTGGCTGCTCGTGGCCGCCATCGGATTCGGTCTGGCTCTCCTCGATCGACGCTGGCTGATCTTGGTTGGCATCGCGCTTGCTGGGATTCTCATCGACGTGGTGTGGCATGGCCGCCGGCAGCGTCGAGCTGAACAAGAGCACCAGGAACGAGTCGCCGCGGCAACCAAACGACTCAGCCACGATCTTCAATGCCTTCGCATCACGGAGGCCCGAGCCATGCGAGACGCATACCCCGGCCCAGCGTCCATCGCCGACATCGTGCAAGAAGAGCGAACGTGGAGTCCTCTGAAAGCCAAGCGGGGTGACTGGCGTGTGGCCGTTGCCTCCGGCGATATCGAGTGGAGCCCACCTATCGCTGCGCCCGCTCAGCCCGCCTGGGCGTTTGAGCACGTTGTGAGCAACTACGACTTCCTGGCCGCTGTGCCCTTCACGGTTGATCTCTCGGATGGACCCGTTGGCCTCGTTGGCCCTCGGGCCGCGACGACCGCCGTTGCCCGCCACCTCTGCACTTCGGCCATGACCCAATTCCACCCTCGCCATCTCGCGGTGCGGGTGCAGGGAACTGAGGCCCAGCTCGATGAGTGGGCGTGGCTTCTTCGGACCGCCCACGGTCGCTCAGATCAAGCGCTATCAGCACTGCTCCGGGAGCCCGTTGGCGGTCGCCAGCAGCTCCTCCTCGTTGACAGTGCGGCCTCGACCATGCGAGTGGACCCGGCCTCAACACAGATCTTCGTCGCCGAGCGCGAGACCGACCTCCCCGCCGCATGCACCTTCTCGATCGTCATCAATGAGAACGGAACCGCGTTCGCCAACATGCCCGGCGGAGCGATCGCCCGGGGCCTGGCGCCCCACGGGATCACCGATCCGCATGCCCGCCAAGTCGTTCAGCACCTCGCAACACGAAACATCATGACCGCCGATCCCTCCGAGGCAGCCACGATCGAACGGAGCGGCCTCCAAGGCGATGGCGCCACCGTCATCGATCTTCGCGACCGCGCCCTGACCGAGCAGGCCCAGATCTCCCACAAAGTCCTGGTCCGGGCCGCAGATCCTGACACCGGCAACTCGTCGGTGGCTCGGGAAGTTCTGACCTCCATCTCGTCCGGCTCGCCCCTGGACCTCTTCATCATTGATCGAGGAGATCGCAAGCTCATCCGTTTGGCGCAGCTCCCCCAATGTCGGCGCTACGCAGCCATCGACGACCACCGCAGCCTCGACCGTCTGCTTCGGACGATCGACCAGACGCTCGACGCGGCGAGCAGCAGCCAACGCTCTGGAGCGGAGCGTGACGTCACGCTGCTGATCGCCGACCTCCCATGGATGCTCAGCTTCCTCCGAAGTGCCCGCCGAGCCGACCTCGCCGCGAGCCTGGCTCGTGTGTGTCGACGACCCGAACCCCGCCTCTCCGTTGTGGCCGGCGCCGGACTCGAAACGGCCCTCGATGCAGCCGTCGACACCCTGTTCGTGACAGAGCGAGCCGAGGAAGAGTCGCCGAAAGCCCGGCCGACGGCCTACCTTTTCCCCAGCAACGATGCGGCAGGTGGCGACCTGACCGGAGCTGTTGCACTAATCAAGCGGCGCACCAGCGCCCAGGCGACGAGAGAGCCACAGCGATGAACCAACCGCCCACATGGGCTGGCCGTTCCGTTCCCGATCCTGGGGGACAGCCCGAGCCGGAAAAGAAGAAGAAGGCAGGGCTGATGCCCCTCGCCGGTGTGGCCGGCGTAGCCCTGATTCTCGGTGCCGGATTCTTCCTTGGTCAGACCTTCTCGAACAACGACGACGACGCAACGAGCGAAACCGCAGCTGTTCCGACCACCGCTGTTCCGACCACCGCTGTTCCCACCACGGCGGCCCCATCCACCACCGCCGCCCCGACAACGGCAGCGCCGACGCCGGACGCTGATGAATCCGAGCCTGGTGACGCCGCAGAGGATGACGCCGCCGCTGGCGCGGATGCAGCCGCTGAGGGCGACGAGGATGCCGGTGATGCGGCTGACGACAACGACGCCGCTGAAGGCGCAGCGGGCGACGAGGCAGCCGGCGAAGACGCAAACCAGGCGGGAGAGGACGCCGCTCAGCTTCCGGCCGACGTGCCAATCCGCGTGTCCTATCTCAAGTCCGGTGTGCTGACGCTCACTGGCGCCGTGCCCGATGCCGACTTCGGCGACGAGATCGCTCGACGTGCCGCCGTGATCCTCGGCGAAGAGAACGTGATCAACGAGTACGTCATCGACGAACGAGCCCCTGGCGAGGGCGTGGGTGGCTCCGTGGTGGTGCAAGACACCGTCCTCTTCGCTACAAACTCGAGCCAGATCGCCGACGACTTCGTGCCGATCCTCGAACTGGGGACAAGCCTCATGACCACTTTCGAGACTGTCACCATCGAGATCGTGACCCACACCGATGCCCAGGGCAGCGACACCCGCAACCTGACACTCTCGCAGGAGCGCGGCACCGCGATTCGGGACTACTGGGTGGGCCGAGGCATCGACGCCGGGCGGCTCACCATCGATGCTCGAGGTGAGTCGGATCCGATCGCCACGAACGAGACGCCCGAGGGGCGACAGTTGAACCGCCGTGGCGAGTTCATCATTTCGGGCCTGTTGGGCTGAACTCGTCCCATTTTCGTTCCCCGTTTGAAAAGATCGTTCGTTATGTGCGTTCGTTCACAGATCGGACGACAGCTGAACCCGTAGAACCATGTCGAGGGGAAGCGTTTCCCTCAGAACAAGGGGGGTTCAGATGAAGGATCGAACGCACGGTTCTGCCGTCTCGCGTCGTCGCGTGCTCGGCGGACTCGGTGCCGCTGCAGGGGCGATCGTGCTTGGGGACGCACCAGTCGCCGAAGCGACGTCGGCGGCGCCTCCAACCCGTGCGCAGACGGCGGGGCTCGGTGCTCGGGCACTCGAAGCGGAGCAGCGACGCATCGACGCCGCAGCGTTCCAGGCCAGCCGGCCAGCTCCGATCTTGGCCACCAACGGAGACGAAGCGAGATTTCCCGACGGCGCAGGGAGCTTCACGAAGACGCTGCCACACAACGAGTACGGCGAGGTCGACCCCGGGGTGTTCGCCGCGTTTGTCTCAGCTGTGAACAGCGGGTCTGCCACCGACATCAACGCCCTGCCGGCCGGCGGCACGGCCAAACTCGCGAACCCACGCGCGGCGCACAGCTTCTCGCTCTTCGGAGCCGACAGCCACACGCTCGACATGCCCGCCGTCCATGCTCTGGGCAGTGCTCGACAGGCGGCGGAGGCGGCGGAGGTCTACTGGATGGCGCTCACCCGCGACGTCGCCTTCGAGGATTGGGCCGACGATGCCGTCATCGGCGAGGCGGCCACCGATCTCAGCACATTCTCGGACTTCACTGGCCCGAGAGAGAGCGGAGCTGTCACTCCAGCCACACTCTTCCGAGGTCCTACGGCCGGTGACCTGACGGGGCCGTACGTCTCTCAGTTCCTGATGCTCGATGTCCCGGAAGGTCGGGATGCTCGCAGCCAACGGGCGCGCCGACCTCGGACCAAGCAGGACTTCATGACCACGACGCCGGAGTGGCTCGACGTTCAACGTGGCGTGCGTCCAACGGACAGTCCGACCTTCGAGCGACGAGCCACGTGGATCGCCAACGGCCGAGATCTCGCCGAATACGTGCACTCCGACTACACGTTCCAGGCGTACCTCCATGCCGGGCTCATTTGTCTTGGCTTTGGCCCGGATGCTCTCGATGAGAGTCCGTATTCGGCGGCACTGCGGGAAGGTGCGTTCCTGACCTTCGGTCCGGCGGCGCAGCTCGATCTCGTGGCGCATGCCGCGGTGATCGGTCTCCGACCCGCTTGGTTTCACAAGTGGCTCGTTCACCGCAAGCTTCGCCCCGAAGCACTCGGCGGGCGCGTGATGCATCAGATGTCAGGAACCCGTGACTACGGCCTCGATACCGAGCTGCTCGACTCACCCGTTCTCGATCGCATCATGGACGCGCACGGTTCCCATCTGCTCCCGCAGGCGTACCCCGAGGGTTCACCGACGCATCCCTCCTACCCCGCTGGACACGCCACAATCGCCGGCGCCGCCGTCACCGTGTTGAAAGCACTCTTCAAGGAGTCCTTCGTCCTTCCTCGGGCTGTCCACGCCAATCGCAACGGCAACCGTCTTCGGCAGTGGACTGGCGAGGACCTCACGCTCGGCGGCGAGCTGGACAAGCTGGCCAGCAATATCGCCACGGGCCGCAACATCGCCGGTGTGCACTGGCGGGCCGATGGCGATGACGGCCTCACGGTCGGCGAGGAAGCAGGGATCAGCTTCCTCCAAGATCATCTGCGAGAAGTGGCCGAGCAGGGTGAGTACCGCCTCACCCGATTCGATGGCACACCCATTCGGGTGAGCGTCGACAGTGTGACCCTGGCCTAGCGGCGCACAGCACTCGACCGGCAGCATTGGGTGCAGAACCCCAACGGTTTTGACGTTGGCGTGCACCCAATGTTGCCGGTGGAGCGTGATCAGGTGGCTTCGGGGCGAAGCGTTGGGAACAGGACCACGTCGCGGATCGTGTGCACGTTGGCGAGGAGCATCACGAGCCGGTCGATACCAATGCCCAGCCCACCCGTTGGCGGAAGTCCGTACTCCATGGCTCGGAGGTAGTCCTCGTCGACGACCATCGCCTCATCGTCGCCATCCGCCTTCTGCTGGGCCTGGTCTTCAAACCGAGCTCGCTGTTCCACCGGGTCGATCAGCTCGCTGAAGGCGTTGCACAACTCACGCCCAGCGATGATGCCCTCGAACCGTTCCGTGAAGCCCTCGAGCTCACGATGATCACGAGACAGCGGCGAAACTTCCTTCGGGTAGTCCGTCACGAACACCGGATCCCAGAGCACCGACTCAGTGGTCTTTTCGTAGATCTCGAGGATGAGCTTGCCTGGCCCGTACGAGTCCTTGACCTCGACGTGGAACTCCCGGGCGATCGCCCGCAGATCGTCGATCGGCATGTCGAGACGGACGACCTGGCCGGTGGTCTCCTCGATGAGTTCGATCATGGAAGCGCGACGCCACGGGGCGGCGACGTTGATGGTCTTGTCGCCGTACGGAAGCTCGGTTGTGCCCACCAGCTCGAGCGCCAAGTGCTCCACGAGCTCCTCGACGAGCACCATGATGTCTGCGTAGTCGGCATACGCCTGGTACAGCTCGAGCATGGTGAACTCGGGATTGTGACGAGTGCTCATGCCCTCGTTGCGAAACACACGCCCAATCTCGAAGACCCGCTCGAACCCACCTGCGGTCAAGCGCTTCAGATAGAGCTCAGGAGCGATGCGAAGGAACAGTTCCTGGTCGAGCGCGTTGTGATGTGTCGTGAACGGGCGAGCCAGAGCACCACCGGGAATCGGGTGGAACATGGGAGTCTCGACCTCGAGGAATCCTCGATCTTCGAGCCAACGACGGGTCAGGCTGATGGCCTTGGACCGGAGCACGAAAACCTCGCGGCTCTCGGGTGTGACCCAGAGATCGACGTAGCGCTGGCGGTATCGAGTGTCTTGATCGGTGATTCCGTGGAACTTGTCGGGGAACGGACGTGCGGCAGCCGCCAGCAGCGACCATCCCTCGACCTTGACGCTCAACTCGCCCTTGCGGGTCTTCATGACCTCACCGGTCACACCGATCCAGTCGCCGATGTTCAGATCACAGAAGTCGGCAAAGTCGGGGGTGACCTTGCCCGGGGCGAAGAGCTGAATCCGTGCCGTGGAATCCTGCAGCGTGCCGAACGCCAGCTTGCCCTGCACCCGACGAAGCATGAGGCGGCCGGCGATCGTGACCTGGACACCAGTTTCGGTGCCGTCCTCGATCTCGCCGTGCTCGGCGTGGAGGGCGGCGGCCGTGGCATTCGGCTCGAAGCGGTACGGGATGGTGCGAGACATGGGTCCTCAGAGAAAGAGATGCGTAGGCGGACGGAAGTGGGGGCAGGGATGGCTCAGGTGATCGGCACGACATCGAGCCCGATGTCGAGAACTCGAGCCGAGTTGGTGATCGACCCGGACGACACAAGATCAACGCCGGTGTCGGCGTAGCCGTCGAGTGTGTCGAGAGTGATACCACCTGACGCTTCCAACAGCGCCGCCTTTTGCTGGTTCTCCTCAGCCCAGGCGTGCGCCTTCGGCACGATGACCTTGAGTTCGGCTGGGCTGAAGTTGTCGAGCAAGATGATGTCGGCGCCAGCAGCGAGAGCTTCGAACATCTGATCTTCCCGATCCGCTTCCACGTGGATCGTGCGACCGGGCCAGAGTTGCTTGGCTCGATGGACCGCCTCGGTGATGCTCAAACCGATCAGGTGATTGTCCTTCAGCATCAGCCAGTCCGAGAGATTGCCGCGATGGTTGGCGGCGCCACCGGCTCGCACAGCTGCCTTCTGGAGCGAGCGGTAGCCAGGGGTGGTCTTCCGCGTGTCCCAGACGGTCACTCGGCCGGCGGCGAGATCGACCCACTTGGCCGCATTGGTGGCCACACCCGAGAGATGACTCATGAAGTTCAGTGCCGTGCGCTCCGCAGTCAGCATCCGGGCGAACGGCCCTGACGCCACGCCAATCGTCTGCCCGGGCTCGACTCGGTCACCATCGCGCAGAGCCCACTCCACGGTGAGCCCCTCGTCAACGGCTCGGAAGGTCTCTTCCACACACTTCGTTCCCGCGATCACGCCAGCCTCGCGAGCCCCGAATTCAGCCGTCGCCTGCAGCGTCGGATCGAGGAGCGATGACGTGAGGTCGCCAAAGGGTGTGAGGTCTTCAGCCAAGGCTCGCTCCACGAGGAAGCGGATGTCGGCCAGTGGGGGGTCGAGGTCATGCCGCATGCGGTGGTCAGGCTAGTCCTGGCAGCGGGACACGGCGTCTCTCCGGGCGTCGATCAACGAGGTCCGTTGCGGATGTATCAACGAAGCCGGGCCGGCGCTGTACCAATCTGTCGGCATGACGGAGTCACGAGATCAGAAGCTGCTGATGGACGGGATCTACTGGTACGGCATTCCCACGCTCTTCCGGGCGCCGCACGACGAGGATCCGACGCAGGCTGACATCGGCCTCGTGGGAATTCCGCACTCGACTGGCAACGGCACCACGCAGCGGGACCAGCATCTCGGGCCCCGAGCCGTTCGCAACGTCTCGGCCATCGGACGGCGTGTCCACAACGATTTCGGCATTGACCCGTGGAACGCGTGCCGTATTCGGGATCTCGGCGATGTCCCGCTCAGCGAGGGCAACAACAACGAGCGCTCGATCGAGATGATCACCGAGTACTACCAGGCGCTCGACGCCGCGGGCTGCCGTCCGGTCTCTATCGGCGGTGATCACTCCGTCACCGGCGGCGTGCTCCAAGGCATTGCAGGCGAGGGGGCAAAGCTCACCGGTGGGCAGAAGGCCTCGCTCATCCACTTCGATGCGCACACTGATGCATTCCACAACGTCCCGCACTTCATGGGAGCCGTGAAGTCCGCCGCCCACTGGGCCAGCTACCTGGTGACCGAGGGGCATGTGGATCCGGAGCACAGCATTCAGCTCGGCATCCGAGGGAACACCCGCAGCCTCGAGTGGCTCGATCCCTCCTACGACCTCGGCTACGAGGTCGTGCGCAAGACGGACTACGACGAGCTCGGAGCCGAACGAGTGAAGGAGATGATCCTGGAGCGAGTGGCAGGGCGCCCGATCTACATCACCTTCGATCTCGACTGTCTTGACCCGACCGTGGCTCCCGGTGTGGCCAACATCGAGGGCGGCATCGAAGGCTTCGGCATGAACCAGGTGATCGACCTGATCCGATCGGTGCGAGGCCAGAACATCATTGGCGGTGACGTCGTCTGCCTCATGCCAACCGTCGACTCGCCCAACCAGATCACCAGCTACCGGGCGATGGCAGTGATGTTCGAGATCCTCTCGCTCATCGCCGACAACCACGCCTCCGGCGCGCTCGCGCCCGCTGATTCAGCTTCGAGCTGACGACCGCCGGGTCAGGCGGAACGGTTACCGGTCAGCGCCGTCACGGCACCGAGCCCCAGATACGTGCCACCAGCGAACAGGTCCTTGCGACGCTGCCAGCGAGGCGACTGGCGCAGTCGCGCCCCAACCCAGCCCCCAGCCAAGGCAAAGGCTCCATCGGAGACCAGCCCCAGCAGGATGAACACGGCGCCGAGGGTGGCCACATCGCGCACCGGGTGCAGCGTGTTCGGGTCGACGAACTGAGGCACGAACGACAGGAAGAAGATGGCGGTCTTGGGGTTGAGCACGTTGAGGACCACCCCATCGACGAAGACTCGCCGCAATGGCCGATCCTCGACCACGGGCTTCGTGGCCTCTGCGCTTCCAAGTCGATAGGCCCGGATCGATTGGATACCCAACCAAACGAGATAGGCGGCACCGACCATCTTCACCACGGTGAAGGCCGTGGCCGAGGCTGCCAGCACGGCGGACAGGCCGACCATGGCGGCAAGGATGTGCACCATCGTGCCGAGGTGAATGCCGGCCACCGAGACCAAACCGGCTCGTCGCCCCTGCGCCGCGCTTCTCGTGACGATGTACATGACGGCCGGGCCGGGAATCACGAGCAGCAGCAGGGTGGCAGCCGAGAAGGCAAGCAACGTGTTGAGCGGCATCACCGGACCGTACCCGCACGGTGGCGGGCGCTCTCGTTGATTTCCGAGCGTTCATCCGCAAGAAATCAACCGCAAGAAATCAAGGCTGGCCTGCGGGAGCGGGGGTCAGGCCAGTGGGCCGAGGTTCTCAACGTCGCCGAAGGCGGCCTCGGGATCCCAGCCGGGCAGATCGATGATTGGGTCGAGATCGAAGAGCGGCCGCATCACGAAGTTCCGCTGATGGGCTCGTGGGTGCGGGATCGTGAGCTCAAGATCCTCCAGCACCACACCATCGATCCAAACAACATCGACGTCGAGCGTGCGGGGGCCCCATCGAACCTCTCGGACTCGCTGCGCGGCCTGTTCCAGCTCATGGCAGAGCTCCAGGAGTTGTCGGGGCGTGCGACGGGTCCAGAGCTCCACGACGATGTTCAGGTAAGCATCCTGCTCTGGGCCACCGACAGGGTCGGTCTCATAGACGGGAGAAACAGCCCGGACCTCGGGAATGGCTGCCACGGCATCCAGCAGGTAGCGACGGCGGTCGCCAAGGTTCGTACCCATGCCGAGAAACGCTCGAACGGGCGGACGCTCGGTTCCAGGGGCTCCAGTGATGCCCTCAACGGACCCGGCTGTCACCACCGGACCGTCCCGGTCTCAACGAGCTGCGCGCGTTCAGAGTGCGCAGGGCGCGATTTTCGCGCACAGAACGAGCCGGCTGTCACCAAACTCAGGCCCTCGTGCGATGAATGCGGACGCCCGTGGACGCCAGGTGTGCGGCCACCGGTGGCCGCAGCTTGCGGGCCGTCACGGTCACCGCCTCAGCGTTCGGATCAGCCAAGACCAGCTCGGCCACTTTGGCTGACATCGCCTCGAGCAGCTCGAAACGCCCGTTGCTGAGCATCTCCAGCATGTCATCAACGATGGCTCCGTAGTTGACCGTCTTGGTCAGATCATCGGAGGCGCCAGCAGCAGAAAGATCAAGGTAGATGTCGAGATCGAAGAGGAACGGCTGCCGGCGGGCCTGCTCCTCATCGAGGACGCCGCAGAACACCAAGACTTCAATGCCACGAACCTCGATGCGGTCGGCGATCTGGTCAACCAATCGAGACGACATCAGTGTTCGCTGTCCTCGTCCTCGCCACTTCCAGCCTCATCATCCGAGGTGTCGCTTGGTGCGGACGACTGGCGAAGCAGGGCGCGCTCAGCAGCGGTGACGAGGGTGCGGCCCTCGGGCCCCATCTGACGGCCCAGAATTTGTTCCATCACGATGATGGCCTTGTGTGATTCGGGCACCATGCCCGACCACCGCAGGTAGCCGGCAAGGACGCCAGCAAGGCGATCCGAGACTTCCTCAACGTGCATGAGCAGCTTGGACTTGGACGCCAGCAGGTTCCGAAGCTCGGGATACATCTGGCCGAGCGAGATCTCCGGGTCAACGGCCGGCGTGAACGGCCAATGCTTCCAGCGGACACCGAGCTCGTCGTAGCTGTGGAGATTGTGATCCGAGGCGATGAGCGAGATGACGTAGTCAAACTTTCGTTCGCGGATCCAGATGATCTCTTCTTGGCGGCGGACCTTGCGATGGTTCGCTCCGTAGCCGCCCGGTCGCTCACAGATCGCAAGTTGCTCACCGATGACCCACTGGAAATGCCGCGGCTCGATGCCTTGCGCCCACTTTCCTTTTGCCATCAGGCTGAGCCTTCCTTGTCGACGAGGGGTCGCCCCGGCTGTTCCGATTGTCGGATTGCTTCGAGCTCCTGGCGCCCGATGCCGGTCACAACCGACACCGCTTGCGCAGCAGCCTTGACATCATGGACCCGGATCATCCTCGCTCCCAACATCAATGCGTAGGTTCCCGTGGTTACCGAACCCTCGAGCCTGTCGCTGGCAGGCACCGGGGCGTCAACACCATCGGACCGAGCGATGAGTTGGCCAAGCATCGACTTGCGGCTCGTACCGACAACGACGGGGAACCCAGTGGCGACAAGATCGCCCATTCCGGTCAGCAGGTCGAGGTTGTGATCCAGCGTCTTGCCGAATCCGAAGCCAGGATCGATCCAGACCTCCTCGACACCGTCGGACACCGCGGCTTCGGCTCGTTCGACCAGAAAATCCCGGACATCCGCGACCACGTCGTCGTACTGGGGGTTCTGTTGCATGATCCCGGGCACGCCGAGCATGTGCATCGCGACCCAGGCAGCCCCGGTGTCGGCAGCGACTCGATGGAGGGAAGCGGAGACATCGTTGATCATCTCCGCCCCGGCAGCGACGGCTGCCCTTGCCACTGGCTCGTTGCGGGTATCAATCGAGATTCGCGCTCGACCAGCGATGGCTTCGATCACCGGGATGACCCGGTTGAGCTCCACATCGATCGGAATGGGTTCGGCGCCCGGGCGCGTGGATTCACCGCCAACGTCGATCATGTCGGCGCCTTCGGCCAGCATTTCGTCAACCCGCGACACCGCGGCGTCGAGATCGATCTGCTCCGGAGCCGAGCTGGATGCGCTGTAGCTCCCGCCATCGCTGAAGGAATCAGGCGTGACGTTCAAGATCCCGAGGACTAGAGGCCGCATTGACGCAGCATGCTACCGAGCAGTCACCCTCGAACGAGCCGACACCGCTCAGGGCTGACCCGGCCTCGCAGGCCCGACCCGCAACACACCTTGATGACGGCTCACCCGTCGCCCGCCGCTGATCTCACAGGCGATGACCTCGTGACGAACCACGGCCATGACCCGCTCCAGATCTGCCGTCGATGGCGGATGCTCGCCGCTTGCCTGCCCATCGTCGGCACCGGTTCCAGGCCCGAGGCGCAACCACCGGCGGAGCGCGACGTGGGCGACTGGTGGTGCGACCGCACGCAATTCCTTCGTGCTCGTCGGATCAAGATCGCGAGCCAAGGCTTCGAGAACTTCGGCCGCGGCACGAGCGGTATCGGAGGTCCGACTGAGCAGCGGCACCACGTCTCGCCCGCTGATCTCGTTCAGGAGCGGCAGGACCTCGTGTCGCAGACGGTTTCGCACGAAACGGGGGTCGTCATTCGAAGCGTCCCGCACCGGCTCGAGCCTGAGCTCCGCACAGAGGGCATGGGTCTCTGCCCGCCGGAGTCCCAGAATTGGATGGATGCCACCGGGGCTCATTGCTGCCAGGCCGTCGAGGCCGGCACCACGAATCAGGTTGATCAGCACGGTCTCCGCCTGGTCGTCCAACGTATGGCCCGTGAGCGCTCCCTCGCCCAGAATCGAGCGACGAGCATCCCGAGCTCGCGCTTCTAGATTGGGCCCGTCGGCCAGCGTGAGCCGTTCGGATCGGAAGTCGGCGCCGAACCGTTCAGCTGCGACCGCGACCACCTGCGCTTCGGCGGAGGACTCAGGACGCAGGCCGTGGTCGACGTGCACCGCGGTGACCCGGAGTTCGGCCGCGGCCGCAAGCGCCAGGAGCGCCAACGAATCGGCGCCACCAGAGACCGCACAAACAACGGACGTTCCCGCGACCGGGAACACACTCCTCGAGAGGAGGCCGGTCAGGCTGCCCGAGAGATCCACTGCTGTGGGTCTCGGATCTCGTCGATAGTGGGCAACATCTCTGCGCCTTCCCACACCTTGTCGAACAGAGGCTTGCCACCAGCGGCCTCGACGGCGTGAATGAACTTCTCGCCCTCTTCGTACTGGGCCAGCTTGGCCTCGAACCCGAGCATGCGCTGCATGATCTTGTTCAAGCCATTGGCGCTCGACCGACGCTGGCTCATCACCCGAGCGAACCGGGGTTGGCTGGGGATCAGATCCCGCCCAGCTCGATCCATCACGATGTCGCCGTGGCCCTCGAGCAGGCTCATCAATCCGCTGACCTTGTCGAGCGTGACCTTCTGCGCGTCGGTGGCCATCAGTTGGGACAGGCCGCCTTCGGCCACAGGGCCTCCGCCGGATCGCTTCTTCTCGATGGCGTCTTTCACGACGTCGAGCAAATGCCCGGCGTCGGGATCAACCTCGTTCATCAGCTCTTCGACGAGCGACAGGAAGTACGGCCGGAGCCACGGAACAGCGGTGAACTGCGCACGATGTGTGCACTCGTGAATGGCGATCCAGAGGCGGAATTCACGAGGAGGGAAGCCGAAGTTCTTCTCGAGATTCAGCACGTTCGGGCCCACGTAGTAGACCCAGTCCTGCTCTTCGGGTCGCTCGTCTTCAACGATCAAGAGGTCGTACTGGCCGATCACTCGGCCCGACATCCAGCCCAACAACGCACCAACTTCGAGGGCCGCGAACTTCGGACCAACACCCAGCTCGTCGAACTTCTGGGAGAACGGCGCGGTCAGCGGCGCGGTAAGTTGCGACAGCCGACCAGGCTCCTCGTTCTCATCGACCTCGCTCAACTTTTCGAGCAGCGGCCGTGTGAGGCGATCGAAGCTGGCGAGGTTTGCGTCGACCCAACCGGGGCGATCGGTCACCTTTGCTCGGGCCGGACCGGCGAGGGAGACAAGACCCGTTTCTTCCTCCACGAGCTTTTCAGCTTGCGCCGTCAGCTCGAGCAGGTCGGGTTCAAGCGATGCCGCCAGCGGACTGCCCGCGAAGGGATCGTCCTTGCCTACTTTGGCCGCGACGCGGCGGGCGACATCCCAATCGACGGAGACGGACACCTATTGCTGCTTCGGGTACCTCGGCCGCTCCACCTTCACGATGTAGCCGACGACAACCGCCAGCACCGTGGCGAACGCGCCGATGGCCAGGAAGAGACCAATCCAGAAGTGCCAGATCACTGCGAGCATCGGGAGAGTCTAGGCCCTCAGTCGTCCAGCGCACGAAGCGCGGCAAACACTCGGTCTTTCAAACCATCCGGCAGCTCGGTACGACACTTCTCACTCACCACTTGTTTGAGCTCTGCGTGGAAGTCGAACTGCTCCAGACAGTGCGAGCAGTCGTCGAGATGGCCCTGGATGGCGGTGCGGCGATCGTCGGTCAGCTGGCCATCGAGGAACGTGAACAGCTCATCAACGGCCTCTCGGCAGCTGGGCTCGGAGCATTCGGCGCTGGACGATGTGGATTCGGTCATGAGATCGGGCGGCTCGGGGACGTAAGGATGAGTTAGGCGGTGGCGACGGGGTCTGGATCAGCCAGACCACGCGACACAGCGAACTCGTACAACTCGCGTTGGAGCGCTTTTCTTCCCCGATGGAGGCGACTCATCACCGTGCCGATCGGAACGTCGAGGATCTCGGCGATCTCCTTGTAGGCGAAACCCTCGACATCAGCGAGCAACACGGCAGAGCGGTAGGCCTCCGGAAGGGCTTCGACAGCGGCCACAACCTCGGCCTCGGAGAACATATCCATCAGCTCGTCTTCGGCGCTGCGACCCAAGCCGCTGCGATCCTGGAGCTTGCGATAGAGGTAGAAATCTTCGAGGTCGTCGAACTCAGACTCTTCGGGACGGCGCTTCTTTGCCCGGTAGCGGTTGATGTGCGCATTGGTCAGGATGCGGAACAACCAGGCTCGCAGGTTGGTGCCCTCTTGGAACGAGGCGTACGACCGGTACGCCCGCAAGTAGGTCTCCTGCACGAGATCCTCAGCGTCTGCTGCGTTGTTCGTGAGCCGCAGGGCGGTGGAGTACAGGGAGCGCATGAACGGCTCGGTGTCTTCAACGAACGTCGCTTGGTCAGCCACTGCGGACGAGGGTAACGGAGAGTGCCTCCCCCGTGACAGCGCAGGTCCGGATGCCCTCCGTCGGGGACACGCGGGAATGACCGCAGCCTTACCGCTGCGGTCATTCCCTTCCCTCACATCTGGTGAGCATCTGGTGTCAGACACCCATCACCCACCAGAGGTCGATGCTGGTGAGCACTTGGTGTCAGGCACCCATCACCCACCAGATCCCGCCAGGTGATGCTGCGGCTCAGTAGCCGTTGTCCGCTTCGCCCTCATCGGTGTCCGAGGTCTCAGCGGCGGCGTTTCCGTCCTGGATCAGGCCACCTTCGGGAGAAGCGAGGAACCAGTTGTCGCCGGAGCCCTGGCCGTTGATGTCTCCGGGAGCGGCATCACCGGCGAACCGGTAGAGCGGCCACTTGCCGGCCTTCAGCTGGAAGCCTCCGTCGATGCCTTCGACGACCGAGAAGATCTCGGGATCGAGATCGGACGGCAGGTCCGCAGAGGGAAGCGTGACCGGCGGCCAAGCGTCGGCGCAGGCGCCGCCGCAGGTCGGGGCTCCCGCTTCGTCGGGAGTGAAGCCGTAGAGGCTGAGTCCGTTGGCGTCGACGAGGACGTCGCCTGCTTCGGTGCTGCCGGTGCTGACGAGTCCCGTCGTGGGTGCCTCGGCCGGTGCGGCGGCAGCGTCGTCGGTGATCAGGATGCCGCCGGTGTCAACGGCGAACCAGACGTCGCCCGAGCCCTGGCCATTGATGTCTCCGGCGCTGGCGTCACCGGCGAAGAAGTAGAGCGGCCACTTGCCGGCCACCAGCTGGAGCTGGCCGTCGTCGCGGGTGGTGGTGGCGAAAATGCCCAGATCGAGGCCGGGGGCAACACTCCAGTCTTCATCGACGATGAGCGGCGGCCAGGCGTCAGCGCATGCGTCGTTACAGACAGAGATGGCGTCAACGTCGTTGGTGAAGCCGTAGAGGGTGAGACCTCCCTCGCCAACGAGGATGTCGCCAAGCTCGGACGATCCAACGGTGGCGGCGGGTAGGGAGCGAGAGGACTCAGCGGGCTGAGCAGCAGCGGCGTCTCCGGAGGCGTCAGCCGGTGCCACCAGTGGCGCCGGATCTGAGCCGCAAGCGGCGAGGAAGAGAGCACCTGCGAAGAGGCTGGCAGCTGCGGTGCGGCGGCGAGAGATGCGGCCTGGCTTGTTGTGGGTTCCGAGTTGGTAGGGCATGGGATTCTCCTGTGTAAATGCGGGACTGCTTGATGGATTGGTTGGTTTCGAGGTCATGGCAGAACGACCAGCTGGCCGGTCATCGAGGGATGGATGGTGCAAATGAAGTCGTAGGTGCCGGGCTGGGTTGGAGCGACGAACGATCCGGTGCCTCCGCCGCCGATGTCGCCCGTGTCGAACGAGCCGTCGTTTGCGGTGACGGTGTGTGGCGCCCCGTCGACGTTGGTGACAGTGACGGTCTGACCAACGGTGACGGTGAGATCGCCGGAGAACGAGAAGTCGGCGATGCGCACGACCGGGTTGGCCGGCGCCTCGGCGGGAGCGGCGGCGGCACCTTCGGCGGGTGCTGCCCCGCCCGCTGCCGGTGCGGCATAGGCGTTGGACGGAGCAGCGAGCGGTGTGAGCTTGGGGAGGAAGAGCCCGACCGCAGCCACCGCGGCGGCGATCAAACAGATGGCAAGAGTGGGCGTCATGCGTCCTCGAGCGCGTTGAAGCAGAGCTGACATTGAGGGTCCTTTCACGGACGGGTTTGGGGTTTCCGGCGGCGCCCTCGCCGGATGAATGGGTTGGAGTTACGAGTGGGCTGTCCTCATCGACGTCACACGCCGGGGAAGCCCACGTTCGTGAAGAACCAGAGGGATGAGGTGAACCAGATACCGGTCAACAAGGCGACGAGCGTTCCACCGAGAACCGGAAGCGTCGCTTTCGGCACATGGTGGGAGTGCAGGACGAGCATCTTGGTGGTGAAGGCGCCGTAGAAGAGGCAACCAAGCAGTGAGTGAGCGAGCACTCGGGTTGTGGACTGCTGGAACCCGAGAGACCAGAGGCAGTGGTAGGCGATCGGCAAGGTGAGGACGAAGGCGGCGGTGCCAAGCCAGCGGTGAGCAGCAGCGACGCCGGCGGGAGCGGGCCCCACGCCCGGGAGGCGACCCCACATCCACAGGGCCGAAATCAGCTGGGCGAGAGCGAGGGCGGCAGCCCCGGTGCCCAACCAGGCCTTCATCGGAAGGACGGCGGGGAAGCCAAAGGTCACGATTCCTTGGCCAGTCGGAGTGTGGACCCGCCCGTAGGTGCCGAGGGCGAGGGCGACCGCACCACCGATGGCGGCGGCGACGAGCAGCGGCGTGACGCTCGTTCCGCTGGCGGCCTGGCCGCCCGGTTGGAGCTGTTCGGTTGTGTCTGGCGTGGCGTGCATCGGGTTCCCCCTGATCGGCGTTCGAGTCCCTGTACGCCCAACCTTCGGATTCGGTTCGCGAGTTTTCGGAAAAACTTGTGCGACGATGTCTGTCAATGGAGGACCTGAGAGCTCGATTCGTCGAGGGCGACGAAGAGGCGGTGCGGGCCGTGTACCGCCAATACGGCGGTCCGGTCCAAACCGTTGCCCGTTCGATCGTGGGAGATCCGGACCTCGTTTCCGAGGTCGTCCAGCAGACCTTCATCAAAGCTTGGAAGGCTGCCAACCGCTTCGACCCGCAGCGGGAACTCGCACCCTGGCTCTATTCGATTGCTCGCCGTACCGCCATCGACGTCCTGCGCCGTGAGCGGCGGCCCACTACTGGCGATCACGAACCCGAGGTCGACGTAGCCTTCACTCCCCTCTCGTTCGAGCAAACCTGGGAGCGGTACGAAGTTCGACGAGCACTCGATCAGCTGTCGGCAGAAGAACGTGAGGTCGTCCGGTTGTCCTTTCTTGTGGGTCTTCCCCACGCAGAGATTTCCGCCAAACTCGGCGTTCCATTGGGAACGGTGAAGTCCAGATCGAACCGAGGACTCAAGAGAATGGCCGTTGCGCTCGGCCATTTGGCCCCTTCCGGGATCCAAACGGGCGTTTCGGACGTAGAGGGAGCAAAGGAACGGCCATGACCGACAACGCTCACAACTCAGAATCCGAAGACCTCGGCATCAACGACGACGACCTCGACGACATCGCCTCGATGGAGATCAGCGACGAGGAGATGGCTGAACTCACAGCCATGCTCGGCGACGCCTCCATGTGGGACGAGCCGAGCTCCCTCGATGAAGGTGCGATCATCGCCGCCATCAGTGCCGAGCGCGCAGCCATGGGCGACAACTCGAGCCGGATCGCGCCGATCGTTGACCTGACCGGATCACTCCCGACCGAACAGCCGAGCTCTCTCCAGTCCGCTGCCTCTGAGCTGCCGGGCAACGTCGTGCCGATCTCCAGCGCACGTCGCTGGTTCGGCCCGGTGGCGGCAGGCGTTGCAGCCGCTGTCGTCCTCTTCGTGGCCATGAGCGCGCTCAGTGGCGGTGCTCAAGACACGGGCGGCGTCGAAGTCGCTCTCGCTGGCACCGATCTCGCCCCAGATGGCGCGGCCATCGCCGACGTCAGCGTGACCGCCAATGGCACACGCATCATCCTCGATGTCTCCGGCCTTCCACCTGCAGCTGAAGGCACCTACTACGAAGCCTGGCTGCGACAGAGTCCAGAAGTCGGCGTGAGCGCCGGCACGTTCCACCTGCGTGGAGCCGGGGCCGACGGAACCAGCGCCGAGATCGAACTGTGGGCCGGCGTCACGCCGGACAACTACCCGATTCTCACCGTGACGCTTCAGGAGGAAGGCCAGGCCGCCTCCTCGGGCCAGGTCGTCCTCGCCGGCCGTCTCGACAGCTGATCGCCTGAGCCGTCGCGACGATTTGAGTCGCGAACCTCGCGCACTCTTACCACTTCCCCTGCCACACATCTCCGGGGCGAGCGCTCGAAAACGTCGAAACCCCGCTCCGGAGAGCGGGGTTCCTTTGCGAGCCCGAATGGAGAATTGAACTCCAGACCTTCTCATTACGAGTGAGACGCTCTACCGACTGAGCTATTCGGGCAAGGCCATAAATCCTATCGGTCCTTGTCCAAACTCGGTGAGGGTTTCCAGCGGACTCGCCGTCGCCTCGTGTCGGACCGATCGGTTGGGGGAGCGGTCAGGCGCGAACGGGCGTCAGCGATGCCTCATAGAAGTCGATGAGGCGATGAGCTGCGGCCTGCTCCGGACCGGGATCCAGATCCGACGAGATCTTCTGAAGATCGGCCAACAGCTGCGCTCGCCGGTCGACCTCCTTGCGGTTGTGCCGATGATGATCGAACACGCCCTTCGACAGGGCGTACCTACCGGTCCGGGAGGCGAACAGATCGAGCGCCGTGTCGACGAGTTCCGGGCACAGTTCGACGCAGCGAACCTGCTCCACGATCTCTCGCGCGCCACGTTCGGTCCCTCTCGGCATCCAGCCCTCATCAGTTCGTGCGAGTTCAGCCGCAAACATCGCCTCAACTCCGGCCCGAGCGACTTCTCGCACCGACGGGATCGCGTCGAGCGCCCGTTGGCTGAGCAAGCGAGCGATGCCGGGCCGGGGGTCACCAGCATCGACGATGGGAAGCGCAAGCCGAGCGGCTTCCTGCCGGACGTAGCCACTGGGGTGCGACCCGATCATGACCAACAGATTGGGTTCGGCTTCGGCTAGTGCCTCGACCGCCGTCGCCTCAAGTCCGGCCCACGCCGAGCCTGGCTTGGAACGTTGCCGGATCTGGCTGTCGACCCGACGAGAGATCCCGTGATCAATCAACCGGCCGATGCGGTTCTTGTGCTCTGACGGGGCCGCTCCGTCGCCAGCAATCTCGCTGATGACCGCCGATGCCGACGCAACGAGTCGTTCGGCTTCAGCCTTCGCTCCTGATCCCACGTTCGTCACGACACTCTCGGGCCGGGAACGGTCGACTCGTCAAAGGTTCGACTGGGGGACGTGAAGATTGTCGAGGCGGGACTGGACACCTCGCCAGCTTGGCATCGACGAGACGGAAAGCGGCGCTTCCGACACCGGCGAGCGGAAACATTGGGTGCACGCCAGCATCAAGATCGAGGGCCAGGTGCACCCAATGTTGCTGCGGGCGTGTTGCCCACGACCCGCCCGATCAGCCGGTGTGGAGGTCGTTGTTCAGTCCACCCCAGTTCGAGTTCGCTGAAGACACCGCCTCCACCATGCCCGATTGGCTGTTGCGGCGGAACAAGAGATCGTTGGCGCCCGAGAGCTCTCGAGCTGGCACGACCTCGCCGTCGGCGGTGCAGACCTTCGTCCCCGCCGTGACGTACAGACCCGCCTCCACGATGCAGCGATCGCCAAGCGAAATCCCGATCCCACCGTTGGCCCCGAGCAGCGAGTTCTGACCGATCGAGTTCACGAGCTTTCCGCCGCCCGACAGCGTTCCCTGGATCGATGAGCCCGCTCCCACATCCGAGTTTGCGCCGACCGTGACGCCCGGGGTCACTCGGCCCTCGATCATCGCTGGGCCGAGCGTGCCCGCGTTGAAGTTCACGAAACCCTCGTGCATCACCGTGGTTCCCGGCACCAGGTGAGCCCCGAGGCGGACCCGGTCGGCATCGCCGATCCGAACGCCAGGGGGTGTGACGTAGTCGGTGAGACGGGGGAACTTGTCGATCGACGGCACGGAGAGTCGATGATCGTGGCCGGCGACGAGGGAGCGGAGTTCGTCCACGTGGGTGGGCAGACAGGGCCCGGCAGAGGTCCACGCCACCGTCGTCAAGAGGCCGAAGATGCCCTCGAGGTTGAGGTGGTTTGGCGCAACTTCGCACCGCGAGAGCAAGTGCAGACGCAGCCAGACGTCTTCCGTCGACGCCGGCGCGTCATCGAGACTTGCAATCTCAACGGTGACGGTCGCCGAGGCAGCGAGGCCCACTCGCTCGCTCAGAGCGAACCGGTTGGCGGCGACGCCACCGGGCGGGAACCAAACATCGAGCACATCCCCGCTTGAAGCATCTCGGAAGCTGTGGCCGGTGGCGACGATCGACATCCACCTTTCCTAGTCCATCAACCGGCTGCCCGGCAGGAACAATTGATGAGGCGCACCGCTCGGTCGGTCAGGGGGCGCTGAGGGTGAGCAGCAGGGACTGAAGCAGGAGGGGTTCGTTGGGGTTGCGAATCAACGCCTGCGCCGTGTGTTGGATCGCGGCAAGCGCCTTCTCGGCGTGCGGATCGGGGGCGAGGGTGAGTCGATCCCGGTACACGCGTGACAACGTGGCGAGGCCGAACCGAAGCTCGTCGACTCGTTGCCGGCGAATCTCTCGCTTCTGCTTGTCGATCAACTCCTTCTTGCCTGAGCCCCGCTCACCCGTCAGTTCGATTCGCTCCTGCAGTGCCTCGAGCTGTTGGCTGTGCGCGGCCTCCAACGGCTCCTGCGCCTCGTCCATGCGCTCGCGAAGCTGGCTCACCAGCTCGTAGACCATGGCGCCTGTGCCGTTCAAGCGATCAGGCAGCCCCTGCCAGAGAGCAGCACGATCCGCCAGTGCCTCATCGGTCGCCAAGAGTCGAGCGCGCTCGACATCTCCGCCGCTGGCGAGCGCAGCCTGCGCCGCACGATCCGCTGGCACGCCTCGGCCGACGAGGTCAGCCTCAATCACCGACGGATCGACCGGGGCGAACTCCACCGGCACACACCGACTGGCAATGGTCACGATCTCCGGGGTGGCTTCCTCAGCCAGCAGTACGAACACCGCCGTCGGGGGCGGCTCCTCGACGACCTTGAGCAGCTTGCCAATCGTCGCTTCGTTGATGATCTCGACCGAACGGACCACGATCACCTTCCGGCTGCCCTCGACCGGAGACGTCGAGGCTTGCCGGATGATCTCCTCGGCATCGCCCACCATGAGCGTCTGACCTGACGCCTCGATCAGGACAAGGTCCGGATGGGCGGCATCCATTGCCAATCGGCGATGACGAGCGGCGCCAGCGGCATCGCCCGTTCGCACGGCCTCGGCGGAAAGCAGCAGGCCGGCGAATCCGAGGGCGGCCTGATAGCTCCCGCTCCCCTTCGAGCCCATCAGCATGTAGGCATGCACCGGATCGATGGCCGCCTGGTCGAGTCGGCGCGTCGCCTCGGTCTGGCCCAACACCTCACTCCACGGGTCAACAAGATCTTCGGGGGCCACGGGTTCAGATGGTTCGACGTTCGGGGCCCCGGGAGCCTCCTCGCCAAGATCTGGCCCGGCAACAAGATCTGGCACTGCGACAGGTTCCGGTTCTGCGCCAAGCTCCGGTTCAGGCTTGGGCTTTTGGGGAACAGGCTTTGCTCCACCGCCTTCGGCGAAGAAGGAGGCACCCGTGGAAATCAGCTTGCTGATGTCGGCCGGATCAACGGGTGCGTCACCGTCAGCCGCCGTTCCAAACAGCGATGTCTCACCAAACAAGGACTCGGTCTGGGGCGGGCCATCGTTGCTCGCCACGGGCTCGTCGAAGAGTGATGTCTCGCCGAAAAGCGAGCCACCTGGGTCGGGCGTTGCGAATTCATTCGGATCGTTGGGATCGAAGTCGCCGTCGGTCTCGTCCAACGCTGAGTCACCGGCCTCCGCGCCGTCGGCGCCGAGCTCGTTCCTGGATTCCTCCGGCGTGTCAGTCATGAGGATCCCTGTTCTACCTCGGCGGCCGCCCGGAGCTTGTCTTCGACGGCTTTCATCACGAGCGTCGAGACCTCGGCGATGGATTGGCTGGCATCAATCACGGTCCAGCGGTCGGACTCGCTGGCGGCGAGTTCCAAGAAGGTCCGTCGCACCGACTCGTGGAACGACGCCGCCTCAGACTCCAAACGATCTGCAGCACCGCGCCGGTGCGATGCGGCAGGGTCGCAGTCGAGGAGGATCACCAGGTCTGGCCAGAGTCCATCGAGTGCCCAATCATTGAGCGAACGGACCGCATCGATGCCCAGGCCGCGGCCCCCGCCTTGATAGGCAAGCGATGAATAGGCAGTTCGATCCGAGATGACGTGCTGGCCGCGTTCGAGCGCCGGGCGCACAACCTCGTCCATGTGCTGCGCCCGGTCAGCCGCCATCATCAAGGTCTCGGCTCGGGGCCCAACGGGCGCCTCGCCGACGCCGAGCAGCAACTGGCGCAGCCGACCTCCGAGATCGGTGTTGCCCGGCTCGAAGGTGCGTATGGCACCGAGCTTCTTGGTGAGGATCTTGGCCTGCGTGCTCTTGCCTGCCCCCTCGCCGCCTTCGATCGCGATGTAGAGCGCCATGGCGTACTCAGAAGGCGTCGTCGTCATCGACGGCCGGCATGGCGTCGATGGCGGACTTCACGGTGCCGGTCACATCAGGATCCGGCGCTGCCTTCTTCTTCGCCACTGCCTTCTTGGCCGGGGCTTTCTTGGTCGCCTTCTTCTTTGTGGCCTTCTTCTTGGCGGCCGCCTTTTTCTTGGTGGCCTTCTTCTTCGTCGCCTTTTTCTTCTTCTTGGCGGGGCCCTTGGCACGGCGATCAGACAGCAACTCAGAACCACGCTCGATGGTGAGCGTTTCGAGTTCATCGCCCTTACGAAGGCTGGCGTTGGTCTCGCCGTCGGTCACGTACGGACCGAAGCGTCCGTCCTTCACGATCATCTCTTTGTCGGTGGCGGGGTCGATGCCCAGCACCATGAGCGGAGGCTTGGGGGCGGCTTGACCACGTCGGCGCTTCGGCTGGGCCATGACCTCGAGCGCCTTCGGCAGATCGATGGTGAGGAGCTCACTCTCGGCTTCGAGGGAACGGCTGTCGTTCTTCGGGCCGTCTTCGGTGATGGTGGTCTTCTGGATGTACGGGCCGTAGCGGCCGTTGAATGCGGTGATCTCGCCACCGTCTTCGGGGTCCACGCCGATGAGCCGAGGAAGCGAGAGCAACTGCAGTGCCTGCTCGAGGGTGATCTCGGCCGGCTCCATGTCCTTGAACAGCGATGCCGTGCGGGGCTTCTCGCCGGTGTCGTCGTTGTGCTCGCCCATCGAGACGTACGGGCCGAAGCGACCGGCGCGCACCTCGATTTCCTGATCGGTCTCCGGGTGAATACCGACGACTCGGTTGTCCTTGGGGGCGGAAATGAGCTCCAGTGCCTTTTCGATCGTGAGATCGGCGGGTGGCAGGTCTTCGGGGATCGATGCTCGATCCTCGCCACGCTCCAGGTACGGGCCGTAGCGACCGACGCGGGCCACGATCGGCACACCGTCCTCGTCGCCTCCGATCGGGATCGAGTTGACGGCGCGGGCGTCGATGTCACCCAGGCGGTCGGACACCTTGTCCTTCAGGCCGGGATAGTCCCCGGCCCCGAAGTAGAAGTCACGAAGGTAGGGCACCGTGGCGGCTTGGCCAGCCTCGATGAGGTCGAGATCGTCTTCCATTTGCTTGGTGTATGCGTAGTCCACCAGGTCGGGGAAATGCTGCTCGAGCAGCCCGACAACCGCAAAGGCCTTGAAGCTCGGAACCAGGGCCGTGCCCTTCTTCCACACGTACTCCCGGCTCTGGATCGTGCCCATGATCGACGCATACGTCGACGGGCGACCCACCTGGAGCTCTTCCAGCTTCTGCACGAGGGAGGCCTCGGTGTAGCGAGCGGGCGGCTGCGTGTCGTGGCCCGCGGCCTCGATCTCGGTGATCTGCGCCGCGTCACCCTCGTTCAGCGGCGGAAGCAGTTGCTCCTTGGCGTCCTCTTCCTCTTCCGCGTCTTCGTCTTTCGTCTCCTGGTAGACGCTGAGGAAGCCCTTGTGCTTGATCACCGTGCCAGACGTGGAGAACACGGCCTTGCGCTGGTCGGTCGAGGTCACGCCCAGGCGGAGGGTGACGGTTTCACCCGTGGCGTCGGTCATCTGCGACGCGACAGTGCGCTGCCAGATCAGCTCATAGACCGCACGGTCTTGTGTGCTGAGTTCGCTGGCCACTTCTTCGGGCGTGCGGAAGACGTCGCCCGCTGGCCGGATGGCCTCGTGGGCCTCCTGCGCATTCTTGTTGCGGCTCTTGTAGGTACGGGGCTCGTCGGGCAGGAAGTCGTTGCCGTAGCGCTCCTGAATCTGGTTGCGAGCAGCAGCGATCGCGGTATCCGAGAGCGTGGTGCTGTCGGTTCGCATGTAGGTGATGTAGCCCCGCTCGTAGAGGCCCTGGGCCACCCGCATCGACTGGGCGGAGGAGAGGCGGAGCTTGCGAGACGCCTCCTGCTGATAGCTGGAGGTGATGAAGGGAGCGGCGGGTCGGCGGCGATACGGCTTGGCTTCGCGAGACTCGACCGTGGCCGGCTGGTTCTCGAGCGCCGACGCGAGCGTCCCTGCGCCCTGTTCGTCGAGGTGCACGGCATCGGCTCGGGTGAGCTCACCCTGCTGGCTGAAGTCGCGGCCGGTCGCCACGCGCTTGCCGTCGAGTTCCTGGAGCATGGCCGTGAAGGGCTTGTCGGCCGAAGCGGCATCGAACGTGCCCTTCAAGTCCCAATAGTTCGCGGACCGGAACGCCATGCGCTCACGCTCACGCTCCACCACGATGCGAGTCGCCACGCTCTGGACACGGCCCGCCGACAGCTTCGGCATGACCTTCTTCCAGAGGACGGGCGAAACCTCGTACCCGAAGAGCCGATCGAGAAGGCGTCGAGCCTCCTGGGCGGCAACACGCTGGGTATCCAGCTCACCCGGTGCATCCATGGCTCGCTGGATGGCTTCCGGCGTGACCTCGGTGAAAACGATCCGCTTCACCGGGACCTTCGGATTCAGTACCTCGAGGAGGTGCCAAGCGATGGCTTCTCCCTCGCGATCCTTATCGGTAGCGAGCACGAGTTCGCTCGCGTCCTTCATCATCGACTTGAGCTTGCGAACTTGATCCCGCTTCTCCGGGCTCACGATGTAGAGGGGGGCGAAGTCGTTCTCGACATCAATGCCGAGACTCGCCCACTTCTCTCCCTTGTGCGACGCGGGCACGTCAGCGGCGTTGCGGGGAAGGTCCCGAACGTGGCCGATGGAGGATTCGACCATGTAGTCGTCACCCAGATATTCCGCGAGTTTTACGGCTTTTGCGGGGCTCTCGACGATCACCAGTGACTGAGACATTGGCGGCAGGGTAGGAACAGCGCGCACCGCTTTTCCAACACCCCTGACAAAACAACGTCAGATCAAGACGGGATTTAGGCCTTGATTTCGTCGAAATCGGGGGCCGGAGTGGGCATGGGCAGCCGTCGTAGCACGGCGAAACCAACGATTGTCGCCAGCAGCGAAGCCACCAAGATTCCCATCGTTGCTTCGTCCGCCAGCGCCTCGTCCTCGAAGGCGAGGTCACTAATGAACAATGCAACGGTGAATCCGATGCCAGCAACGGCGCCGGCGCCGAACACGTGGGTATTGGTCATGCCCTCGGGAAGTTCTGCCGAGGTGAACCGAGTAGCGAAGAGCGTGGCCACAAAGATGCCGAGCGGCTTACCGATCACGAGACCAACGATGACCCCGAGGGTGAGTCGGGACCCCAGCGCCCCATCGATCTTCTCGCTCGTGAGGGTGACGCCGGCGTTCGCCAGAGCGAAGATCGGGATGATCACGAAGCTGGTCCAAGGGACAAGCAGGGCGATCAGGCGGCTGGTGACAGGCACCTGCTCCCGCAGCTTCCATCTGGCATCGTTCACTGCTGCGCCAAGATCGTGATGCTCACCGGAGAACACGTCTTCCAGGTTCTCGAAGCGGCGCTGACCCAGCAGTGGCGTGGCGGGGGCGAGCATGCCCATCACCACACCAGCGATCGTCGCATGCACTCCGGAACGGAATGTGGCGTACCAAACGAAGAATCCCACGATCACATAGATCGGGGTGAACCAGACGCGATAGCGCTTCATGGCAACGGTGAGCAGCACGCCGCCCACGGCAACCGCCAACCAGGTGAAGTCGAGGCCGCTCGAATAGAAGATGGCGATCACGGCGATGGCACCGATGTCATCAGCAATCGCCAGGGCCAGAAGGAACAGCTTCAGCCGTTGGGGGATCCGCGGGCCCAACAATGCGAGCACGCCAACTGCGAATGCGATGTCGGTCGCCATCGGGATGCCCCAGCCACCGAAGCCGTCGCCGCCGAGGTTGAGGAGGGCGAAAAGGCTAGCGGGAACGATCATGCCGCCGAGCGCTGCGATGGCGGGCAACGCCGCGTCTCGCGGATTCGACAGATCGCCCACCGCAAGTTCGGTCTTGATCTCCAGACCGACCACGAAGAAGAAGAGGACCATCAACGCATCGTTGACGAGCAGTTCGAGGCTCAGCCCGTGCCCGCCATGGTCGAACGGATGCCAGGAACCGATGGCGAACTCAATCTCCGTTTCCCAGAAGTGGTGGTACGAGTCGCTGAACGCGGAGTTCGCCCAGATGAGGGCGGCAGCGGTGGCAAGAAGGAGCAGAATGCCGGAGGCCGTTTCTTGAGCGAGAAACTGAACCATGGGTCGGGCGACCCGGCGGGCCAGCGGGGTGTCGCCACCACTCCACGCACCTTCCCTCACCTTCAAGCCGTTCGACGACATAGGGCGCGATCTTACTGGTGCAGTTCGAGATGCACGGTCGTGCCAACGGCAGCGGGCTCGAAGTGCACGGTGCCCGATGTGAGGTGCTGCATGAGCGGGATTCCGAAGCCGCCTTCGATCTGCAGACGGTCGGGATGCTCCATGTCCGGTACGTCTTCACGATCGGGCATGCCGGGCCCTTCGTCATTGACCTGCACGCGCACCCAGCCGGTTCCCACCTCGAGCATCACGCGCACACGACCGGCCGGCGCCGTCGCCGCGATGTTGGCCTGAATGGCGTTCGTGGTCGCTTCTGACATCACCCAGCGAAGATCGTCCAAGCGATCCCCGGACAACGCTTCGGCTGCCTCGGCCGCAGTGCCCGCAATCATTCGAACCACGGTGACGAGATCGACGCGGGACGGAATGTCGATCTCGATCACTCCGAGCGGCGACAACGAGCCGAGGTTGGCGACATCCACCTCAGTTCTTGTGGCGTCGGCACTCACTCGCACCACGGTAGTCGTGGCGTAGCATCTGGGTGTGGAAGGCCTCTGGGAACGCTTCGATCTGGCATGCACGCTCACGCCCGACGGCTGTGACCCAATGGAGACGGCGCTCCGTTGGATCATGTGGGGCTTCGTCATCCTCGGCTTTCTGATCGCCTACTTCGCCATTCGGGGCTGGACGGTCGATCTCAACAAGTACGTCGGCATCGTGGTCTCAGCAGTCGGGGGCTACTTCATCACCGTCGTAATGCGGGGCTACGTCGCCAGCGGAGGCAGCCTTCGCACGACCGCCGTCGTCGCCGCCGTCCTTCTCGCCTTGGCCGGTCTGGGACGGCCGCAGTTCTTGCGCGACCTGTTCGACAAGGCCTGGGCGAGCGCGAGGCCGGACGCTTCGGCGACACGTCCGCCCGGTCCAGCTGCTGAGAACAACTGACGCCAGCCGTCGCAGCCGGAGGTCAGCGCTTTGCGGTCTTGCGCCAGGCCGAGAAACTCTCGATCGAGCCCGCCTTCGGGAACGTGAGCCATGGCCAGGGATACACGGCGACCGGAGCGATGGCCCGAGCGCGTCGTGCAAAGCCTGGGACCGGAGCGTGCGTCACGGCCACTTGACGGTCGACGAAAACATCGGCCGGGCGCCCGAGGTGCAGCTCCACGTCTCGCTCCTGTCCGAGCTCAGCCAAGATCTCCGTGAGGAAGATCAGCCGCTTGGCCGAAAGCTGGAGCGACTGCAGCAACGGCTCGTCAAACACGAAGACCACGGGCAGATCGGGATGAGCAGCGAGGGCCGCATCGGCCGAGCCGAGTGACTCAGCGGTGAGCCAGACGGTGTCCGGCTCACCGACGATCTCCGGCGCTGAAGGCCCAGCGTTCGTTTGCGTCTGGGCACCGCCTCGGAGCGTCACCGGTTGCGGGGTAGGCGCGTAGTCGGAATCTTCCGGCCAGTCTTCGATGGGACAAGCGTGGACCAGGTCACACGATGCACACAGGCTGGGCGCTCGCTTCTCCACCTGCCAGCGACTGAAGCCGTAGGGCTTGCGGGACGCCGTGCCGATCGTCCACTGCCATCCCAGACGGTTCGCAGCTCGTGAGCCATCGAGGAGATGGCGGAAGAACTCGTCTTCGCCGTCCTGCCAACGGAGCCCTCGGCGGACCGCCCACTCGCTGGCAAGCCACATTCTCGTCTGGTTGACGAGCCATCCATCTTCTTCCAGTTCATCGACGGTGAGCTCGATGCACGCCATGTCTCGGTTCCAGCTGCCGGCGTCGACCTTGTGGGGCAGATCCTGGAGAATCCCGTCGCCGGTTCGGCGACCCAGACGGGCGTACCAGTGGCGAGCAAATTCCTGCCACATCAGCTCGTCGCGAAACTTCTTGACGTCCTTGGCCGGACCACCGGCAACGGCGTCCCACATCGTTGGCAGATCCAGCAGGCCGTGCCGGATGTACGGCGACAGACCGGAGGCACCCCGCTTCGGTTGGGGATACACCTCGTTGCGCCGGGAGTAATAGTGCGTGACATCGAAGGCAGCCAGCGCCGCATCGGCGTGCGACTGTCCACCGCGGTAACGAAGCGACGGTTCAACCGGACCGGTGACCAAGTGTTCGAGATGCGCGCCGACGAATTCAACGGCGCTTGGCTGGGTTGCGTCGGGGGTGGTGAGCCGCATCAAGACCTCGAAGGTGTGGCTGGCCGACGATGGTTCGCCGCAACCAGATGCAGAAGGTATCGACCAAAAGGCCCCTGAACCTGTTTGGGTGATTTGGTAGCGACGTCAGCCTGCCATTTGCCCTGCGCGGCCTTGGGTGATTGCCGCCTGTTCCGATCGCTCTTGCAGCTGACCGTGCAGGGTTGCCCACGCCGCCTCAGTCGGACGACCCAGATACGACAGTGGCCACTGGGTGACCGCCCCGTCGAGGCGATCGGCGAGCATCAGGGCGAGATCTTCATGGCCAGACATCGAGAGCGCTATCACGAACGCGTTCATGGCCTTGATGCGAGGAATCCGGCCCGCCTTGTCGAACTGGGGATGGAAGACGGACTGGCCCGCCGCTTGCAGCAGCTCTTCGGTGAGTCCCTTGTCGGACAGATAGGCGATGTGATCGTCAGGAGCCTCGGCCAGCAACGCTTCGATGACAGCGACCGCAACGGCCGCTCTGATCGCCGAACCGGCGGGCAGTATCTTGTTGACAACTCGAGCGAAGGTCAGCATCTGCTCGGTCGAGCCCGACCCGGTGGCAGACAGCCCACGGATGTAGTGAATGTGCCCTTCGTACAGCGCGTAGCGTTCGAGCATCTCGGCCAACATCGCCTCGAGGTCAACAACCGGGGCCCGCTGTTGCATGGCACAACGCAGCAGTTGAGCCCAAGGAATGGGGTTCTTGTCGTCGGCCCGGCTGGCGTCTCGAAGATCAGGCAACGCAGCAATCTCGTCGCCCCGAGCAACGAGCACGGCTCCCCGCAACAACGCAGGCAGCACGTGGTTCGGCCACGCCTCGCACCACGGATCGAGCAAGCTCACATCGATATCGGAGCCCGCCGCGTATTCGATACAAAACGCACGGTCCTCCCACGTCGGAGCCGAGGAGTAGGCCTCGAGCGCACCGTTGTAGTCCTGGGCCTGGAGTGACCAAAGGAACTGCGTGGCGAGCTCGTGACCGAGGGAAGGTCCTCGAAGATCCGAACGTGGGATTTCCGTATGAATGCTGGCGGCAACCGAACTCATGTCGGTTTCGTCGGTGTTTGTGTCAGCAGATCAACCGTTTGCACTCAAAAGTCACACGACCCCAACCACGCCAACACGCAAGGGTCGACACGAACACTCGTTCGGACTGACAGGACCGAGTATCCTCTCGGGGGTGACGGTCGGCCTCACCACTTCGATTCCGGAGTTCCTGGATCGCTTGGCCGACGAAGGCCGTCTCGTTCACGCCGAGGCGCTGCCGGAACGGTTCGCCCGGTTCGGTTCGCTGGATGCGCCACTGCCGAATCCCATCGCTCACATC
Source organism: uncultured Acidimicrobiales bacterium (assembly GCA_937997485.1). Lineage (GTDB taxonomy): Bacteria > Actinomycetota > Acidimicrobiia > Acidimicrobiales > SZUA-35 > SZUA-35. Next base: position 5,630 of record CALKTH010000012.1, on the reverse strand, counting down.
GAACCAGCTGGTGGCTTTTGGACGCATCAAGCACAGGCGATCAACCTCGCCCGTGCCGGGCAATCAGTGGTGGTCGCGACAGGTACCGCCTCCGGCAAGAGCCTCTCGTATCAAGTACCGATCGCCGAGTCCATCGTCAAGGGACTCCGCTCCGGCACCTCACTTCTGCTGTATCCGACGAAGGCGTTGGCGCAGGACCAACTCCGATCGTTCGGGCACATGAACGTCCCGGGCATGCAAGCCGTGACCTACGACGGCGACACGAGCCGAGATCAGCGCACGTGGGCACGGCATCACGCCAACGTTCTGCTGACCAATCCCGAGATGCTCCACTACGGACTCCTCCCACACCACGCCAAGTGGGCCACGTTCCTGAAGCGACTCGAATACGTGGTGATCGATGAGCTTCACGTGCTCCGAGGCATCTTTGGCACACACGTGTCCCACGTGCTTCGACGCCTCCAGCGAGCGTGCGCTCTCTACGGCGCCGAGCCCACGTTCGTGTTCTGCTCGGCCACGATTGGCGAGCCTGCGGTGTTGGCCGAAGAATTGTGCGGCAAGCCGGTCGTCGCAGTGACCGACGACGGATCGCCATGCGCCACTCGCCACGTCGCGCTCGTCCAGCCGGCGCTCATCGATGCTGACAAGGGCATCCGTCAATCTCCAGCGACCGAGACCATCTCGATGGTCGGTGATCTCGTGCAATCTGGCCGCCGCGTGATCGCGTTCTGTGCCAGTCGGTCCCTCACCGAGCGCGTCGCCGCCGGTGTCGCTCGACGGTTGCCCCCCGAGCTTGCAGACACCGTTCGGCCGTACCGTTCCGGCTATCTGGCTGCGGAGCGTCGAGAGATCGAAGCAGAGTTGGCTGCCGGATCGGTTCGGGCCGTTGCTGCCACCAGCGCTTTGGAGCTCGGCGTCGACATCGGCGGCCTCGATGCCACGGTCCTGTGCGGCTTTCCTTCCACGATCGCCTCGTTCTGGCAGCAGATCGGACGAGCCGGTCGCGACGGGCAGGAGTCGCTCGCCGTGCTCATCGCTGGCGATGACCAGCTCGACCAGTGGTTCGTTCACCATCCAAAAGATCTCTTCCAGCGACCGCCGGAACCTGCCGTCGTGAACGTCGGGAACCCGAACATCTTGGATCCCCACCTCACCTGCGCGGCCTACGAAACGCCGATACGCCACGCCGACGATGTCTGGTGGGCAGATCTGGACGACGGCGTTCGGCGCCTCGTGCAGGACGACGAGTTGAAGCTACGACCAGACGCCCGCAACGTCCCGAAAGCGTTCTGGGCCGGGCGGGGTATTCCGTTTCATCGCATCGGCCTTCGCTCGGCATCCGGCGGCGAGATCAAGATCCAGGAGGCCGACGGCACGGTGATCGGCACCGTGGATCAGTCCAGGGCCGGCACCCTCGTCCACCCGGGAGCGGTCTATCTCCACCGCGGCCAGCCCTGGAAGGTTGATGCGCTCGACTTCACGGCCCGAGCAGCGATCGTGCGCAAGGACCGTGGCCGCCAATGGACACAGGCCAAGTCCTCGATCCGCATCGACGTGCTCGAGAGCAAGGAGTCCAAGCCAGTGGGCGAGGCCATCCTGCATCTGGGCATGGTGAAGGTCACCACACAGGTCACCGGCTACCAGGTTCGCGACGTCGGCAGTCGAGAGGTGAAGGAATCCCACGACCTCGACCTCCCACCAGAGGAGCTTGTCACCACATCCATCTGGTACGAGTGGCAGCCGTCAGTTCTGCATCAGGCAGGAATCCGAGACTTCCGGGTGCCCGGCGCACTCCACGCAGCCGAGCACGCAGCCATCGGCATCCTCCCGCTCTTCACGATCTGTGATCGTTGGGACGTTGGCGGGGTGTCTATTGCTGAGGCGCCTCAATCGGGGCTGCCCACCGTGTTCATCTATGACGGCTATCCCGGCGGCGCAGGGGTTGCCGAGCTGGCCTACGGCGCCGCTGATCGCCACTTGCAAGCCACGGCCGAAGTGCTCGAGTCGTGCGAATGCACCTCGGGCTGTCCTTCGTGCGTGCAGAGCCCCAAGTGCGGCAACGGCAACGAGCCCCTCGACAAGCACGCCGCCCTCGCCCTCCTCCACACCACCCTCGGCATCCTCGACCCCTTCTAACCCGCCCTCGAGCCCTCGTGAGTTGGCGGCACCGTTACATGACGTCAGAGCGACAACTCACGGTGCCACGAGGAAGGCAGGGGCCGAGATGTCTCGATGTGTGGGGGACGTGTCATTGACGACATGGTGATGAGAGCGGACGATGGGGGCGTGCACTCGTCCGACCATCACATCTGGTTTCTCGCCACGAGCGGTATGCAGGCCCTCGATCTGGTCGGACCATTCGAGGTGTTCAATGCGGCCAACGAAGTGGCAGACCGAATGGGGATTGCCGGCCGGCGTTACGCATCCTCGATCGTCAGCCCTGCCGGCCCGGGCGTATTGAGTGAGTCTGGCCTGATCCTGACGGCGGAAGCGCTGCCCGACCCTGCGTCGTTGCGAGGGACGCTGGTCCTTCCTGGAGGGTCGGGGACTCGGCGCCACGCCGTGTCGAATCCCGACCTGGTGGCATGGGTCGCAGCTGCGGCCAGCGCATCGAGCCGAGTGGCGACGGTCTGCACTGGAGCCTTTCTCGCCGGTGCCGCCGGGCTGCTCGATGGCAAGCGGGCCGCCACGCATTGGGCCTGGACCGACGACCTTCGCAAGGTCGCACCGGCAGCGGAGATCGACGCTGACGCCATTTGGGTCCGGGACGACCCGGTCTGGAGTTCAGCCGGCGTCACTGCCGGCATCGATCTCGCGTTGGCGATAGTTGAGGCCGACCTTGGCGCCGCCGTCGCCCAGACCGTCGCCCGCTGGTTCGTCGTGTTCCTTCGCCGACCGGGCGGCCAGTCACAATTCTCAACACCGATCTGGAGCGACCCTGCCGAGACCGAACCCGTGAGGGCGGCGCAGAACCAGATTCATGCCAACCCTTCGGGCGATCTCCGTCTCGAACAGCTGGCGACCGAGGTTGGCCTGTCCGCCCGCCACCTCGCTCGACGCTTCCAGGCCGAGATCGGCGTGACGCCCGCAAGATACGTCGAGAACGTCCGAGTCGAGCTTGCTCGTCAACTCTTGGAGGACACTTCGGTTGGCCTCGACGCCGTCGCCCGCCAAGCCGGACTGGGCACTGCAGAGTCACTCCGCCGTTGCTTTCAGCGCCGGCTTGGCGTCTCCCCCTCCGCCTACCGGCAACGTTTCGCCGCAGCGAGCTAGCAAGCCCCGCTCCACCACCTCCAACCAACCCAAAGATCACCAAACAAAGTGAGACGTTCCATGAAGATCGCCATCCCCCTCTTCCCCCAAGTCACGGCGCTCGACGCCATCGGCCCGTACGAGACCCTGCAACGCTTACCCGGTGCCACCGTCCACTTCGTGGGTGATCGACGAGGAGAGATTCGCACCGACAACGGCTTCCTCGGTCTCACCGTCGACCAGACCTATGACGAGATGACGGACCCCGACGTGGTCGTGGTGCCGGGCGGGGTGGGCACGCGAGCCTTCACTGACGGCGCCGACCACGCCATCGTCGACTGGGTCAGCAACGTCCACCCAAACACCCGCTTCACCACCTCGGTCTGCACGGGCTCGTTTGTTCTTGCCGCCGCCGGCCTGCTCGATGGCAAGACGGCCACCACCCATTGGGGCGCGTACGAAGAGCTCGCTCGCCTCGGAGCGATCCCGACACCCCAGCGGGTGGTCGAGCATCTGGATGACCGCATCATCACCGCTGCCGGCGTTTCTTCCGGCATCGACATGGCGCTCCGTCTCGCCGAACTCCTGGTCGACGATGTGGCGGCAAAGGCGATGCAGCTGATGGTCGAGTACGACCCCCAGCCACCGTTCGATGCCGGCGCCGTGGACAAGGTGAACGACGAGGTGATGACTCGCCTTATCGAGTACGCCCAGCACGTCAACTAGACCGACGTGGAGTGGTCCGCTTGGCGTCGTCACTCGACAAGAATCGCCACCGTCGCGGACAGGTCGACGTCCCCAACGAACCGACCGACGAGCGGCAGCGCAGTGGGTGACCGGTAGCGAACGGTCGCTCTGACGATCTCGCCCTCAGCAGTTGATCCGCTGAGCACAACCGTCAGCCGGCCCGGGTCCAGCCGGGTCGACCCGATTGCGGCAGCCCGCGCCGCCGCTGGTGTCGGCTCGACCGCCGCCGCCCTCGCCGCTTCTCGTGCTGCGTGGTGCACAAGCAATGAATCGGTCGCGACGAGACCGGCCTGCACGACAATCATGGCGACGAGCACGACGACGGGAAGGACAAGTGCGAGCTCAACGGTTGCCTGCCCTCGCTCGTCGACATGCCGCCGAACCCGACTCGTCCTTCCCCGCCGCATCAGCCGACCTGGCCGATCACGGCATCAAGCACCGCGTTGAGCAGCCGGGAGACTCGCCCCGTGCTCGTCGCCCACGCCAGGAAGAGCGCTGCCACCGCTGCGGCGCCGAGAATCACCAGTGCGTACTCGGCTGTTGCCTGCCCTCGTTCTCCCTCATGGAGTGGGTACCGGCCGGCAGTCGAAGCTGCGATGAGTGCATTGAACATGTACATGTGTCTTCCTTCCGAAGACGGGATTTGGAAGGCGGCAACGCCGCGAGCGGTCTCGCTCTCAGCCGATCAGCGATCGGAACGAAACCAAGATCAGAGGCACGACCGCACCGACCAAGACGGCAGGGAGCGCACACAAAACGAGCGGGAACATGAGCTGAACGGGGAGGCGGCGAGCCGCGGCCTCCGCTTGGCGACGCCGAGCAGTTCGGGCGTCGATACTCAACCGCCCCGCCACTTCCGAGATGGGCGCACCGTCTCGCAACGCCGACAGCAAGACCGAAACGATCGGGGCGAACGAATCGCCCAGCTCATCTCGGAATCGGAGCAATGCGGTGTCGAGGCGTTCTCCTGCCTCCTCACGTTCCAAGACTCGAGCCAGCGTCGGGCGCACCACCGCCGGACCTGTCGTTCGGATCAGATCGAGGGCGCCCCGAGGTGTGGCCCCCGAACCCACAGCGATGAGCAGGAGATCGATCACAGGTACGACTGCATCACTCATCTCCCGTTCACGACGTTGCCGCGCTCGCCAGTGCCGTCGCCGCGGCCCCACGACCTGACCCGATGGCTGCACCTGGCGCGGCGCGGCAGCGGTCAGGAGCCGGAGGCGTCGGCGCGGCATCGCATGCGGCCAGAGGAACAGCGCAATCGCAGCGGCAAGAAGCAAGGCGATCATGTGCGCTCGCCCCAGATCAGCGAGTCGATCCATTCGTGCCCGCCGACGGTGAGCAGGAGGGCGCCGACGATGCATGCCGCGCCTCCCGGTGCGGAGAAGTAGAACTGAGCGACCTTCGGCTCCAACAACGCCACGAAGCCGCCAAACACCACAGGAAGCGCGGCCAAGGCCGTTGCGGACGCCGCAGCCTGGCTTGCCTGGCTGCGGAGTTCTTCCCGAGCGGTATGCCGGGCCCGCAGCGTCTCACTCAATTGATCGATCGCCCGGATGGCCGGACCACCGCTGCGCTCCAGTACCGCCAACGAGGAGAAGACAAGAACGGCCGACGGGGGCAGCTCA
>CALKTH010000011.1 GCA_937997485.1 uncultured Acidimicrobiales bacterium | reverse complement strand
ATCCGTCGCCGTGTTACCCGACACGCGATCCGACAACACCTTCGTGATCGCCGCCGTCAACGTGGTCTTCCCATGGTCGATATGACCCATGGTTCCCACATTCACATGCGGCTTATTGCGCTCGAACTTTTCCTTAGCCATTTCAGTCTTCTTTCAGAGTTCCGGAACGAGTCGTTCTCGGGTTGGTTTTCACTCGCCCCGGAGGCGCTTGACGATTTCTTCCTGCACGTTCCCCGGCGTCTGCTGGTAGCTGTGGAACTGCATGGTGTAGGTGGCACGACCCTGCGTCTTTGAACGCAGGTCCGTGGAGTAGCCGAACATTTCGGAGAGCGGCACCTCGGCGGTGACGACCTTGTTCAGACCACGTGCTTCCATCTGGCCAACTCGGCCACGACGGGAGTTGAGGTCGCCGATCACGTCGCCCATGTAGTCCTCGGGCGTCACGACCTCGACGCCCATGACGGGCTCGAGAAGTACGGGCTTGGCCCGTGAGGCGATCTGCTTGAACGCCATGGTGCCGGCGATCTTGAAGGCCATTTCCGACGAGTCAACGTCGTGGTACTTGCCGTCGAGGAGCGTGATACGCACGTCGACGGTGGGGAAGCCAGCGAGCACGCCGGTGGTCATGGCGTCTTGGATGCCAGCGTCGACCGAGGGGATGTATTCCTTGGGAATACGACCGCCCGTGATCTTGTCGATGAACTCGTAACCACCACCGGGGCCGGAGGGCTCCATCATGATCGTGACTTCGGCGTACTGACCCGTACCACCCGTCTGCTTCTTGTGGGTGTAGGAGTCCTTCTCGATGGTCTGCGTGATGGTCTCGCGGTACGCAACCTGCGGCTTACCAACGGTGGCATCGACCTTGAACTCGCGAAGCATGCGATCGACCAGCACCTCGAGGTGCAGCTCGCCCATACCGGCGATGATGGTCTGGCCCGTGTCCTCATCGGTTCGCACCGTGAAGGTGGGATCCTCTTCGGACAGGGACATGAGGGCCTTGGCCATCTTGTCCTGGTCGGCCTTGGTCTTGGGCTCCACGGCCACGTCGATGACGGGATCCGGGAAGTCGAGTGACTCAAGAACGATCGCAGCCTTGTCGTCGGTGAGCGTGTCGCCGGTGCGCACGTTCTTGATACCGATGGCGGCCATGATGTCGCCGGTCATGGCGGCATCGCGGTCTTCCTGCTTGTTGGCGTGCATCTCCAAGAGACGGCCGAGGCGTTCCTTGTTCCCGGTGCGGGTGTTGAGAACCTGGCCGCCCTTCTCGAGCGAGCCCGAGTAGACACGGAAGTAGGTGAGCTTGCCGACGTTCGGGGCCGACATGATCTTGAAGGCGAGCGCCGAGAAGGGCGCATCATCCTTGGCCTCTCGGGTCTCCTCGGCGCCACCCTTGAGAGCGGTACCGGAGACAGCCGGAAGGTCGAGGGGCGACGGCAGGTAGGCGATCACGGCGTCGAGGAGGGGCTGCACACCCTTGTTCTTGAACGCCGTACCGCAGAGCACGGGCACGAGCTCGTTGGAGATCGTGGCGGCGCGCAGCGCAGCGACGAGCTCGGCCTCGGTGATTTCTTCGTCTTCGAGGTACTTCTCCATGAGGTCGTCGTTGGTACCAGCGACGGCTTCGACCAGAAGGGCACGGTACTCGTCGGCCTTCTCCTGATACTCGGCCGGAATGTCGACCTCTTCGTAGGTGGCGCCGAGGTCCTTCTCATCGGTCGTTGCCGACCAGACGAGGGCCTTCATCTTGAGCAAATCGACGACGCCGAGGAAGTCGGCCTCGATACCGATCGGCAGCTGGATGACGGCGACGGACTCGCTCAGACGTTCCTTGATGGTGTCGAGGCAGAAGTAGAAGTCGGCACCGGTGCGGTCGAGCTTGTTGACGAAGCACATGCGGGGCACGCCGTAACGGTCGGCCTGACGCCACACCGTTTCGGACTGCGGCTCCACGCCAGCCACGCCGTCGAACACCGCAACCGCACCGTCGAGCACGCGGAGCGAACGCTCCACTTCGACGGTGAAGTCGACGTGTCCGGGGGTGTCGATGATGTTGATGCGATGGTCATCCCAGAAACAGGTGGTCGCAGCGGAGGTGATCGTGATGCCACGCTCCTGCTCCTGCTCCATCCAGTCCATCGTTGCGCCGCCGTCGTGCACTTCACCGATCTTGTAGTTCTTGCCGGTGTAGAAGAGGATGCGCTCGGTCGTGGTGGTCTTGCCAGCATCGATGTGGGCCATGATGCCGATGTTGCGATAGCGATCGAGTGGTGTTGGCCGTGGTGCCATGTCTCAGTCCGTGGTTCGTCGGTTCGTGGGGGTACAGGTGCTCGCGACTACCAGCGGTAGTGAGCGAAGGCCTTGTTGGACTCGGCCATCTTGTGGAGGTCTTCACGCCGCTTGGCGGAAGCTCCGATGCCGTTGGAGGCGTCGAGGATCTCATTGGCGAGACGCTCGGCCATGGTGCGCTCGCGGCGCTGGCGGGAGTAACCCACCATCCAGCGAACGGCCAGCGTCGTGGCACGGCGAGGGCGAACCTCGACCGGCACCTGATAGGTGGCGCCACCGACACGGCGGGAGCGGACCTCGAGCTGGGGCTTGATGTTGTCGATGCCGCGCTTGAGGGTGGCAACAGGATCGCCGCCCGTCTTTTCGGCAACGATGTCGAGTGCGCCGTACACGATGCGCTCGGCGGTGGTCTTCTTGCCGTCGAGCAGCACCTTGTTCACGATCTGGGTGACCAGAACGGAGCCGTGGACGGGATCGGGCACGAGATCGCGACGAGGCGCGGGTCCTTTACGAGGCATCTCAGCTCTCCTTCTTCACGCCGTAGCGGCTACGGGCCTGCTTGCGGTCACGCACACCAGCGGTGTCGAGCGTGCCTCGGATGATCTTGTAGCGAACACCAGGAAGGTCCTTCACACGACCGCCACGCACGAGCACGATGGAGTGCTCCTGGAGGTTGTGGCCTTCGCCGGGGATGTATGCGGTGACCTCGATACCGGAGGTGAGACGCACACGAGCGACCTTACGAAGGGCCGAGTTCGGCTTCTTCGGGGTGGCGGTGTACACGCGGGTGCACACACCACGACGCTGGGGCGACCCGATGAGAGCAGGGGTCTTGCCCTTCTTCGGCTTGGACGTGCGGCCCTTGCGGACCAATTGCTGCATTGTGGGCACTGCGACCTCTGGTGCTTTCGTGGTTCGTTGTGTGACGACGCGTGGTGTCGAAACCAACGCCCGATCGTGCGGAGTGATCTTGAGTTCTGCACCGAACTGGTCCCGGCTGGGCCTGCGATCGTTGCCCCGAGACTGAGGCGACCACAGGTGTTCTGTGCGTAGGCACGCGCGACTGCGTATGCCAGCCCGTAATGCTACGGGCCCCTCCACCGAATCCAACGCGCTCTAGTCTTGGCTCGTGACCGACCTCGCTTTGCACCCGATGACCGCACCCTGGACCGGACCGTTCGGCGGCGTGCCACCGTTCAATGCCGTCAAGCTCGACGACTTCCACACCACCATCGAAGCGGCGATTTCCGCCGCAGAGGCCGAGATCGCGGCCATCGCCTCCAATCCCGAACCCGCCTCGTTCGACAACACGATCGCCGCTCGAGAACAGGTGGGAGCAGAACTCGACCGCGTGCTCACCCTCTACCACGTGTGGGCCGGCACGATGTCCACGCCAGACTTCCAACAGATCGAGCGAACCCTGGAGCCACGTCTGGCCGCCTTCTGGTCTTCCGTCAGCCAGCGCCCCGATCTCGCCGCTCGCATCGATGCGGTCCTCGACACCGGCACCGCCGAAGCGGACCAACTCGACCCCGCCCAGCGACGCCTGGCCGAGACATATCAGCACGAGGCTCGCCAGAACGGTGCACACCTGGATGAGGCCACCCGGGCCAGGGTCGGCGAGATCAACGAGCGGCTCGCCTCACTCTTCACCGAGTTCGGACAGAACGTGCTCACCGATGAGGAGAACCAGCACGTGCTCGTCACGGACGAAACTCGGCTCGCCGGACTTCCTCAGGGCGCCATCGACGCCGCCGTCACCGCCGCTGAGGCCGCGGGACAGGCTGGATGGCGCATCGCAAACACCCGCTCCTCAGTCGACCCGGTCCTCGCCTCTGCCCACGACCGGGCACTGAGAGAAGAGGTGTGGCGCATGTTCGTGTCCCGCGCCGACGGCAGCGAGCACAGCGGCACCAACAACGGCCCGATCATGGCCGAGATTCTGGCCGTGCGAGCCGAGCGAGCCAAGCTCTTGGGCTTCGCCGACCACGCCGAGTTCCGTCTCGGGCGTTCGATGGCGGCAACGGCCGAGCGCACGATGCAGCTCATGGAATCGGTCTGGCCAGCGGCCAGAGCGCGAGTAGCCGACGAGGTAGCTGAAATGCAGGCACTCGCCGACGAAGAGGCAGGGGCTGGCGGCCCGATCACAATCGAGCCGTGGGACTACCGCTTCTACATGGAGAAGCTGCGCCAGAGTCGGTACGACCTCGACAAGAGCGAACTGGCGCCGTATCTCTCACTCGATCAGCTCAGAGAAGGCATGTTCTGGGTGGCAGGCCAACTGTTCGGATTCGCTTTCGCACCCACCGATGGGCTCCCCGTCGCCCATCCCGACATCTCCGTATTCGAGGTGACAAACCGCGACAGCGGCGAGCACGTCGGGCTCTGGTACTTCGACCCGTTCGCTCGGGCAGGCAAGCGCTCCGGGGCATGGATGAGTCAATACCGGCAGCAACAGCGCTTGACGGGTGACATCACCACGATCGTGTCGAACAACTCCAACTTCGTGAAGCCCGGCCCTGGCAAGCCGGTGCTGATCTCGTGGGACGACGCCACCACGCTCTTCCACGAATTCGGTCATGCGCTCCACGGCTTGAATTCGGACGTGACCTACCCATCGCAGTCCGGCACCAACGTGGCTCGCGACTACGTCGAGTTCCCGTCCCAGCTCCTCGAGCACTGGCTCCCTACTCCCGAGGTCCTCGAGCGCTTCGCCCGCCACCACGAGACCGGCGAGCCGATCCCCCAGGAGCTGCGAGACAAGCTGGAAGCTGCCGCCACGTTTGGCCAGGGCTTCGCGACCGTCGAGTACCTTTCCTGCGCACTACTCGACATGCGGCTGCACACCACCGACGCGCCGCCCAACGATCTCGCAGCGTTCGAAGCGGAGGCACTTGCCACCATCGGGATGCCGAAAGAGATCGCCATGCGGCACCGACTCCCTCACTTCCTCCACATCTTTGCGACCGACGGCTACTCGGCGGGTTACTACAGCTACCTGTGGGCCGACACGCTCACCGCCGATGCATGGGAGGCCTTCACCGAGGCGGGCGGGCCCTACGACGACGACGTCGCCCAGCGTCTACGGGCCAACGTGTTCCAGGCAGGAGACACCGTGGATCCCCTCGACGCCTACCGATCGTTCCGAGGCCGAGACGCCGACCCTGCGGCCCTCATGCGCAAGCGCGGCTTCGCTGCTTGACGCCTGGCCGAGGCGGTCAATCTCGGGTCGTGTCTTCGGTGAAGCGACGAGCCTGAGCCACCCAGTCGTCGCGCCGAATGTTGTCGGCCGGCACCCGAAGCGCCTTGGCCAAGTCATCGATCCCGTCAGAGTTGAGCTCAGCCAGCTGGGAGAAGTGAGTCACGCCGTGCGTGGTGAGCTTCTTCCGGAGCTTGGGACCGACGCCACGAATCCGCGTGAGGTCGTCGGGCGGCAGATCCTCGATCGCTGAGGACTGTTGCTCCCCCGGCCGCTCGTCCTCGGCCTCGATGTGATCTGACACCAGGGCACGCTCGGCACCGTCCGTGGCTGCATCGTCTGTGGCTGCATCGCCAAGCGTGTCGTGGTCGTCCAACTCGGGCACGTCCTCGTGCGCCGGCCGGCCGAAGAACACGTCATCGACGCCTCCGTCCATCGGATCGGCCTCCAGCAACAACGAGCTCTCGCGCCATTCGGCCTCGCCTTCGGCGACACCACGTTCATCGAGGTCGTCCTCATCACGGTCGTCCTCATCAAGGTGGTCCTCGTCGAGCCGGTCCTCGTCGAAGGCTCCCCGACCGACGGGTCCCAACGCAAGGTCGACCTCATCGTCGCCCCCAGGATCGAGATCGTCTCGGCCCGGGATCCGGATACGAAGCTCGGCGGAACCAGTGTCCTGCGCCTCATCGCCACCATCGTGCGCCGGCAGCTCGAAGTGGATGGGGTCGCCATCGTCGTCAGCGTCCGGCTCGGCGATGTTCAGGATGATGATGTCGTCCGAGCGGTGGCTCTCATCTCGATCGCGCTCGTCCTGATCACGCCCGTCTCGATCGCTGTCGTCTTGGCTGATCACGTACTCGTCACGTTCGTCTTGTTCGCTCTCAAGCTGGTCGATCGCTCCTTCGACTTCGTCGTCGGCCGCGAACGCCCCGTCCGTCAGATCAAACACGTCGAGGTCGATGCTCTCCGACAGCTCGATGCCCCCGTCTTCAAGGTCCTCATCAGCACCACTGCCGTCAGCGAAGTCAGACGGATCGATGACGTCATCGCCGAACGAGCCGCGAAGGTCTTCGACCTCGTCGAGCACTGCCAACCCGCTGGTTCCTCCGCTGTCACCGGATTCGCCACGCTCGCCGCGGGCTCGTGCCTTCAGCACGATGTTGGCTGCGGCCGTGTCGGAGAGCCGGCGCTGAGCCTGCCCCAGTTCCGCTTCGAGTCGGCCCAGCTCGCCACCGCTCTGATCGACCTCTTCTTCCAACCGGTCGACGTCCACGGCCGACATTCCAAGGAAGTTGCGCAAGGCCATTCGCTCTTCATCGAGTTCGGCCACGAGGGACTCACTCTCCCGCAACTCCGCTCTCAGCAGCTGGACCTGCCACTCGGCGGTTCGAACCCTCAGCTCGCTGGCTTCTCGTTCGCGCTCGATCGTTCGGCGCGTGTGAAGCAACGGCTGTCGCCATCGCCAGATCGAGAAGGCGAGGACCAACGCTACGGCGCTGAATGCCAACATCTAGATCACCTCGTACTCGGAGCGGTACAGCCGCCCTGGCCTCAGCCCTCCGGCCGAGTCCGCTTCCGAGCGCCCGAACGTAGCAGGCAAATCTCACTCTGTGTGGTCGTCTGACGCACTACGTGACAGGAGGTTTCCGTGCCAGAGGAAGCAAACGCGATCTACCGAATCTGCCAGCCGCAGCCGCGCTCACCACAGCACCTCAGAAGAGGGTCAACCCCTCGGCCATCATCACCGGGACCACAACAACGACGACCGCGGTCATGGGAAGCCCGAGGCGCGCGTAGTCGGAGTAGCGGTATCGGCCCGGGCCGTAGACCATCGTGTTGGTCTGATAGCCGATCGGTGTGAGGAACGACGCCGAGGCCGCGAGCATCACCCCGAGAGCGAACACACGAGGGTCTGCATCGAGACTCTGACCGGTCGCCACCGCAATCGGAATCATCAGGGAGACAGCACCAGCATTGGTGATGAGCTCAGTCATCACGATGGTGGCCACGATGAGACCGAGGGCTGCGCCCCACACACCGAGTGAGCCGAACGTGTCGAGCAGCAGTGCGGCCAGGCGGCTGGCCAGCCCGGAACTCTCGGCGGCCGTGCCAATGCCGATCGCCGCACCAATGAGGACGACAACATTGAGATCGACCGCATCGCGGGCCTGACGAGGGGCCAAGGCGCCAGTCGCCACGGTGAGACCGGCGCCGATGATGGAAGCCTTCAACACATCGACCACGCCGGTGAGCGCCAGCACGCACACCAACGCCAAGATCAAGACGGACCGCTTTGCGTGCACCGACGCGCTGGGCGGTGGTTCGGACCGCCGCTGAATCAGCAGAAAGTCAGTGCGGTTTCGGTAGCGAGCAGCGAAGTCCGAGTCAGCAACGAGCAGCAACGAGTCACCAACCCTCACCCGAATCTCTCCGAGCGTCCCGTCCAGCCCGGCACCCGAGCGATGCAACGCAACGACCGCGGCCTGATAGCGAGAGCGGAAGCCAGCACCCTTCAGCGTGTTGCCAACAAGCGGAGACCCCGGTCCGACAACAGCCTCGAACCAGGCGTGCTCGCCATCGTCGAGCTTGAGAAGCTGGCGACCTTCGACCAGTTGCAGCCCCGGCATCTTCTCCAGCTCAACGACATGACCAACCTGGCCAGCGAAGGTGAGAACGTCGCCGCCGCGAATCTGGTGCTCGGGAGCAACGGGGGCCGTGACCTCTCCGTTGCGTTCGACACCAACCAGGAAGACCGCGCCCAGTTGACGCAACCCGGCCTGGCTGATGGTGGCTCCATCGAGGGGGCCACCGGGCTCGACACTCATCGAGACCGTGAAGGCTCGATCGACGAGTCGGTTGTCGACCGTCGTGCGATCGGGGAGCAGCTTGGGCCCGGCCAGCACCAGCACCGCGAGGCAGATGCCAGCCACGGGAATCCCGATGCGGGCGGGTTCGAAGAGGCCAACAGGCTCCAGGCCAGCGGCAACGATGAGATCGGCTGCGACCAGGTTCGTGCTGGTGCCGATCAGCGTCACCATGCCGCCGAGAATGGCAGCGAACGACAACGGCATGAGGAAACGGCTCGGAGAGAGACCCTTGCGTTCGGACCAGCGAGATACGGGGCCAATGAACATGGCCACGATTGGCGTGTTGGCCACGAACGCCGAGAGAGCGAACGCGGTACCGGCGAGCATGCCGAGTCCGGCCCGGGGCGAGCGTTCACCGAGTACCAGCCGCGTGAGGGGCTGGAGGGCGCCCGAGCGTTCGACCGCACCGGCCACGATGTAAAGGGCAGCGACGGTGGCCGGAGCTGAACTGGCGAAACCGCTCAGGGTCTGGCTCGCGTCGATGACATCAGCGATGTAGAGCGCAACGAGCGCGCCAACAACACCGACCGTCGGCGAGACGCGCCGAGTCAGCAGACCGGCCAACATGACGAGCAACGTCAAGCCGACGATCAGTTCGTCCATCGAGTCCTTTGTGCCGTTCCCGCCATACGACTCCTGTCGGCAGCACTACGCCAGATGTCAGTCTGGCCGATCGGCGGAATGACGGTGGCCGTAGCGGTCAGGATCCCGAGAAGTCGGGAGTCCGCTTCTCCTTGACCGCAGCGACGCCCTCGTGCACGTCGTTGCCGGCGAAGCCGAGCATCTCCAGGGCCACCGATGCGTCGAAGGCCGGGCCGGCCGATCGCAACCAGTTGTTGAGCGAGAGCTTCGTCCACTGGATGGCAGACGTGGATCCGGCCGCCAGGTTCCTTGCAACCTCGAAGGCCCGATCAATCACGACGTCGTCGTCGACCGCCATCGACACCAGGCCGATGCGTTCCGCCTCTTCGCCGGTGAGCGGTTCGCACGTCATCAAGTAGTACTTCGCCTTGGCCATGCCACACAGGAGCGGCCAAATGATTGCGGCGTGATCGCCGGCCGCAACACCCAGTTTGGTGTGACCGTCGATGAGCTTGGCCTTCTTGCCCACGATGCTGATGTCAGCCATCAGGGCCGAGGCCAGTCCTGCGCCCACTGCCACTCGCTCGATCGCCGACACGATCGGCTTGGAGCAGTTGATCATGTTGTAAACGAGGTCGCGGGCCTCGCGGAACGTGTCAGCACGGGCTTCTGGGTCAGCGATGATGTCCTCGATCATCGCCATGTCGCCGCCCGCGGAATACGCACCGCCCTCGCCGTGAATCACAACGGCTCGGGTCTCGCGGTCTCGATCGATGACCTTCCACACATCGGCCAGGTCGGCGTGCTTCTGCGCGTCGACCGCGTTGAGCTTGCCGGGGGTGTCGAGGACGATGCGGAGAATGCCATCCTCCGGGCGATCGATGCGAAGTCCTTCGAACGGTGCGTAGCGGTCCATGGCGCGACGCTAGTTCGCCTGTCGCTAGGCGACGAGTTGCGGGGCGACCAGCCTGCGTTCAGGCGGCAGCGAAGGCGCCGACCACACCGATGAGGTTGAACAGAAAGTGCATGACGATCGCTGGGCCCAGCCGATCGAACTTCACGGTGAGGATCGCCAGGATGAGGCCCACGGTTCCGATGACCGAGAACAGCACAACGGTGCCCTGCCAGCTGGCGCCTACGTAGTGCGGGAGGGTGAAGAGGACGGTGGATCCGAGGACCCCGACCACCGTGCCGGCGCGTTTCTCTATCGCTCGGAGGCACAAACCCCGGAAGAACAACTCTTCGGTCAGCGGAGCACCGATGAGCGTGCCGGCGACGATGAACCAGACGAGCGGCGAGTCCACATTGTCAGTGAGCAGTGCCGTGTTCGATGACTCATCGCTTCCAGGATCCAGGCCTACGAGCGCGCTGACAGCGGCATTCACGCCCGCTGCGATCGGCAGGAGGATCACGAGACCCAACGCACCCCACCCCAGGTCGGACCATTCGAAGCGGAAGCCGAAGTCCCGCGCCACGCCTCGGCCCTTCCACCGAGCAACGATGACGGGCCAAAGCCCCTGCGTGACCTGCAGACCGATGAGTCCACCAACAATGACGAGCAGCGGAGTGGCATCGATATCGCCAGAGGCCAGTGCATCTCGTTGTGCCTCGCTGAGAAACGGGACAAAGGCAAAGTTGCCGATCGTGGCGCAGGTCAGCACGATCACCGCACCCAAGAGGATGTCGCCCATCCCCCACCACGGTTGACCGCTGCGGTCGTCAGGTCGGTACGGCTCGGGTTGAAGAAGTGGTGGCGAGGAGGGAGGCGGCTGGGAGAACAGCTCGGCGTACTCCTCCGATGTCATGGCGGGAGCCACTGGCGGCACGGAGCGCGTCGGCGGGAAGGAAGGTGGCGTCGAGAAATCGGACATCAGGTCTCAGTGTGACGGACGCGAGCCTCCGGCGAGGATCGCGGCCAACTCTTCCAATGATCGGAAGGAGTTGCCGGGAACGAAGCGATCCACGTGAGGAAGTGCCGCGGCCATACCTGCGGCGAGCGGTGCATATCCGGGTGAGGCCTTCAGCGGGTTGACCCAAATCAGCTCGTGCGTGACTCGGTGCAGACGCTCCATCTGCTCGCCGAGCTCAGTGGCATCGCCCCGCTCCCACCCGTCGGAGAGCAGCACGACAACGCTGCCCCGGGCCATGCCTCGCACACCCCACTCGTCGTTGAACTCATGCAGCACCTCACCCAGGCGCGTGCCGCCGGCCCAATCCTTCACCTCGGGGGTTGCGGCTCGCATCGCCGCGTCGGGATCTCTGCTCCCGAGGTGGCGGGTGATCCTGGTCAGCCGGGTGCCCAGCGTGAACGCCTCGACCCGGCTGCGTGAAACCGTTGCGGCATGGGTGAAGCGGATGAGGGCCCGGGCGTACTGCTCCATGGAGCCCGACACGTCGAGAAGCAGAACAAGGCGGCGGGGCTTCTCCGAGGCCTGCGTATAGGCCCGGCGGAATGGTTCGCCCTGGTGGCGCAATGCGAACTGCACCGTGCGACGAAGATCGGGCCGGTCCCCTCGACCCCGAGTGGTGACCTGACGGCGACTACGACGGGCGTGCGTAGTGAAGCGGAGCCGCGACATCAGTCGAGTGAGCTCAGCCAGTTCAGCATCTGTGCACTCGGAGAAGTCCTTCTCGGTCAGGACCTCCACCCGGCTGAAGCGGAGGGTCTGCACCTCTCCCGGGTCGTCGCTTTCGTCGTCGTCATCATCGTCGTCGGTCTCGGGCTCATCGGTGTCGAGCGCGAGCGTGACCGGCGGCGGCTCGCCCTCGACCGTCACCATCTCCGGGTTCCGTTGGAGCCAGTAGAGCGCGAAGCCCTTGTCGTAGAGGGGCAGATCCTCGGGCCGGGCGATCAGCGTGGAGCGACCGGCCCAGTAGACCGACATCTGCCGTTTCATGCCGACGTGCCCGAGCGCCTCGACGAAATTGATCGTCGCTCTCGCGGGAATCGAGATGCCAAGGCCTCGCAGCACGCTGGCGAAGCCGACGGCCAAGCGCTCGGCTGGCCGCTCCCGAAGGACGACGGGGGCGGGCAGGGCCGGATTGGTCCAGCGCTCGTCAGCCAAGATCAGCTGCCGCCGCGCAAGAGGGCGTTCTGCACCATCTCCTGCAGTCCCTGCTGGGTGACTCGCTGCTGGTCTTCGCGGTATTTGAGAACCGTGCCCAGCGTTGCCTCCACCATGGCGACGTCGAGCTCGGTTCGTCCCAGTGCAGCAAGAGACATCGCCCAGTCAATGGTCTCCGCCACACCCGGCGGCTTGTACAGACCGAAGCCACGGACGGACTCGACGAGGGCAGCAACCTGTCGGGCGAGCGGCTTGCCCACGTGTGGAGCGCGAAGCTGCACGATGGAAACCTCACGCTCGAAGGTTGGGTGCTCGACCCAGTGATAGAGGCAACGGCGCTTCAGGGCGTCGTGCACGTCACGGGTGCGGTTCGAGGTGAGGACCACCAACGGCGGAACGTCAGCACGGATCGTGCCGATCTCGGGGACCGTGATTGTGTAGTCGGACAGCGCCTCGAGCAGGAACGCCTCGAACTCATCATCGGCCCGGTCGACCTCATCAATCAGCAGCACCGGCGGCGGTCCGTCCGTCGGGCTCAGCGCTTCGAGCAGGGGGCGTCGAATGAGGAAGCGCTCGTCGTAGAGCTCGCCCTCGAGCTCACCGACGGCGGCCTCAGCGGCTCGGCCGGTGGCCTCTGCGGTTCGCAGATGCAGCAGCTGCCGTGAGTAGTCCCACTCGTAGACGGCCTGGGCAGCATCGATACCCTCGTAGCACTGCATGCGAATGAACGGTCCACCGATCCAACGGCTGAGCACCTTGGCCACCTCGGTCTTGCCCACGCCAGCTTCGCCCTCGAGAAAGAGTGGTCGCCGCAGCGTGAGTGCGAGGAAGATCGACGTCGCCAAGCCCTCGTCGGCGAGGTAGTCGTGTTCGGCGAGGGCAGCACTCACCTCTGCGACAGAGGAGGGTGTGTGGTTCATTCCTGGCGTCGGCACGCAGCGAATCTAGCCCGCTATCGCAACCACGAAAGAACGGAAGGTGGTGGAGCTAGCGCGCAGGCAGCCAGAGCGTGAAGGTCGAGCCCTGACCGGGCACGCTGTGGGCGGAAAGATCGCCTTCGTGACGTTCCGCGATGCGTCGGCAAACGGAGAGACCGATGCCAGACCCGTCAAAGTCGTTCCGTCCGTGCAGGCGTTGGAACACGGTGAAGATCTTGCCGAGATACTTCTCGTCGAAACCGATGCCGTTGTCAGCAACCGAGATGGCCCAGCCCTCACCAGCCAAGCCAGAGGCATCCCCTGGCATGAGCATGCGTTGCGCCCAAATCTGGATCTCGACTGGCCGATCCTCGTGACGGAACTTCAGTCCATTGCCGATGAGGTTCTGGAAGAGCTGGCGCATTTGCAGCTCATCGACCACCACGTCGGGGAGATCATGCAGCGCAATCGTGGCGTCGGCTTCATTGATGGCGATCTCCAAATCAGAGATCACACCGACGACGACATCATTGAGTGACGTGGTGGACATGGCGGCGGCATCCGTGTTGACCCGCGAGAACGTGAGGAGATCTTCGATGAGCCGCTGCATCCGGCTCGCAGCGTTCTGCACGCGGCCGAGGTAGTCGTGAGCCCGCTCATCCAGGTCGTCATCGAACTTGGTGGCCAAACGATCAGAGAAGGCCACGATCTTGCGCAGAGGCTCCTGCAGATCGTGCGATGCGACGTACGCAAAGTCTTGGAGATCACGGTTGCTGTCCTCCAACCGCCGATTGGCCAATTCCATCGACGCCTGGGCCTGGTGCGATTCGGTTCGATCCCGACCGACGGCAGAAATCATCGCCAACTCGCCCGCTCGGTTGAACCAACCTTTGTGGACGTAGTCCATGACCCTCTCGCCATCGACGGAGAACTCGATGGACATGTTTGGCTGGTCCGGAGTGAGGCCCTGCAGCCGGCGAAGCCGATCTTCCGACGCCTGGCGCTCCTCGGCAGGAACAAGATCCGGTAGCCGACGGCCATAGACCGCCATGAGGCTGAGGTCGCGGTGCCGCAGCCACGCTTGGTTGGCCCACACCACGACGCCGTTTGGGTCGAACAGCACGACACCCTCGATCATCTCGTCCAAGATCATGTGCGAGGTGAAGTCGCCCGAGCGTGCGGGATCCAGCCCGCTGTCGAGCCAGTCGAGCGAGCGGACTCGGCCGGCAGCAACCCGTCGGGCGAAGGAGTCCGCATCAACTCGTGAGATTCGTCGAACCATGTCCGAGCGGTCGATCGTGGTGCTCTCCCTCTCGCCCTCCGGCTCCGTCTCCGTGCTCAACGGGCCACGGGGTTCGAGAAGATCAGACACGGGCAGAGCTCGGCGACACCATCGGCGAGGAGTTCGGCAAGGAACTCGACGAGCTGGGGGGCGGAACGCCTGGACCGTGACGCTCGACGAGGTGCGCCGTCGCATCCACGGCCGTGAGCGGTCGAGCGAAGTAGTAGCCCTGACCCTTGTCGTAACCGAACCCCTGCACGAGCTCGCACTCGTCCTCTGTCTCGATGCCCTCGGCAACGGTTCCGAAACCGAGGGATCGGCCCATGATCGCGATCATCTCCACGAGCGCAAGGCCTCGCTCATCGGTTGCGCCCAGAATGAAGGAACGGTCCAGTTTCAACGAATCGATGGGGAGCGTGCGGAGATAGCTGAGCGAGGAGTAGCCCGTGCCGAAGTCGTCCAGTGCGAGCAACGTTCCGAGCGACTTCAGATCGTTCAAGATCTGCACGGCTCGATCGACGTCACCGACCATGACACTCTCGGTGATCTCGAGTGTGAGTGAGCCCTCAGCGATCCCGGAGGAGGCCATCAAGCGGGCCACGAAGCCGATGAGCTGGGGATCTTGCAGTTGCTTGCTGGAGAGGTTGACCGAGATCCCGATGGGCGGTTCGTCGGGGAATCGGCGCTGCCATTCGCTCGCCTGGCGCACGGCAACGGAGAGCACCATGCGACCGAGCGCCTGGATGAGCCCGCCACGTTCAGCCAACTCAATGAACACCGGCGGTGGCACAAAGCCGCGGGTGGGGTGCTCCCAACGGGCGAGTGCTTCGAAGCCGAGGGTTGCTCCCGTTTCGAGACACACCAGCGGCTGGTAGTTCAGCGTGATCTGTTCGTTCTCGATGGCGAGCGCCAGGTCCTCTTCGAGACGAATGCGATCGAGCACGAGACCGTGCATCTCGCTCTCGAAGAGTTCGATGCCGTTCTTGCCCTTTGCCTTCGCGGCGTACATGGCGAGATCGCCATTGCGGATGAGTTCGTCGGCCCCAATGTCGACACGGTCAAGCATGGCCACGCCGATACTGCCGGAAACGGTCACCATCCGATTGCCAATCTTGAACGGCTCGGCCAGTTTCTCCAGGACACGTTCAGCAAGTCGCATCACCGCGTGGGCTTCTTCAAAGGTTTCGACAAAGAGCGCAAACTCGTCGCCACCGAGGCGGGCCACGGTTTCACCTTGTCGCACGCAGGAGGACAGGCGTTTGCCGACCATCTTGATCAGCTGATCGCCGCTCTCGTGTCCTTCAGTGTCGTTGACCCGCTTGAAGTCATCGAGGTCGATGAGGATGAGCGCAGGGAACGTCGACCCACCATCGAACCCGTCGGCCGCGTGCTCAATGCGTTGGCGGAGCAGCGCACGATTGGCCAGTCCAGTCAAGCGATCGTGAAACGCTTGATGTTCGAGTTGGCCGACCAGTTCTCGCTGCTGGGTGACATCGCGAACGATGGCACTCCAATAGCGGCGACCGTCGGCTTCCCAGCTTGCGGCCGAGAACTCCATCGGGAACTGGCTTCCGTCCGTTCGGACGCCGGTGGCTTCCATCGACCCGGTGCTTGGACTCGCAGCGTTCGTGGGCGAGAAGCGGCGTGCGATGTATTCAAGGTCGCTACTGGCAACGAGTCCGGTCAGGTTCCGATCAACGAGCATGCCCTCGGCAACGCCGAACATCTCATGAGCAGCTCGATTGGCGCTCAGCACGTTGCCGGACGAATCCAGCAAGACGATGCCGTCGTACGCAGCTTCGATCACGGAGCGGAAGCGCTCTTCTGATTCTTGCAATGATCGCAGCGCTGCCGCGTTGCCAACGGCGTAGCGAATGGCCCGTTCGAGGTCCGCTTCGGTGAAGTCACCCTTGATCAAGTAGTCGGCGGCGCCCGCTTCGGCCGCAGCCCGGTCGGTCTGTCGATCGTCCTGGCCGGTCAACAGGATGCATGGCACCCGGCTGCCGTCGGCCCGGGCAGCGCCGAGCACATCGATGCCGGTCATCGGCCCGAGACGGAAGTCGAGCAGACACACGTCGTGTTCATTCGCCAGCAACGCTTCGATACCGGCGCCGGCCGAGACGGCCCAGGTCACCTCGTAGTCGGTGCCCTCGATGTCCTCGAGCAGCTCGGTCGTAATCAGGTGGTCGTCTTCGTCGTCCTCGATGATGAGGACGCGCAAGGAAGCATCCATGGATCAGCCCCCGGCGGGCAGTTCCACGATCTCGAGCCAGTAGCGACCCAGGTCGCTCATGATCGAGACGAGGCCCTCGAAGGTCACAGGCTTGGTGATGAAAGAGTTCACTCCGAGGTCGTAGGTCTGCAGAATGTCCTGCTCGGCCTTGGAAGTGGTCAGCACTACGACAGGGATGCGGCGAAGTTCGGGATCCTGCTTGATCAACTCGAGGGCTTCGCGACCGTCCATGCGGGGCATGTTCAGGTCCAGAAGGATGAGTCCGGGGTTGCCCGTGGCGCGACCTTCGTAGCGGCCCGCGCCGCGGAGGTACTCCATCAACTCTTCGCCGTCTTCCACCATGATCAGCTCGTTGGCGAGGCGGCTCTCCTCGAGCGCCTCGCTGGCCATCATGCGGTCGTCTGGATCGTCGTCGGCAAGGAGGATCGAGATCGACTGTCGATTGTTGTTCGTCATGGTGTTGCTCAGATCGTGAACGTCAACGGTGCCACCCACCAGATCCATCGACGGTTTCGGCGCTGAGCTGAGGACCGAGAGCGCGAACAGTTGAAATCCGTCACATCATCTGACGGAAGTCTTTCTCTGTCGTTTGGCCTAAAACGCTGACCGCCACCCCAGAAAACTGGGGTGGCGGCGACGCGAATCGGCGTGGAGCTGAGCTCAGCTCATCGCTTCACCGAGGGCACGACCGACGAGCACGCGAGCCAGATGGCTTCGATATTCGGCGTCGCCGTTGAGGTCCTCCGGCGGGGTCAAGCCCTCAGCGGCAACTGCCGCCGCATCTGCGGCAGACGCACCACCGGCGAGTGCTGCCTCCACCGCAGCGGAACGCAACGGTGTGTGGCCCATGTTCACCATGGCCACATTGGTGCTGCCGTTGGAGACCGCAGCCACACCAACGATCGCCCAGTCCTGTGCCCGTCGGTTGAACTTCTGATAACTCCATCCCGCATCGGGCACCTTCGGCACTCGAATCTCGGTCAGCATCTCGTCGCTGGCCAAGGCCGTCTCCAAGAAGCCAGTAAAGAAGTCGGACGCCGAAATCTCGCGCTGGCCGTTCGGCCCCTTTGCCACGAGCGTGGCGTTGAGGGCGAGAATGGCGGCCGGTAGATCCGAGGCCGGATCACCGTGGGCAAGCGACCCACCGAGTGTGCCTCGATGGCGGACCGACGGGTCACCGACGTGACTGGCCACGTGGGCCAGGATCGGCGCCTGCGCCTTCAGCACATCGCTGGTCTCGACCGCCATGTGGCGGGTGAGCGCTCCAATGGCGATGTGATCGCCACCGTCGTTGATGTAGCTGAGGTCGTTGATGCGTCCGATGTCGACCACGACCTGCGGGGTCGTGAGCCGGAACTTCATC
Source organism: uncultured Acidimicrobiales bacterium (assembly GCA_937997485.1). GTDB lineage: Bacteria > Actinomycetota > Acidimicrobiia > Acidimicrobiales > SZUA-35 > SZUA-35. The sequence goes on along the minus strand of CALKTH010000011.1, from coordinate 4,946 downwards.
AGCGGGATGAGGCTGTGGCCTCCGGCCATGAGCTTGGCTTCATCGCCGTGTTCGGTGAGCGCAGCAATCGCTGCATCGGCGTTCTCGGCCTCGACGTAGTCGAACGATGCGGGAATCATTGGCCACCTCCGTTGTTCGCCGTACTGTCGGCGCTGTTGATTGCCTTCCACACCTTCATTGGCGTGGCGGGCATGGACATGTCCGTGATGCCGTGGGGCCGCAGCGCATCACAGATGGCGTTGATGACTGCCGCGGCGGAACCGATCGTGCCTGCCTCGCCGACGCCCTTCACGCCCAGCGGATTGCTCGTGCTCGGGGTATACGTGTAGCCCGTCTGGATGTTCGGCACTTCGGTCGGCGAGGGGACGAGGTAGTCCATGAGCGACGGGTTCTTACAGTTGCCTTCGGCGTCGTACTCGGCACCCTCGTAGAGGGCCTGCGCCACACCTTGGACGATGCCGCCGTGCACCTGGCCTTCGATGATCAGCGGGTTCACGTGGTTGCCGCAGTCGTCGATGGCGATGTAGTCGATGAGCTCGGTCTCGCCGGTGTCCTCGTCGACCTCGACAACGGCGACGTGGGTGCCGAAAGGGAAGGCGAAATTCGGCGGATCGAAGATCATCTGTTCGTTGAGGTTCGGCTCCATGCCATCGGGCAAGTTGTGCGCGGTGAACGCTCCGAACGCAATCTCTTGGATGAGCAGGCCCTTGTCGGGTGAGCCCTTCACGCCAAACCGACCGGCCTCGAAGTCGAGGTCATCCGGGTTGGCCTCGAGCTGGTGAGCGGCGATGAGACGGGCCTTGTCGATGACCTTGTCACAGGCCATGGCGATCGCCACGCCACCGACGGCCAGCGAGCGCGAGCCATACGTGTCCATCCCAAGCGGACTGATCGCGGTATCGGAATGCAGGACGGTGATATCCGCCGGATCGATCCCGAGCTTGTCGGCCACGATCTGGCTCCATGCCGTCTCGTGCCCTTGGCCGTGCGGCGTGGAACCGGAGACGACTTCGACCTTGCCCGTGGGAAGCAAACGGACCGTGCCTGCCTCCCAGCCGCCAGCGCCATAGTTCAGACCGGCAAGCGCGCGGCTCGGAGCCAGGCCGCAGATCTCAACGTAGGTGCAGAGTCCGATGCCGAGCTGTTTCTTGTCTCCCGCGTCGCGGCGACGCTGCTGCTCTGCTCGCAACTCGGCCATCTTGGCCATGTCCAGCGCCATGTCCAGGTTGGGGCTGTAGTTGCCGGAGTCGAAGACCAGGGTGGAAGCAACTTCGAGATTCTCGAACTCACCACCACCGGCCAAGTAGTTACGACGGCGGATCTCCTCGGGCGTCACGCCCACCTCGTAGGAGAGCATGTCCATCACGCGCTCGATGGCGTAGCTGGCTTCGGGTCGGCCAGCGCCGCGGTAGGCATCGGTCGGGGTCAGGTTCGTGAAGTAGCCGTCGCACGTGAACCCAAACGCCGGCACGTCATAGACGCCGGTGTAGAGGAAGCTCCCGAGCAAAGGCACGCCTGGCGTGATGAGCATCATGTAGGCGCCCATGTCGGCATCAATGTGGGCCCGAACACCAAGGATCTTGCCGTTCTCGTCGGCCGCGATCTCCATGGTCTGCTTCTGGCCACGACCCTGGTGGGTGGAGAACGCCGCTTCGGACCGAGTCTCGGTCCACCGGACCGGGCGGCTGAGCTTGTTCGCCAGCGTGACGGCAAGGGACTCGTCGGGATTCACGTTGAGCTTGGCACCGAAGCCACCGCCGACGGCGGGAGCGATGATGCGGAGCTTGCTCTCGGAAATGCCCGTGGTGGCTGCAAGCATCACCTTCAGAATGTGGGGCACCTGCGTGGAGGTGTACAGCGTGATATCGCCACCGGCTGGGCTTGGGATCGCCAGCACCCCTCGGGGTTCCATGGCCGCCGGAATCAGCCGCTGTTGGACGAACTCACCCTTGACCACGTGGGTGGCGTTGGCGAAGGCCGCCTCGAGGGCGTCGGGATCGGGTATGAGCGGCCAGTGGAACGCCTTGTTCGTGCCGAGCCCGGCGTGCGCCAACTTCTCGCCGGCAATGGCATCTTCGATGCTGGCCACGGCGGGGAGCGGCTCGTAGTCGACCACCACCATCTCGGCCGCATCTGCTGCTCGGTATCGGGAGTCGGCCAGCACCACGGCCACGATGTCGCCGACGTGATGCACGACCTCGGACGCCGTCGGGAAGTGTGGCGGGTTGAGCATGTCTTCGGTGACGGGCCACGCACAGGGCAACGGCGCCGCCCACAAGCCCATTTCCTGCAGCTGCGTGCCGGTGAAGACCGAGTGCACGCCGGGCATGCCCGCCGCTTCCGCAGTGTCGATTGCGTTGATCTTGGCGTGGGCCATGGTGCTGCGCACCATGCCCATCCAAAGCTCGCCGTGGACGTGGATGTCGTCGACGAACTTGCCCTCGCCCGTAAGGAGCTTCGGGTCTTCCTTGCGCTTCATCGGGGTTCCCATGACCGCAGTCATCAGGCACCTCCTGCTGCTGTGAGAACGGACTTGACGATGTTGTGGTAGCCCGTGCAGCGGCACAGGTTGCCTTCGAGACCTTCACGCACCTCTTGCTCGGTGGGATTCGGGTTCTCTTTGAGAAGTGACGAGGCGGCCATGACCATCCCCGGGGTGCAGTAGCCGCACTGGAGGCCGTGGCACTCCATGAACGCAGCCTGCATCGGATGCAGCGTGCCGTCGGCCGATGCCATGCCTTCGATGGTGGTGATCTCCGCACCTCGAGCCTGGGCGGCCAGCATCGTGCACGATTTCACTGATTCACCGTCGATATGGACGGTGCAGGCACCACATGAGGAGGTATCGCACCCCACATTGGTGCCGGTCAGCTCGAGCTCATCCCGCAGGTAATGAACGAGCAGTGTCCGCGGTTCGACATCGGCACTCATGGCCTTGCCGTTGACTGTGGTCTCAACCTGCACAAAGTCCCCCTTCGTGGGTGTTGTTCAGTGGTCTTGTCTCAGAGTGGCGTCGGTCACACGCCACGAACGAGCCTTCCACACTTTCACGCTCCCCGCCTCCCCACCCCGACCTCCTCGCAGAATTGCCGCGCTCATGTACCTCTCGGGTTCATAGGCGTCGCAATTCTGGTGAGATCAACCCGATCGGGCATCGATTCTTGGGATCCAAGCCGGCAGCGGGCAGGATGGCCTCGCCGCAGACCGCGCTCCTTCCCCCTTGACGTGTCCAGCTCGACGCAGGTGGTACTGGGATGCCGTGGTCATTCGTAAAACTCGACGGCGAAACGCTCGAGGAGGCCAGACAACGGAGCCCGGCCGCCCGTGGAGACGCGCTGATCGAGCGGACCCGTCAACAGAACGATGTGTTTCACTCGACGCAGGCGTTCAACCTCGGCTTCACCGAACGGATGATCAGTTCTCGCATTCGCCGCGGAGATTTCGTGATGGTGCAGCCACGGGTCTACCGATACCAAGCCGCTCGCTTGTCCTGGCGCGGCGCCGTGACTGCCGGGGTCCTGAGCACCGGCGGCGTCGCGAGTCATGCGACCGCAGCGCGGCTGCTCGGTATCACAGACATGCGTCGAGACCCGGTGCCCGAACTTCTTGTCCCCCGAGGCAGGCTCATCCGACGAGACAACATCCGCGTTCGCGAGACCAACCAGTGGTTAAGAATCGACGAGATGTGGAGCGGAGGCATTCCGCACACCGGCGTCGAACGGACGCTTATCGACGCAGGCGACTCAATGAACTTGCGCCGGCTCCTGGGCATGGTCGACGCGGCCATTCTCAAGAAGCTGACAACGTGGGAAGCGCTGCGTCACAAACTGGATCGTGATGCCCGATACGGACGTAACGGATGCGGGTCGCTCCGACTTCTCCTCGATCAGCACGGAGACGACGGTGTGCGGGTGCCCCACAGCGAGTGGTCTCGATGGTTCGCCGACGACTTGGTGCAATGCGGGCTGCCGGCGCCTGAGCTCGAGGTTCGTTTTCATCGACCGAACGGTTCGATCATTGCTCAGGTCGACCTCGCCTACACCGCCTTCGATATCGACGTGCTGATCGAGCTCGACAGTGAGGAGCACCATCTCAACCGGGAGTCGTTCCACAACGATCCGAGAAAGCGGACCGAGCTCGCAGCCAAGGGCAAGATCGTCCTCACCTTTACCTGGCGAGCATGGAAGGACGACCACTTCGGGTGCATGGAGCAGGTGCGAGGCGCACTCATCTCCGCCGGCTGGTCCCCAACAGCCACTCGACTCCCAGAATCGCAGATCTGATGAACCTCAGAGGTACATGAGCGCCGCAATTCTGGTGCTGGCGGCGTTACTCGGGGCGACGGAGAGTGACGATGTAGGGGATGACGGCTTGGAAGACGTCGGGTCCGCCGGAAGCTTGGGTGTAGGTGAGCGTGACGAGCTGGCCGTTCCACAACCCGTAGTAGGTGATGAAGTCGAGCTTCTGACCTTGGAGGTCCGCCTCCCACTGCAAGAAGCCGGAGTTCGGATCGGCAGCCTGTGCGATGCTGCCGGAGTTGTTGAGCGCGGCGGCGGGAATCGACTCGGAGATTCCGTTCCACGAGGCATCGATCAGCTCGCCGATCTGCGTCGTACCGGTCTCTTCGATCGGGCTCGTGCGGATGTTCACGTTGTTACGGAAGGTGTCGGTGCCTTCCCCCGTGAGCCAGACCTCCACGCCGGGCTCGGAGGCGGACGTGTCCTGCACCCACGTCGGCGCGATGTCCACGACGTAGACGCCCTCCGGGTCAGCGAAGGGCACTGCGTCGGCGGGGATGTCGGCCAGGTTCAGTTCGGCTCGAACGGCTCCGGGCGGATCAGTGGTGGGAGGGGGTGCCGGAAGCGTCGACTCGGTCGAGACCGCATCTTCAACTACCGAGGTTGCAGCGTCCTCGACGGCGGAGCAGCCGCTCACGATGAGGGCGA
>CALKTH010000010.1 GCA_937997485.1 uncultured Acidimicrobiales bacterium | reverse complement strand
CGCATCGTCACTCCGGCCGGGGTGAACCTCCTGAGCCGAGTCTTCGGCCTGCTCCTTGCTGCTATCTCCGTGCAGCTCGTGGCGGAGGGCATCGAAGTCTGGGTCCGCAACGGCGTCAGCTGAACCGCCCACGACGGACGGCGCACCCAAGAATTCGGTCGCGCTGTCACACCCCGTGACCTAGGTTGCCCACGTGATCGATCGCCTCAGTTCCGACCCAGCCGCACTCTTCCTGCGCTGGGCCGGAGCGTGGAGCGCCATCATGCGCGGCTACTTCATCGTGGTCAGCGTGTGGTGGGTCATCGATGCCGAACTCAGCCCGCTCCAACTCGTCGTTCTCGGCACCGCACTCGAGATCAGTGTGCTGGTGGGAGAGATCCCAACGGGTGTTGTTGCCGACACGTTCAGCCGCAAGTGGTCCCTCGTCATCTCCCAGATGATCATGGGCGCCGGCATCATCATGTCCGGGCTCACTGTCTCCTTCTGGCCGCTCGTGATCAGCCAAGTGTTATGGGGCCTCGGGTGGACCTTCACGAGCGGTGCCGACATCGCTTGGATCTCCGACGAGCTTGCCCATGCCGGCCGCGAGTCCGAGGTTGACCGCACGATCACTGCCTCCGCTCGATGGAAGCAGATCGGCGGCATCGTCGGGATCATCGTGCTGGGCACCATCGGATGGATCGGTGGCGTCGACTCGGCAATCATCGTCGCCGGCACCGTGTTCATCCTGCTCGGCCTTGCCGTCGCCGTTGTCTTCCCCGAGAACGGATTCACCCGCTCCGACGGCGACCACCTCGCCGAGTCGCTGGAGATCTTCCGCACCGGCAGTCGCCTCGCCTTCCGTGACCGCCAGATCGGCCTCGTCCTCGCCGCCACGTTGCTCCTCAACGGGGGAGCGGAAGCGATCGACCGCCTGTTCTTCAAGCACCTCGATGATCTGGGCTTGCCGGGAACGCTCGATCCGGTCCTCTGGATCATGGGACTCACGGTGGTGGGTTCACTTGCCGGTGTGCTGGCTCTTCGATTCGTCGAGGCCCGCATCGATGGCGTCGGCGCACCCCGTCGGCTCTACGTCCTTTCCGTGGGGATCGCCGTGCTGGGCACGATCGTGATGGCCGCCGCACCGGAAGCCATCACGGGCCTGGCCGGAACGTTCATCACTCGCGGCATTGCCTGGTCTGTCATTCCGGTTGTCGCCGCAACGTGGGTGAACCGGCGGGCCACGAGTGATGTGCGAGCCACCGTCCAGTCCTTCTTGGGCCAGGCCGAGTCGATCGGCGAAATCTCGGGCGGCATTGCGCTCGGTGCCTTGGCCGAAAGCGCAGGCGTGCCGTGGGCCTTCACCTGCAGTGCCGCACTCTTCTTCCTCTCCGCTCTTCTTGTGTGGCGTTCACCGGCCGGAAAGGAACTGGAGCCTTCGCCTGCATGATGTGCTTCACTCGTGGCAGGCAAGGGAGCCCAACATGACTGAAGACGATCAAACCGATGTGTTGCTTGCGTCGGTCGACGACGTCCAACTGATCGGTGTAGCCGCCCGCCGGGGGGAAGAGCTGGTCGGGCCCGAAGCAGTGCTGCAGCGAGCACACAGCCTGTTCGATCCAGCACCACTCGAGATCGCGCCTCCGCAGAACGACGACGTGTTCCACGACGCGCCCTCTCGCGAAACTCCAACCTCCGCCGTTGCCTCCATCCGACCGAGCGAGATCAACCGGCCCAGGCTCGACTGGGGCGCCGGCACCTTCGGCTGGCCTCGCTATCAAACTCGGCTCGTCCGGCTCTTCATCGCCGATCTCGACGAGCTCGTTGAACAATCTCGCGCCCGTCGCTGGGGTCCGCTCTGGTTGGGCAAGAAGGTCCGCATCGACGACGCAGCGCAGCAGATCATGACCATTCCCGGCCGGCTCTGGATGCCGTATCCCCTCTCGCCCGTGCGTGTCGATCTGCGCATTCAGCCCTTCGAGCGTCACTACGTGCGTGTCGATCTCGTGATCGTCTCTCGCTGGCGATTCCCTCGCCGCTACTTCGACGTGGGCTCCAAGGCGCTCACGAAACTGCAAACCCTAGAGCGCACGCTCATCCCGTGATGCGGTGGCGCGGCAGCGTCAGGCAGAGATCGGCGTGAAGTCGCCGCCGTCGGACACCCGCACCGCGCCGGTGCCGACGTCGTAGACCCATCCCGAGAGCACCAGCCCACGGTTTTCGACGGCGTCTCGGATGAAGTCAAACGAGCGCAGGTGTTCGATCTGCTGCAGAACGTTGGCCTCCACCGCAGCATCAACCGACGGGCCCTCGCCCAGTCCGCTCAGCGCGGGAGTCACGTGCTCCAGCCAGGCCGCGACGTGGGGGAGTGACGTGAGCCCCTCGGGCGCAAGCGCACCCTTCACCGCACCGCAGTCGCTGTGGCCGCACACGATGATCTCTTCGACGTTCAGAGCCTTCACGGCGAACTCGATCGACGCCGCCGATCCGTTGTTCGCGGCATCCGCGGGCGGCACGACGTTGCCCGCATTGCGGATCACGAAGATGTCACCCGGATCCGTCTGGGTGATCAGGCTGGGGTCAACCCGCGAGTCGGCGCACGCCACGATCAACACCTTCGGATCCTGACTCGAGGCCAGAGCTGCTAGCTGCTCCCGACGTCCGGGCACGACCTCAGCCTGGAACTTCTGAATACCCTCGGTGAGTCGCCCCATGTCAGTCGCCAGCGGAGATCGTGGTGATGGTCTCGCCTGACTCGAGCGCTGCTCGGCGAGCGTCGTCGCTCTCGGCAGCCGTTGCTTCGCCGTTCTCGATCGCTTCGAGCACGTGCATGGCGATATCGGCCACCTTCATGCTGTCTTCGTCGACACCGTGACCCTTCACGCCGTCGTCCATCATCACGTAACAGACCGGACAGGCGGTGGCGACGCGTGATGCGCCAGTGTCGATGAGCTCCCGAGAGCGCTCATCGTTGATGGTGGTGCCGATGGTCTCTTCCATCCACATACGGGCACCACCGGCGCCACAGCACATGCCTTGCGTGCCGTTGCGTCCCGCCTCCACGATCTGCACACCCTTGAGCGAGCCGATCACGTTGCGGGGCGAGAGGTAGACATCGTTGTGGCGACCGAGATAGCAGCTGTCGTGATAGACGATTCGCTCATCCAGGCTGGCCTCGGAAACGTCGAGCTTGCCCTGATCGATCAGCCACTCGAGGAACTGGCTGTGGTGCACCACTTCGTAGTGGCCACCCAGCTGCGGGTACTCATTCATCAGCGTGTTGAAGCAGTGCGGGCACTGCGTGATGATCTTCTTCACGCCGAGACCGTCGAGCGTGGCCACGTTCTGCTGGGCCAGCATCTGGAACACGTACTCGTTGCCGCCTCGGCGAGCGGAATCGCCGGTGCACATCTCGTTCGGGCCCAGGATGGCGAAGTCGATATCGGCTCGCTTCAGCAGCTTGGCCATGGCCACGCTGACCTTCTGGTTCTTGTCATCGAACGAGCCGGCACAGCCGACCCAGTAGAGGTACTCGTGGCCGAGATCGAGCTGCTCGTCGCCAACGGCGGGCTCCACGATCGGAACGTCAAGATCCTTGGCCCAATCGGCGCGGGTGCTCTGGCTCATCGCCCACGGGTTGCTCTGGTTCTCCATTGCTCGGAAGGCCTGGCCCAACTCGCTCGGGAAGTCGCTTTCCATCAGCGTGAGGTAGCGACGCATGTCGAGAATCTTGTCGAGGATCTCGATATTGACGGGGCAGATCTCGTCGCACGCCTTGCAGCTGGTGCAGGCCCAGATCTCTTCCTGGGTGATGCGCTCGAAGACCGAGTCGGTCTCCACCTGAATCTCGGCCAGCACGCTGAGCGGCGGGTTCACCGACGGGGTACCGGTCCGGCTCATGACCTCACCGGTCTTGAGCACGATCTCGCGGGGATCGAGCGGCTTGCCCGTGGCATGCGAGGGGCAGACGGAGGTGCAACGGCCACACATCGTGCAGGCATCGGTATCCATCAGCTGCTTCCAAGTGAAGCTGTCAATCGTGTTGGCGCCGAAGGTCTCGAGCGTGCTCTCGCCAGCCACGAGATCGGGCATGGCCTTCATGGCGCCCTTCGGGCGGTCACGGTCGGAGAGGTACATGTTCAACGGTGAAGTGAACATGTGACGCATCATCGTTCCGGGGATGATGACCAGGAAGGCGCAGAAGCTGAGGACGTGAGCGATCCACCAGGCCTGGTGCCAACCGGAGAGGTTGCCCATGCCGTCGACGAGCTGAGCGAGCGGGTAGCCGATCACGCTCCACTTCTCGAAGTCGGGCGAACCCTGCTCGGCGATGCGGAAGGCCTCGGCCCCAAAGCCGGTGACGCCGATGGCGAAGAGGGTGCCGTTGATCACGAGATGCTCAGGCTTGCTCTTGATCTGAATGCGGTAGGGCCGCATCGACTTCGGGCCGTAGCGGCGGAGGATGGCCAGCACCATGCCAGCGAGGAAGCCGAGACCAGCGAGGTCGCCGATGAGGGCATAGGCCTTGTACACGTCGCCGTTGAGGAACTTGAGGCTCTCGGGCACCTGGTGGTTGATCTCGAGCACGGTGGTCACACCGAGGAGGATCAAGAAGTTGAAGTAGATGAGTGCGTGCATGATGCCGGCACCGGGCTCGCGCATCAGGGTCTGCATGTAGACACCGGAACGGAAGTCGGCCATGCGCTTTCCGAAGTTCTTCGGCGTGGTGTTTCGCCGATCCGGTGCGCCACGCTCCCAGTTCTTCACTCGGTAGCTCATCTGCACGGATCCCCAGAGGATCAGCAGCGGAATCACGGTGTAGAACGCCAACCGGAGCGGCGACGGGATGTTCTCGAACACCTCTCGCTGAATCTCGGAGTCGTCGTGCCACTGCAGCACCGTGGCGGCAATGCCGGAAAGGACCGTCACAAAGGCGATCAGGGCACCAGCCGCGATCCACATCTGATTGGCCTTGGGGCGTCCGTTGCCTGCGGGGGCATCGGACTTGAGTTCTTCACTGGCGGGAGCGTCCATAGCGCCCCACAAGGTAGTGCCTGCGTGGGGCTTCCTCCTAGTGAGGCGGCGAGTTCGTTCGAATTCGTTACCCGGGGGTAGCAGCGCTCCTTTGCCAGCGTTCCGCTCACCGGGTGGATGGGCGCTCACGGGCCTCGCGCCTTTGTGTCTCGTTGCTTTCGCTTCACCGTCCCGAAACCGTCCCGAAACCTTCGCTTCGTACGTTTCGACGATGAACGTGGAACTGGTGCGCCTGCCCGAGGATGGTCAACGTTGGGACGAGCTGCGAGAGCAGGGGAAGGCCCGGCTGGCGTTGCTCGCCGACGATGTCGCACCTCCGGTGAATGATGATCCACGAGAGGACTGGCTTCGCCTCCCTGCCACCGATGCCGACATCCGTGCCCGGATGATGCGATTGCAACTCCTGACGGAGGAAGAGAGCGAGGCCCTGCCGCTCATTGATGCGGACAATCGTCTGCACGTCGGTGATCAGTGGGTTGCCCTTCCCCCAACCGAGGCGCGCCTCATGAAGGCACTCATTGCCCGCATTGGCGTCGTTTCATCTCGCAGCTTTCTTGCCACGGAAGGGTGGGAAGGACAGAGCGTGACGCGCAACGCACTCGACACGCAGATGCTCCGCCTACGCAAGCGGATCTTCCGGCTCGGTCTCACGATTCGAACCGTTCGTTCTCGCGGCTATGTGTTGGAAGTTCTCTGACAGACAGTCGCGAGATTGACGACGCAGAGACGTAACTCTCGGCGAACAACTCCGAAATACGTGGTCCGTACCTTTCATCTTCATCGCAGGCCGCCACTGACGCCGGTCCTCACGACCACCTGAACAAGGAGATGCGGAATGAAGCGAAAGTTGTTGACCGGCACGATGGTGGGGGCGCTTTTTGTCGGCCTCCTCGCGGGGCCGGCAAGCGCACAGGACTACGAATGGACCACGCAGGACATCCTCGACAACACCTGGATCCTGATCGCAGCCGTCTTGGTTCTCTTCATGCAGGCGGGCTTCGCACTCGTCGAGACGGGCATGACCCGAACGAAGAATGCCGGCAACATCATGATGAAGAACATGATGGACATGGCCGTGGCCGCCATCGCCTTCTTCGTTGTCGGCTACGGCTTCGCCTACGGCTCTGACGCTGGCGGCTTCATCGGCACCGACCTCTTCTTCCTCCGAGGAGGCGACGCCTATGAAGGGGGCCTGTCCCTGGAGACGAACTACTTCTTCCAGGTTGCCTTCGCCGGCGCCGCAGCCACGATCGCCTCTGGCGCCATGGCGGGACGCACGAAGTTCTGGACGTACATGATCTTCACCATTGCGATGACTGCTTTCATCTATCCGGTGGTCGTCCACTTCTTCTGGGGCGGCGGCATCATCGCCGACCTGCAGATCGGCAACGCCAAGTTCGGTGACTTCGCTGGCTCCACGATCGTGCACTCCGCCGGCGGCTGGGCCGCTCTGATGGGTGCCATCTTCCTCGGCCCCCGCATCGGCAAGTACGCCAAGGACGGCACCCCTCGAGCCATTCCGGGACACTCCATGCCGCTGGCGATCACCGGTGTGTTCATCCTCCTCGTCGGCTGGTTCGGCTTCAACGGCGGCTCCGAGCTCGCCGCCGACCAGTTCGTGCCCGGCATCATGGTCACCACGCTGCTTTCCGCAGCCGCCGGTGCCCTCGGCGCCACCTTCGCCATCACGATGTACACCAAGAAGCCCGACGTCGGCATGGCCGGCAACGGCATCCTCGCCGGCCTCGTTTCCATCACGGCTGGCACTGGCACCATCACCCCCGTTGGCGCTGTCATCACCGGCTTCCTCGGTGGCCTCCTCGTCGTCGGCTCCGTGATCTTCATCGATCGTCGTGGCATTGACGATCCGGTCGGCGCCATCAGCGTCCACGGCGTCTGTGGTGTCTGGGGCACGCTTGCCGTCGGCCTGTTCGCCGTGAACGGCGATGCCTTCGTCGATGCCGCCTTCCCTCTGGAGGACGGCACCGAGTACACAGCCTCCGGTCTGTTCTACGGCGGTGGCGTCAACCAGCTGATCGTGCAGCTCATCGGTGTGCTCATCGTCGCCGCCTGGGTGCTGGTCACCACGGGCATTCTCTTCGCTGTCCTCAAGTCCACGATGGGCCTGCGAGTGAGCGAGCAGGAAGAGATCGAAGGTTTGGACATCCACGAGCACGGCGCGCCGGGCTACGGTCCAGACGTCACCATGTCCGGCTCCAGCGTCTCGGTCTGATCCGGAAGAGAGAAGAGAATGAACCTCATCACAGCAATCATCAAGCCACATATGCTCGACGAAGTGAAGGAGGCGCTGAGTGCCGTTGGCATCCAGGGCATGACCATCTCCGAAGTCAAAGGCTTCGGTCGTCAGGGCGGTCACACCGAGACCTACCGCGGCGCTGAGTACCAAGTGGACTTCGTTCCCAAGGTGAAGCTTGAAGTCGTGATCGACGGACCCGACGTCGGCAAGGTGACCGAAGCCATCGCTGGAGCCGCTCAGACCGGCAAGATCGGCGACGGCAAGATCTGGGTCACCCCCGTTGAGTCCCTCGTCCGTATCCGCACCGGAGAGATGGGTGCAGACGCCGTCTAAACCACGGGTCTGAATCAACGATGATTCGGCGAGATGTCCACCCCTTCGGGGGTGGGCATCTCTTCGTTTTGTTTGGACGGCTTTTACCCACAGCCGGTCGCCTCTTGTCGGATCAAGCGCCGCTCCTTGCTACGGAGCGTGCGGGAGATCGAAGGCCTCGATCGGCGAGCTGACTTCGAGCGTGTTGATGGGGAACAGCGCACATGGGTCGTCGCCCTCCCAGGCACGGACGTGTTCTCGGAACTGGTCGGCAAGGTTCGTGCGCAGCCTCCACTGGTGATCGAGAAACTGGCCCCAGTGCGACATGCCCTGAAAGGTCTGACGGTTGCGCCTCACTCGGGCGTTGCGCACGTGCACCTGTGGGAAGAGCGATTGGTACGAGCGCGTGGAGTACAGCCACGAGCCTCCGACAACGCTCGTGAGGCCCGGATGCGATGCCCGAACCGTGGACAGCACGGTGTGGAGCTCGTTCCGCCGAGTGCCGAGCTTGGTCGGATGGAGCGGACTCTCATCATCGGAGTCCATTGAGAAGAAGTGCGTCCGAGCCACGTCCCCGACGACTTGAATCGAGAAGGCGCCGACGGTCGGCCATCCGTGAACGATGTGCTCCGGTATGGCCGGCGGGAGCTTCTCGAAGTCGTTCATCAGTGAGTGAACGCGCGCAGCGTGTGAAGGTTGAGCCTCCATCCGACTGACGACAGTGATCCACTGCGAATTCGAGGCTGGTTCCGTTGGGGCTCCGAGGCCGAGACGCCGCTGGAAGTTCGTGAGCCGATTCAGACCTTCGGCGTAGGTGCCCAAACCGAGTTCGACGTATCGATCGACCAGGGTCAGTTGCAGGGAAGCAAACTCGTGAGACATCTGGGAGTGCATCGGAACGCAACGTACTGCTGAGCCG
>CALKTH010000009.1 GCA_937997485.1 uncultured Acidimicrobiales bacterium | reverse complement strand
TGCGGAGTATCCCTGATGCGCGTTCTAGCGCATTGCAGAACCATTGCTGACCATGGGCAATCCGCTGGGCGCGTTGTCCGCAGGCTTTGGGTAGGGAATCATGTGCCCGGGCGCTGTGGATGGGCTTCCTCAGCAGACGTTCTCTCCGACGGGGAGAACGAAGACAGGACGGTGTGGGTACATGAGGCGACTTCTTCTTTCTCTTTTGGCGTTGATCGTGGCAACGGTCGGTCTGACGGCCGCTCCGGCGGTCGGCGCTCCGGTCGGTAGTCCGGTGGTCACGGTCGACGGTTTCGACGACGTCTCGATCACGTTCTCCTGGACTGCGGTTGCAAGTGGCAACCTCGGCACGATCTCCTACTCCACCAGCGTCGCCACGGCGGCCGCGCCGGGCACCCCGGTTGACACGGCCGGACCGTTCGCCGCGCCGGAGCCGGTCACCTTCTCCGGGCTGACGGCGAACACGGCATACATCGTGACCGTGACCGCCACGGACACCGATCTCGCAACGACCTCGGGCACCGCCAGTCAAACGACCGCCATCGCGGCGCCGGGAACTCCCGTGGTCACGATCGGTGTAGCCACGGATTCCACTCTCGCTGCAACGTGGACCGCAACCGATGGCGGCGGCACGAACACCTACGTGGCCATCATCGACCCTCCCGGAGACGGCGGCGGCCTCATCAACGGCACGGCAGACACCTCGACGACATTCACAGGCCTTACCCCTGGTACGAACTACACCGTGACCGTCACCGCAACCAACGAAACAGCGAGCTCGGCTGCGGGAACGAATTCAGGCACAACCAATGCGCTCGTGCCCGACGCTCCGGGCATCACCGGCGTCTCGCCGGGAACCACCGATGCGATCGTCAACTTCACCACGCCCGACGGGAACGGGTCGGCCGTCACGGGCTTCACGATCTCCGCCACCCCCTCCGCTGGTGGCGCCACGCTGACCCAACCCGTTGCCGCCCCCGCCACCAACGGCACGATCACTGGCCTAGCGGAGAACACGGCCTACAACTTCACCGTCACGGCGACCAACGGAGTCGGCGAAGGCCCATCGTCTGCTGTTGTCTCCGGGACCACCGGAACCACCGCCCCGGAAACGCCGACCATCACCCTCGGCACGGTGACGGCATCATCGATCGGGATCACCTGGGTCGTCGGCGGCGGCGCAGCCACGTACACAACGACGATCACGCCGAATGACGGCACGGTCGCCCTATCTGCAGGCGCAGCAACCTTCTCGGGCCTCAACCCCGGAACCCCCTACACCATCGAGGTCGAGGCGACGAACGCAGGTGGCACGGTCTCCGACACCGACAGCGCCACCACCAGTATCAACGGCCCTGGCGCCGTCACCGTCACGCCCGGAGCGACCACCGGTACGTCGATCGCCGCGTCCTGGGGTGCCGACGCCGGGGGCGGTACGAACAACTACACCGCCACCATCGCCCCCAACGATGGCGGCGGCGCCGGAGCTGTCACGAACTCGGCTGCGACGAACACCACGTTCACCGGTTTGACGCCCGGACAGACCTACACGATCACCGTCGTTGCCAACAACGGCAGCGGCACCGCCAACGGAACCGCTCAGGCGAGCACCGGAGCCGTGGCCCCCGGCCAGATGGCAGCGCCTCGCATCGGCGTGAGCTCGGCGACCTCGGTGCTGGTTGAGTACGACGCTCCTGCGAGCACGGGCGGTAGCGCCATCACCGGCTACACGGTGACCCTCACCAGCGGCAGCGGAACGCCGCGTGTGGCGAACCCTGGCCCGGGCACGCTGTCAGCGTCCTTCACGGGCCTTACGCCTGGTCAGACGTACACCGCCGTTGTCACTGCCACGAACGCCGCGGGCACGAGCCCAGCGAGCCCCAGCTCGTCAACTGCACTCTTGGCCCCACCTGCGCCGGCGAACCTCACCGCTACGGCCACGGCGGCCAACCCCGGACAGGTCGTGGTGGCCTGGGACGCGGCGAACGGTGCGGCGACCTACGAGGTCACACTTTCGAACGGAGGCGGCAACGCCACGGTCAACGGCACCACGGCAACGTTCAACGGGCTTGCCTCCGGCTCCTACACAGCCACGGTTGTTGCCCGGAACTCGGGTGGCACCAGTCCATCGGCAACCTCAGCGGCGGCCGGGGTGATCAACAAGCCGAGCACACCGCGCAACGTCGATGTGTCGTTGGCATCAACCGACGTCGACGGTGTTTCCTTCGTGAGTGGTGTCCTCGTCACCTGGGACGCCCCAACATCTGATGGTGGCGATCCCATCACCTCCTACATCGTGCGCATGTCGCCGGCCGACGTGCCGGACTTCATCTTCGATGCGACGGGCAGCGAGCCGCTGTCGGTCGAGATCTCCGGTCTCGAAACTCGCACGGCCTATTCGGCCACCGTCATCGCGGTGAACGCTGCAGGCGAGAGCGCCGGCACCAACTCACCGAACACGGCCACGATTCCGGCGGTGCCCGGCGCGGCTGAGGACGTGGTTTCCAACCAGCTGCCGATGTTCTCCGGCAACGTCCAGATCCAGTGGAATCCACCCACCGACGACGGTGGCTCGCCGGTCACGCAGTACGTGATCAAGGTCGGCGACGCCTCGATCGTTCGAACAGTGGCTGAGCTCGCAGCCGAGGAGGCGGCAGCCGAAGCGGCAGCGGCCGAGGCTGGCGTCGCCGCACCCCCGTTCGTTCCCACCGTCCTGTTCAACGGCATCCCCGTCGGTGAATACACCCCGACCATCCAGACGTTCACGGCCGCGGGTCCGGGTGGCATCGTCACGGCGAACCGCGTTGAGGTTCGGGCGTTCGCGCCGTTCCGGAGCGAAACCGACTTCGTCGATCAGGTCTACCGCGACTTCCTTCGTCGAGAGGCTGATGCTGGGGGCCGTGCGTTTTGGACGGCGCGAATCAACGACGATCAGTCGAACATCTCCGAGATCATCGAAGGGTTCATGCGCTCGCCTGAGTTCAGCCCTCGTCGAGCGGTGACCCGCCTTTATTACGCCTACTTTGATCGCCAGCCCGATCTGGCCGGTGTCGATTTCTGGGCCGCCGAGATTGCCGCTGGCCGAGCAGATGTCTCCAGCGTCTCGGACTTCTTCGCCAGCTCGACCGAGTTCGACGACACGTACGGGTCGCTCAACGACGCCGAATTCATCGTGCTCGTCTACAACAACGTGCTGGGTCGTCGTCCCGACCAAGCCGGCTTCGTGTTCTGGCTTGCTCAGCTCGAGGCGGGCTTCACGCGCGGCGACCTCATGCTGAACTTCTCCGAGTCACCGGAGAACGTCGAAGCCACGCAGGTGCAGGTGGACGTCACGGTCACCTATCTCGGCCTGCTTCGGCGTCCGCCGGAGACCACCTGTGGACGGCCCGGATGCGTTCCCGGCTTCCAGTTCTGGCGAGGCGAGATTCGCTCGGATCCGAACGGGCTCGATCGTCTGATCCGTAGCTTCTTCGCCTCCGACGAGTACGCGCAGCGCGTGGCGTCCTGACCCATCTGCCTCACCGTCGGTGACCGTGAGCGAGAATTCGGCGGAGATCCATTCGATCTCTGGTTGAAGGTGAACCAACGGCGGCGATGGGCTTGGTAGTGTCGAACACTCCGAGCGATACCAGGAGCACAAGGCGTGACGATCATCGAACACATCCACGGGCGCGAGATTCTCGATTCTCGCGGCAACCCGACCGTCGAGGTCGAGGTCGGCCTTGACTCGGGTGCGCTCGGCCGTGCGCTCGTTCCTTCGGGAGCGTCGACAGGCCAATTCGAAGCCGTGGAACTGCGCGATGGTGGCGACCGCTATCTCGGCAAGGGCGTCCTGACCGCCGTCGGCCACGTGAATGCATCGATCAACGACGCGCTGCTGGGCCTCGATGCGAGCCAGCAACGAGAGATCGACCGTGTTCTGCTCGAACTCGATGGCACCCCGAACAAGAGCCAGCTCGGCGCCAACGCCATTCTCGGTGTCTCGCTGGCCGTGGCCCGCGCCGCCGCCCAGGATCGCGACCTCTCGCTCTACCGGTATGTCGGTGGGGCCAATGCTCACGTGCTCCCCGTCCCGATGATGAACGTGTTGAACGGCGGCGAGCACGCTGACAACAACATTGACTTCCAAGAGTTCATGATCATGCCGGTCGGGGCTTCCTCATTCTCCGAGGCACTGCGCTGGGGCGTAGAGACCTATCACGCACTCAAGAAGGTGCTGCACGACAAGGGCCTGTCCACCGCGATCGGTGATGAGGGCGGCTTCGCCCCCAACCTCGGCTCGAACGAAGACGCCGTCAAGCTGCTCCTCGACGCCATCGAAAAGGCCGGTCTCACCCCCGGAACCGACATGGTGCTTGCCTCAGACGTGGCCTCCACTGAGTTCTACGTCGATGGCGAGTACCGCCTTGCTGGTGAGGGTCGCACGCTGTCCCGAGACGGCATGGTCGAGCTTCTCGCTGACCTCGTCGATCGCTACCCGATCGTGTCCATCGAAGATGGCATGGCGGAAGAGGACTGGGACGGCTGGGCGGCGCACACCGCATCGATCGGTGACCGCTGCCAACTCGTTGGCGATGACCTTTTCGTGACCAACACCGAGCGTCTATCTCGAGGCATCAACGAGGAGATCGCCAACTCGATCCTCGTCAAGGTGAACCAGATCGGATCGCTCTCTGAAACGCTCGAAACCGTCGGCATGGCCACGGCTGCGCGCTACACCTCGGTCATGTCGCATCGCTCGGGCGAAACCGAAGACACCACGATTGCCGACCTGGCGGTCGCTACGAACTGCGGTCAGATCAAGACGGGCGCCCCTGCCCGTAGCGATCGAGTGGCCAAGTACAACCAGCTGCTCAGGATCGAAGAAGAGCTCGGAAGTTCGGCTCGCTACCCCGGGCTGGCGGCCATTGCCCGGGCTGGGCAGAGCTGATCACTGATGGCGTCCAAGGCGGCTCCTTCTTTGCTTCGACGGATATGGCACAACGTGCCGGCCGTTGCGGTGCTCGTGCTTTCGTTGGCGATCGTCGTTGGCCTTGCCGTGATTCCGGCCCGAACCTGGCTTCAGCAGCAGGAATTGACGGCGGAGACCCAGAACGAACTCGATCGCATTCAGGCCGGCAACGCAGAGTTGGAAGCCCAGTTGGCGCGCCTGCAAACCGACGAAGAAGTAGAGCGCATTGGGCGCGAACACTTCGATCTGGTGTTCCCCGGTGAAGAGAGCTACCGCATTCTTCCTCCACCCGACCGCTGAGCCGGGCAAAATTTCTTCGGCAAAGCGCCGCTTCAATGTGAACGATGGCACGGTTCGTGCCACACTCACACACGCGCCGTCAGCGCACCGTTCTCGCGACGAAGCGCGAGCATCCTCAGGGGGTCCCTCATGGAAGTATCGGTTGAAGTAAATGGGGTCATGCACACCCATGACGTCGAACCTCGCACACTGCTTGTGCACTACATCCGCGAGGTCGTTGGACTGACCGGCACCAACGTCGGTTGCGACACGTCTTCCTGCGGTGCCTGCACCATTCACATCAACGGTGAGGCCGCCAAGTCCTGCACGATGCTGGCTGTTCAGGCCGATGGTCAGAAGCTGACCACCATCGAGGGGCTCGCCGATGGCGACCAGATGCATCCGATGCAGACCGCCTTCATGGAGTGCCACGCCCTCCAGTGCGGCTACTGCACGCCGGGCATGGTGATGGCCTCGGTCAGCCTGCTCGACGAGAACCCGAACCCGACCGAAGCCGACGTGCGAGAGGGGCTCGAGGGCAACCTCTGCCGCTGCACCGGCTACCACAACATCGTGAAGGCCGTGCTCAGCGCCTCCGAGACCGCCGTCACCGTGGGAGGTGGACAGTGATCCCCGTCGCCTTTGACTACGTTCGTGCCGGATCTGCCGACGAGGCTCTCGCTGCCCTCGTTGAGCACGGTGATGAAGCCAAGCTGATGGCGGGCGGCCACTCGCTGCTCCCCATGATGAAGCTCCGTCTGGCGTACCCCGCCGTCGTGGTCGACATCGGCCGCCTCGACGATCTCAAGTACGTCCGGGACGCCGGCGATCACCTCGCCATCGGCGCCCTCACCAACCACCGGGCCATCGAGATTGATCCCCTCGTCACCCAGCACGCGCCGTTGCTCGCCCGGGCAACCTCGCAGGTCGGAGACCCCCAGGTTCGTCACCGTGGCACCATCGGTGGTTCCCTGGCGCACGCTGACGCCGCCGCTGACCACCCCGCCACGCTTCTTGCGCTCGGCGGTTCCGTGGTTGTCTCCGGACCGAACGGCCAGCGGGAGGTTGCCGCCACCGATCTGTTCACTGGTTTCCTCGAGTCGAGCCTCGAGCCGACCGAGATGATCACCGAAATCCGTGTCCCCAAGCACGGCGACGCTGGCTGGAGCTTCCAGAAGTTCAACCGCCGTGCCCAGGACTGGGCCATCGTCGGTGTTTCCGCCCAGCGGGTGAACGGCTCCGCCCAGGTGGCGCTCGTGAACATGCACACCACCCCGATTCGGGCCACGGCGGTAGAGGAAGCCCTCGCCGGTGGCGCATCAGCAGCGGAAGCGGCCGAGCAGGCACACGTCGGCATGTCGCCCTCCAGCGATCTCAACGCCAGTGTGGACTTCCGAAACCACCTCTCCCGAGTGCTCGTCAAGCGTGCGCTCGTGGAAGCGGGCATCGCCTAGCCGGGCGATCGCTCACCTCGAACCAACACCTGACCTCCGTGGCCGACCGCATCGTTTCACTGCTGCCGTCGGCCACGGAGGTCTTGTGGTTTTTGGGGCTCGGAGACCGAGTTGTCGGTGTCACCTACGAGTGCAACGAACCAGCGATCGCCGCCGACCTGCCCCATGTCACTGACACGATCATTCCCTCCGGCGCTACCCCGGCAGAGATCGACGAGATCATCCGAGACGCCATGGCAGCCGGGCGCGAGCTGTACACCCTCGATCGAGACCTCCTTCGCTCACTCGATCCAGACCTGATTGTGAGCCAAGACCTGTGCCGCGTCTGCGCCCTCCCGTCAGGAACCGTCGACGAAGCGGTGGCGTCATTGGGCTGCAGGGCCGAAGTCTTCAGCTACGACCCCATGACACTTGACGGAGTGCTCGACGAGATGGAGCGGCTGGGGCAAGTCGCCGGAGCTCCACCCGAGGGTTTGGCCCGGGTTGATGATCTTCGCCGGCAACTGCATGACGTACGGGCTGCCACGGACTCGGTCGAGTCATCCGCCAGGCCTCGAGTGCTCCTTCTCGAATGGCCCGACCCGCCGTATACACCGGGCCACTGGATCCCCGACCAGATCGAGGCCGCTGGTGGCACCGTCCTCCTCGGGCATCCGGGCGGCCGTTCCTCGGCCACGACGTGGGACGACGTCGTTGCCAGCGAGCCTGACGTGCTGATCGTGGCCCCGTGTGGTTTCGACCACGACGCAGCACAGGCACAGTTGGCGACGGTCGTCGCTCGTTCCGACATGGCGGCGACGGCTGCGGTGCGCGAAGGTCGGGCGTACGCGATCGACGCCGATGCCTTCATCGTGCGTCCTGGTCCTCGGCTCGTTGCTGGCGTGATGGAATTAGCGGGACTGATCAGAGGTTCGAGCGAACAGGAAAGCAGGGAGACAAATGCGTGAAATCCTGACCGATCTCGACCGGTGGCGGGCCCAAGGCAAGCGAGTCGCCGTGGCCCGTGTTGTTGATGTGGAGGGTTCCGGCCCCCGTCTGCCCGGGGCGGCCATGGCCGTGAATGAAGATGGCGACGTCGCCGGTTCTGTCAGCGGCGGCTGTGTTGAAGGTGCGGTTGTGGTGGAGGCGTTGCAGTGCCTCGAAGACCGCAGCCGGAAGATGGTCACGTTCGGCTACAGCGACGACGAGGCCTTCGCCGTCGGCCTGACCTGCGGTGGCACGATCCATCTGTTCCTCGAAGAACTGGATTGGTGATCCGTTGACCGACTCGATCTACGACACGCTTCGCTCGGCCGTGAAGGCGGAAGAGCCGGTGGCCCTCGCCTCCATCGTGAGCGGCCCAGCGGCGACCGCTGACCTGCTCGGCGCGAAGCTCCTCGTTCGGCCCGACGGCTCAACGATGGGCACGCTCGGCAACGACGATCTTGATCGGGTGGTCATCCGCGATTCGATTGGTGAGCTCGCAGCGGGCACCAGCGGCGTGCGCCACTACGGCACCGACGGTGAAGCGCGTCAGGACAGCCTGCACATCTTCATCGAGTCCTATGCACCGCCCCCTCAGATGCTCATCTTCGGAGCGGTCGACTTCACCGCCGCGCTCTGTCGCGTCGCGAAGGTGCTGGGCTACCGCGTGACCGTGTGCGATGCCCGTCCGGTCTTCGCCACCAAGCAGCGGTTCCCCCACGCCGATGAGGTCGTGGTCGACTGGCCAAACCGACTCCTGGAAAAGGTCGGTCCCGACCTGGGCGCCCGAGACGCCATTTGCGTGCTCACGCACGACCCGAAGTTCGACATCCCCGCCGTCATCTCTGCACTCGAAACCGACGCCGGCTATCTCGGAGCGATGGGCTCACGCCGGACGACCAACGATCGCAACGAACGTTTGCGACGCGAGGGCGTGACCGAGGCCGAACTCGAGCGCATCATGGCCCCCATCGGGTTGGACCTGGGCGGTCGAACGCCGGAGGAAACGGCGATCTCGATCTGCGCCGAGATCATTGCTCAGCGCGCTGGCCGGCTTGCTCCGAGCCTGCGAGACGCCGACGGTGATATCCACCGCTGACGACAGGTACTACGCTGCGGCGATGCCGAGGATCGTCGATCCAGATCAGCGCCGTGGCGAAATCATCGAGGCCACCACGAATCTCATCGCTGAGCGTGGCCTCGAGTCGGCCACAATGCGGGGCATCGCCGAGGCTTGCGGGTGCACGACCGGCCTGATTACTCACTACTTCGGCGACAAGGAAGAGATCCTCCTCGAGGTGCTTCGCTACTGCCACCTGAACGAGTCCGAGCGACTCAGCGAAGCCCTGGCTGCCGCAGAGCCACACGAACGATTGTGTGAGTTGGTCCGCATGGCCTTGCCGCTTGACGAGGTCCGGATTCTGGACTGGCGAGTGTGGTTGGCGTTTTGGGGCCATGTCGCGCTCTCGGATCGCATTCAAGAGCGCATGCTCAGCCGCTACAACGAGTGGACAGAGCTGATCACGCACAACGTTGCCGAAACCCAGGTCGCTCAAGGGATCTCCCCGTCATCCTCCGTGCTCGCCGACGGCCTGGTCAGCCTCATCGACGGACTCAGCGTTCGGGCCGTCGTCCAGCCCGATTCGATGCCGGAACAACACCTGCTCGAGATTATTGAGAGCTACCTGATCGCCACCGGTTTGATGTCCTCACCGGCCGCTGTCACAGGCTGACAAGCCCCGAGCCTGGCGGTCAAGCTCCTGGCCGAATCGGTGAAATTCGGCGAAGAACGTCCGATGGACAAAGGTGATGCCGGATGCAGGGAGACTTGCGCCTTGGCGTGTGTGGATGCACATGCGATTGGCGCAGAAGGTGACGTTGGCGGTTCTCGTCGCGTGCGTCCCCATCGTCCTCCTCGGCCTTTGGGTCGCTTCCTTTGCCGCAAACCTCGTCAAAACCGAGGTCAACGAGAATATTGGACTGTCCGGCCAAGTCGAGTCGGAACGCGTGTCCTTCGCCCTGGGTCGGGCTGAATCAATCCTTCTGGAGATCGGCGGTCGCGAGGCATTCGTCCGCAACGTCAACCAGCTGATCGGAAACTCGGCGAACGAGCTCAGCGCTCGCGAACAGCTCCAGGCCGAGATCATCAACGCACAATCCGACAACGCAGAGCGCGGGCTCGTGAGCATCGCGGTCTTCGTCTTCGGCAACCTCGAAGCATCGGCCGGTGAGATGGATCCTGCTGTCGAAGGCTCTTGGAGCAAGGTTGGCCCCGACGATCTGCGACTGACCGACCGAGCCTTCGCTCTCGACAACGGCACCGTGCATGTGCCGATCCTGCGCTACATCGCCACGACCGAGGGCATCGAGCAATCCGACGTCGGTGTCGTGATCGTCTCCGAGTGGGACGTTGACCAACTCATCGCCAGTGTCAGCGGACGGACCACGCAAGAGCGAGGCCTCCAAACCTTCCTCCTGCAACCCAATCCTGACGGCTCGCTGCTCGTCGTTGGCGGGAGCAATCTGAACGAGCTCGGTCGGATCAAGTCGTTGGAGGTCAACCCAGAGATCGACAGCGCTCCGATCGTGAAGGAAACCATTGCCGACGACGGCGACGAGGTGGTCCAGGCATCGGCCCGAGTGAAGACCGAGGCCGGCTGGGTCTCGGTACTCGAAGTCGATCGAGCGGTGGCCTACGCAGACCTCGACTCGGTACGGCTTCGCTTGATCACCGTGTTCATCGCGGCGGCAATGGTGATCGTCCTCGTGGTCGTCCTGGCCTTCCGCAGCTTCGCCCGTCGTCTGGGCCGCATGACCGACCTGGCGGAATCGGTGGCCAGTGGCGACCTCACCGTCCGCACCGGCGATCCTCGCCGAGACGAACTCGGCCGTCTTTCCTACGCCTTCGACGAGATGACCCAAGCGCTGGCCGAGGACATCGCCCGACGTGAGCGCATGGAAGCCCAGCTCGAATACCAGGCATCCCACGACGCGCTCACCGGCCTGCCGAACCGAGCACACCTCGTGCAAGAGCTCGACCAAATGTTGGTCAACGAGGGCGAACTCATCAGCGTGCTCTTCGTTGACCTCGACGGCTTCAAGGCCGTGAACGACCGACTCGGGCACGGAGCAGGCGACGAGCTCCTCGTTCGAGTGGGGGAGCGGCTTCGAGACGTGCTTCGCCCGTCGGACTTCCTGGCCCGGCTCGGTGGTGACGAGTTCACAATCGTGCTGCGCGGCCTGGGCATCATGGAGTCCGAGCGCCTGGCCGGCCGTGTGGTGGCTGCGCTCGAGCTGCCCTTCATCGTGGCTGACGAGGAAGTCAGCATCAGCGCCTCGATCGGAGTCGCGGCCGCCTCGAGCGAGCGATCCACCGAGACGCTCATCAAGCAGGCCGACGTTGCCATGTATCGAGCGAAGGCGCAGGGCAAGGGCCGAGCTGTCCGGGTGACCCCGGAGACGCTGGCCGAAGTGGACGATCGTGTGTCCATTCTCGCCGAGCTGCGAGAGGCGACGGCCAATGGCGAACTCCAGATGATGTTCTGGCCGACCGGAGATCTACGAGACGGATCCTTGCGAGGTATGGAAGCAACCGTCCGCTGGAACCATCCCGAGCGAGGCGTGATCACTCCGGCGGACTTCCTGCCGCTGGCCATCAACTCAGGCTTTGCCACCCAGATCGATGAGTGGGTCATCGCCAACTCCACCGCCATGTTTGCCCGTTGGCAGAAGGCCGGTCTGCCGGTCCGAGATCTGCAAATGTCCATCAACCTCGTGCCCGAGATGTTCTTGAAGTCACGCAGCCGTCAGCTGATGACGCAGGAGATCAACCGCCACGGGCTCAAGGCATCCAACTTCCGAATCGAAGTGCCCGAGGTCGTGCTTCGGACCGGCTCCGACGCCTTGAAGGACGTGTTCGACACCTATCGGGCCCTCGGTGTTCCCGTGACCCTCGATCGCTTCGGAAGCGACTACTCGAACCTCGACCTCCTGCCCCGCTTCGCCATCGACTCAGTCAAGATCGATCTGCATCTCATCTCCGATCTCACGAACCGCCTGTCCAGTCGAGCGCTCGTCGGTTCTCTCATCACGCTCGCCCAGACCGCCGGCCTTCGAGTGGCCGCAGCCGGTGTCGACGACGAATCGACTCGTGACCAGCTGATCGAGCTCGGTTGTCACCAGGGTCAGGGCCTGTGGCTCGCGCCAGCCCTCGAGGAAGACGCACTCATCGAAATGCTCGAGAGCCGTCACCTGCTGGAACTGGGCTGACCCCTCGGTACGGTCAGCGCTCATGACCGTCGCTGGCGTCCTACTCGCAGCAGGATCGGGTTCACGCTTCGGCGGAGCCACTCACAAGCTGCTCGCCGACTTCAGGGGCCGTCCCGTTGTTTCGTGGGCGCTCGACTCGATACGGGCCGCCGGCTTCAACGAGGTCTTCGTCGTGGTCGGCAATGTTGACCTCTCCGAAGTGCTCCCAGACGATGTCACGGTCGTCCACTGCGAAACGTGGGAACAGGGCCAGTCACAAACGTTGCTCGCCGGCGTCGCAGCGGCAGAGCTGGCCGGCCACAACTCGGTGGTCGTTGGTCTCGGCGATCAACCGCTGGTTCCACCGTCGGCGTGGCGCTCGGTTGGCGCATCACGGGGCGAGATCGTTGCTGCCAACTTTGCGGGCAAGCGACGCCCTCCAACAAAGCTTGAGCAGTCTGTTTGGCCGCTGCTCCCCACTGATGGCGACGAAGGTGCCCGAGTCCTCGTTCGAAATCGGCCCGACCTCGTTTCTGAGGTACCGTGCTCGGGAAACCCCGCCGATATTGACACTGAAGAGGACCTTTCCCGATGGAGCTGACCAACGATTTCGTGATCGACCGACCGGTCGATGAGACCTGGAAGATCCTGAACGATCTCGAGTTCATCGCCCCATGCATGCCGGGTGCGCAGCTCACCGAGATCGAGGGCGATGAGTATCGAGGCAACGTCAAGATCAAGGTCGGTCCGATCTCGGCCCAATACAAGGGCAAGGCGTCCTTCCTCGAACAGAACGTCGAGGCAAAGACGGCCAAGCTCAAGGCTGAGGGCCGCGATCCTCGCCAGGGCAATGCCAACGCATTGGTGTCGGCCACGATGGTGCCCGAGGGAGACAGCGGCACGAAGGTCACGATCCACACCGACCTCAAGCTCAGTGGCAAGGTCGCCAGCTTCGGTCGAGGAATCATCGAGGACGTGTCGAAGAACATCCTCGGTCAGTTCACCGAGAACCTGCGTATCAAGCTTGCCGAAGAAGCAAGCAAGGCGAACGCGGCAGATGCCGCCGACGCCGCCGATGCTGCGGCCGCAGCGACTCCGGCCGCTGAGCCGGCCGTTGCCGCACCACTGGCCGACGCAGCCGCTGCCGCCACCGCCTCGAACGGCGCAGCTGACACCGCAGCAGCCGACACTACCGAGGCACCAAAGGTGCGCAAGATCGATTCCCCCGAGGCCGAAGCGGTTGACTTGCTGGCCGTCACTGGCGACCCGATCGCCAAGCGGGCCGCTCCCGTGCTGGCCGGCGTCGTGCTCTTGCTCGTGCTTCGATGGATCCTCGGCGGCCGTAGCTGAGACTCCGTCTCGCTACCGCAATCGAACGTCTCGCCCACATCTCAGCGCCTGCCGCGTGCCTGCTGTCCCTTCTGATCTCGAACTCGTCACCGAGCTCCTCGGACGTCGCCCCATGGGCGACTTCGAGGTGGTGATTCGGCGGGACGACGGAACGCCGGTCGTGCTGGCCAACGAGCCGCTCCTCGATTCCGGGCGCCCCATGCCCACCCGCTTCTGGTTGTGCGACCGGGCGTTGAACAAAATCATCGGCACCCTGGAATCGGAGGGCGGTGTGAACCGGGCTGAGGCCGAGATCGGCGAGAAAGCAATCGCGGCCACACACGAGCGAGCCCGGGCCGAACGTGACGCTCGCCTGCCCGATGAGCACGACGGTCCACTGCCTTCGGGTGGCGTTGGCGGCACCCGACTTGGGGTCAAGTGCCTTCACGCCCACTACGCCAACTTCCTCGCCGGCAACGACGACGACGCCGTGGGCCGGTGGGTGCAGCGTGAGCTGGAAGCGATTGGTCGCGCCTTTGACGCGACCCAGCCCGGCTTGGCATCTACCTGGCAGCCCGAGGCAACGTAATGGCTGCATCGGAGGCCGAAACCAAGCGCGTCGCAGTCGTCGACATCGGCACGATCTCTTGTCGACTGCTGATCACCGGCGGCGGTGGACCCGTCGTGCGGGAGATGCGGATCACCCGCACTGGCGAGGGATTGCGAGACACGGGTTCCATCAGCGCCGCGGCCATCGAACGGGTGACGGCCGCCCTCTCGGCCTTCGCCCAGATCATCGACAGTGACGGGAGCGTCGAGACCCGAACGGCAGTGGCCACCTCCGCTGCTCGGGACGCGGCCAATCGAGACGAACTCTTTGCCGCCGCGTCGGCTGGTCTCGGCGTGGAGCCTCGGCTCCTGAGTGGTGAGGAGGAGGCTCGCTTGAGCTTCGCCGGCGCCGTTGCCGGGCTCGATCATCTGGGCGCCGTCCTGGTCATCGACATCGGCGGAGGTTCCACCGAGTTCGCCATCGGGTCGACCGCAGATGGCATCGAGCGAGCCATGTCTGTCGACACCGGTGCGGCCCGAGTGACGAGTGAGTTCCTCGAGAGCGATCCTCCGCATGCTGCCGAGCTCTCGGCCGCACTGTCCGTGATCGAGCTTCACCTCGACGACGTCACTCGTGAGATGCCGGAGATCGCGGACGCACTCAGTAGCAGCGGTCTGATTCTCGGCGTAGGCGGCACGATCACCACGATGGCCGCCGTCGAGATCGGGTTGATCGAGTACGACCGGGATCACGTCCACGGTTTCGATCTCGAGCGAGCAGCGGCAGAAGATGTCTTCCGCACCCTTGCCACCGAGGCGGCGGAGGATCGCCGACACAACCCAGGGCTTCATCCTGATCGCGTGGATCTCATTGTCGGGGGCGCCTGCGTCCTTGTTGAGATCATGCGTCACTACGACATCGAGAACATTCGAGTATCAGAGAACGACCTTCTCGACGCGCTCGCGGCGGAGCTTCAGTGAACACACTCTTTGGACAACGAGTCGTCCTGCGCCCCCTCGTGGGCGACGACTTTGCGCAGTGGCGCGAAGTCCGCCGGCGCAATGCCGATTGGCTCACCAAGTGGGAGCCGAGCAGGCTGCCCGGCTCACCCGACGTCGTCGAAGACCGTGGCGCCTTCTCGCTGCGCTGTCATAGCCGCGAACGAGAGTGGCAGCTGGGCTCGGGGTATGGATTCGGCGTCTTCATCAACGGGAACTTCGCCGGCGAGGTGAACCTCAATTCTGTCCAACGTGGACCGTTTCAGAGCGCGTACGTCGGTTACTGGATCGATCAGAAGCACGCCGGAAAGAGCTACACGCCTGAGGCCGTCGTTGTGGTGATGCGATACGCGTTCGAAGAGCTGGATCTGCACCGAGTGCAGATCTCGATCGTGCCTCGCAACGCACCATCGCGCCGCGTCGTGGAGAAGCTGGGTGTTCGCTCTGAGGGTGTGGCCGAGCGCTACCTGGAGATCGACGGGGTGTGGGAAGACCACATTCGCTTCGCCATGACCGCCGAGGAATGGTTTGAGCGGGCCGATGAACTCACCGAGGAATGGCTCTCGTAGCCCCACACTCCCTCTGCGCTGCCTCGCTATTTCTTGGAGATGCGAGCCTTGAGCGCTGCCAGCTTTTCCTGGAATGCGGGCTGGCGGGTGGAGTGCGCCTGCGGACCGAGTTCGTAGTGCATGGCGGCTCGCTGCGACGTCATCGCTTGTACTTCCTGCATCGACTGCTTGGTGCGAAGCACCAGGTCTCGTGGCGCGTTGCCGGTGCGGGCAGCCATTTCTTGCGCCGCTGGGAGCAGCTCGTCGTCGGCGTAGCAACGGTGCACGAGTCCGACGCGTTCAGCCTCCCGGCCGTTGAGGACCTCGCTGAAGAGAATCGCGGCCGAGGCGGCCTGTGGGCCGGTGATGTTCTGGAACATCCACGTGTGACCACCACCGGGGTGGATGCCGATCTGAAGGAAGCGGTCATCGAACTTGGCGGACTCCCCAGCCAAACGGACATCGCAGATGAGCGCGAGGTTCATGCCTGCGCCGACCGCCGCGCCGTTGACTGCGGCGATCGTGGGAAGTGGGCTTCGACCAACCCGGAGGAAGCCCTCGTAGATGGCGAGGAGACCCTCTTCGGCGGAGTCACCCAAGTGCCCCAGATCGGCGCCAGCACAGAACGCGGGCGCAGCTCCGGTCACCACCAGGGCTGACACGTTCGTGTTGTTCTCAATCTCGGTGAGTGCGGCGTCTACCTCATCACACATGTCCAAATTCATCGCATTGCGACGGTCCGGATCGTTCAGCGTGAGGGTGGCGACGGCATCGGTGATGTCAACGGTGACGAGAGGCATCGCAGGATCATCGCACGAGACGCGGGCCGGGGCGAACGTGCGCCAGGTACCGTTTCGGCCCATGCGCCCGACCCGCTTGCTTCGTACCGTCACTGCATTGAGCGCCCTCGTGCTCCTCGCCTCCGCTTGTGGAGGAAGCGACGAGGCCGCCACCAGCACGACAGCTCCTCCGACCACTGCTGCGCCGACCACGGAGGCGCCAACCACGACGGCGGAAGCTGCGGTCGAGACGGGTTCGGACGAAGTCCCGGCCGACTTCGATGCCGGCGACGGTTCCTGCCTCGTGGGCGACTGGTACATCGAGGCGGCCGAGCTGGCGGACTATTTCGATCTGCTGGCCGCGGCTGCGACCGAAGGCGGCGAGGGCCTGGAGCTGAGCTTCGAGGTCATGGGCGGCACGGGTCTGGCGTTCAGAGACGACGGCACGTATGAGTACACACCAGAGTTGACGCTGGCCTTGGAGCTCGGCGGAATCGAGGGCCTCGGCGAAGCCACCGGATCTCTCGGCGGGGACTACACCGTCGAGGATGGCCGAATCATCACGGTGCCCACCGACGATCAGCTGGAGATCGGCGTGACCATCGGTGATGCCACACTCGACGGTGCCCAACTTGGCTTCGGCATCGACCGGCTGACACCGATCAATGCAGCTCCGCTGGACTGCAGCACGGGAGCGCCCATCATCCTGTTCAGTGCCGGCCCGGGGCAGCCCACCGTGCAGGTGGAACTCAGTCCGTCGTGAACGGCGGGAGCGGAGCGGCAGGCCAGCCGAGAGAGCAGCGCCGTCGAGTCGGTGTGATCGTCGTGCCCAGGTACTTCGACACCACGTCGCGAGAACTCCTCGACATCGCGCCCAACGTGGACGTGCTCCACACGCAGATGCGCCTCGACGGCGACTTCGAGTTCACCATGCCCGAGATCATCGCGGCCGCAGACGAGATTCGGGCATGCGCTCGCTCCCTTGCCGAAGCCGGAGCGGAAGTGGTCGTGCAACTCGGCACGCCCTTCTCCACGGCCCACGGGTGGGACGCTGGTCGAGCGTTGCAGGACTCGATCGAAGCCGATGCTGGCGTTCCGTTCGAGATGATGGGCCTGTCAGTTCCGAGCGGGGTCTTGGCCCTCGGACATCGCCGGGTCGCGCTGGCCACGACCTACTACGGCCCTGAGTGGGCCGATCGCTACCGCAACTTCGCCCAGGAAGCTGGTCTCGAAGTGGTCGGGGCACAGAGCTTCGTCGATCAAGGTCGCTTCGAGACGCACGAAGCGTCGTGGGCAGCCTCGTTCGAGACCTTCGAGCCATCCTTCGTCTGCTCCAGCATCGAAGAGACGGCTCGACGCTCGCCGTCGGCAGAGGCGATTCTGGTTCCCGGGTTGCCCGGCCGACTCCTCGGCGAGGTCGCTGAGCTGGAAGCAGCGATCGATCGCCCCGTCGTCAGCTACTTCGCGATCTGGTGGCGGTGTCTCCTGCGCCTGGGTGAGCGGCCGCTGGATGGCTCGGGCCAGCTCCTCACGTCAATGCCAGCTGGAACGTACTAGCGGAGGTCGACGCCCTCCCGGACCACGCCTTCTGGCCACTCGATGGGAAGCGACGTCTCTCGCTCGATGCCTTCCAGCACGGCGATGCCGATGGAGCGCATTGTGAGTGCCAGCGAGTCGTGAAGCCGAGGGTCCGGCGGCAAATCGTGGTGAAAGGCCCACGGGACGACGTCACGAAGGAGCCGGGGCGCATCTTCTGTCCGCACGGAAACAAAGCGCCGGGACTCAGAGAAGTCGAGGCTCCGCTCGTTCAGGAAGTGCACGAACAGGGCGACGCGCACTGGCTCGTCGGCCGAGATCGGCAAATCGATCCACTGCTCGGTCGCGGCCAGCGGCGGCGCTGGCTCGCCAGCCAGAGACACGTCGAAGTCAGAGTTTCGCTTGCTTGTGCCGCACTCCGGACACGTGGTGATCCACAGCCGATTCGGGGCGCCACACTGTTCGCAGGGGCGAGTCTTCTGCTCCGACTTCATGGTGCTCCATCGGCAGAACCGGGGATCTCGTGAGCGGGTCTTCTACAGTCGGGGGATGCCCGAACAGGGGATGCTCAAGCGCCCGGAGTTGATCCTGGCTTCGTCGTCCCCACGACGCCGTGAATTGCTTGATCGCGTGCGCATCACGCCGGTCGTTCAGCCCGCCGATATCGACGAGACCCCGCAGGCGGGAGAGACGCCAAAACAGCTGGTGGAGAGGCTGTCGCTCCAGAAAGCAGCGACGGTGGCGGCAGGCGACGACGCGGCCAGGAACGATGTCGTCATCGGCGCCGACACCACGATCGATCTGGATGGCGTGTCGCTGGGCAAACCGGAAGACGACGACGAGGCCCGAGCCATGCTGCGTTCGCTCAGCGGTCGTAGCCACCGTGTGTTCACCGGTGTGTCCGTGGTCGCCGGGTCGGTGTCGCACACTGCAGCCTCGACCTCCGAAATCACGTTCCGCCCCCTGACCGATCACGAAATCGACTGGTACGTGGCGACCGGTGAACCACAGGGCAAGGCCGGCGCGTACGCCCTCCAAGGCGCGAGCGAGATGTTCATCACCGAGATCGTTGGCAGCTACTCGGGCGTGATCGGCCTTCCGCTTTCGCTGCTTGATGACTTGCTCGGACGGCTCGGTCGACCACTGCTTTCCTGGGCGCGGCCACGCGAGGTCGCCGATGCCTGAACGCACATCGTGGCGCCGACAAGAGCGGGGCGAGTCGTTCGACCGTCTCGTGGAATCGATCCGGACGACACCCGCTGGCACGGCGCAGATCAGCGGCTGGATCAAGCAGGGAGTGTGGCTCGCCATTGCCGTGGCGGTCCTCTACGTCTTCGCTCCGCAGCTCCTGGACGTGCTGTCTTCGACGCCGCGCCTCAAGACCATCCGAGTCGGTTGGTTTGTCGTGATGTTCGTGCTCGAAGTTCTCAGCCTCTTCTGCGCGTGGTGGCTGATTCGTCTCGTGCTGCCGCGAGCGAGCTGGTTTGTGGTGTCCACGAGCCAGCTCGTGTCGAACGCCGTGAGCCGCGTCGTACCGGGTGGTGCCGCTCCGGGCGGGGCCACGCTCTACCGAATGCTCTCGGTCAGTGGTGTGAGTCATGCCGAGGCCGCCGGTGCGCTGGCCGCCACGTCGATCCTCTCCACTGCGGCCCTCGTCGCTATCCCCGCTACCGCGCTCTTGCTCGCGCTTCTTGGGGCGCCGGTGCCCGAAGCCCTGTGGCCTGCCGCCGTCGCTGGCGGCGTGCTGTTCACCCTGTTCGTGGTTCTTGGATTTGTCGGCATTGCGTTCGATCGTCCGCTGACGTGGGTCGGTCGACGGATCGACACCGTGCTCCATTTCGTCACCAGTCGAGTGGGGACACCTCGCCGGCTGGAGGAGGGCCGACTGCTGGAAGAGCGAGACCGGCTGGTCGATGTTCTCGGGTCCAACTGGCCGAAGGCAATCACGGCCGCTGCCATGAACTGGGCGTTCGACTACCTGGCGCTCATCGCCGCGCTCTACGGCGTCGGAGCCGACCCTCGCCTCTCGATCGTGCTGTTGGCGTACGCCGGCGCCGCGGTGATGGGCATGATCCCGATCACACCGGGCGGTTTGGGCTTCGTGGAATCCGTGCTCGTCTCCACGTTGATCATCAGCGGCATCAGCGCTCAGAACGCACTCCTCGCCACCGCCGCCTACCGGCTGGTGTCGTGGCTCGGCCCGATCGTGGCCGGCGTGCCCGCCTGGATTGCGTACCGTCGCATGTACAAGCCGAGCCTCCATCCCAGAACCGGCGCCCCGACCAGCTCGTAGCAACCCGTTCCGAGCGACTGGCTAGGGTGCCGGGATGCGAGTTCTCGAACTGTGGCGCTATCCGGTGAAATCTCTTGGCGGGGAACGAGTCGATTCGATCGAGATCGGCGACGCCGGTCTCGGTGGCGATCGGCAGTGGGGCCTGTTCCATGCCGAGACCGACACGGTCCTCACTGCCCGCCGCGAGCCAGACTTGTTGTTCGCGTCGGCCCGAGTCGAGGCCAACGGCGAGGTGGTCATCTCGCTGCCAGATGGCACCGAGACGGCTGACGACGCAGCGCTCTCTTCCTGGCTGGGCAAGGACGTGCAACTTGTGCGTCCGAGCGACGAGGGCGCGACCTACGAGAACCCCATGGACGTTGAGAACGATGCGGACTGGGTGAGCTGGCAGGGGCCGAGCGGATCGTTCCACGACAGCGGCAAGTCACAGCTGTCCATCGTGGGTACCGACACGCTCGGTGATCGAGACATCCGTCGATTCCGGACGAATGTTGTGGTCGAGGGCGGCGGCGAAGACGCTCTGGTCGGTTCGCAGGTCCGTCTCGGGTCGGCCGAGATCGATGT
The DNA here is from genome assembly GCA_937997485.1 of uncultured Acidimicrobiales bacterium. Lineage (GTDB taxonomy): Bacteria > Actinomycetota > Acidimicrobiia > Acidimicrobiales > SZUA-35 > SZUA-35. The sequence continues at coordinate 267,614 of CALKTH010000009.1, read as the reverse complement.
GATCAAGCAGATCGATCGCTGCGTCATGGTCACCCGTCCACAGCCGGGGTTGGAGCGAGATCTGTCGGTGCTGAAGGATCTCATCAAGACGAGAAACAACCTGCTCTCTGTCGGCGCTCGAGTGCTCTCCGCCGGCGTCGTCAACGTGGGTGACGAGCTGACGAGCTGATCAGCTGATCGGCGAGGCAGGAGCGACAGCGTCGTCGAGCACGGCGAGGTGCTGCGTTCCCTCCGCACAATCGGACTGGATGGGACAGAACCGGCAGACGCCGCTGGGCGTCCGTCGGGCCTCCCGTTCTCCGGTCTCCAAGGCCAGCAGTTTCTCCACCGCGTCGACCACGCGCTTGCCGGTGGTCCAGAGCATGTCCTCCGTGACCTGCTCCTTGCGCGGCTCCCCAGACTCCAGCAGGTAGTTCACGAGCAGGCGGGGCGGGACTCCGAACTTCAGGGTTTCGAGAAACGCATAGAACCGGAGGTCATCGATGTGGCCCGCTTGAGGGCGCCCTGTCTTGAGATCGATCAGGACCTTGCCTGCCTCGTTCCCTCGGGAACGGCCCAGGCTGAGATCAGTGACTCCCTGCAGCACCACGCGGTCGTTGCAGAGATTGGCCCGGCTGCGGGACTCCGCCACAGGCACCCACTGCCGCTTGATCGGTGGAAACGACTCAACGAACGTTGAGACGAAGTCATTGACCGAACCGACCAGCTCGGCCCGCTCGGCCTCGTCGAGGCCCCGGATGAACTCTCCAAGGCTTCGCTCGTCGAGCTCCAGGCGATCCATGGCGTCGTTCACGAGATCGAGAGGCGTGGGATTCCCCCGGCGGGTGATGAGGATTTCGATGGCCTTGTGGGCCACGGTGCCTCGTGCGGCTGGGATGGACCACGAGAACTCATCGGTGAGATCAGCGAGATAGCGAGCTTCGCAACCATGCACCAGGCTGAGCTTTCGCTTGGAGAGGAAGAGCGGCTGGTCCACGGTGATGTGATGGTGTGCGTCGAGGAGGGGAGCGATCGCCTCTTCGATCTCGTGGCGCAAGTGATCCCGGAGGTCGTCGCGAAACGTGGGCCGGTCCGTACTGCCAAGCTCGTCCAAGACCTGCTGTTGGGCTGGGTTCAGCCGAGGTGCCTCTGGGATCTGCTCGCTCACGAGCGGGCCTGTCCCACCACCCAGTCGAACAGCACCTGATGACCCTCCCCGCCCAGGCGTTCTGGGTGCCATTGCACACCAACCATGGGGGCGGATTCGTGTTCGATGACCTCCACGGTGCCGTCGGGTGAGCGTCCCACGATGTTGATGCCGGCCCCCGGCTCGTCAATGGCCTGGTGATGCAGCGAGTTGGCGCTGATCTTGGTGGCTCCGAACAGCCGAGCCGTCTCGCATCCTTCCTCGAGGATGACCGGGTGTCGGTGCGCAAGGGTTGCCTCGCACGCTTCGACCGAGCGGTCCTTTGGATCCTTGTGCGGATGGTCGTCTGAGCGGCCCCAGATGTGCTGCTCCATCGTTCCGCCGAGCGCCACGTTCACAATCTGCGCTCCTCGACAGATCGCCAGCAAGGGCAGTTCCGTGGCGATGGCTGCGTTTGCCAAGGCCAGATCGCTGAGATCGGCTGCGGTGTCGGTGCCGAAGGAGGCCGTGTTCTCGTGTCCGTAGTGCGCCGGGTCAACATCGTTGCCCCCGGAGAGCACCAGGCCGTCGAACGTGGCCAAGACGTGCCGTGCCTCTTCGTCGCTCCTGACCTGCGGGATGATCATCACGAGTCCGCCCGCCTTCTCGACTCCGGCGACGTAGTCGGGATTCAGCGTGTAGAGGTCGCTTTCGGGGTGGATCCATGTCGGAAGCGTTCGGCGCCAAGGCGTCATCGCAATCATTGGCCGGTGAGCGGAAGACATGCGTTGAGTATTCCAGGTCTCATTGCCGAGTCCTGCGCTCAGGGTGCGGAGAAGTCACTGTCACACCACCTCGTCATGATGGTGTGCGTGGGAACAGGACGGATGACTTCGATTGAATTTGCCGATACGGCCAGGCGGCTCTCCGACGCGTCGAAGGCCGCTGGTCACGATGCGCCGGCCTTCCGGAGCCCGCCCCGGGCCAAGGGCGTACATCGTTCCATCCGACGTCGAGCCAAAGGTGGGGCCACCGTCGCTGTCACCGTTCGGCATCGGCCTCGAGCAGCGGTCATGGCCGACATGATTGATGGTGTCATCGTTGCCAACCGGCTGACCGGGCACGATGCCGGTCGGGTGAAAGATCTTCTGTGGGCGGCCGTCGCCGGCCTCCTCGCCCCGCTCACCCACGAGGAGGAAAACGTCGACCTCGCTCCCGTCCGCCCCATCCGGGCCGCCTGAGTCCGCCGTCCACGGCTGTCCACGCCTGCCCTCGAGCTCAGCGAGAGACGATCACGGGGATCGTGCCAGCGGCAAGGGCGTCCACGCTCGAACCTTCGAGTGAATCCAAGGCGTCGATCACCCGAGTGGTGGCGCCACCGCCCAACTGCCACTGGCTGGCTGAGGGGGCAACGTCTCGGACCCGTCGGACGCCTGGGGTGGGGAAGCCCTCCTGGCTGAGCACGGCGACGGCGATGCCTGCGGTCGTCAGGTCGAGATCGTCCGGCAGCGAGGATCGGGGCACCCGCACCGTGACTCGCCCCTCAGCACCGAGTACAGACACCGACATGGTCGGACCGGCTTCGGTGTACGTGCCGTCGCCTTCTGCTGTTGCCACGGCAGCGTCCCAGCCCTCTACCGTCACGGCCGCTTCCCACCCGAACGTGGCCGGGAGCGACGCCGCTCGGCCGTCGAGGAGCTCAGAACGGCCGGTACCAGCCCCGGGATCGACATCGAGGTAGACATCAAACGTCTGGATGGAGAGCCCCGTCGGCGACCCCCATGGGTTCGACACCGCGGCAGCCACTTCGAAGGAGAACACCACGTCGTCACCGCTGGTTCCCGCTTGCAGCCCCCGCAGGTCGTAACTGCCCGCCACGAAGACCGGGTCGGTCGGATACGTGGTGGTTCCGGGGCCTGTGTCATCGTCGGCTGGATCGATCACGTCGAGCAACGGATCGGATCCGGCGATGTCGGGGACCGGGATGGCCAGAGGACCTTCGGCCGGAGCGAGTCGCGCGCCGTCGCCCCGCATGCGAAGGAACACACGGTCGCCGGCTGCCAGTGCACCCACCTCGCTCGTTGGGATCGAGAGTTCGATTCCCGACTCGGACTCGGCGAACGGCACCGGTTCGCACCGCCGGGGCAGCTCACCAACGGAGCTCACCGGGAGCAACACGCTGGACACGCAGGCGCCACCGGCGCCGTCAGTTCTGATGAGGTGCGTGGCATCGAAGCCCAACAGCTGATCGTCAAACGTCGTCCCTCGGCGGGACGTTCCTCGCGGCGCCCGGAGATAGATCTCGAACTCATCACCGAGGGATCCATTGAGCCGAATGGCGAGATGGTCTTCGTCGATGGCCACGCCGACTTCGAGGAGATCACCGGCGCTGTCGGGCGCCACGATCGACGTCGCCCCTTCCCAGTCGGCCGGGTTGCCGTCGATCTCGATCGTGCGAGCCTCGGTCGAGACCGTGTCTGGCTCCACGGCCGGATCAGGAATGATTGGCACGCTCACCCAACGGGGACGGGGTTCGTCGATGGCGTCGTAGACCTGACCCAGGAGCTCTCGATACGCATCGTCGAATGAGCGGTCGTCGCCCGAGTCCTGATCCGATCCGTACCACCAGAACCAATCCGAACCTTCGGCTTCAAGCATGGTCCGCGTCGCCGCCTCCCGTTGCTCAGCGGTGAGGTCGCCCGATTGTTCGGCCGATCGAAGAGCCAGGCGGGCTCGGCGCAACAGCTCCCACGCCCGTTGCTCCTCGGCTTCACCGATCCACGTTGCAAAATCCGGGCTGAACCAGGCTGCCGGGAACACCTCCTCCAGCGGCGCAACGCTCTCGGAGTGGTCGGCAAGAAAGCGCGACGGGGTGGTCGTGGCGATCCCGTCGGTGGTGGTGAGGCGGGTGTACAGCGCTCGGAGGAAGTCCCGCCCGTCGTTCGGGTAGTGCTCCCACGCGTTCTCGCCGTCCAGCACGATCGTGACGAGCGGAGTGTGCCCACCCTCGGTTCCGTCCAACGCTTCCCGGATGGCCAGCAGTCGGGTCACGAGGTCATCGGCCGCTTCCGCCGCCGGCCGGCCGGAATACTCGAAGCCGATGAGGTCGGAGATCCGGTTGTCCCGGAAGAACATGTGCACGTCGCCCTGGCGAGTGCTGACAACACGTGGTTGGTACAGCTCGGCCGCCTCGAGCACCAGGTCGTTCTCGTCTCGGCTGAAGCCGCCCAGATGAAGTGACTGGGCCAGGACATCTTCGCCCGTGGCCACCCAGGAAACACCGGCCTCGGCGAAGATCGGCATCACTGTTTGTGCCACCGCTCCCTCCCCCGGCCACATGCCGTTCGGTCGCTGTCCGAGAAGCTGTTCCGCCCGATCGAGGCCTCGGCGCACCTGTTCCTCGGCGTCGCCGTATTCCCGGAACGCGTCGCGAGGGAGCAAGGCGGACGGGTCTCCTTCGAGCGCCAGGGACGTGTCGGCGAGGAGTGGAAGGATCGGGTGCGCCAACGGTGTGGTGATGATCTCGATCTGCTCCGACTCCCACAGGCGGGCGTGGGTGGGAATCACCTCAGCGACAAGTCGTTCGTGCCCGGCCAACAGGGCTGCGGTGTCGGCGTCGGTGAACCCGGGATCGGCGAGGAGGGCACGGGGGAGGAGCGCTTCGTACTCCGGCATCTCGGGATCGAGCCATGCCAGATGAAAAAGGGTTCGTAGGTCCTGTAGATCTTGGTCGTCGTAGTCGGCGCCCTCGTCCCGCTTGGCTCGAAGTTGTCGATAGCGGGGGAACTGTTCGAGCACCACAGGGTTCACGTCGAAGAAACGATCGCGTAGGAACTGACGGGTGCGATCGTCCAGTTCCTCGATCGGGGTGGCGGCCGCCACCCAGTACGAGTCTCGAACGCCGGACTCCAACTCAACCAGCTGATCGAGCAGCACCGGCGTGAGATTGATCGTCAGCTCCAGTTCGGGGAACTCCTCGACGAGCGTGGCCATATCCACGTAGTCCTTCGCCGCATGGAGGCGGACCCATGGCTTGGTGATGATGCCGTCCACCACGGGGTAGCGCGGCTGGTGCTGGTGCCAGATCAGGGCAACGTTGAGATCGATCGGTTCCGGCGAGCTGCCGTCGCTCTCCTTCTGGGACGAGTCGGATTGCTCCGACTCGTCGTGCGTTGTCGACGAAGAAGCCGAAGAGACCTCGCCGCCGCTGAGACTGTCATTCGCCTGCGAGTCGCTGCTCGTACACGCCGCTGCGATGAGGGCGAGCGTGAGGAGCAGGACGGGCAGGCGAATCGTCATGTCAGTTTCCAGATCTGGAGGGTGGGGCCGTCACCAGGCAGCACGAAGGCGCCGTTCGCAGTGTCGAGGTCATCGGCGTTGAAAACGCCGTCCGCACGGCTGGCCCGCAACGAGGCAGGGGAGAGCGCCAGGGGGCCGGTGGCCGTGCGGGCAGCGCGGATCAGCATGCGCTCGTCCGCGGTCTCGCGAAGGAACACGACCGCTTCGCTGTCGGTGTGCACCCACCGGAAACCGCCGTGGCGCAGCGCGACGTGGTCGTTTCGGACCGCAATGACCGAGCGATACCAGTCGAGGAACGTGCGGTCCCACTGGCTTTCGTCCCAGGGCATGGTCCGGCGGGCCTGCTCGGAGCTGTCGCCCGTCAGACCGATCTCGTCGCCGTAGAAGAACGTGGGCGCTCCAGGCAGGCACAAAAGAAGCGCAAAGCCCATGCGTGCGGCCTCATCGCTGTTGCACATCGTGCGCCAGCGGGCCGTGTCATGGGAGGAGAGCAGGCTCATGGAACCCACGGTGACTTGCCATGGCGTGGCGGCCCGGACGGCGTCCATGGCACGGGCCATCTGCACACCGTCGCGGGGTGGTTGGCCCGGGCCGGGCATGAAGGCGCCGAGAGCGGTGAACTTGCCGAGCCACGACGCGATGGGGCGCGTGATGCCGGCGTAGTTCATGACGCCATGCCATCCGTTGCCCGGAGCGTCGAGCGTGGCGTCGAAAAAGTGCTCGCCGACCAGCCACTTGTCAGGATCCAGCTCGTCCATGGTGCGGCGAGCCGCCTGCGCCACGTCCTGATTCGAATCGATGGGGCCGAGGCGTCCAGTCATGTTTGCCACATCGATCCGCCAACCCGCCATGTCGAACGGTTTCTTCAGATACTGGGCAAGGTGGGAGTCGGGACCTTCGTAGTACCGCCGCCGCATCTCTGCGTTGCGATGATCCAGTTTGGGCAGGCTGTCGATGCCGAGCCAGCTCTCGTACCGATCGGGGTGCTCGGTGAAGAAGTAGAAGTCCGCTTCAGGGCTGGAAGCGTCGGCCTGTGCCGCCTGGAACCACTCGTGCACGTCGCCCGTGTGGTTGAGCGTCAGGTCGGTCATCACTCGCAAACCGGCCCGGTCGGCCGCCTGAGCAAGGCGAATGAGCGCCTCGTCGCCACCCAACACCGGATCAACGAAGCTGAACGTGGACGCGTCGTATCGATGGTTGGAGCGCGCGGGAAAGACGGGCGTGAGGTAGACGCCGCCGATCCCGAGCGAGATCAGATGATCGAGGTGGGCCGTGATGCCGTCGAGATCGCCGCCGTAGAGCTGATGCATGATGTCCATGCCACTGTCGCCCCGGTCGGACGTGACTGGCTCGTCCCACTCGCTCCACCGAGCCCATGACGTGTCGGTTGGGTGGTCGTTGTGCCGATACTGGCTCGTCGTCGCGAAGCGATCAGGAAAGATCTGGTACCAAACGAGGTCCGGAACCCATTCGGGGGCACCACCGGTGGTCAGGAGGCGGAAGTCCTCGCGGTCGGTTGGGTCCCAGTCGATGAGCCCGCCGCCGTTGAGCCAGCGGGGGCCGTCTTCGGTCTCCAAGTAGAAGCGGTAGTTCTGCACGTCTTGCGTGCACTCGAGCTCGAATCGCAGGTGATGACCGTCCGCCGTGCCCTCGGCCCAGAACTGCTCTCCGTCCCGCATGCCTCGAAGCCACGAGCGCTTCACTGGCATGGTGCTGCCGTCGTCGGCAGCGGGGAGCTCGACCGACACCGTCACGGTGTCGCCCAGCGATGGCCGGGGTTGATCGACGTAGCGGGCAGATGGGTCGTGATGAGGCTGCATCATGGTGTGTTCCTATCGGCGCTCGGTCCGTTGCCCTTCAGCCCTTGACCGCGCCGGCGGTGAAGCCGGACACGATGTACTTCTGGAGGAAGAGGAACAGGGCCACTACCGGCACACCGGACATCACCGAGCCGGCAGCGAACTGCCCCCATTCGCCGCCCTGTCCGTCGACGAAGCGGAACATGCCAACGGCGAGCGTGAAGTTCTCCGCGTCACCCTGACCGAGGACGACGGAGGCGACGAGGAACTCATTGATCGTGAACACGAAGGTGATGAGCGCGACGACGGCAAGGATCGGTGCCGCCAGCGGCAAGATCACCCGGAAGAAGATCTGGGCGTGCGTGGCCCCGTCGATGATCGCTGACTCGTCGAGATCCCGAGGAATGGTGTCGAAGTAGCCCTTGATCAGCCATGTGTTCACACCAAGGGCGCCGCCCAGATAGATGATGAACAACATCAGACGGGAGCCCAACCCGAGGCCGGGGAAGATGTCACCAATATCGCCAACGAGCACGAAGAGCGCAACGAACAGCAGCGTCGTGGGGAACATCTGGATGAGGAGGATGCTCAGCAGACCCGCCCGGCGGCCGGCGAAGCGCATGCGGCTGAAGGCGTAGCTGGCAAAGGCCGCGATGGCCGTGTTGGCGATGGCCGCGCCGCCGGCCACGAGCATCGTGTTCCAGAGCCAGCTCAGGAAGGGCGCATCCTCTCCGCTGAGCAGATCTCGGTAGTTGATCAGTGAGAACTCGGACGGGAAGAAGCCCGAGCTGCTCAGGCTTCCCGATGCGTTGAGTGATGAGGAGATGATGAAGAGCACGGGAAAGAGCGAGAAGATCAGCGCAGCGACACCGACGACGTGGCGCCATCCAATTTCCCGGAACCACCGGCCAAACGGACGCCGATTCACGACGGGTGCAGTCATCAGATTTCCTCCAGGCGTGCGGTCTTGCGGAAGCCCCAGGCGCTGAAGAGGGCGATGTGCAGGAAGATGAGGATCGAGATCGCCGTGGCGAAGGCCAGGTCCTGACCTCGGCCGCTCTCGAACGCCAGGCGGTACGTGTAGGTCACGAGGATGTCCGTGCTGCCAGCAGGGGTTTGGGCACCGGCGATGGGCGGCCCACCTCGGTTGAGGAAGAACACAACGTTGAAGTTGTTGAAGTTGAAGGCGAAGGAGCTGATCATCAGCGGTGCCACTGCGATCAGCAGCAGCGGGAGTGTGACGCGTCGGAACGCCTGCGGCCCGTTCGCCCCGTCGACCTTGGCCGCCTCGACCAGCTCGCTCGGAATCGACTGGAGCGCACCTGTGCTCACGAGGAAGAAGTAGGGAAAGCTCAGCCACGTGGACACGAGAAGCAGCGATGCTCGGGCCATCCACGGATCGGTCAGCCACGGGACCTCAGCGTTGAGAAGGCCGTTGATGACACCGAAGTCCTTGTTCATCATTCCCTGCCACACCAACACAGTGAGGAACGACGGAAGTGCGTACGGGAAGATGAGGATCGAGCGGTAGAGGCGCTTGCCCTTCAACTCGTCGTGATCGAGCGACACGGCCAGGAACAGGCCGAGGGCGAACGAGAACAGCACGGTGCCGGCGGCGAACGCCCAGTTCCAGACGAACACACGCAGGAATGGGCCGCGCACAGCTTCAGAGTTGAACACTCTCCGGTAGTTGTCGAAGCCGACGTTCACTTCCCAACCGGGATTGAGCCGGGTTCCGTCATCGGCTCGGAAGAAACCCTCGGTAGGGGAGTACACGGTTCCGGTCTCGACGTCAGTGATCGTGTCGCTCGCGTCGTCGTACTGAAGGCGGAAGCCCACGAGGGCCGCGCGGCTGAAGGTTTGGAGCCGGATGATTCCTTCCTCGGCGGGGACCTCGAGCTCGGAGAGCTGGGTCTCGAAGTCGGCGGCTTGGCCGAGGTTCAGGGCGGTGAAACCAGCAGCTTCGCTGATTCGATCGCCGTCGAAGTCGATTGCTGCGGCGTCAACCGGGGTGAGGCCCTCGGTGGTGCCTACGAAGTGGGACGGCGGATCGGTGCGGCTGTCCGTGAGCAAGAGCCCGAGCGTGCCATCGGCCGATTGGGCAGCACGGGCGACGTAGGAGATGTCGCTCTCAGTGGAGCCGACCGAGGTTGCGATGACCTGCTCGATCGCCGCCTCTTTGTCGAGGATGTTGCCCGTCCCCAAGTTCGTTGTGGAGATCGAGGCGGTGTAGACGACGGGATAGAGCTGGAACGCGACCAGGAAGATCGTTCCCGGCAGGAGGTAGCGGAAGGGGATGGCCCACCGTCCGGGGGCCAGGTAGACGATGTCGATCGCCAGCGTGGCGATCGTGATGAACGCCACGCCCACCCAGACTCCTTCGGGAACGAGTCGTCCCAGAGCCCAGATGGACGTGGCATTGATCGTGGCCAGGAAGATGACCTTGATCACGAGTCCGAGCGACAACCCGACGAACGCGGCCGAACCGGCACGGCTCGGTCGGGACGACGGGGAGGTGCGCTCGGGCATGAGGATCAGCCTTCGGCGATCAGCGCACGGATCTGCTCCGCAGCGTTCGTGAAGGCCTCTTCACCGGAGCTCTCACCGGAGAGGATCAGGCCGTAGGCGTCGGTCCAAGCCGACCACACCGAACCCATGGCGGGAATGGAGGGAAGCGGCTGACCAGCGATGCCAGCCTCGCCGAAGCCCTGGATGTCGGGATCGCCAGCGGCGGCTTCGAAGGCGGCGAGGTGGGCCGGAGGACGGCCGCCCGCTTCGAACAAGCCCGTCTGGGCATCCTCGGTCGACATGACCTCGGTGATGAAGGTCTGGGCGAAGAGCGGGTTCTCAGCATTGGCCGAGACCATGAAGCCCTGGACGCCCACGAACGGAGCGGCCGTGGTGCCGTTGAGGGCCGGGATCGGCTCGACGACGTAGTTCACGCCGGTGGCCTTGAAGCCACGGTCAGCATCGGAGACGGCCCAGGGACCGGTGATCGCGAACGGGGCAGTGCCCTGACCGAAGCTCTCGATCATGACGTCGTAGCTGAGGCTGGGCGTGAGGAGACCGGACTCGGTCCAGGCCTGGAACTGAGCGGCGGCGGCAAGGCCACCCTCGGAGTCGAGGCCGAGATCGTCGGGGTTCAGGCTGCCATCGGCGTTCTGGCCGAAGAGGTAGCCGCCGCCCGCGGTGTAGAGCGGGAAGTCGTGGAAGGGATCGCCCGGGTCATTCTGGATGGCCAGGGGCACCTCCGCGTCTCCGGACGCCACCAGGGCGAGGGCCGTCGCTTCCAGCTCTTCCATCGACGCCGGAGCCTCAGGAACGAGATCCACGTTGCGGATGAGGGCGATGTTCTCGATGGCGTAGGGGACGCCGTACAGCTGGCCTTCGTAGCTCATGGCCTCGATCGCGACCGCGGAGAAGTCCGCGCTGTTGGGCAGGTCGACCGGAGCAAGCAGGCCGGAGGTCACGAGCTGGCCGAGCCAGTCGTGAGCGCCGATGACAACGTCGGGTCCTTCGCCGGCGGGGCCCGCAGTTTGGAGACGGTCTCGGATGTCGCCGAAGTTGACTTCCTGCACCGCAACCGTGATGCCATTCTCGGCGCCGAAGGCTTCCGCGAGGGGCAGGATCACCGGAGTGCGGGTGTCGTCGGCCCAGATGACGAGGTCAGCGTCGGCTCGCACGATGGGAGCTTCTTCCTCCTCCATGGCTTCGTCTTCGGGAGCCTCTTCTTCAGCGGGCTCCTCTTCTTCCATGGCCTCTTCCTCTTCCATGGGTTCTTCTTCCATGGCTTCGGTGGTGGCGGTCTCTTCCGCCGCGGCTTCAGTGGTCGCCGCCGGCTCTGCTTCGTCGTCGCCGCCGCAGGCAGCGGCAACGAGCGCGAAGGCAGTGAGCAGCACGGCGAGGAATTTCCAGCGCGTGATCATGTTCAGGGTTCTCCCCAGGTCATCGGTCGGACCGGTGTCCGACACGTTCACCCCGCGACGAAGCACACCGAGAAGCGAACCGTCCGGAGGACGGCGGATTCGAGCGGCATTCGTTGCGGGCTTCCTGAAAGCTAAGCGCGACTTTCTGAAAAGGCAATCAACCTTTCATGGAAATCGCGATGAGATCTGGGGTTACACTGCCCGCCGTGAGTCGACCCCCTCTGCGAGACGTTGCCGCCCGAGCGGGCGTGAGCGAGCCAACGGTCAGCCGCGTCTTGAACGGAAGGCACGGTGTTGCCGAACGCACGCGAGCCCGCGTGATTCAGGCCCTGAGCGAGCTCGGCTACACCGACGTGCCGAGTCCTGGGCGGGTGAGCCGCGGCGCCGTCGGCATCATTTCCGGCGAGCTCACGAACCCGGTGTTCTCAGAGCTGACCCAACGCATCAGCGAACGATTGGCTCGGCACGACATCGTCACCTCGATCGGTGTCGCTTCCACGGATCTACTGGCCGAGGAGCGTTACGTTGAGGAGTTTGTGAACGTCGGCGTCGACGGCCTCATTTTCCTCACGGGCCGCCACGCAGAGTTCGAGGGCGACCTCGGCATCTACGAGCGACTCGTGGCCCAAGCCATGCCGTTCGTGCTCGTCAATGGCAGCCGCACCGGACTCCCGGTGCCCCACATCGTGAGTGACGAAGAGATGGCGGCCGGGCGGGCCGTGGACCACCTCGTTTCGCTCGGCCACCGACGGATCGGCTGTGTGCTCGGCACCCGGCGCTACGTCTCGGCCCACCGATTCGAAGAGGGCTATGACCGAGCACTTGCTCGCCACGAGATTCAGCGTCCCGACGTCGCCATGGTGGAGACGGCCTTCACCTTCGAAGGCGGTCGAGCCGGTGCCACCAGGCTGCTCTCCAACGGCCTCACCGCATTGATCTGTGGCAACGACCTCATGGCGCTCGGGGCGGTGCAAGCGGCCCGATCGCTCAGCCTTGCCATCCCCGGTGAAGTCTCCGTGGTCGGGTACGACGGGACGGACTTCACGGCCACCACCGAGCCACCGCTGACGACGTTGCGGCAGCCGTTCGGCGACATGGGCGAGATGGTGGCCGACGCCATGGTCAGCGAAATCAACGGAACACACCGCTACCGCGACACCTACTTGTTCGTCGCCGAGTTGCTGGCCCGCCGATCCACTGGCGCTCACGTCGCCATGTCCGCCGTGGGGAACTGACCCTCTCACCACGCACAAGCCTCTGCTTCAAGGCTGCTTGCCCTTGCCCCCGGCATGTGAGGACGACACACTCGCTCGATGGCCATGGGGATGCACACGGATTGGAGCTCCGAGATCGCCTGGGGCGGCATTCGCCAACCCGTGGATGCGGCGCACACGCTTCCTGCGGCCTGCTACGCCGACCAGAAGTTCTTCGAGGCGGAACAGGCCACCGTGTTCAGCTCATTCTGGACCGGGGTGGCGGCCAGCGATCAAGTCCGTGACGCTGGGAACACAATCGTGCGCTCCGTTGCCGGCCAATCAATCATCATCACCCGCGACGACGATGGTGAACTCCGGGCGTTCCGCAATGCGTGCCGCCATCGGGGAACCGAATTGTTGGAAGACGATTGCCAGCTCTCCGGAACCATTCGTTGCCCGTACCACCGTTGGGGATACAGCCTCACGGGAAGTCTGATTGCGACGCCACGTTTCGACGAGTATCCGCTCGAGGGCTTCGACCGGGCCGACTACGGCCTGCACCCCGTGCGGGTCGAAGCTTTCGCTGGTGTCGTCTTCGTGTCGCTCGAGGCGGAGGTGCCCAGCGTCGCCGAATGCATGGGCGATCTCGGGCTCCGGCTTGCCGGCTATGAGCTGGACACCTGGCGTCTCCGAGAGGAGCGGTCGTTCGAGATCCGGGCGAACTGGAAGCTGATCTCGGAGAACTTCCAGGAGTACTACCACCTGACCTGGGTGCACCCGGACCTGGCCAAGGTGTCTCGTGTTGCCGACCACTATCGCTATCAGGGGCCTGGCATGTACTGCGGCCAGACCACCACCCCGGTGTCGTCCGACGAACGCGACGACTGGACCGCCATGCCACCGGCGGCCGGACTCACCGAGTCCGATGGCGCAAGCGGGCGGTTCGTTGCCATGTTCCCGAACGTGCTGCTGTCCGTCTTGCCCAATCATGTGTTCTTGATGCTGCTCGAGCCGCTTGCTCCCGGCCGCACGTTGGAGCGAGCCATCTGGCTTCTTCCCCCGCACGAGGCACCCGTGAGCGAGCACGCCTTCGCGGTGACTCGCGACTTCTGGATCGACGTCAACACCGAGGACATCGACATCGTGCAACGCAACCAGCGGGGCCTCACTGCCGGCGGCTACACACCAGGCCGATACTCACCTCGATTCGAGGAACCCGTGCACCGGTTCGCCAACATGCTGGCCGACCGCTTCACCGCCCAAGCCCCTGGTGATCTCCGTATCCCGGATGGCGATCCGGCCGATGATCTCGATCTCTTCGGTAATGGTGTCAATCCGTTGCCATACCGGCCTGCCTGATCGATTCGGTCTCGGTCGCAGGCCGTAGCCTGTCCCGAATGGAACGGACGGGCCGGCTCACCCCGGGAGAGCTGGCAGAAGCGGCAGTTCTGGCCGACCTGACGGTGTTGACCATCATTCTCGCCCGGCTGACGCCCTTCGCAGGCACGACCACGATCATCGGCGCGATTCCCTTCGCCGTGCTCGGGCTGCGGCACCGGAACCGGGTGCTTGCCGTCGCCTTCTTCGTCGGTGTCGTCCTGACCTTCCTCATGGCTGGCTTCTCCTCGGCCAGTCAACTGCTGGTCATGGCCACCTTCGGCGGAGTCGTTGGCCGAAGCGTTCGGCATGGCTGGTCGAAGACGACGACCGTCACGGTGGCCCTCATCGTCGGCTGGGTCTCGGTCGCCTCGCTGACGGTGGGCTTCCTCACGCTCTTCGCAGGGTTCCGAGAGCTGACGATCGAGGCCGCTCAAATCCAGTGGACCGGCCTGTCGAATGGGCTGACCCGCATTGGTGCAGGTGGTTTCGTCGAGCTCGCCGACCCCCGAATGCAGTGGGCGTTCGAGCACTGGTACATCGCCATCCCGGCCTTCCAGTTTGTGATCTCGATCGCCATCACGCTCCTTATCGAGAACGTGGGCACACCGGCAATACGGAGGGTCGATAGCTCCTTCGCCACCTTGGATGAGGCCCGAGCAGCCCACACTCCGGCGGTATCGCCGCGTGAGTCACCCGAGCCTCGGCCCGTACCGGTGGAGCTCCGCGGTGTTGTTGTGGCTCGCGGTGTGAGCGAGATCGAACTCCCGGCGTTGGAGATCGGGGTGCGCGGCTTCACGGTCGTGATGGGTCCCAACGGTGTCGGCAAGTCCACGCTGCTCGGCGTGCTCTCCGACCGGCTTGTGGCCGCTTCCGGTGAGATCGTCCGCCCGGGCTCGGTCGGACTCGGGCTGCCCGGTGGGACGGCCGTCATCGGTCAACGGCCGGAAAGCCAGATCGTGGGTGCGCGAGTCATCGATGATCTGGCGTGGGGCCTGGCCCAGCGGCCGGACGACACTGAGGTGACTGAAGTACTCGGCCGGGTCGGTCTGGGAGGGTTCAGAGAACGGGAGACAGGTTCACTGTCGGGTGGCGAACTGCAACGCTTGGCCATTGCAGGAGCCCTTCTTCGACGGCCCGCTCTTGTGTTGTCCGATGAGTCGACGGCGATGCTCGATCCCGGCGCGCGGGCCCGTGTGCTCGCCGTGTTGAAAGACATCTCGACCTCGGCCGCTGTCGTGCATGTCACCCATCTCGAAAACGAGACGGACGGGGCCGATCGAGTCATCCGTTTGATCGACGACGCCGAGCGATCGGACGCCTGATGCTGCTCGATGAGGTCGTTCGTCTCGAGGGCGTTTCACACATCCACGCGGCGGGTTCACCCTGGGCCCGGCCTGCCCTCCAGAACATCGACCTGGAGATCCGTCCCGGTGAGCGTGTGCTCATCACCGGTCCCAACGGCTGCGGAAAATCGACGCTGGCCTGGATCCTCGCTGGTCTCACCACCCCGACGGAAGGAAGCGCCGTCCGCAGTGGTGAAGCTCTGGTGGAGCAGGCGGGCGACATCGGCCTGCTGGTGCAGCACACGCGGCTTCAACTCCTGCGAGCGAACGTGGCGGCAGAAATCGGTTCGTTCAACATGTCCCCCGAACGAATCCGATGGGCCATCGGTGTGATGGGCTTTCCGCTCTCGGTGCTTTCTCAGCCGATCGATGCCCTTTCGGTAGGACAGCAGCGTCGAGTAGGACTCGCGCTGCTCATCGGGCGGGCCTGCACTCTGACAGTCCTCGACGAACCGATGGCGGGGCTCGATGCGCCTTCCCGGGCCGCTCTCGTTGAGGCGGTTGAGCAGCTGCCCCGGCAGACAACCGTCATCACCGTCACGCACGATCTCGACGACAGCCTGCCGCTCGGGCGACGAGTGATCACGCTGGACGAAGGTCGTATCGTCGGGGACCGGCGAAACCCATGATCAGCCAGTTCAACCTGTTCCGGTATGTCGACGGCACAACGATCGTCCACCGAGCGGATGCCCGCTCCAAGGTGGTTGGCCTGACCGCCCTGGTCTTCGCTTTCTCGTTCTCTCCCAGTTGGATCGCCGTGGGCATCATCTGGGCACTCGTGGTTCTGCTGTTCGTGGCGGCTCGTCTGCCGGTCTCCGTGATCCCTCGGCCGCCGCGGCTGCTGTACGCAGCAATGGTCATTGCCATGTTCTTCGGCATCCTCTCGGGCGGTGAGCCGTTCGTGAGTGTGGGCGAGCGCCAACTCGGCATCGGTGGTGCCATCTTCCAGATTCGCTTTTTCGGGGTCACGCTCGGACTGCTCGCCCTGTCGTTGCTGATCGGCTGGACAACGAAGGCGGCCGACCTTCCTCGAGCTGCCGAGTGGATGTTGCGGCCGTTGCGATGGGTCCGGGTGCCGATCGACGAGCTCGTAGCGGCCCTCACCATTGCCGTTCGGGCACTGCCACTGGTGGCCGATGAGTTCGCACTCGTCACGACCCTGTGGCGGACTCGTCCCAAACGTGAGGGCCCACGCGACGTGCGCCACTACCTGGTGGATGGCATGGATGTTGCGGCCACAGTGACGGCGGCGTCGGTTCGGCGAGCACGAGAGCTGGGCGAAGCGATCGAGCAGCGAGGGTCGGTCGGCATCGCGTATCAGCAGCCCCGCTGGGTCTTCGCCGACGCTGTGATCTTCGTGGCGCTGGTCTCGGCTGCGGTGGGCATTGTGCTCGTGCCGAGCTGAGAGACTCCTCGTATCGGCGTCTGCCTCGGGGCGCTACGTTGGCGCTATTCGCTCGCCCGCCCGGGTGGTGGAATTGGCATACACAGGGCCCTTAAAAGGCCCCGCTCCTCGGAGCTTGTGGGTTCGAACCCCACCCCGGGCACCAGAAAGTCCGCGCTCATGTACCTCTGAGGTACATGAGCGCGGCAATTCTGGTGGTGGTTCAGACGTCTGGGTCGGGGTTGGGGCTGGGACGGGCCCGCCGCACGACGTGTCGGAAGCGGCCCCGGATGCTGGCGGGGCGTTTCGAAACCCCGGCTCTGGTGGCCAACACATCATTGAGCTCTGCCCCCACCAGCATGATGACGCTGAGTGCGTACATCAGCGTGATGCCCAGAAGCAGGGCGCCGACAGAAGTCTGCACGCTGTTCCCGGTGTCGGTCAGGCGCACGTAGAACGCAAAGCCCTGTGTCACTACCAACCACCCAACGGCCGTCAGGGCAGCGCCTGGAGCGTCGTAGCGCAGCGGCGTTCGGTGATACGGCCCGATGTGGAAGAGCGTGAGCGCCCAGGCGAACAGCAGGGGCATGGAAACGATCGTGGCGAACAGCCGTGACGGCTCACCAAAGAGCACACTGGGAGCAATGGCTACGGCCGTTGCCCCGACGGTCACCACCGCCACCGTGCCGAAGCCGAGGGCGATCGCGAGCAGACGGACGTGCCACCAGCTCCGCCCCTCCTCCACGTTGTAGGCCGCATCGAGCGAACGGACGAGTCCGGCAAACCCGCGACTGAGCGAGAAGAAGGCGAAAAGCACCGAGAAGGTCAAGACGCCGGTCTGTTGGCCGTTGAACAGGTCATCGACCGTGTTGAGGAGCGGGCTGGCGTCGGAGAACGTGTCGATGAGGAAGTCATCGATCGTGGTCTGGAGATCAGTGGCTACGTCTTCGCCAACGAGCGATTGCACGGTGCCGAGCGCGCTGACCAGCGCCAGGATGGCCGCAGGGATGGACAGCAACGTCCAGAACGTGATGCTCGCGGCCAAGTCGCCAACACCATCACGTCGGTACTCATTGATGACGTCGATGGTGAGGCGCCAGACCCACCGCAGTTGGGTCACGCGCTGGTTCGCTCCGGGGCCAGCTCATTGAGGGCGGTGGCCATCGCTTCGATCATCTGGGCGATCTCGGCATCAGAGATGGTGAGCGGGGGACACACGGCGAGCGAGGTGCCGATCGGGCGGACAATGACGCCCAGTTCGAGCATGCGATCGCGGATGGGGAGCGCGTCGTGGCCGAGCTCGGCGGCCCAGATGCCAGCGGTCCCGCGGTAGCTCTCGATCATGCCGTCGGCGGCCATGGCTGAGAACCCCTTTTCGAACTCCGCACCAACGTGATGGGAACGGTCGACCAGACCGTCGGCCTCGATGACGTTGATGTTGGCGATGGCAGCCGCGACGCAGGCGGGATGGCCGGAGTACGTGTAGCCGTGCATCAACTTGAGACCCGGCTGTTCGAGCTCAGCGGCAACCTGCTTGCTCATGATCACGCCACTGACCGGCATGTAGCCCGAGGTGACGCCCTTGGCGAACGTGATCATGTCTGGCGTGACGTCGAAGGTCTGCGAGGCGAACCAGCTTCCCGTGCGACCGAAGCCGCAGATGACCTCGTCGAAGATCAGCAGGCTGTTGTGCTGATCGCAGAGCCGACGCATGCCTTCGAGATATCCATCCGGTGGCATGTGGACACCACCCGCACCCTGAATGGGCTCGGTGATGACGGCGGCAATCTGGGGACCGTGTTCGCTGAAGACGCGGGCGGCGGCTTCGAGGTCGTCGCTCGGCACCTCGATGAAGTGGGGGACGAGATCGCCCCAGCCCTCCCGGTTGCCTTCGATGCCCTGCGCCGAGGTGCCGCCGAAGTTCGTGCCGTGATAGCCGCGGGTGCGCCGCAGAATGATCTGCTTGTCGCCAGCGCCGCGACGCTGCTGGATCATGCGTGAGATCTTGAGCGCGGTGTCGATCGCCTCGGACCCGGAGCACCCGAGGAATACCCGCCCGTCGGGGTGGGGTGACTTCTCGGCGATCAGATCGGCTGCCTCGGCGGCCACATTGTTCGTCATCGGGTCGAAGATGTTGTACGTCGCGAGCTGGTTGAGCTGGGTGGTGATGGCATCGATGATCTCTCGACGACCGTGTCCGACCTGACACAACCAAAGGCTGCCGATGCCGTCGATGTACTGCTTCCCATCGTCTGCAGTGAGCACGACGCCCTCACCAGAAACGATGTTGATGTAGTCGGCCTCGGCCTTGCTGGCGTATGAGAACGGATGGAGAAGTCGGCTCATGGCCGCACCTTAGTTCGTTCTTCTGACGACAAATGCTTGAGGTTGGGCCTCGGACCGTCGACACTCGTGCGGTGAATGACGCCCTCGAGCTCGCCCTGTCGCCTCCAACTCCGGGGGTCATGTTGCGTTCACTCGCGCCGGTCTTCAATGGAGCTCGGCGAACCAAAGAGCAGATCGTTGACTTTCACGCGCTTTGGCGTGAGCGAAGTGTCGCTTCGATCGAGGCCGGCTGCCCGATCATCGTTGCGCTCGGTGACTCGCTCAGTCAGGGCATCGGTGCATCAGAGTGGGATCAGTCCTGGCTCCATCGGCTCGTTCGTCATCAAGCAGACCTGAGCAGGGGGAAGCCGCTCGACATCGTCAACTTCTCTCGTTCCGGCGCCCGACTCAAGGACGTGATGGAGGTGCAGCTCCCCGCTCTGCGCGCCCTGGAACAGACGCCGACGCTGATCACTTGCACCGTGGGCAACAACGATCTGGTGCGGTCGATGGCCATCGGGAGCACCGAGCGTGACCTCATGTCGCTGATCGCCAGGCTCCCGAAAGGCACACTGTTCGCAACACTCCCGGCCAATGGCAGCTTGCTGGCGAAGCGACTCAACCGAATCATTCGCAACGAAGCACCAGCCGAAGGACTGGTCGTCGCCGATGTCGACGAGCAACTCTTCACCTGGCGTGGGCGTTCCGCCGGTGATCGGTTCCATCCCAACGACCTGGGCTACGAGGCGTGGTTCAATGCGTTCGCGGCCGCCGCTCGTCTTCCCGAACCAATCAAGAAGCCGGTCAGGAAAGCGAACAACGAGCGCTGAGTGGACGTTCGGAGCTACAGGACGTTCAGGGTCTGCGTGTTCGAGCGCCAGCTCGTGTTGCCCGCTGCGTCGAAGGCCCGCACGTAGAGCGAGATCGAGCCTGCGGGCAGGCCAGTGACCGTGGTGTCATCAACGGGAACAGTGGCCACGATCGTGTCGCCTGCGTCCTCGTAGACGTTGTAGCCCGTGACACCGACGTTGTCGGTCGAGGGGTTCCAGGTCAGATCCACCGTGCCGGCGGGCCCAGCAGTGGCCATGAGGCCGGTCGGTGGTGATGGGCGCTCGGTGTCGGCCGGCGGGCCGTTGTCGATCGTGAAGTTGCGGTTGCCGCTCTTCCACGACAGGTTGCCCGCCGCGTCGAAGGCTCGGGCGTAGACGTCGTACGTACCCTCGGCCAGGCCCGTCACCGTGACGGCGTTCGTGGACGAGGTGGCCAGCACGTTGTTCGTTGCCGCGTCGTAGATGTTGTAGCCCGTGACGGCCACGTTGTCGGTGGACGCCGTCCACGTGAGGTCAGCCGAGTCGGCGCCCAGGCTCACCACTGCAGGCTTGCCGGGAACCGATGGTCGCTCGGTGTCTGGCGCCGGACCGTTTGAGATCGTGAAGGTCGTGTTGCCGCTCTTCCACGAAGTGTTGCCGGCGGCATCGAAGGCCTTCAGGTAGTACGTGTACTCACCTTCAGCCAGGCCCGACACGGTGACTGACGTGGTGGCCGAAGTGGCCACGATCGCGTTGGTCGTGGCGTCGTAGAGGTTGTAGCCAGTGACGGCGACGTTGTCGGTCGAGCCGTTCCACGTGAAGTCGGCCGATGAGCCGGTGGTGGCTACGACCTGTGGCTTGCCCGGCACGCTCGGGCGTTCGGTGTCGCCACCTGCCGTGATGGTCACGGTGGTGTTGCCGCTCTTCCACGAGAGGTTGCCGACCGCATCACGGGCTCGAACGTAGTAAGTGACGTCACCGGGGGAGAGGCCAGTCACGGTCACCGAGTTCGTGGCCGACGTGGCGACGAGGGCATTGGTGGCGGAGTCGTAGAGCTCATACGCATCGACGCCGACGTTGTCGGTGGAGGGGTTCCACGTCAGATCGACCGAGTCAGCGGTGGTGTTGACAACCTGCGGACTCCCTGGCGTAGTGGGTCGTTCGGTATCGATCGTGCTCGAATCGCACAGCCGCATCATGGCGTCGACCGGTTGTCCGTACGCACTGGTGAGATCACCGCCCAGCCATAGGCAACCGTCAGGCGCGCCGTGAATGGCCCACACGCCAGCTCGCAGCGCGGTGATGGTGGGAGAGAAGGAGGAGATGACTTCGCCCGTGGTTGCGTCGAAGCCGGTGACCCACGTGTTGTTGTTCGTGATGTCAACAACGCCATCGCTGACACCAGCGGGTGGGCTGCCGAACCACAACACGTCGTTGGATGAATCGATGACGGCATCAGCCCGACAGTGACAACCGGCGTAGACCCGATTGCCCACGACTTCGAGATCCTGATAGTCGCCCTTCGGTCCGGACTCATGGAAGCGCTTGAGCGAGAGGTCGGACTCGTTCATGACGACGATCTGATGCTCACTACCGCCGGCAAACACGAGGCCGTTGGTCACGACAACGTCGTACAGATACTGGCGGGCGGGGTTGGTGGTGTTGACGGGGAAGACGTCAACACCAGTGGCGTTCTCACCGTCGGAAACGCGCACCGCAGCGAACCCTCCAGACGTGGCTGCCCCGTTGGCCGTCAGGAAGTTGCCGGCGAGGTAGACACGATCAGCGGAGGGATTCGCTGCGATGCCCCAGACCGACCCGCCTTGAATTTCGGGTCGGAAATTGACGTCGTGGTTCGAGTTCGACCAGTTGAATCGGGCGACGCGGAAGGCTTGATTGTTGCCGACGGGGGAGGCGACGCCGTTAAACGAGCCAGCCACGTAGAGCCAGTTGCCAACCAAGTCGAATCCTCGGACGTTCGCTGTTCCCGTCACGGTGCCAGAGAACGAGGCATCGACGGCGCCAGTGATTGGGTCGAGGGCCACGAACGCGTTCGCCGGCTGCCCGTTTGCGGTCGTGAACGAGCCACCAACGAAGAGCCGCGAACCATCGGGTGACGCCTGCAACGCGTTGACGGCGTTGTTCAACGTGGGCGTGAACGTGTCGATCCAGATCCCGGTAGCAGAGTCGAATGCGGCGATGTAGGCGCGAGGAAAGCTGTTGCCGTCGTTGGTCACGTCGGTGAAGCGGCCGCCCACGTACACCCGGTTGCCAATTTGCTCCATGGCAAAGATGTTCGACTGGAGGGAGTCGTTGCCGGAGCCGCTCGCGAGACCCTCAACACCCCAGAAGGTGGTGGGCCCGGTATCGATTTCAGCTCCTGCAGGCGCGACGCTGAACGCCGCAACGACAAGAGCTACAACGAGCGAGAATCCGGTGAGCACGGCGGCAACCGTGCGACGTCCCTCTCGCTCGGCACGTGACATGCCTCGCATGATGTTCTTACCTTCTCTGCGGCCGAAGCCGCTGCTCCACCGCTCCGAAACGCAACGCTAGCAAAGCGAGCGTGATTCCGCCGTAGGTCATTGGTCTATTTGTGTCAGCTGGGCCACAACCCGGTATCGGGGCGGAACTGGCTCCAAGCGAACCAAAACGCCTGATGGGCGCCCACGTCATTGCCGTCGCCATCCAGGGCGCGGATGCCGTCGCCGTCGAGTTCAATCGTGTAGCCGCCGACTTCGACCGCTTCGCCGTTCTGGAGTGTCGCTCGGGCGATGGCCACATGGACGGCGATCGGTGTTCCGTCTTCAGCGATGACGCCCAGCACATTCTCTTGCACCGGCAAACGAGGATCGACATCGCCGATCGGGAAAATGGGGCCATCGTCGTCTCGGCCCCGCAGAGGATCAAGCGGGTAGCTCCGACCGATGCCACCGTCCTCGGCCACGATCGTGGTGTCGGGGTGCGCGGCCTTCCACTCACCCCAGGAAGAGGCGACGACGCTGGCCTGTTCGAACTGCACACCGGCGTCCTGCAGCGGCCCGGATGTTGCGTTGCCGAGGAACGTGTCGACGAAGGAAAGGCTGGTGAGATCGAACATCATCTTGTTCGAGCGGATGAGCAGGCCGGACGTTCGCAAGACGGGGAACTCGACGTCAGCATCGAGTTCGTCGGTGAACCATGCCTGAGCCGAACCGCAGAGCGTGCAGTACGGAATGGCGATCCGCCGTCCTCCGAGCACATCGTTCGTCATCTCATGGACCTCCATGATGTTCTTCGGGTACGCCCGGGCCTCGCCGTTGATGACGACACCGAACACGGTTTCATCATCCGGATACCAGTCGCCTCCAGCAGCATCAGTCACGACCGGTTCATCCAACGCTGGAATACAGCCGCGGGCGCAGGAGTTGGTGGCTCCCAGCGGGCGATCGTCGATCAAGACACCGCCCCAGCTGACGTGTCGCCAGTCGATGTCCGCGCCGTCGGCGAAGAGGGGTTCCCACTTGGGCTCGAGCGTGGTGAACAGGCTGCGCTTGAACTCGAGGTAGCCAGGCGGGGCCGGGACATCCCACGCGATCAGTCGGTTCGTCGCGTCGCCCCACGGGTTCGAGATCCCGATCTCTGTGCCGGAGAGCTGTTCGAATGCGTCTGCCACCTGAATGTTGCCAGTCGGCCCCTCCAAGGGGAAGCGCAGCAGATCCGAATACACCCACAGCAGGCGTGCGTCGCCGCTGTCGGCCAGCACCTGGAAGTCCTCCGCCCGCTGGGCCACAGTCAGCGCATTGAGGCCGAGGCTGAACGAGCGGCGCAGTCCTTCGAGCGACTCGGCAACCTCCGGTGCGAGGTCGCCCTCGTTGAAGACCGGCGCCGGGCCGTAGTCGATCGCCTCGCCGGCAACGAGCTCGGGGATCTCGACCGGCCCAGACGGCAGCGTGGTGGCTGGTGTGCTGTCCGCATCGGTGCTCGAGTCAGTGTTCGAGTCAGCAGCTCCCGTTTCGCCTCCGCCAGAGGTGCAGGCGGTGGCGGTCAAGGCAAGGCCAAGAAAAAGGGCGGCAGGAAGGCGCGACATGCTCAGAGCAAACCAGGAGGAGCGCTGTGCCCTTCCCGTGTTCGGCAGTTGTTCATCGGTTGAACGCCGATATCAGCCGGCCCTGACCCTCGCTTTGGCAGGGCATGGGTGGCGTTCTCGTACCAGTTGAGGCACCATTCCCGGCATGTCTGCATCCCATGTCTTCGCCAGCCCACTTCCCGACGTGGAACTGCCGGAAACGCCGCTCACCGAGTACACCTTCCGAAAGGCCTCCGCCTACGGCGATCGGGTCGCCATGATCGACGGCGCAAGCGGTCGTTCGTTCACCTTCGATGAGCTCATCGATCAGATCGAACGGCTGTCCGGCGGGCTCCAGGCTCGGGGCTTCGGACCGGGTTCGACGCTCGGTCTGATGGCGCCGAACATGCCCGAGTACGCGGTCGTCTTCCATGCGGTGGCGATGGCTGGCGGCACCGTCACCACCATCAACCCCACGTACGGAGCAGATGAAGTTCGCTTCCAGCTCAATGACGCCGGCGCCACGCTGCTCGTCACGGTGCCGATGTTCGCCGAGACGGCAAAGGCAGCGATGGCCGACAGCCCGGCGGAAGAGCTCGTTGTCATCGGTGAGGATTCCTACGACGGCCTGTTCGGCGAGCGCGCCTCCCAGGTGCCGGTCGATGTGCACGAGTCGATCGTCGTGTTGCCGTATTCGAGCGGCACGACCGGGCTGCCCAAGGGCGTGATGCTCAGCCACTACAACCTCGTCTCGAACCTCTCGCAGAGCGACGGCATGTTGCCCTACGAAGACGGCGAGGTCGCACTCGCCGTCCTGCCCTTCTTCCACATCTACGGGATGCAGGTGCTCATGAATGGCTTGCTCGCAGCAGGCGTCACGATCGTGACCATGCCCCGATTCGAGATGGAGGCCGGCCTCAGCCTCATCCAGGAACACGGCGTCACCCAGTTCTTCGCCGTGCCACCCATCGTGCTGGGTCTGGCCAAGAGCCCGGTCGTTGATCAATACGACGTCTCTACGATCCGCAAGATCTTCTCCGGAGCGGCACCGCTCGGCGGCGATCTTGCCCAGGAAGCGGCCGACCGTCTGGGTTGTGATGTCGTCCAGGGTTACGGCATGACCGAGCTCAGCCCGATCAGCCACGCCACGGTGGGCTCAGACTTCAAGAGCGGCTCCAATGGAGTGACCGCTCCCAACACCTTCTGCCGCGTCGTGGACGATGAAGGCAACGATCTCGGCGTCGATGGCGAGGGCGAGCTCTGGATCAAGGGCCCGCAGGTCATGAAGGGATACCTCAACAACGACGAAGCCACCGAAGCAACGATCGATTCGGAAGGCTGGCTCCACACCGGCGACGTCGCTCGCATCGACGCCGACGGCCACATGTTCATCGTCGATCGCGTCAAGGAACTCATCAAGTACAACGGCTTCCAGGTTCCGCCGGCGGAGCTCGAGGCGCTGATCGTGACACACCCTGCTGTCGCTGACGTTGCGGTGATTGGTGTCCCCGATGTTGGTGCCGGCGAGTTGCCGAAAGCGTTCGTGGTGCTCAAGCCAGGGGAAGAGGCCAGCGCCGAGGACATTCAGTCGTTCGTCGCTGAACACGTTGCGAGCTACAAGCACATTCGCCTCGTCGAGTTCACCGATGAGATCCCCAAGTCGGCTTCGGGCAAGATTCTGCGTCGCTTCCTGCGTGACCAGACCAAGGCGTAGCTCAGGTGACGCTTGATCTGGACCGGGCCACCCTCACCGATGCCGTCGCTGCGTTGCGGCGCGGCGAGGTTGGCTCCGAGGAGTTGCTCGATGCGCAACTGGACCGGATCGACATCTTCAATCCGTCGGTCAATGCCGTCGTTGCCTTTGATGTCGACGGGGCGAGAGCTGCCGCCAGAGCGGCAGACGCGGCGCGGGCGTCCGGGGAGGAGCTTGGTCCGCTGGGCGGGATTCCGCTGACAATCAAGGACACGTACGAAACCGAGGGGCTGGTCACCACGGCCGGTGCTCCGGTGTGGGCCGACCACGTCCCGACCAACGACGCTGACGTTGTCCGGGGCCTTCGGGAGTCCGATGGGATCCTCTACGGCAAGACGAACGTTCCGCTGTTCGCCGGTGATCATCAGTCGTACAACGACGTCTACGGCCTCACCCGCAACGCGTGGGACCCGGACCGAACGGCTGGAGGATCATCCGGCGGTGCCGCCGTCGCCGTGTCGTGCGGATTCTCGCTCGGCGAGGTCGGCTCCGATATCGGGGGCTCCATCCGCGTGCCAGCCCATTTCAACGGCGTCTTCGGCTTGAAACCGAGCTGGGGAGCGATCTCGTACCGAGGTCACATGCCGCCGGCTCCGGGCGATCAGGCCACGACGGACCTCTCCGTTTCCGGACCACTGGGTCGCAGCATCGCCGATCTCGAGTTAATGCTCGACGCATGCCTTCGTATCAATCCGCTGGGCGGAGCGCCGGGTGCGGCGTTGCCCGAAGCTTCCCCGGTCGACGTCGCCTCCCTCCGAGTCGGGGTGTGGGCTGACGATCCGGTGTCTCCCGTCTCGGCGGCCACGCGCAATGCCGTCACGGGTGTCGCCGAGCGACTCGACGGCGTGGGAGCGACGATCGATCCCGGGATCAGACCCGCTACCTCCTCGGGGGATCTGCACGACATCTACTCCCGCCTGCTCTTCGCGGTGATGGGCGCCGATCTGCCGGAGCGCGTCCGGGCCAGCATGGTGGAGCATCGGAGCACGCTGACCACCGCACTGGATGCTGGCGACTCCGCCACCTTCAACGATCGAATGATGCGAGACAACGTCGCCGATCATCGAGACTGGTTGATCGCCCACGAGCGTCGGTGCAAGGTCGAACTGGAGTGGGCCACACTCTTCGACAGCGTCGACGTCATGATCATGCCGGTGTGCCAGACGCCAGCATTCGCTCACGACACAGAGCGTCCCTACGTTGATCGCACGGTCGACGTCGATGGCGTCGAGCGCAACTACCACGAGCTCCTGTTCTGGGCTGGCCTGGCCACCATGCCGCAGCTGCCGTCTGTCGTGATCCCCACGGGAACAGTCGACGGGCTTCCGCTCGGCATCCAAATCGTGGGACCCCGCTGGTCTGACCGTCAGCTGCTGGCCACCGCAGACGCAATGTGTGAGGCACTGGACCTGCGGTTCGTGCCGCCCACGCTGGTGACCGGCTGATCGGCGTGCCTTCGAACTCGACGACCCCCGCCGCCCCGGTCGTCATCATTGGAGCGGGTGCCGCCGGCTGTGCTGCGGCGCGGATTCTCGCCCGGCGCCAGATTCCCACACTCCTTCTCGAGGCGGGACCAGCTGAGCTGCCCGCGGCGCTTCGTGTGGGCAACCACTT
Organism: uncultured Acidimicrobiales bacterium; assembly: GCA_937997485.1. GTDB lineage: Bacteria > Actinomycetota > Acidimicrobiia > Acidimicrobiales > SZUA-35 > SZUA-35. The sequence continues at coordinate 240,633 of CALKTH010000009.1, read as the reverse complement.
GTCGTCTGTTGAGGTCGACGACTGGTGGTGGGAGGGCGGGCCGCCCCGCGGCCGGGGACTCGGTGGTTCGACCGCCGTCAACGGCATGGTGCTGCAAGGGATCGATCCTCGCGATGCTCGTCGCTGGGGATGGGACGACGCGGCAGATCTCCAATCCGATCTGCGCGATGCGTACCCCACGATCGAGGAGGCGCCGGCAAATCCGCCAGGTCCTTTCACCACTGCCATGAGCGCCCTGGTGGAGCGAGGCTTCCCTGGCGGCCCGGCAACCTCGGCGTCGGGCGGACTGGGCTGGTTGCCACTTGCCCTGGCCCTCGATGCGAACGGGCAACGCCTGACCGCGGCCGATGCGCTGCTTCCCGACGTCGCCGACCCGAACGCAGCGTTCCTCACCATCCGCACCGACAGCGCCGTTGAACGACTCGTCGAACGATCAGACAACAGCATTGAGGTACATCTCGAGTCGGGCGAAGTGATCGAGGCACGCCACGTCGCGGTTGCTTGCGGGGCCACCAACTCCCCATCGCTGCTTCTCCGGTCCGGTCTCGTCTCCGACACGAATATCAGCGACGCGCTCAACCACTGGTCCACCGCCGTCATCGCCGAGCTCGATGAACCACTGCAGGTCGCCCCCGGCGAAGCCGGCATTCCCAGCTCCCGCCTACTCCGCTGCCAAACCGCGCTGACCGAGAACTATCGGGTCGACCTGCAAATGCTCGTGCTCGATCACACCGGTGGCTCCAAGGAGGGCCGACGGCATGGCGTCATCCTCGTCACCGCACTGGAAAAGGAGCGTCTCCTCGTGCTGGAAGCCGGGATCCGACAAGCGCTCTACTGGCTGCGAGAACTCGATGGCGTGCGCAGCGTCTCCATCTCGAAGGACCGCACCCCAGTGCAGCACCAGTGCAGCACGCTTCGCGACGTGGTGGAGAGTGCCTCTCACGGCCTGGCTGGTCACCCGTCGCTCTCGGTCATCGACGCCAGCGCCTTTCCCGAATTGCCTCACACCAACCCCATGCTGACCACGATGGTTGGTGCCGCCCACTGGGCGACCCATTGGAACGCCGCAGTCTGACGACCTGATCTCGCATTTGTCGGCTCCAAGGTCCACCATCTCCCGGTGCCAGAAGGTCATGTTCTCCATCGCGCCGCCCGTCTTCAGGGAAAGCGTTTCACCGGCCACGTCGTCAACGTCGCCTCACCGCAAGGCCGCTTTCGAGGGGGTGCCGAACGACTGAACGGCCAACAGCTCGACGACATCGAGGCCAAAGGCAAGCACCTCTTCTACCGATTCGACTCCGGCGATGAGCTGCACATCCACCTCGGCCTGTTCGGCAAGTTCCGCGTTCAGAAACTGCCGTTCCCCGAACCGTCTCCCAACTGCCGCGTGCTCATGGATACCGAGACCGATCGTCTGCACCTGGCTGGCCCGAACCAGTGCGAAGTTCTCGAGCCGTGGGAAGCCGAGGCCGTGCGGAACCGTTTGGGACCCGATCCAATCCAGAACCGGCCCGACGGGTACGAGGACTTTCTCGAGCGCTTGAGTCGTCGTTCCATCACGATCGGCAAGGCGATCATGGTGCAAGACGTCATCAGCGGGATCGGCAACATCTATCGATCCGAGCTCCTCTTCCAGATCGGCCTGAGCCCGTGGACACGAGCGAAGGACGTACATCCCGAAACGGTCAAGCAGCTCTGGGAACAATCCGTTCTCGAACTCAAGGCGGGGGAGAAGATCGGCAAGATCATCACGACCAACCCTTCCGAATTCGGTGTCGAAAAGCGCAAGGACCTCGGCCGATGGGACCGCCTCTACGTTTACAAGCGCCACGGCCGCCCGTGCCGGCGTTGTGAGACGGAGATCCTGGCCGCCGATTGCGACGGCCGGAATGCCTGGTGGTGTCCGTCCTGTCAGCCCGACTGATCAGGCGCCGGAGCGAAGGGCGGCGATGGGCTCGGTCGCCGATGCTTTCCACGCCGGGTACGTCCCGGCCAACAAGCCGATGGCGGCTCCAAGCACGGGCGCGGCGAACGGCAGCCAGGCGTCAAGGATGGGTGTCCACGAGCGATTCGCGCTGACGGCAACCACCGTGAGGATTCCGAGGCTGGTGCCCAGCAGTCCCGCCAGCGCCCCGAGCGCGGCGGATTCGAACAGGAACTGCCGAGCCACATGCATGCGCGTGGCTCCAAGCGCCCGTCTCAATCCGATCTCGCCCGTCCGTTCGAGCACCGACACCAGCGTCACGTTCGCAATGCCGATGGCACCGACGAGAAGGGAGACACCACCCAGCACGAGAAACAGTGCATTGACATCAGATTGCACGGACGACCGGACTCGTCGAGGAGACGGCGGCAGGCTGACTCGCACCAGACTCGGATCGTTGGGGGAGAGGGCAATCGATGCCTGGGATCCGATGAGCTCGGCCGCCCCAATCGCCACCTCGACCTGCACTTCGGCCGGCCGCTCGAGAGCGAATCGTTCGCGCGCATAGCCGTCGGGCACGATGATCGCATTCAGCAGTTCAGGCTCTCGAGACACATCGGCGATGATGCCGATCACCGCCAGCGTGTTCTCTCCGAGAAAGATCGCCGGGGAGGTATCGACTTGATTCACATTGAGTCGCCGGGCTGCCCCCGGTCCGAGCACGGCCACGTTGTCTCCCCTCGCGTTGTGCCCGTCGTCGAAGACACGACCCGTCTGCAGTTGGGTACGAACAGCGTCAAACAAGCCGGGGGACACAGCGATCACGGGAATCTGGAACTCGCTTTGACCGAGTGGGTCGATGATGGGGATCGAGCGAGCCAGCGCTTCGCCCACCGCCACATCCGATTTGGTGCCAGCCGCAACGACCCCGTTCAACCGTTGGAGCCGGTCGCCTGCATCCCACGGAATGGCCGAGACCTGCTGCTGCTCGCTGTTGGGATTGCTGCCGGGCTGATTGCGGGGCGGACGGACGACGACCGATGTGGCCTCCAATTCATCGAAGCGAGACACAATCTGGTTTCCCGCCGTCTTGGCCAGACCCAACGTGGCCACGAGTGCCGCCACGCCGAGAATCGTTCCCAACGCGGTGAGCAGGGTGCGGGCCGGTCGCGCCGTCAATGCGGTGGTCGCCTCACTCAGCATGTCGAACGCCGAGAGGTGTGAGCGCGGGATCGAGTCCCGCTCGTCGAGAAAGCTCAGGTCCGTTTCGCCGGGCACCACAGGCTCAGGCATCGCTGACTGCCTCCGCCGTGACCACGCCATCACGAATCCGGACCCGGCGCGCCGCCCGTTCCGACACATCATCATCGTGGGTGATCACGGCCAGTGTGAGTCCCGCTGCGTGGAGATGGTCAAAGAGATCCAGAATTTGGGCGCTGGTATGCGAATCGAGGTTGCCGGTGGGCTCATCAGCGAGCAACAGGCTGGGCTCACCGACGAGTGCTCGAGCCACGGCCACGCGCTGTCGCTCACCTCCAGACAAGGTGGTGGGAAACGCATCGAGACGATGACCCAAACCCACCTGCTCCAGCGCCGCGATCGCTCGCTCCCGCCGACCCTGGCGAGAGCCCGGTCGGTAGATTTCGGCCAGCATCACGTTCTCCACGTTCGAACGATGACCCAGCAGATGGAACGACTGGAAGACGAACCCGATTCGGGCCGAGCGCACGCCAGCCCGTTCCTTCTCGCTCAGGTCGCTCGTGTCGATGCCGTCAAGCCTGTAGGTGCCCGCCGTTGGCGAGTCCAGCAAGCCAAGCAAATGCAGCATCGTGGACTTGCCCGAACCCGAGGGCCCGACGATGGCGAGATAGTCACCCCGGTTGATCACGAGGTCCGTGGCTTTCAGTGCTTCCACGGGCGGCGTGCCCTCGAAGACTCGAGTCACGCCCTCAAGATCAACAACGGGAACCGAGCCCGTCATCACTCGTCCGACTCGTTGCTCTCATCATCGGTCTCGTCGTCGCCCTCGTTTGCCTCGTCCGGGCCGGATGAGGTGTCACGGCCAACCACCACACGATCGCCGGCAGCCAGATCGCCGTCGATCGGAGAGATTTCGACCAGCCCAACCGAGCGGGCCAGCAGGCCGGTCTTCACCGAAACGGTCTCGACCACACCTTCGGAACGTTCCACCTGCACCCGGCTGTTGCCATCGGCCCCGGCCGAGAGCGCTGCAATCGGCACGGCGAGCACTGCTCCGTTCGTCGACTGGAAGGGAACGGTGACCCGCAGGTTCTGGTTGATGGCATCTTCAGGAACGTCGCCGACGGGCTCCAAACGCACCGCGTACCGACCATCGCCCGCATTTGGGCCACCCGGCGAGTCGGCCACGAACGCCACTGTCACCGGTAGCGAGACTCCCAACCCGGCGTCTTCCATCAAGGCTTCGACGCCTTCGGTCAGCAACGGCCGATCAGCAGCCGACACCGAGGAACGGATGGCCACACCAGATCCGGTGACCGACATTGCCGAGCCCTGCGGAACATCGCCCGTCTTCACGTTCACCCGCTGGATCTGCCGGGGAAGCTCGGGCAGGAACAGAATCTCATTGGCCGGAATGGACGTGCCGATCGAGGCGTCAAGCGTGGCCAGCGCTTCGTTGGCATCAGCCACTTCCCGCTGGGCGGCGGCGATCGACTCCTGGACACCGCTGTTGTCGGGCGGCGCCAGTGTCTCAGCCCGGCTGGCGATCTGAATCCGCAAGCCCACATCGGCGGCCTCCACGATGCGATCCTGCTCCACCTGCAGTCGCTCCATCTCGGCCTTGATGGCACCTTCCTCCGCTGTCGCCGCCGCGACCTCCGCCTGAGCGGTCTCGACTGCGTCGATCAAGACGTCGAGCTCCTCAGGTGTGGGGGGCTCCCCAGTGTCGGGGTGCGTCCCAGCGTTGGCCTCAGCGAGCCGACTCTCGGCCGTGGACAGTGCCGTTGCCGCCACTTCCGTCGCCGCCCACGCCTGCTCTTGCCTGACGCCGACCTCGGCCAACACGGCGTCGCGCTCCGCCTTGGCGTCGGCGAGGAAGTTCTCTGCCTCCCGCACGCTCTGGTCGAGCTGCAACCGGGTGGACTCCGAGACGCTCTGTCCTCCGAGCCCTTCACGCGCTGACTGCAGGTTCTGTTGCGCACTGCGCACCCGATCCCGAGCGCTCTGCAGCTGTTCCAACTCCGCTGACGTCGCCTCGTTCGGGCTGTATCCCGCAGCCCGGTACATCTCCGAGACCGCAGCCTCGGTCTCGTTGTCGTAGGTCTCATCGATCGGACCGGGATCGAAGCCCAAGCGAGACAGGGCGGTCTCCAGTTGGCGAACGTCGGGTCCCTCCACTCCGGGCGCAAGAGGTCGGAAGATCGGCAGCTCACCCTCCAGCACGAACAGGGGGCGTCCGGCAACTTCGACGGCGACGTCGCCCTCGGCCAAGTCGTCACCGGCCACCTTGGTCATCGACGTGATGATCGTGGAGCCCTCTGCCGACGGGTTCACCGGAATCTCGGCGACGTCGTCGAACTCGACTTGGCCCCGAATGATCACGTTCGTGCTCAGCTCACGCTCTTCGACCGGAACCGTGATCAGCGATGCCGGCGGCGGCTCGGCTTCCGCCGCCACATCAGCTGGTGACTTGATCTGTTGACCGGCGAACCAGCCCACCCCTGCTGATCCAACGGCAACGGCAGCAACCAGCGCCAGGATCGTCCGTCTGTTCACAATGCTCTCCCCTTCGAACCCTTGAACCTTCGGAGAAACCGAGGTCAGCTGCCGAAGACGCCTTCGAACTCGGCCAGACGGTCTGCATTGTCGTCAAGGAACTGCTGCTCCATCTCGATGCGGACGGACTGCAACGCACGTTCCCGCTGCTCCCAGCCGCCGCCGCACTCGCGCTCAGCAAGTGCCGTCGAGATCTCGAGTTCCTGCAGTTCCGCCAACGCTGCGAGCTGATCATCGGGGAGCGGGGCCTCGCTCGCGGTGCGGTACGCCTCGTCGATCTCTTCCTCGGTCATGTTCTCGAAGTCCAGACCCTCGAGCGGATCCTCGAACGATTCGTAGCCAAGGCCTGCGTCTTCCAGCAGCCCTTCGAAGTACTCCCATGGACCTCCACCGTCGACCTGACTGAAGTACTCCAGGCCCTGACCCTCGATGCAGGAGCGAACCTCATCGTCGTAGGCCATGACGTCGGGGTGGCTCATCATCCGTTCTTCCATCTCAGCGAAGGCGTCACCGAACTCCTCATCGAGGCGTTGCGCCGCTTCCTCATCGAATCCGAAGCCGTCGCCAGAGTTGAAGATCTCCTCGTACGCCACGGGTTCACAGCCGGACGGAACGTAGTTCGCCTCCTGCTCTTCGAAGAAGGCCTGCTCCTCCTCGGGGGTGGGTTCGCGGCCCTCTTCGAACCATGGTGGCTCGAGGAAGGTGTCCTGGCCGTAGAGGGCCCCGTAGTACGCCTCTTGCTCGCTTGGGGTCAGGCTCTCGACATACGCGGCATTCGGGTCGGTGAAATCGTCGCCGGCCCCGTCATCGAAGTTGTCCCATTGGTGCCCGACCAGCTCATCACCGACCTGGGCCTGCGAGTAGCGCTGCGTCGTCACGCCGTAGCCGTACTTCGCCGTCCAGTCGGCGCTGCCCCACTCAAGACCGTCAGGTGATTCGTCTCCTTCGAAGAAGACTTGCTGGCCCTGGTCGAGCGGCGTGTACTCGAAGCCCTCCGCTCGCATACACGCGGCGATCTCTTCCTGAACCTTTCGCTCCATCTCGGCGAATCGTGCCTGCTGATCTTCAGAATTGAAGTTCGCCTCGGTCGCGCCGAGGAATTCACCGATGGGTGACTCGAAGATCAGCTCCTCCGCCGACCCTTCGGATTCGGTGCCTTCGCTCTGCGCAGCGCCGGCCTCGGCCGTGGCTTCATCGTCGGCACCGCTCTCTTCGCTCCCGCTGCTGCAGGCACTGAAGAGCAGAGCGAGCGCGGTCGCACTGGTAGCCAACTTCGTGCTGAGCGAATTCGTACCGAGTGACGTGGGCCTCATGGCGACTTCCCCTTGTATGCGAGCGTGCTTCGACAACTTCATCGACGCTCAAGCATGGCGAAAGGTTCCCGCCTTCGCGGATTCTTTGACGATTCTTCAATCGGGGAGTCGCCGTGCCCGAGGGAGAAGAGCCCGCACCGCATCGAGTGTGTCCGCCTCTTCCGGGCTCTTGTCTGGCCGGTAGGCCCGTACCCGAGCGAAGCGGAGCGCCACGCCGCCGGGGTATCGAGTCGAACCCTGGGCCCCGTCGAGTCCGATCTCGACCACGTGAACAGGTGCGACGTAGACCGTGTGGCCCGTGCTGCTCCGTCTGACCTCCGAGGCGAGAAACGCCTCGGTCTGCCAGGCCAGCAACTCATCGGTGAGCCCCTTGAATGTCTTCCCGACCATGATCAGCTCTCCGGTCTCGGGGTGTCGTGCCCCCAAGTGAAGGTTGGAAAGCCAGCCCTGGCGCCGTCCGTGCCCCCACTCGGCAGCGAGAACGACCAGGTCGAGGGTGTGAACAGGCTTCACCTTGCGCCAGCTCTTGCCTCTTCGACCCGCTTCGTACACCCCGTCGAGGGACTTGATCATGACGCCCTCGTGGCCTGCTTCGAGGGCAGCGGCGAGGTGGGCATCCGCCGCCTCCACGCTCTGCGTCTGAATCGTGGGAATCAAGTGCCTCGCGGCGACTCGATGCAGTGCGTCCTGTCGCTCTCGCAGGGGGCGATCGATCAGCGATTCGCCGTCGAGGAACAAGAGATCGAAGAAGGAAGGGTGCAGATACTGTCCGCTCGCATCAACGGCCGACTCGCTTGCGCCATCCGCACCCATTGAGCTCATCGTGTCTTGGAACGCAGCCGGATCGCCGTCAGCTGTCATGCCAAGCACCTCACCGTCGAGCACGCAGGACTCGCACTCGAAGGTTCGTACCGTCTCGACCACCCCACCGAGTCGGGCTGTCATGTCGTTCAAGTTTCGAGTGAAGATCCGTACCTCGTCGCCATCTCGGTGTACTTGGATCCGCGCTCCGTCCAGCTTCCACTCGACGGATACCTCCTCGGCGACGACCTCCAACGCCTCGGCCGGGCTCGCAGCCGTACTGGCCAGCATCGGCTCCACCGCCCGACCAACGGCCAGTTGCACCGAGCGCAGACCCACTTCACCCTCGTGAAGCGCCAGCACCGCGGCCTGGCCCAGGTCTCCCTGCAGCATCGTGGCTCGCCGCATCAACGCCAGCGGAACGCCTGCCGTCTTCGCAATGGCGTCACTCACGACGCCGGCCAGCGCCCCCTGACGAAGTTCGCCGACCAAGATCATCCGACAGAAGTTGAGCTCGGTCGCCGTCGCCCGGGTGAGCGTGCGGAGCAACCGTTCGGCCCGCAGCTGCGCCGATCCCGGCCCGTGTATCTGTGCGACGTCCACCAGCAGTTGGTCGATGTCCAGCACGTCCAATGACGGCACGTCCACTGGCTCGATCTCGAGCTTGGCCACGGTCGCCCAACCAATCCCGATCCGTCCCTGCCTGGGCGCCCCCGTCAACAAGCCGACGGCGGCCTCGATCTCGGTACCTGTCGCACCCTCGGTGACGAGTGCGGCGAAGACCGCACTGAGCTCGGCCGTCTTTGCTTTGCGGGACGATGCGGCGGCAACAGCGGCTGAGGTCGAGGCGAGGACGGCAAGGCGCATCGATGCAGTGTGCACCACATTCGCTTTCAGACGGCGGGGGTCGTCCGTGTACCGTGCCCTCATGATCCTGGAATCGCTCGAGGTCGACCCTGCGGTGTTCGCCAGCCGCACCGGCTGGGACCCCAAACCCGAAGGCCTCTGCAAGGGAGCCCAATGCGTCCCCGCTCCCGACGTCGTGCTGCCCACCGGCCATCTCGATGTCACGGCAGCGGCAGCCAGGCTTCGCATGCCTCTGATCACCGACGAAGAACGAGGCCTGCACGCCCTGGGCCCCGAAAGCGGCGGCACAGCGCTCACCACGGCACAAGTGCCAGAGATCGTCCTCCCCGACATCGACGGCAATCCCTTCTCGCTTTCCGCCCTCCATGGACGAAAGGTTCTGCTCGTCGCATGGGCGTCCTGGTGAGGCTGCCGCACCAGCCTGCCCGGGTGGCAGGCACTGCATGAAGAGTTCGAAGCGCAGGGTCTCAGCGTCGTCACGGTTGCGCTCGATCTCCAGCCGGAACAGGCACGCCACTGGATCGAGATCGCAGCACCTACGCATCCAGCGCTGGTCGACTCCGCACACCTGGTCGATGAGCTGCTGGGGATCTCCAACGTGCCCATGGCGGTCTGGATCGATGAGACCGGCACCATGGTTCGACCGGCCGAGGCAGCATCCATCACGGCCAGCGAGTACCAAAAGATCGAGATCCAGGACGACTTCCCGGAGCGCATGAAGATTGCGCTCACCGAACTGAAGAAGATGCCTGACATCGGGCTCGACTACCGGGCGGCTATTGCCGATTGGGTCGCCAACGGGGCAGCGAGCCGCTTTGCCCTCTCACCCGATGACGTCATTGCACGAGCGGCGCCCCGGCCTCTCGAACACGCCGAAGCCGCAGCCTGCTTCGAAATGGGGCAGCATCTCTTCCGCGTTGAAGGGCGGGAGGCCGCCATTCCCTGGTGGAAGCGGGCCCACGCGCTGCATCGAGAGAATTGGACCTACAAGCGGCAAGCCTGGACGCTCGAGACCACACCCGAGGGCGAACCCTCCGACATGGCCCAGGAAACCGAGCTCTACGGCACGTCCTGGCTCGACGACGTGCTCGCCCTCGGTGGCGGTGAGCACTACCAGGTCGTTCCCGACCTTTAGGAGGAGGAAGGGGTCCCCTGGGAACAGGGGTCAGCAGTGAGCGCAGGTGCCAACGAGATCGATGCGGTGATGCTCACCGTCGAAGTCGCGCTCACTCGCTCGTTGGGCCAGTTCCTCGTGGATCTGCTCTTCCAGTGAGTCGCTGAGCGCAATGTCGAACACCTCGCCGCAGCCCCGGCAGACCAGGTGATGGTGGTGCGCCCCGGTGATCGCTTCGGTGAGTTCGAAGCGAGCGTGATCATCTGCCGTCACGATGCGGTGGATGACGCCTACCTCTTCCAACACCGCCAGATTGCGGTAGGCCGAGCTCTGGGCAAGGCCTGGCGTGGCCTCCAAGAGATCACCAATCGTGCGGGGACCATCGGCGTCGTGCAGCGTCCGCACGATCAGCTGGCGATTCCTCGTGTACCGCTGATCAGCGGCACCCAGCATGGTCTTTGCTGCATCGAAGATCTCCGAAGCGGTCGCTGCATCGTGGGGTCGAGGTTCCGACATCCGGTCAGCATAGCGTCATTGTGAGAATTACTGAGAACGGGAACTCTCGCGCTGCATCGTGCGTTTGGAACCATTGTCTGTGCAGAATTGCCGCTGTCAGTCCGCCACCCGAAAGGACACCACGTCATGGCGTACTCCCAAGCCCCATCGATGTCCCCCGTTATCAACGCTCCTGAAGAGGATCGCGTCGCGTTCCTCGTCCGCGTCTACCAGCACCTGGGCCTCGCCCTCGCGGCGTTCGTCGTCTTCGAGACCCTGCTGTTCATGACCGGCATTGCTGAAGGCATGTACAACTTCTTCGCCCGTTCCGGCGGCGTTGCCTGGCTCCTCATGCTCGGTGGTTTCGCCGTCGTGAACTGGTTCACCTCGATGGCGGTCTCCAAGCTCGACAACCCAGCCGCCCAGTACGGCGGTCTCTTCGGCGTCGCTGCCGCCGAGGCAGCGATCTTTGCCCCGTTCCTCTTCTACGTCTTCAACGTCAACGCAGACGGCGGAGGCGATGTGTGGCGGGCGGCGATCGTCACCGCCCTCGGATTTGCCGCCCTCACCTTCGTTGCCTTCATCACCCGCCGTGATCTCAGCTTCCTCCGCCCGGTCATCATGTGGGGTGGCATCGCGGCGATCGGCCTCATCGTCGCCGGCGTCATCTTTGGCTTCCAGCTCGGCCTGATCTTCAGCGTCGCCATGATCGGTCTCGCCGGGGCCGCCATTCTCTACCAGACCCAGAACATCATCCGGCAGTACCCCTCGTGGGCCTATGTCGGTGCCGCCGTCGCCCTCTTCGGCTCGCTCATGACCATGTTCTGGTACGTCCTGCGCATCTTCGCTCGCGACTGATCGCCATCTCGCCACTCGCAAACGCAACGGGCCACCCCTGCGGGGGTGGCCCGTGTGCGTTGTGTGTGTTCGCGTTCTGTGCCTGGGGTTGTGACGCCTACTGATAGTCGTAGAACCCGCGGCCGGTCTTGCGGCCGAGCAGGCCAGCATCCACCATGCGAGCCAACAGCGGCGGGGGAGCGTAGAGCTGCTCCTTGAATTCTTCGTAGAGCGATTCGGCCACGGCCATGGTGGTGTCCAGCCCGATCAAGTCAGCCAGCGCGAGTGGACCCATCGGATGGGCGCAACCGGTGACCATGCCCTGGTCGATGTCCTCCTTGCTGGCAAAGCCGGACTCGAACATTCGCACGGCCGACAGGATGTAGGGGATCAGCAGCGAGTTCACGATGAAACCGGCTCGGTCCTGCGAATTGATCACCCGTTTGCCCAGTTGCGTTCCCGCATACGCAGTGGCCCGGTCCTGTGTCTCTTGTGACGTGTGGAGCGATGTCACCAGCTCGACGAGGTGCAGCACGGGCACCGGGTTGAAGAAGTGGATACCCAACACTTGCTCGGGGCGCCGGGTGGCCATGGCCAACTTCATCACAGGAATGGATGAGGTGTTCGAGGCCAGAATCGCCTGGGGATCCTCCACGATCTCGTCCAGCTTGCGGAAGACCGACCCCTTGGCGTTCTCATTCTCGATGATCGCCTCGATCACGAGTTCTCGATCGGCCAGCTCGCCCATCTTCGAGGTGAAGTGGAGCCGGTCGAGCGTGGCCACCTCCTCGTCGCCGTCCAGCTTGCCTGCCTTGACTGCTCGCCCCAGGGACTTCTCGATCCGGGCTCGGCCTGCCTTCGCTGCTTCCTCGCTGGCCTCAACCACCACCACATCCATGCCCGCTCGGGCACTGACCTCGGCGATACCCGAGCCCATCAGACCGGCTCCGACCACTCCCACTCGTTCAAACGTCATGCGGGCGAGTCTATGTCGACTGGGCCGCTGGGTCTGGGGACGCCAGAGGCCCGATCAGCCCTCGAGGAGCGAGGAACCGGCGGTCGAAGTCGATGGGTCCGGGCTGCCGGCAACATCGGCGGCCTCGGCCAGTCGGTAGCCAGTGCGCGGAATCGTGATCACTCGATCCGAACCCAACTTCTGTCGGAGATAGCGGATGTAGACGTCGACGACGTTCGCATCGCCCTCGAAATCGAGGCCCCACACCGAGTGCAGGAGTTCGGTCTTGCTGACCGGCCGCGGTCCGGCATGAATCAGCGTGGTCAGTACCTGGGTTTCCCGCGGCGTGAGATGGACGATGCGGTCGTCGACTTCGCACTCATGTGTGTGGGGGTCGAAGCGAATACCGGCAAAGGTTGGCGGCTCTTCGCGAGGCTGACCTCGGCGCATCACCGCAGTGGCTCGAGCGGCCAACACATCGATGGAGAACGGCTTGCGGATGAAGTCGTCGGCGCCGAGGGTCAAGGCGTTGATCTCGTCGATATCGGCGGTTTTGGCGGTCAAGACGAGGATCGGAGTGGCCACACCACGCTGACGAAGCGTCTTGCAAACGGCCTCGCCGGACATGCCAGGGAGCATGAGATCGAGCACGATCAGGGCGTAGTGCCCTTCAGTGGCGCGCCAAATGCCTTCGGAGCCGTTCTCGCTCACGTCGACAGAGAGTCCCAGGCGCGACAAACAGGTGCTGATCGCCCGTGCAATATCTGGGGCGTCTTCAATCACCAGTGCTCGCAGAGCGACTTCCTCCTCGGTCGACGGGACCCTAGCGGACTCGATCTGCTCTCGTCGCACCGCACCGGGACATCCTCGGTGGAGGGTTTCTGTCACGCTCTTAGGGAACACTCAGACTTTCTGGCCATACTTGTAGTCCTGTGCCGCTGCGTGACCCTTCAGGTTGCCGTTGCCGCCGGTACGAAGGGAGGGAGACACCATGCATCGTGAGCCGCTGACTGCCCTTGATCGCTGTGCCTTCCGTCAGCTCCTGGAGATTCAGGAGACATTCGACCACGGCGCCCTTCGCATCTGGTCGCCTCAGTTCCGCCCGGACCGTCTCCCCATGGTGCTGGTTCGCCGGAGTACCGAGACGGAACGAGCAGCGGGTCGATACGAGCTGACCAGCTTCGCTGTGAACCTGCCGGCAGTCGCCGACTGCGCGCCCACCGTGGAACTCGAGTTGCCGATCGCTCTGCGGTCCACGGTCCAGCTCTTCGACGCCTCCGCCATCCTGTCACTCGACGATGTCCTCGAGTCCGGCCACCCCGAAGCTGACGACGAGGGCAGGGTCCGGCTGGACCTCGAGATCGCCGGCCAGGACTGCGTGGTCCTCCTCATCGACTCACCGTCCCTGTGCGTTCGTACCTCCGAGTTCGCCCGCTTCATCGTGCACGAGGCGTTCCACCTGCATCAATTGTTCGTCGAGGGCTGGCGTGTTCCGATGGGCTACGACCCGAACGTGCCGTTCCGGATCGATCCCACCGATGTAGAACTCGCCGGCGAGGAAACTCGCTTCATTGAGGCGGCGGCGACCGCACCGAGCCTCGCCGATGGCCTCTTCCTCGCCGAGCGCTTTCTCGAGGTTCGCGCTCGACGCCATGCCCGTCGCCCCGACCTCGCCCGCCTCGAGCCCGGCAACGAGCAGATCGAGGGCTCGGCGCGGTTCGTCGAGAACCAGTATTCGTTCGTCAACGGTCGAGAGCGGCGACTGTCGCAGCCGTCCGAGCGGGAAACACTTTCGATCGATCACCTGCAATTCGGACGTCACTATCGCACTGGGGCGCGAGCCTGCGAGTTGCTGGAGCGCCTCGAGATCCCATGGCGCCAGCGCCTGCGAGAGGGTGCTGATCCGGTTGGTTTGCTGAGCGAGGCGCTGATGGGCGCTCGTACACCCGAACTCGCTGTCGTCTGACCCTGGGCGTACGCTCCGGTCGCATGACGCCCGAGGAGTTCAGAGTTGCCGGTCATGCCCTGATTGATTGGATTGTGGACCACCGCTTGGCCAGCGAGGACCGCCCGGTGCGGGCCCAGGTTGCTCCCGGTGACATTCGCAGCCGTTTCGGGCCTCCGCCAACAACGACGTCATCGGTGGACGATCTGCTTTCCGCACTCGAGCGGGACGTTGCGCCCGGTGTCATGGATGTGCAGCATCCGATGCACTTTGGCTGGTTTCCCTCGAACGCCAGCCTCTCCTCGGTGCTCGGTGACCTTGCGTCATCCGGGCTGGGAGGTCTCGGAATCTCGTGGGAAAGCTGTCCGTCGCTCACCGAGGTGGAAGAGGTGGTGTGCGATTGGATGCGCCAACTCACCGGACTCAGCGATGCGTGGAGCGGCACCATCACCGACACCGCGAGCACGGGAACACTGACAGCGGTGCTTGTTGCCCGCGAACGATCCACCGAACTGAGCCAGAACCAGGGTGGGTTCCAAGCCGAACCCAAGCCCCTCGTCGTCTACACCACGGCCCAAGCGCACTCATCCGTGGCGAAGGCGGCGCTCCTCGCCGGCTTTGGGTGGGAAAACATTCGAACCGTTGACGTCACCGAAGCGACCCAAGCGATGGACCCGCGCTCCCTCCAAGAAGCCATCGCCGCCGATCGAGCCGCAGGCAAGCGGCCGTGCGTGGTGATCGCCAACGTGGGCTCGACCGGCGTGACCGCAATCGACCCGATCGCAGAGATCGCCGAGATCACGACCTCAGAACGGGTCTGGCTCCACGTGGATGCGGCAATGGCGGGCTCGGGCATGTTGCTCCCCGAGCTTCGTCACCTGTGGCATGGCGTGGAGCAGGCCGACTCCATCTCGTGGAACCCGCACAAGTGGATGGGCACCATTCTCGACTGTTCGCTCCTGTACCTCCGCGACACGGCGCACCTCACGGCGGTGATGTCGACGAATCCGACCTACCTGCAGTCGGCGGCCGATGGCGAGGTGACGCAGTACCGAGACTGGGGCATCCCGCTTGGCCGTCGCTTTCGAGCGCTCAAGCTCTGGTTCCAGCTGGAGCTTGACGGCGTTGAGGCCATCCAGACTCGGCTCCGCCGCGATCTCGCCAACGCCCAGTGGTTGGCCGACCAAGTGGAGGCGGCCGCTGATTGGGAGCTGGTCTCGCCGCTCACGCTGCAGACCGTGTGTGTCCGCCACCATCCACCGACAGCCGACGGCTCGGTGCGGTCTCCCGCCGAGCTCGATGCCCACAATCAGGCGTGGGTGCACCGCATCAACGAGAGCGGAAGAGCGTTCATGTCAACCGCCACGCTGAACGATCAATGGATGGTGCGCGTTTCGATTGGTGTCACGGCCACCGAGCGCCGACACGTCGAAGCGCTCTGGAAGATGATGCAGGACGAGGCCGCAGTGGCGTGATCGTCAGCGCGTCGACAGGTCGATGATGGACTCATCAGCGTCGGCATCACCAGTTGCCGTGCTGCTCGTTGCCGCCACAAGTTCCGCCTCGGTGAGAATGACGGGATCGCCGACGGCGAGCGCCCGAAGATACTGATCGCAAAGCTGTTCCAGCTCACCGGCGAGACGCCACGCTCCGGCGGGAGTTGCCGAGCCGACCAGCAGGCCTTGGCTTCCGAGGAGACAAGCCCGATGTCCGTCGAGCGCTTCGAGCGCCAGTTCGGCCGCGGTGGGCTCGTGAAGCGGCACATAGTCTGTGCAGCGCACCACGTTGCCTCCTGTGCGCGCGATGAGCGGATGGATAGCGGGAAGATCTCGTCGGAGCATGGCCAGCGCCGTCGCCGCCGGGCTTTGTACCCGCAGGAGCGCCGTCAGGTCCGATCGAGCGGCTTGCACGCCGAGGTGCAGACGCCAATCCGGCGCGGGCTCGGTAACGCCGTCCGCCTTGCCCGTGTCGTGCACGTACACGATGTCGTCGGCCGTCATTCCCTTGTCCGGAAGGTGGCGAGGCGTGATCAGCATGCCTTCGTGGTGCCGCACGCTCACGGTGACACCGCTCGACCGAACGATGCCGGTTGACCCCGCTTGGAGCGAGGTCGAGATCAGTGACAGACGCGGGGCGGTGTCGTACGCAGTGCTCATAGCGGCTGAGGCTACTGCGATGCGGCGAAGCCCCTGGTGATCCGCTCGTGCAGCGCCATGGTGGCGTCTGCATCGAGAAACGCAGCATCTGCTGCATGATGCTGGAGTTGCTCGATCTCGGCCATGGTGAGATCGAAGGCATGGGCCACCGCGGCAACCTCGCTCGACACGGTGACGCCAGACATCAGCCGATTGTCGGTGTTCACCGTGGCTCGAATGCCAGCCCGCAAGAACGGGCCAACCGGGTGATCAGCCAACGTCGGCACAGCGCCGATCTGCACGTTGCACGACGGACAGAGCTCGAGCGGAATTCCCGCCTCCTTCACCCGCTGCGCCAGCGGCCCGAGTTCGAGCGAGCCGTCCTCTGCGACGCTGCAGTCCTCGATGAGGCGAACGCCGTGGCCGACTCGCTCGGCGCCACAACGAATCGCATCTTCGATCAGATCGAGCCCCGGCGGCTCGGAGGCATGGATGGTCAGGTGTGTGCCGGTTGAGCGAACGAGCTCCAGCGCATCGGGGTGGTCCGAAGGTCGAAAGCCGGTCTCGGCCCCGGCGAGATCGAAGGCCACGACTCCGGAGGCTCCGTCGGCTCGCTCTTGCGCCCAGCGCGTGGCGGCTTCGGCGATCTCGACCGAGCGATGCTCGGTCCGCATCGCACACACGATCGTGTTCACGCTGATGGCGCCGCCGGTGGCGTCGCAACCGGCGGCGAATCCGGCGAGCACAGCGGTGATCGCCTGATCAACTGTCATGCCCGAGCCGTCCTCGGGGGCATGCAGTTCGGGGGCGAAGCGCACCTCGGCATAGACAACTCCGTCAGCAGCCAGATCCTCGGCACACTCTCGAGCCACCCGCTCCAACGCATCCGCCGTCTGCAGAAGCGGAACCGTGTGAGCGAAGGTCGCCAGGTACTGAAGAATGTCCCGAGCGTCCGCTCCCCGCCGGAAGTACGCCACGAGTTCGTCAGGATCGGTACTGGGCAACTCGTGGCCGATCTCGGCGGCCAAATCGAGAATGGTGGACGGGCGGAGGCCGCCGTCGAGATGATCATGGAGCAAGACCTTCGGCAGGCGACGAGCCTGCTCCCGGTCGATGGTCATGTCTCGCCCTTGCGGAACGGCTGGCCGATCGCCGCCGGCATCTTGAGGCTCTGGCTCGCGAACACCAACACGATCAGCACCAACGCGTACGGCATCGTGTTTGGCACCCAATCGGCGGCTCGTTCGGTGAGGAGGTACCAGGCCAGAATGATGATCGCCAGACCACCGGCCAGCGCAGAGTTGCCCCAGCGGGCGAAGCCCTGGACCGACCGTACGTAGCTCTCGGTCAAGCCACGCTCCAGGTCTGCCGAAAGTTCGGCGTCGGTGACAGAGGCGGGTGCGCCCAAACCACCGTCGCGTCGATAGGCGTACACGGCGAAGGCCGTGAGCCCGACGACGACCAGGAGAAGGAGCGCTCGAGTGGCGATACCGCTGCCGCTGGCATCGAAGTCGCTGAGCGAGATGGCGAACGGATAGCCGAAGAGCATGGCACCAGCCATGACCCCGCCTGCCCGCCAGTTGCCGAAGATCAGCGCAGCGAGGGCGATGAAGCCCCGGCCGTTGGTTTGGCCGCCGCGGTAGAGGCCGGTGAGCTCGATCACGATGAAGGCGCCGGCGAGGCCTGCGAACGCTCCGCTGATGATGACGCCGAGGTACTTGTGGCCGTAGATGCTCACACCAAGCGATTCGCCCGCCTTGGGGTTCTCGCCGCAGATTCGCATACGAAGGCCGATTCGGGTCTTGAACAGCAGCCAGGCCGAGAACGGGACCATCAGGAGGCCGAGCAGCGTGAACCATCGAAGGTCGGTGACGGCTCCTTCGAGAAGGCCAGCCACGTCGGAGATGAAGAACAGGTCGAGGTCATCCACGGCGGCGAACGCATCGGAAAGGACAGGAACGGTGAAGTCGCCAATGCCGTCGACGGGCGGGCTCTGGGAGATCGAGCCACCCCGCTGAGGGAAGAACCGATCAGACAGGAAGCGGGCCAGGCCCGGGGCCAGGATGTTGATGGCAACGCCGGAGATGATGTGATCGACGCCGAACTGCACGGTGGCCACGGCGTGGAGAAGCCCGCCGAGAGCGCCACCGATCAGACCGCAGAGCAAGCCACCCCAAGGTCCGAATTCGAACGCTCCCATGGCACCACACCAGGTGCCGAGGATCATCATTCCCTCGAGCCCGATGTTGACCACGCCGACTCGCTCGGAGAACAGACCGCCCAGGCCAGCGAGCAGGATGGGCATCGACCAGCGGAGCATGCCGCCAGAAGCATTCGGGCTGGTCAACAAGGTGGTGCCGCTGACCTGTTGGACGACGGCGAGGACGAAGACGCCGATGGCGGCGATTCCGGCCCAGCGGGCCCAGGCGGGGAGGGTCTTCCAAGCGGTCATGCGGAGGCTCCTGCGGTTGCAACATCGGCGGCGGGATCAGCGGACTCCGTGGCCTGTGCCGCTCGCCGGACCTCGTCGGTCTGGCGGATGCGGTTGACGACCTCGTAGGCGATGACGGCGGTGAGCAGGATGGTGGCCTGCATGATCACCACGATCTCCGGACTGGCGGTGCCCGTCACCTGCAGCGGCGCGGAGCTGGTGTCGAGGAACCCGAACAGCAGGGCGGCGATGGCCATCCCCGGCGCAGTGTTGCGGCCGAGGAGTGCGACAGCGATACCAGCGAAACCGAGTCCTCGCACGAAGCCCTGGTCGTAGCTGTGGCTGTCCGAGAGGATCTCGGGCATACCGATGAGTCCGGCCACGGCGCCAGAAGCGAGCATGGCCACCAGGATCATCCGCTTGGGCGGGACGCCGCCTGCTCGGGCGGCCATCGGGTTCATGCCGCTCGATCGGAGGTCGAATCCAAACCGACTGCGGTTGACGATGACGTGGTAGGCCACGCCGAGGATGATGGCGATCAGGAACATGCCGCTGAGGCGTCGTCCCTTCGTGATCTCCCGGGTGACGAGTTCGAGGATTCCGTTGAGGTTCGGCAACCAGCCAGATTCGGCAATCACTGCCGTGCCCTGGTTGGCGGCCGTCGGGTCCTCGATGGCCCTCGGGAGCAAGGCAGCGATGATGCCGCCGATGGCGATGAAGTTGAGCATGATCGTGGCGATCACCTCGTTCACGCCTCGAGTGACCTTCAGGAGGCCGGCAAGTCCGGCCCAGGCGCCGCCAACCACCATGGCTGTCAGCAAGATCAGTCCGACGTGGAGTGGTCCCGGGAGCACCACCGAAGCGCCGACCCATGCCGCCATGAACGAGGCGAGCACGTACTGGCCCTCGACACCGATGTTGAACAGGTTCATCTTGAAGCCGATGGCCACGGCGACGCCGGCGATGTACAGCGGCGTGGCGCGATTGAGGATGTCGACCATCGTTTCGAGCTTCGATGCGTTCGACAGCATCTCGGAGTACGTGTCGATCCAACTGCTGCCCGACAGTGCGAGCACGATGGACGACACGAACAGAGCGAAGGCCGCAGCGAGCGCGGGCGCCGCCAGGGCGAGGAGAACCCGCCGGAGGAGGGGAGTGTTCATGATGAGACCTCCTGGCTGTCCGGAGACTCGGCACCAGATTCGAGCGCTGCTCCGGTCATGTAGCTGCCGAGCAGGCGGGGGGTGATCTCGGCCGGATCGAGGGTGGCCACGAGCTTGCCGTGGAACATCACCACGATGGTGTCGGACAGTCCGATCAACTCATCGAGGTCGGCGGAGATGAGCAGTGTGGCCAAGCCCTCGGCTCGGGCCTGGCGAATGTCATTCCAGACTTCGGCTTGGGCGCCCACGTCGATTCCTCGTGTGGGATGAGCCGCAATCAGCAGGTTCGGGTTGGCCGTCATCTCTCGGCCGATGATGAGCTTCTGCTGGTTTCCGCCGCTGAGTGCCCGGGCCGAGACGTCGACATTGGGGGAGCGGACATCGAACTCGCTCCGAATGTGCTCGGTCTGCTTGCGAGCTCCTGATCGATTGATCCACATGCCCTTCACGTAGGGCTCTTCGGTTTGGTGGCCGAGGACTGCGTTCTCCCACAGCGGGGCGTCGAGGAGCAGTCCCTCTCGGTGCCGGTCCTGGGGTACGTATCCCAATCCGGCCTCCCGCCGCTGCCGGACGGATCGATTGGTGATGTCCTGGCCGAGCAGGGCGATGGTGCCGGCCAGCGGCGAGACGGTGCCGATGATGGCGTCGACCAACTCGGTTTGGCCGTTGCCCTCGATGCCAGCGATGCCAACGATCTCGCCTCGGCGCACGGCGACTGAGACGTCGTCCACCACCGGGCGCTCGTCCGGACCAAGAACGGTGAGGTCTCGAACGTCCAGCGCAACTTCGTCAGTCACGGTGGAGTCGGAGGTCTCCGGACTGGGGAGCTCGGACCCGACCATGAGCTCGGCCAAATCGCCAGCCGTGACATCGGCCGCGTTCACCGTGTCGATGGTCTTGCCCCGCCGAATCACGGTGATGCGGTCGGAGATCTCGAGGACCTCCTGGAGCTTGTGATCGATGAAGATGATGGTGGCGCCGTCACGCTTGAGCTCTCGCAGGTTCTTGAAGAGCTCCTCGACCTCTTGGGGCACGAGGACGGCGGTGGGCTCGTCGAGGATCAAGATCTTGGCGCCCCGGTAGAGCACCTTGATGATCTCGACTCGCTGCTGTTCGCCGACCTCGAGCGTTTCGACGAGGTCGTTGGGATCGACGTCGAGTCCGTAGGCCTTGCCGACCTCGGAGATGTGAGTGACCGCAGTGTCGAAATCGATCCGGCCACCACCCTTTGTTGGCTCGGAGCCGAGAATCACGTTCTCCAACACAGAGAGATTGTCGGCGAGCATGAAGTGTTGGTGCACCATGCCGATGCCCTGTTCGATGGCATCGGTCGGCGATCCGAACTGCACGCTCTTGCCGTTGACCCGCATCTCACCCTCGTCGGCGGGCTGCATGCCATAGAGGATCTTCATGAGCGTCGACTTGCCTGCGCCGTTCTCTCCACAGATGGCATGGATCTCGCCCTGCTCAACGGTGAGGTTCACGTTGTCATTGGCGATGACGCCAGGAAAGCGTTTGGTGATGCCGATCAATTCGATGGCGGCGGCCAAGGCAAGGCTCCTTCGGTGCGGGAACGAGGGGAAAACGACGAACGGGATCGGACAGTAGTCCGATCCCGCTCGATTCAGCAGTTGAAGCGGTGCTTCAGATGCGTTGTGTGAAGAAGATCAGCCCGCGGGTGCGGTCGGAACTTCGATCTCACCGGCGATGATCTGCGCCTTGAAGGCTTCGAGCTGGTCGACGATGTCGTCCAGGTAGCCGCCGGTGGTGGAGTAGCCAACGCCGTCGACCGAGAGGTCGTACACGGTGTTGCCGGCGGTGAAGGTGCCAGCTGCCTGAGCGTTGGTGATCTCGAACACGGAAACGTCAACGCGCTTGAGCATCGAGGTCAGGATGTAGGGCTGGAAGTCAGCACCGGCCGTGTTGTATTGGTCGGAGTCGACACCGATGGCCCAAACCTGTGAGCCAGAGCTCTCCGAGCGGCTCTTGGCAGCTTCGAAGAGGCCAGCACCGGAGCCACCAGCAGCGTGGTAGATGATGTCTGCGCCCTGGTCGTACATGGTGAGGGCGATTTCCTGGGCACGGTCGGCGGCGAAGAAGCCGTCGAAGTCAGGGGCCACGGTGATGTACTGCGGGATCACGACGATGTCGGGGTTCACAGCCTGAGCACCAGCGGTGAAGCCATCCTCGAACTTCTCGATGAGACCGAAGCCACCGACGCCGCCGATGAAGCCGAGCGTGCCGGTCTCGCTCTTGAGCGCCGCAGCGGCGCCCACGAGGAACGAGCCCTGCTCTTCAGCGAAGGTCAGGCCAGCGATGTTGTCACCGATCGGCACGCCACCGTTGTCGAAGTCGAGCATGGCGTCGTCGACCACGGCGAAGTTCACCTCAGGGTTCTCCGCCGCAACAGCAGCGACGTCGCCAGCGAAGAGGAAGCCAACGGCGATCACCAGAGCGGAGTTGTCAGCCTGGAGCTGGAGCAGCTGCGCACGGTCGGAACCGTCTGCGTTCGGCTCAGCCTCAGAACCGGTCACACCGATCTCGGCCTTGGCACGGTCGAGTCCAGCAGCAGCGGAGTCGTTGAATGACTGGTCGCCACGGCCACCGATGTCGTAGGTGAGACCCACATTGAAGTCGCCAGCAGCGACCTCTTCCATGGCGTCTTCCTCTTCCATCGCATCTTCTTCCATGGCGTCTTCTTACATGGCGTCCTCTTCCTCCATCGCATCCTCTTCAGGAGCTTCGGTGGAATCGGTCTCTGCCTCGGCCGCAGCGGCCGTGGTGTCAGAGGTCTCTTCGTCGCCGCCACCACAGGCGGCTGCCACGAGGGCAAGGGCGGCGAGGAGCGCGAGCATCATTTGCCAAGAGCGCTTCATGGTCTTCTCCAATCCATTCCCGTCGAGCCCCTAGTTCTCCCCAAGGACTCACACGAGATGTGTGCGTTACGCACGTTTTGTTAGCGGAAACAACGCAAGCAGCTCAGCGCAGCCCTTTGGCCGCACCAATTCGCTCCCCACGAAGTCCTGAGAGGATATCCCCCTCCGATGGGTGGTCATCGCGCGCCACCACGGGTCTGTAACAAAGCGTTCACCAGCGGAGATCCTCGCTGGGTCGTCGTTTTCGCCGCGAAACGCCCATCATGACCGGGTGAAAACTCCCTCGGTGCGGGTGCCCCGCATGATCGCAACCGACATCGACGGCACCATGTTGCGGCTCGACGGAACGCTCTCTCCCCGGGTCAGGAACGCCTTGCACGATGCGCGCGACGCAGGGCTTCACGTGGTCCCCGCAACGGGTCGGCCGGAGATGGTTGCCCATGATGTGATCGATGCCCTCGGGCTTGGCGGCACCTGGGTGTTCGCCAATGGCGCCATCACTCGAGATCTCAACTCGGGCGAGCTGGTCCGTGGTGTGTGGATGGACGAGGCCATCGCTCGCGGGTTGGTGCATGAGATGCGAGCAGCTTTTCCGGGCGCCCGTTTTGCCCTCGAAATGGAACACTCGATGGCCTACGAGCCGGGATTCGAAAAGGTCGTTCCTCAGTCACCGCCCGTGCCCCCGGTCGACGACATCCTCGACGCATTCGATGGTCCGCTGCAGAAGGTGCTGGTCTTCGACCCAGCCCGGACGGTGGAGGATCTCTTCGAAGCCGTCGGCAGTGCACTCGGAGATCACGGCGTGCCGAGCTATTCGGGCCTTCGCTTCATCGAGGTGGGTGCTCGCCTCGTCACCAAGGCCACGGCCCTGGACGCGCTGGTCACCGATCTGGGGTTCACGTCGGCTGATGTCGCGGCCTTCGGCGACAACCACAACGACGTGGCCATGCTGGACTGGGCGGGCCAAAGCTATGCCATGGCCAACGGAACCGACGACGCCAAGGATGTGGCCACCGCCATCATCCCGTCCAGCAACGACGATGGGCTGGCGGTGGTGATCGAACGGTTTCTCGCCGCGCTCTGATCGGCAGCGTTCGAACTCGTCAGTCTGGATGTGTTTCGAGGGCGTGGGCGATGCCTTTGATGCCAGCCACGCTGTTGAGCAGGCCCATGTGTGAGGCATCCACCTCGATGTTGCGGGCCGCCGGCTCCAGCGACAGACGCCAGTCGACGATGCCGTCGGAACGTGACCAGACCGACACGAGGTCGACCGAGTCAGGGAATGGCATGTATCGGTGGTCGTCCACCCACTGCTCACGCTCGACGTCAACGTGGCCGAAGGCTCCCTTGCGCCAAGCTTTGTCCAGCGCCTCGGCTGGGGCCTTCACCACGATGTAGCTCGGGTACTTCACCGTGAGTGGCGTGCCCACGGCGATCACCTGCCGGATGTGCTCGGGATATTGCACGGCCAGAATGCGAGCAAACTGCCCGCCCCGACTGTGGCCGACGATCGTCACCGGCTCGTCGTGGGCGTCAATCAGCGCCCGCAGTGTTCCCTCGGCGGCATCGACGCTGTGCTGGGCCGGGCCGGCGTTGCGTCCGACCGGTGCGACTCGAGCGTCCCACCCGGCGGCGTTCATCACATGGTGGAGTGCCCCCGTGCTGCGCTTGCTGGCCAGAAAACCCGGAAAGATGAGGAGCGGACGCCCCTCACCCGGTGGCACGCCTTCGCCCGTCCAGAGCGGATGTCGGCGCAGCGTGCGAATCTCCATCGGACTCCGTGCCTCGAGCCACACGGGGCGGCCGACCCACGCCGAGATGCCCCGACGAGGGGATGGCGCATCTTCGAAGTGGGGAGTCAACGGGCTCTTCATGGGATCGGGTCAGAACTCTAGGGTCACAACGAAGGGCCCCGGTCACCACTGCGGCACAGGCGAGCACATCGACGGATGTCCCCACCAGCTACTCTCGCTGCCGATGGCAGAACTGCGCTTCCATTTCGGGACCATGGGCTCCGGAAAGTCGACCCTGGCCCTCCAGATCCGCCACAACCTCACCGGTCGAGGACTGGACTGCTTGCTGATCACTCAGCTCGATCGGCAGGAGGGCCGAGTGTCGAGCCGCCTGGGGGTCAGCGCCGAAGCACTGATTCTTGACCACACCGTCGATCTGTTCCGAGTGATCTCCATGGAGCATCTTCGAGGTTCTGGACTGCACGCAGTGATCTGCGACGAGGCCCAGTTCTACGAGCCTCGTCAGATCGACCAGTTGGCTCGGGTGGTCGACGAACTCGACATCGACGTCTATGCGTTTGGACTGCTCACGAGCTTTCAAGGCGAGTTGTTTCCCGGGACCCAGCGCCTGCTGGAAATGGCCGACATCCGATCCGAAATCCAAGTCGAGGCTCGCTGCTGGTGCGGCGCCCGAGCCACTCACAACGCCCGGCTGGTCAACGGCCGCCAGGTGTACGACGGCGAGCTCAAGGTTGTGGGCGACACCGGCAACGGCGACGACGCCGGGAGTGGCGCGAGCAACGAGCCGGCACCGGTTGTCACCTACGACCTGCGCTGTCGGCGGCACTGGTTGTCGGAGAAGGTTGTGCACCGTCAAGATCCGCTCTTCGAGGACATTCCCCTCTCCCGGGAGTGAAGGTGCGCGATCATGGGCGGATGTCCTCCAGCTCCAACTCGTCTCTCGCCACCGGTCCGACCGTCGCTGTCCTGAACCAGAAGGGTGGGGTCGGCAAGACCACTGTCACTCTCGGGCTTGCCTCCGCCGCCTGGACCGCCGGGGTCCGGACGCTCGTTGTCGACCTCGACGCACAGGCCAACGCAACGTGGGCCCTTGGCGTCGACCCCAGTACCGAGAACTGGGGAACCGGTGATGCACTCGCCGCGAACGCCACCGGTGCGGCCGGGCCGATGATCGTTCCGTCGGGCTGGGGTGACACCATCTGGCTTCTGCCGGCCGCCGGGGATCTCACCGAACGCGAGACCGACGTACGGCGCGCTGACCCGGCCCGCCGGTTGGCCAAAGCGCTCGATGGCGTGGCCTCCACCTTCGATCTTGTGCTCATTGACTGTGCCCCGTCACTTGGCCTGAACACGCAGAACGCTCTCGCTGCCGCCAGCCAGGCCCTGCTGGTGGTGGAGCCCACGATCTTCGGGGTGCGCGGCGTGAATCCCGTCGTCGATCTGGTCGAGCAGGTGTGGGAGTCCGACAACGCAGCGCTAGATCTTGCTGGCGTCATTCTCAACCGTGTCCCCGCCGTGTCCTCCGACGCCCAGTTGCGTCAACAGGAACTGGCAAAGATGGTCGGCTCGAAAGCTGTGTGGTCGCCGTCGATTCCGCAACGCGTGATCGTGAACCAAGCCCACGGCGAGCGAGCGCCCATCCATGCGTTCGGTCGGCGGGCTGGAGAGCTGCCCGGCATCTTCGACGCGTTGCTGGCCAAGCTTCGCCGTTCGCTCGCCTGACACGAAGTGGACCCCGCAGAGATCGATCGACTCGCCGCGGCTGGGCACCTCCAACTGTCCGGCGCTGATCTCTACGTCGAAGGTCACGATCCATGGCTGCCCACCAGGCACCGAATCGGCGAGGTCGCAGCGCTGGCCTTGGCGGAGGTGGGTGATGGCGCCAGAACGCTTTCGATCGTCGCTGGTGGCGATCCGGGACCGGTGAGCACCTCGGTCAAGGAAGGCGCGCAGGCCATCATTTCCTTCGGACTCCTTCGCGTCGACGGCGAGCCCGTGGCCAGAACGAACCAGTCCAACCCGTTTGTTCGGCCCCATCGCTGCGCCGACGGCCGGTGGGTCTATCTCCACGGTGGGTTCCCGCATCTCCAGGCAGGACTCGCTGAGCTTCTCGGTGTGGCTGTCGACGCTCCGTTCGATGTCGTGGCCGCGGCGTGCCGCACACGGCAGGCCCAGGATCTGGAGAACGAGATCGCCGACCGACGTCTGTGCGGCGCGATGTTGCGGACCACTGCCGAGTGGCACGACCACGAGCACGGGTCGGCCGTCCAGGCGCTTCCCACCGTCATCACGGGTCCGGCGATCGATCCGATCGCCGGTTGGGAACCGGCGTCCCGTCGGCCGCTGGCAGGTTTGCGGGTGCTTGATCTGACAAGAGTGCTCGCCGGTCCGGCCTGTGGGCGCACCTTGGCCGCCCTGGGCGCCGACGTTCTCCAGGTGACGAGTCCAGCGACGCCGAACGTGCCTGTCTTCGTCATCGACACCGGCCACGGAAAGCGGCGAGCCTTTTGTGACTTCACGAACGCCGACGAGTTGCAGGATCTTCGCCACATCGCTCAGCGAGCTCATGTCATCGTGCAGGGCTACCGGCCCGGCGTCGTCGAGCGGTTCGGACTCGATGCAGGCTCGCTACGGACCGACGGCTTCACTGGCCTTCATGCGTCGGTGTCGTGCTACGGGCCCACCGGGCCATTCGCCCAACGCGCTGGATGGGAGCAGCTTGCGCAGTCCGTGTCGGGCCTCGCCGACTTCGATGCCGTTCAGCCGGATGCACCAGCCCCCACGATGCTGCCAGCGGCGGCAACCGACTACACCACAGGGTTCCGTCTCGCCGGAGCCATCGTTCGAGCGCTCGAAGCAGGTCACGGTCGCGACCTTCACGCCTCGCTGTGCCAGACCGCAGCGTGGATCCAGCGGGCTGGTTCACTCGATGCTGAAGCTGAGCCGCACGCGGGCCTCACTGACGGCATGGCCACGTCGGCGATCCGCAGCTCGTTCGGAACACTCACCAGACTTGAGCCGGGTGTTCGCGTTCAGGGGCTTGATGTGAGTTGGAGGTCGCCATCGGCGTCGCTCGGCTCGAGCTCGCTCTCGTGGCGAGGCTTCAGCAACTGGTGATGTGCGAGGCGGGCGCTGAACTCCCACGCCCCGATCACGAGCAAGATGGCCACGATCGCATCGACCCAGTAGTGATTGGCGGTCGCCACGACCACGGCTGAGGTCACGAGCGGATGCAAGAACGCCAGGTAGCGCCAGCGGCTCCTCGTGAGGGTGACGACGCTGATGGCGATCACGAACGCCCAGCCCACGTGCAGTGACGGCATCGCGGCGATCGTGTTCGCCGCCTGCGATGCGCTCAGGCTGTAGGGGCTCGGTCCGAAGAGCGCTCCGGTGTCGAAGAAGCCGGGAATGAAGCGGGGCGGCGCCAACGGGAACGCCACGTGCAGGACCATGGCCGCCGCAGTCAAGAGAATGAGTGCGTCGCGAATCACTGGGAAGACGTGGCGGTGGCGCAACATGACCCAGATCACGAACACCCCCGTGAGGGGGAAGTGGACCCACATGTAGAAGGTGTTGGCTGCCTTGATGAGGCCTGGGTGGTCAAGCAGGAAACGCTGCATGTGCACTTCGCTCGGCAAGCCAATGGCGTTTTGGAAATCGATGACCTGCTGTGCGTTCTCGATGGCGGTGGAGAACTCATCAGAAGTGAGCGTGCGAACCAGCGCGTAGGCAAACCACAGCCCGACCAGCAGCGCCGCATTCCGGGTGAGGTCCCACATGCGGGTGCCCAGCGAGATGTTGGCCTCTGCGGTGCTCTGCGTCTCGATCGCGTCTGTGCCTGACAAGCCGGTGGCATCGGGAGTCGACGGAGGCGAGTCTGGAGGCAACTCGTGGCGGCGACGCTCCGGCCGCGGGGAGCGTTGGATCGAGGTCATGGGAGGTCTCTGCTGAAAACACTAGATCGCCCGCCTGGATCGGATCCAGTGACTTCCAACATAGGCGACGAATTGTTCGGTCATGCCGCGGCAGCGGTTTTGCGGTGGTTCAGAGCCGCCAGTCAACGGGTGAGCGGCCGTTGGCCGCCAGCGCTTCATTGACCGTACTGAAGGGTCGGCTACCAAAGAATCCCCTGTGGGCGGACAGGGGGGATGGGTGGGGAGCCTCGATCACGTGGTGTCGTTCAGCGTCGATGAGGGCCTTCTTGGCCCGGGCCGAGTTGCCCCAAAGCACGAACACCACGGGCTCACGCTTGTCGTTGACGACCTGGATGACCCGATCCGTGAATCGCTCCCAGCCCTTCTTCTGGTGGGAGCCTGCTTCCCGAGCGCGCACGGTGAGTGTGGTGTTCAGCAACAACACTCCCTGCCGGGCCCACGGCTCGAGCGAGCCGTGATCAGGGCGCTCGATTGCGAGGTCATCGGTGAGCTCGGTGAACATGTTTCGAAGCGACGGCGGGATGGGCGTGCCCGTTCGAACCGAGAACGCCAGGCCGTGAGCCTGGTCCGGTCCGTGATAGGGATCCTGGCCGAGAATCATCACCTTCACCGATGCATGCGGGGTCAGGTGCAGCGCGGTGAAGACCTCGCTCGGCGGCGGGTAGACGGGCCCGGCGGCACGTTCCCCGGCCACGAAGGCTTGGAGCTCCTTCCAATAGGGCTTGTCGAATTCAGCCCGCAGTAGTGGGTTCCAATCGGTGACGGGCTGCTGGCGGTCAGGCACGCTCCGGATCGTAGGCTTGGCCCGGTGCGCTCGCCTGACGACACCCTTCGCCTCACCGACCCAGACGATCCTTCGACCGAGTGGCACGTTGAGCGTTCGTTCCTCGAATCACACTGGACCTGTCTGTGGGGCCAGGGATGTGAGGGCATCCTTCCGATTCCTGCCGCTGCGTTGGGCGAGGGATGCTGCTCGGTCGGTGCCCAGCTTCTCGATGAGGGCGAGGCCATGACGATCACGGCGTTGGGGGCCGCCCTGGATCCCGCTCGATTCCAGCATCACGAGGCCGCTCACGACGGCGGATTGCTCGATCCGCCTGACGGAGCAAGCGGCCGCAGCCATTGGCATACGCGCGTCGTCGATGGCGCCTGCATCTTTCTCAACCGGCCCGGATTCGCCGGCGGCGCCGGGTGTGCTCTGCACCTGGGCGCCGAGGATGAAGGCGAAGCGCCGCTGGATTGGAAGCCGTCCATCTGCTGGCAGCTCCCCCTCAAGATCGACACCTCCGGTCCGGACCCCGAGTCGGGCGTGTCCGTCCGGTCGTTGCGGCGTTGGCACACCGAAGACTGGAATGCCGACGACGCGGAGCGGCCATGCTGGACCTGCACAGAGGCACCTGAGCCTGGGAGTTCCGCCCCGTCGGCGTTCGTCGGGTCGAGCCAAGTGATCGACAGCCTCGCCGACGAGCTCGAGGCCATGCTTGGGTCACGGGTGCTCGCCGAACTGCGAGCCAAGATGGGGCGATCATGACCCACCGACGATTCACACGTCTTCGGTTGCCGATGCTCGTTGCCCTTGCTGCGTTGTTCGCCGGCGCATGCGTGGGCGCGGGTGAGGTCGTCACCGACGCCTCGGCCGAGCAGTCCGCAACGACGTCCGCAGCGACCGCGTCGGCGGAGGATGCAACAACGACGCACGCGCCAACGACCACTGCGCCCACAACGACGGCCGCTCCGACCACCGCTGCTCCCACGACAGAGCCGCCAGACCCGATCGAGATCGCTCTCGACGGCATGGATGTGGAGACCAAAGTCGGCCAGCTGATCATGCCTGTTCTCGCCGGCACGTCGGTCGACGAGGCGTCGGCGTCGAACCGTGCTCTCGCCGGCGTCGACACGATCGGCGATGCGGTCGAGGCCTTCGGGCTCGGCGGCGTCATCTACCTGGGACCGAACGTCACCTCGGCCCAGCAACTGACGGCGCTTTCGGCGGGGATCCAAGACCGATCGCAACGTCGCACCCCCGGCATCGGGGCGTTGATCGCCGTCGATCAAGAGGGCGGGCGGGTCAACCGAATTCGGGACGGTGTTGAAGTGTTTCCTTCCGCCCGCTCCTTCGGGGGCGACGCCGACGCCGTGCGGGCAGCGGCCGCTGAAACTGCGAGAGGTGTTGTGGCCCAGGGAGTGAACATCGTGCTGGCCCCGGTCGCCGATCTCACCGATGGCAACGCAGGAGTGATCGGCAACCGCTCCTTCAGCGCTGATCCCATCGTGGCCGCGGAGCTGGTGGTCGCCTCGGTGGAAGGACTCCAAAGCAACGGAGTTGCTGCGGCAGTGAAGCACTGGCCCGGACACGGTGACACCACACTCGACAGTCATCGCGTGCTGCCCTTCATCGAGGTGGATCGCGAGCTCTGGGAGCAACGCGAGCGGGTGCCGTTCGCCGCCGCTGTCGAGCGGGATGTCGCCATCGTGATGGCGGGCCACCTCTCGCTTCCCGGGTTGGACCCCTCCGGGGCTCCGGCGACGGTGTCCTCGGTCCTCATCGACGAACTCCTACGCTCTGATCTCGGATTCGACGGCATCGTGATGACCGATGCGCTCGACATGGGTGCAGTCGAGGATCAGGACCGGGCCGAGTTGGCGGTGCAGTCCATTGAGGCTGGCGTTGACATCTTGCTCGCGCCGCCCGACATTGCGGCCGCCCACGGAGGTGTGGTCGCAGCGGTGGCATCGGGGCGTATCAGCATCGATCGGCTCGATGCCTCAGTACGCCGTGTGTTGGAGCTCAAGGACCGTCTGGGTCTCCTGGACCTGCCAGACTCCTGAATCCCAGCGGTCTCGTCGAGGTGCCCATCACTCGCAGTGGCGGCATCGAGAAGGGATGGCGAAGTGGCCCGGCTGAATCGTGAAGCCCGTCTGCTCGAGGATCACCTCGGCCGCTCCGACAAAGACAGACGAATCGACGTGAACGACCGCTTCGCATGAATCGCACACCAGATGCACCGTTCGTTCGGCTCGAGCGTCGGGACCGACGAGGTGGTACACGGCCCGTCCGTGTCCGAGGTGGACATGCTCGACGAGGCCGAGCTCGGACAGAGCCTCGAGCGTTCGGTAGACACTGGACCGGTGGACCGTCGCGTTCTTGGCTGCGACGTGTTCGGCCAGGTCTTCTGCCGTTGGGTGCAGATCGAGTTCCACCAGCGCCTCGATGACCGCCCGCCGCGGCGCCGTCAACCGAGCTCCAGATGCCTGCATACGACTCAGAATTGCTTCCACCGTTTCCGCGCTCACGCCGGGAACTTACCCGCTGAGAACGATGAGTGTCTTGGGGGCCAGCACCGGCGCTCGCGCTCCACTCTCTCCCTGCTTAGGCTCGGCTTACCTCTTGGCGGGTACTGTCGTCTCATGCTCACCGGCTCAGGCGCTTCGATCACCATCGGTCGCATCGCGGGCGCACCCGTCCGCGTCGGCCCCGGATCCATTCTTGTTGCGGCATATATCGCGTTCACCCTGGGCAGCGGCTGGCAAGGCGACGCCAGTTCGTTCGCGGTTGCGGCTGGAGCGATTGCTACCGCACTCGGCTTCATGGCGTCGATCGTCGCCCATGAGGCCGGTCACACCGTCGCTGCCAAGCGGGCTGGCATCAGCACGTCGGAGATTCGGCTGTCGCTGCTTGGCGGCGTGGCCGCGCTCGAGCAGGGCGCACCCGATCCCAACACCGAAATGAAGGTGGCCGCCGCCGGGCCTGGCACCAACCTCGTCATCGGTGCGCTTGTACTCGGCGGGGCGTTCGGGCTGCGCTCACTTGGTGTCGACTCCACGATCACGATGCGAGCGCTGACCTGGATTGGCGGAGTCAACATCGTGCTCGGCCTGCTCAACCTCGTCCCCGGCCTTCCGCTCGATGGCGGCCGAGTTCTCACCGGTTTCTTGTGGCGTCGTCGCCAAAATCGCGCGGCGGCGGTTGCGACGACCGCCAAGGTCGGCAAGGTATTGGGCTACGCAGCCTTGGCGTTTGCGGCCTACGAGTTCATCGTGTTGCAGAGCGTGTTTGGTATCTACACCGCCTTCATCGGCTGGGTTCTCATGCGGGGAGCTGACGCCGAGCTGGCGCATGCCCAGTTGTCTGATCGGGTGATGGGGCGAACGGTGGAAGAGGTCACTCGATTCCAGCCGCCCATGACCGAAGAGTTGACGAACACGGCCACGGCTCGGGCGCTGCTGCCGTCGCCGCAGCGTGAGCGTTGGGCGATCGTCCGAGACGAAGACGGCGTGGCTCGAGGCGTGGCCGATATCGCCGCCATCAGCCGAGCGGCAGACCTGGATGGCACGGATCCCGTGTTGGGCGTGATGCTCCCTATCGATCAGAGCCGGGCTGCGTTCCTCCACGAGCCGCTCGACGAGGTCCTGCGCCGGGGTGTGATCCCGCCCTTTGTGGTGATCGATCCGTCGTGGCGGCCGATCGGATTGGTTACGTCGCTCGATGCGCCGCCGATGGCGATGCCGACGGAGACGCCGGTGGGTCCCGAAGATCGATGATCTGTTCGTGCTGATCCTCGGGGATCTGCTCCATCGCAGCGCTCAGTTCGCGTAACACCTGGCGCCACTGCAGCGTCCGAGTGGCGAGCTTCGCCTGCAACGAGCTGACCGTTCCTTCCAGCTCCCGGACTCGTCGCCGGAGTTCGACGCTCTCCATGTCGTCTGTCTCATGAACGGCGAGATTGCCGCCGCTGTCGAAGCGAGGCGGCTCCGGCGGTGGCGGGATGGCCGCAGCCGCTTCGAGCCGACGAAGCC
Organism: uncultured Acidimicrobiales bacterium; assembly: GCA_937997485.1. Classification (GTDB taxonomy): domain Bacteria; phylum Actinomycetota; class Acidimicrobiia; order Acidimicrobiales; family SZUA-35; genus SZUA-35. Next base: position 207,535 of record CALKTH010000009.1, on the reverse strand, counting down.
ATGTGTAGCCAGCGGTGCCCACGGTCGCATCGTTCGCGTCCTCCATAACCTTCGCTCGAAACGCCGGATCGGTTTCCAGGACCTGGCGGGCCACCGTGAGCGAACGAGGGGTCTGTGCCGCCATATGCAGGAAGTGCCTCATGGGAGCCGGGACGGCGGCCTCGTCTTCCTTGGCCAGGGCTCGGGCGCGTTGATACGCAAGAGCACACACGGGCCGCAGTTCGTCCGAGATCGACATGGCTGCGACCGTAGTCTGCGTTGACCATCGGCGACCATCGGTCGAATTCCCTGGTGTGATCTGACCTCATGGCTTTTCCTGCTTTCTGCGCCGGGTCAGGGGTCGGGCGGGAATCGCTTTGGTTTTGTGCCCAACATGCCGTTGACTTTGACGATGATTGTCGATGATGGAGTGTTGCCAGAAGTCGCACGCTCCGATGGGTCGTCGTCGGAGTCGCGCCTCGGTCCGTTTCGCATCGTCGTCGTGACGGCTGCGGTCTTGCTGCTGATCCTCGCCGGCCTGCAGGCGACCGCCAGCTCGGCAGACGATCGACTTGATGCGCCTGCGCCTGCATCCGTCGTCGCAGAGCGTCCGCCGGTCCGCCCCGATCCGGTGCCGTCCGAAGACAGCATCGAAGAGGCGAACGAGGAGCTCACCACCCTCGCTGAACAAGGGATCTCCATTCCCGGTCTGCCTGATGTGGTTCAACTGAGCGATGTTGAGGGTGCCGTCGTGGCCCACTCGCTTCCGGGCGCAACATCACTCCGGATCCATGCCGGGCCAGACACGCACTATCCCGAAATCTGGAATCTCGCGGTACCCGATGAGTTCGGTCAGCCGCGGGCGCTTCTGGTCACCGAAGTGCGAGGCAACTGGCTTCGGGTGCAGGTTCCGGTTCGACCCAACGGCAGCGAGGGGTGGGTGCTCGAAGACGACGTCGAACTCCGTCCGGTGACGCAACGCATTCAGATCGACCTCTCCGACAAATCGGTGATCGTGTGGGATGGCGATGAGGTGGTGCTCGATACGACGGGTGCGGTCGGGCGACCCAAAGATCCCACCCCGGTCGGCTCCTTCTACGTTCGCAGTGTCTTCCCGTGGGATCCTGACTCCGTCTATGGCCCGTGGGTGATTCCGCTTTCTGCGTATTCCGAGACGATCGATCAGATCAACGGTGGCGAAGCCGTCGTCGCCATTCATGGCACGCAGCGGCCCGATCTTCTCGGCTCCGAGGTCTCCTTGGGGTGCATTCGGCTCGCCAACGAGGACATCACGGCGCTTGCCGGTCTCATCTCCGCCGGCACGCCGGTCGACATCGTTCCCTGAGCCGGCCGACGCTCGCTTGCGTATGACACCCGTCACAGCGCGCGGCTAGGTTCCTGCCGTGCCCACACACCCGGTGTCGGTGCGCTGAGCTTCAAGGGGATGCAATGGTCGACAAGTGGATGGTGGAAACGGCGCTGAGCGAACGGCACTCGTTCTACACAAGGGCCAACGTGGGCGAGGTGTTTCCTGATCCCGTGGCGCCGATGACCTTCTCGTTCGGATTCCTTGGCGAGGACGGTCTCGGAGGTTCCGAGATCGGTTTCCGAGAGGCCTACTACCGGATCGGCGTGATGACGCCAGATGAGATCCCCGACGACGAGAACGTGTTCTTGGGCGTGGCGGGGGGCTACGCCTACTTGAACGCGAGCGCACTCCGCATGCTGGGTCACCGGGCGCCAGGCATGACCGCCCAGGACATCGACGACTCCTTCTTCGGCGATGCGCCGGGCGTGCCGCCCTTTGTCGTCCGCGAAGGCGACGACCGCCCCGAGCTGACCGAGAAGATCGGCGAGACTTTTGGCTGGGTCCTGACGACTCCGGACCTGCCGGACGTGCTCGAGCAGGAACGGCTGGCAAACAGCCTGCGCGCCAACCGGCCAGACCTGGCCTCGATGTCAGATCGCGAGCTGAGCGACTATGCCTGGGATCTCCTCGACACGCACTTCGCGACGTTCTTCACCGAGCACATCTTCATCAGCTTCCTGGCCACGCTCCCGATCGGCATCATCACCGCGGTCTGCACGGCCGTCGGGCAACCGGAGAGCACGCTCAAACTCCTTGCCGGTCTGGGTGACGTCGAGTCCGCTGCTCCCGCCATGGCGATGTGGGAGCTCGGGCGTGTTGTCGCCGCTTCCCCCGAACTGATGGCCCTCTTCGATGACGGCTACGAGGGACTCGACGCTCGGCTGCGAGCCAGTGCTGCGGACGCGGCGGCGGGCTTCGTCACGTCGTTCGATGCGTTCCTCTATTCCTACGGATCCCGCGGCCCGAACGAGTGGGAGGTCCGATCGCCTACGTGGGAAACCGAACCTGATCTGGCCTTGGCCGCCATCGACCGCATGCGGCTCTCACCTGATGACGCCGCACCGGCGCTGAACAACGCAGCGCGAGCGTCCGAACGCGAACAGCTCGGCGCTCAGATCGCCGAGATGCTGGCCGGTGACCCTGAGACACAGGGCCAATTCCTCGCAGCGCTTCACTCCGCCACGGTGTTCATGCCCGGTCGGGAGCGGACGAAAACGAACAACATCAAGCTCGTCCAGGAGGCGCGCATGGCGATGCGGGAATTCGGTCGCCGGCAAGTTGAGGCCGGCCACTTCCCGAAGATTTCGAGCTTCGGCATGCTGACCAAGCCCGAGCAGTATCAGTTCCTCGACGACCCGACGGGCTGGCCGGAGATCATCGCCGCCAGGGAAGCGCACTACACCCAGGTGAGCGAGCTCCAAGAGCCCTTCCTCTTCGACGGACCGCCGCCGGAATTCGCCGACTACCCCCGCCGAGACGCCGTGACCCACGAGCTACTCGGAGCGGGAGAGACCCTGGCTGGGGTACCCGGCTGCCCAGGCAAGGAGCGGGGCATTGCCCGAGTCGTGACCGACTCTCACGATCCAACGGCACTGGATCCCGGCGACATTCTCGTGGCGCCGATCACTGACCCGTCGTGGACACCGCTGTTCGTGCCCGCGGGAGCCGTCGTCGTTGATGTGGGTGCGCCGTTGAGCCACGCCATCATCGTGAGTCGAGAGCTCGGCATCCCGTGTGTGGTCTCGGCCACCGATGCCACGAATCGGATTCCCGATGGTGCGCTCATCGAGGTGGATGGCGACACCGGCATGGTCACGATTCTCGAACTGCCCTGAACGTATTGCCGGCTCGGGTGCGGCCGGTGACCTCGAAGAGACCCGCGGCCCGGAGGCAGTAGCAGAGCTTCTGGGCCGCATCTCTCGAGATGTTGTTGTGCTCGGCGAGGTCCGCAGTCGTGAAGGTCGGTGTTGCCGGGGGAGGACCGAGCGCCGCGATGTCGGCGATCGACGAGAACCGGTGCGTGGCCACGATCTCGCCGAGGTGGCGATCCACGGTGCGATACCCACCCCGTCGACGTCGCAGCGATGGGTCGTGGATCTGTTTCTTGATCTCGGTGTGCAGCACGACGTCGAGTTCGAGATTGGGGTGGTCGAGCATCGTCGGCAGGCTCACGAGCTGATCGAGGACAGACAGGAGCGAACCCCGCTTCGGCGATCGCCGATCGGCCTTTCCCGGCCGCTCCAGAATCGTCGAGACAGCGATGGGATGCACGAGCAGCATCCGGTGGTCCTCGAGGAGCCGATCCAACTTGTTGCCCATCGCTCCGAACGAACCCGTCTGGATCTCCACCAGACGTTCGTGGCGTGTCCCCGCGTGACGAACCAGGTCGATGACAAAGCCGTGCAATGGCACCTCGAAGGCATCGCCGGGTTCCGCGTAGTGCCGCTTCAACGAGGCATGCAGGTGACCCTCGTTGAGCGTGCCAATGGCGGGAGTGGGCAGGGGATCAACAGTGATGGAGCGATGGTAGAGCCCGGAGACCGGGCCCGGTGCCAGCCAGTGGTAGACAGGGCGGGTGACGCCAACCGACGGAGACGAATCACCGCTGGCGCTGCAACTCGCGGCGCGTGTCGAGAAGCTGAACCCGCCTCGTGCCATCGATGTGTGCCGGGCCGCCATCCTCGCGACGATCGCATTGCTCGATGACCCCCGAAGCACCGAACCAGACGGCGAATGGGCGGAGGCGGTTGGTGCCTGGAATGGATCGCGTATCCGCAAGCTAGTGCGTCGCGGCCGAGCCTCGGCATGGGAACGCGCTCAGGATGTGCCGGGGGTGACGGTTGCCCTTCACGACGATGAAGGAGGTGTCATCGCCGAGGTTCGGGCCTTTGTGCCGGGTCGGATGGATGAAGCCCCGGCAGGGCTCGCCAAGCTGCAGATCCAGTCGACCCCGCTCGAGGAGCCGGAACAGCTCGACGCGTTGGCTGACGGATGCCTGCCGAGGGCTGACGGCGAGGCGATGTGGGTGGCGGTCACACCCGAGCACGAGATGTCATGGGGTAAGCGCGCGGCCCAATGTGCCCATGCCGGACAGCGCCTGTGGGAGGCGCAACCGGCGCCAGCACGTGAGCGATGGGCAGAAGCTGGCCATCCACTCCACGTCGTGCATGTCGGGTCGAAGTTGTGGGAACACCTGGTTGGCCAGGTGGGCGCGCCGGGAGTGGTCGACATCCACGATGGCGGCTACACCGAGATCCCCGCCGGAACCCTCACCGCGATTGCTTGGTGGGCCCCGTCCCTGGGTTGATCAGCCAGGCTTCCTGGCCACGAGCCATGCCTCGTGCTGATCGTTCGTCCGCCAGTCTTCACTCCAATGGAGTACGTCGAAGTGTGGTTCCGCCCAGGCTTTGATCTCACCGGGCTCGAGCAGGAAGCGTCGCCCAGGACGGTCGTGCCGCTGAAGATTCCAGATCGTCCCGATGGCGGCGGCGAACGTGCCGCCGGCCGGAAGGGAGGCAGCAGCCGCGTTCATCAGGTCGATGTGGAGAAAATGGGCGACGTGAATGAGCTGCCAGGGCCGATCTGGGATGGTCGCGACATCCGCGTCAAAGACAACGGCATCGAGGCCGACGCCGAGGGTGGCAGCTCGCGAGATGGCCTGATCCAGTGCGATCCGAGACACATCGGCGACGGTGACCTCCAAACCGTGCTGAGCCAGCCAGCAGCCGTCGGCGCCATCGCCACCCGCCAAATCGAGCGCAAGACCTTCAACTGGGAGGAGTTCGGCCAAGTCCACGAGGTGGGGTGAATGGCCCGAGGCAGCCATCTCGGCTGCGGCAGCCGCCGCCTTGCTCGCATAGCGGGAGTCCCAGTGTTCGGCGTCGCCGTCAGCCATCGTTGTTCGCTTTCTCTTGCCCGGGGAAGAGTCCCAGCATGCGCCATCCGAGATCGGGAAACCCGGATGCATCCGCAGTTCGGGCGGAGGCGAGGTTGTCTTCGGCGTGCAAATAGATGGGGATGGCGCCGTCGGCGAGCACCCGCCGAGCAGCTTGGGTGACGAGCCTTCGGGCCCAACCTTGGCCTCGATGCCCCGGTTCGGTGACGACCGCCAGCTCGTGACCTGCCGCGTCGTGCTGCTTGCGGCCGACACCGGCGGCGACTTCTTCGGCGCCGGGCTGCTCGGAGTTGGCGGAAGGGACGAGCGCCACGAGAACATCACCATTGAAGGGGCGGAGCCATTCTGGGACTCGCGGATCATCGGCAGGGAGCCAAACGCCGGGGTCGTCACCCTGCGTCGGGCTCTCGGACCAGCGGAAGATGCCTCGGCCGAACCTCCATGACGGTCGTCCGAGGGCCGCGCCGAGTTGGCGCCCGATGTCGTCCAGGTCGGTGCCCAGCGCTTGCACCGCCTCGACCTGATCCGGGGTGACGGAAAGGACGGCCCCGTCAGTGGTTTCCACACCGGCGACCGAACGAACGGACCCGTCCCAAGACGGGGTGGTTCGAAGCTCGGATCCCACCACGGTCAGACCCGGAGCCGGCGGCGGCCAAACACCGAGATAGTCACGAAGGTGACGTGTGAGCAGATCGTTCATCCTGGCTCCTTCGGAAGGCCGAGCAGGCGCTCCCCTATGATGTTGCGCTGCACCTCACTCGTGCCGCCGCCGATGGTCAGTGCTCGGCTGAACAGGTACGACCAATGCCAGACGTCGTCTTCCTCGGTGTGTTCGTTCTGCTCGCCGAGCATGGCGTGGGCGCCTCGAAGATCCTTCATGAGCGTCGTGATCGACTGGCCGTGTTCATCAGCGAGGGTCTTGCGGATCGAGGCGAAGGGCCCCGGGTCGTTGCCGCCAAGGGCCATCGTCATCATGCGAAGACCGAACAGTTCGATGAGCCGCTTCTCGGTGTAGACACGAGCCGCCTTTTGGCGAAGCACGGGATCGTCGATGGAGCCGAGTTCGTCCTTCACGAAAGCGAAGAGGTCATCGCTCACCGGCCCCATGCCCCAGATCACGCCGCCGTGAGACAGCGAGAGACGCTCGTTGCCGAGCGTGACTTTGGCCAACCTCCAGCCTTCGTTCTCAGGTCCAATGCGGCAATCGACGGGGACACGCACATCGGTGAACCATGTCTCGTTGAAGTGGTTGCCTCCCGTCATCTCGATGATGGGCCGCACTTCGATGCCTGGCGTGTCCATATCAACAACGAAGTAGGAGATGCCACGCTGTCGGCGGTCTCCTTCTTCGAGCGAACTGGGGTCTGTGCGAGCGATGAGGATGCCCCACTGGGATTGGTCGGCCCAGGTGCTCCAGATCTTCTGGCCATTGATCACGTACTCGTCGCCGTCGCGCACGGCGCTGATGCGGAGTGAGGCCAGGTCGCTGCCGGCATCAGGTTCGCTGAAGAGCTGCGTCCACTGCTCGGAACCGTCGAGAATGCCGGGGAGCCAGCGCTGCTGCTGTGCGGTTGTACCCCCGGTGAGAATCGTCGGGCCGGCCCACCCCAAACCGATGGAGACCCCGACGTTGTCGATGCCGATCGACGCCAGCTCCTGATCGATGATCAGCTGATGTTCGGGGTCCGCGTCGAGGCCCCACGGAGCGGGCCAGTGTGGCGCGGTGTATCCGGCCCGAGCCAGGTCAGTCGGCGTCGGATCAGGATGGTTGGCGATCCAATCCCGGACAGCAAGGCGCCGGGGGTCGTCGTCGGGGGGAAGATCGAAGTCCACGTCTCAGACCTCGGCCGAGATCAGAACTGGGCCGTGCTGGTCGGGAGTCCGAACGCCATGCGTCCGAGCGGTTCCATGAGCCGGGGAGCGATCATGCCGTGCTGCTTGGCCACATGTACGTCGCGAAAGACGCGCTGCAGCGGGCTGGTCTCGTACACGGCGGTCCCGCCTGCTGCGGCATGGCAAATGTCCACCGCTCTGACGCTGGCCGTTGCTGCGTGGTTCGCGGCCAGACGGAGCTGTCGCTTCTGTTCACCCGTCATCGCCCCTTCCCGCTCAGCGGTGTCCCAACCGCTTTCAACCACGTCACGAATGAGCGCCTTGGCTGCGAGGACGCCAGCTTCCGCTGTGGCCAGTTCCGCCTGCGTCGAGCCGCGCTCGGCCAATGACCGACTGCTGCCGAAGGGTTGCTTCGCTCCAAGGGCAATCAGCTCGTCGATGGCTCGGCGGGCGAGGCCGATGGTGACGCTGGCGACGCCAAGCGCCAGAGCACCAAAGAAGGAGAAGCGGTAGAGCGGCGAGTCCGATGTCGGCTCGCCGCCGGTGCCGAACGAGACCCATCGGCCTTCAGGCACGAAGGCTTCTTGCACCCGGTAGTCGGTGGATGCGGTGCCCTTCATCCCCATCACGTGCCAGGTGTCGAGGAGCTCGACGTCGTCGCGATCGAAGAAGACGAAGGCAGTCCGGCCGCCATCTGCGAGGGCGGCAGGCTGACCGTCGGTGTCAACGATGCGCACGCCACCACCCATGCAGGTTGCGTGGCTGCTTCCCGAGCCCCAGGCCCATTCACCGGTGACCCGAAGGCCGCCTTCCACGATGCGGGCGACGCCGGCTGGCATGCCGAATCCTCCGGCGATGGCCTTTGGGTCGCCAAAGATTGCCGTGGCGTGAGCGGGGGGAAGGAAGGCGGCGTTGAGCGACGTTGTGCAGCCGATCATCACGCACCAGCCCGTTGCTCCGTCGTGATAGCTCGCCTGCTCGATGGCTTCCAAGACCTCGAGAACATGTGCCTCGTAGCCGTGCAGGTGCTTGGGAAGCCAGAGGCGGAAGACTTCGGTTGCAGCCAGCCGGTCGATCAGGTCGGCCGGAAGCCGACCGCCCGACTCGATCTCCGCAGCCCGAGACCGGGCTTCGAGCAGGACGGTCTCGAGCGGCTCACGAATCGACATCTGTCCAGTCTGGATCACGGAACTGATCAGGGTCGAAACCAGAGACCGTGTCGTTCTCGCCGCTTGCGCTCTCGGTCGTCTCCCCGTCGTCTGCAACGGAGCTGGTCTCGAGGACGCTGTCGTCGGAAGATGCCGTGCGAGACCGGAAGAGTGACCCGACAAGCACCACCGTGCCGACGAGGAGAAGGCCTATGGCAGCAACGGCACCGGCGTCGATATCGGTTGCGTCGGTGAGAGCGGCGGAGATCCCCACGAGAAGGAAGAGGCTGCCCCAGGCGAGGCTGCCGATCGCCGGTCGTCGGCGAGATGTTGGGGAAACGTACGTGGCGTTCATCGGTTGACCTCCACGTAGCCGAAGCGGACGTCTGCCGTCACCGTGAGCGTGGGTGCTGTGCTCGGATCGATGTCGCCTCGTGGTGCGACGGTGCTGGTTCGTTCCGCCCCGACGCCTGCGGATTCTCGGCGGAAGACCTCGACGTATCCGAAGTCGGAGGACGCGATGACCTTGACATTCACATCGTCCGGCACCCAAATCTCGGTGTAGCCGGCGCCGACGGCCACGTTGACGGTGGTGTCTTCGATGATCTCGAGGCCGGTGAAGTCGAGCTCCAGCGCACCGGCGCCAAGCACGTAGTCCGTCTGAAGGTTGGCGACGTCGGTCTCGACAACTTCTCGCGAGCCGCTGCCGCCGTCGATCGTCAAGTCGAGAATCGGAGCAACGAGCAGGCAAAGGGCGGTGACGATGCCGATGGGAATCAGGGCGAGTGCACGTCCGACGAAGGCGCTCACGACGAGCCCGCCACCCATGACGGCGAGGGCCGCCCCGATCATGACAGAGGCGGAGATGTCCGCTCCCGTCAGCTGATCGATGGTGAGAAGCACGCCGACAACGAGGGCGGACAGCGCCAGCGTCACACTGGTGACCGGTGGCCCAGGCTCAACCGGGGGAGGAGAGCCGAGGACTTCGTCGTGGACCTGTGTCATCGCCCAATGGGCGTCCGACGGCGCAGGAGGGGGAGGTGTCGGCGGCGCCCACATGGAGGGCGCCGGGGCCGTCGTTGATGACGTAGGCGCCGCCATCGAAGCGGGAGCCGCGACCACACTGCCAGAACTGTTTGCCTCCGGCCGCTGGTTGAGCAAAAACACGCCGAGCCCGACGAGGGCCAGAGCGGCGATGAAGTTGCCAGAGAAGCCGAGGGTGATCGAGCCGAAGACAAGCGATGCGGCTCCGGTGGCAAAGAGCACGCCGATGATGACGTTGAGCGCTTTGTTGCTCACCGCGACGGGGCGAGGGTCGGTGCTCGTGTGATCCGGAATCAGGAACCAGCCCGCCAGGTACAGGAGGACGCCACTCCCACCGAACACGGTCAAAGCGACGAATGCCGCCTGGACGAGAATCGCATCGACTCCCAGAAACTCGGCGATGCCGTTGGCCACGCCGCCAAACGGGCCGCGAGCGGACCGGCGCAGCCGACGCTGCGGTGCAGGCGGTTGTTGGTATCCCGCACCGGGCGACGAGGATCGGGGATCCGTTGGGGGCGTCGTCGCGGCGCCAGGATCTGGAGCGTCGTGATCAGTCATCGGAGATGAGTCGTCGTCGGGAGCAAGCGTGTCGTTCATACCGACGATGATCCGCCCGTTCGTCGCTGTTGCCCATCAGGTGAGTCTCGCATTCTTCGCTGTCCTCGTCAGGGTTGGCTCAGGGTCACCCCTGATGTGCAGTGCTCTCGCTCGTGCGATCATGGTTCTTCATGTCGGGCGTCCTTCCTCCTCCTCATGTGCCGTTGGCACCCTCCGGCGACTCGGCGCGCCCGTTCTGGCAATTGCCCGATGTGCGGAACGGTCAGCGATTGTTCGGCGGTGTTGCTTCGGGAGTCGCCGCCGAGATCGGTGTTGATGTCCTGCTGGTGCGTCTGGCCTTCGTCGTGCTCTTCGCTGTGGGTGGCTGGGGCGGGTTGCTCTACCTGATCGCGTGGGGCGGCCTTTCACTCGCCGCCTACCGAGGGTTCGTCTCGGCGCAGCCACCCCAAGCCAAAGCCAAGGATCGCCCGCGGCGACTCGCTGGCCTGGTGCTCGTGACGCTCGGCCTGACGTTGTTCCTGGGCCAGCTCGGTGGGCTACGGGCCAACATCATTTGGCCGTTGGCCCTCATGGGCGCCGGTTCCTTGCTCGCCCTTCGGCCGTTGTACGGCGCTCATCTGGCATCTCGCGTGCCGGTGTGGGTGCCGCGCCTTGGAGGGCTCCTGATCGCCGTGGCTGGGTTCGCCGGCTTCCTGACATCTCTGGATCTGGGCCTTGATCTTCAGTCGTCGTTTGCAGCTGCCGCGGCGGTCACCGGTTTGATCGCCTTTTCCGCCCCATGGTGGATGCGCCTCGTCACCGACCTCGATGCGGAACGCCAAGCTCGCGCCCGATCTGACGAACGAGCCGAGGTTGCCGCGCATCTCCACGATTCGGTGCTGCAGACATTGGCGCTGATCCAGAAGGGTGAGGATCCGCAGCAGATGGTCAGCTTGGCGCGCCGGCAAGAGCGTGAGCTCCGGAACTACCTCGATCCCAGCCGAGCCTCCCGTTCCGGCGGCAGCCTGCGGGGGCGTCTGGACGACATCGCTTCCGATGTCGAGGATCTCTTCGGTGTGCCGATCGAAGTGGTGAACGTTGGTGATGCGCTCGTGGACGATGCGATCGAGGCGCTCATCGGTGCCTGCCGCGAAGCGGCGGTCAACGCGGCGAAGCACTCCGGCGCTTCGCGAATCGACGTGTTCGCTGAGGTGAGCGCGCAACGCGTGGAGATCTTTGTTCGTGACACTGGCCAAGGCTTCGATCCTGCGACCGTCGGAGAAGACCGTCGCGGCGTCAGCGAATCGATTCACGGACGTATGGAGCGAGCTGGGGGCGAAGCGCTCATCCACACTGCGCCGGGAGAAGGGACCGAGGTGGAGCTTTCTGTTCAGCGAGAGGCCACGATGTCCACACCCAACACGACCGAGGAGCCGAGCTGATGGTGTATCAACCGAGTGTGGTGCTGATCGACGATCATGATCTCGTGCGAGCTGGCGTTCGCGCAGAACTCGGCGATCACGTGCGAGTCGTCGGTGAGGCAGGCGACGTGGTCGAAGCGGTCGACGTCGTGGTCGAGACTCAGCCCGATGTGGTTCTGCTCGATGTTCATTTGCCCTCCGGCACAGGAGCGGACGTGATCGCCGGCGTGGTCGCTCGCGGCCACGATGTCCGATTTCTTGCGCTCTCGGTTTCCGATGCTCCCGACGACGTAATCGCGGTGATCCGGGCCGGAGCTCGGGGCTACGTCACAAAGGCCATCCCGGGGGCAGAGCTCGTCGATGCTGTTCGCCGAGTCGCTGAGGGTGACGCTGTGTTCTCGCCCCGGCTCGCTGGTTTCGTCATCGATGCGTTCTCCGCCGCGATTCCTGAACCTGCGGACCCGGAGCTCGACCTGCTCTCGCCCCGCGAGCAGGAGGTCATGAGGCTTCTGGCCCGGGGGTACGCCTACAAAGAGATCGCCCGCCGCCTGACGATTTCGATCAAGACGGTGGAGACCCACGCATCGAGCGTGCTGCGAAAACTGCAGCTCTCGAGCCGACACGAACTCTCCAGCTGGGCCGCGCGTCGACGGATCGTCTGACCACCCCCGAGTGCGCTCAGGGTGCGTTCAGGGTCACCACTGATCGCTCAGGGGCGACGGTCCGATCAGGCTGAGCATCATGATCAGCACGCATCAAAACAGCACGAATCCGAAGAAGGCCGCCCTCGACACCACGGATCCGTTGACCAACACGACCGCCCCCGGGGCGGGCGCCGACCGACCCGGCTGGGCGCCGCTTGTCTCTGCTCGGGGAGTGAGTAAGACCTATCGCAGCGGGGATCTTGTGGTCTCGGCGCTGCGGGGAGTGGATCTCGACATCAACAGCGGCGAGTTTGTGGTCATCATGGGGCCCTCCGGTAACGGCAAGTCGACGCTGTTGAACTGCCTCAGCGGGCTCGACACGATCGACGCCGGCGAGGTGGTCATCGATGGCCGATCCATTCACGAGCTACCGGACCGGATGCGGACGGCGCACCGCGCCGCCCGCATGGGCTTCGTGTTCCAGAGCTTCAACCTGATTCCGGTGCTGAGTGCCGAGGAGAATGTGGAGCTTCCCCTCTTGGCCGCCGGAACCAAACCGGCAGCAGCCCGCAAAGCTGCCAGTCGAATGCTGGGTCGCGTCGGCCTGGCTGAACGAGGTCGCCACCGCCCGGCCGAGCTGTCCGGTGGCGAGCAGCAACGAGTCGCCGTGGCGCGGGCCCTCGTCACCGAGCCAGCCGTGGTGTGGGCCGACGAACCGACAGGCAACCTCGACAGCGCCACTGCAGCCGCCGTGCTGGAGCTCTTCGGCGAGGCAAACGCTGCTGGTCAGACGATGGTCGTTGTGACACACGATCCGACCATCGGCCAGCGGGCCCACCGTCTCGTCGAGGTTCGGGATGGCTTGATCAAGAACGGATCGGTGGCGTCATGATCCTCATTCTCGCACTGGGTGCACTCGCACTTCTGCTGCCGATCGTGGCAGCTGATCTTCTGCGTGGCGGAACGATTCGTCGCATTGCGCTCCGCAACGTTGCTCGCCGCAAGGGCGAAGCGGCCTTGGTGGTTGGCGGTTCGATGCTCGCCACCGCCCTCATCACCGGCTCGCTCGTGGTCGGAACCAGCTTCGAGCAGTCGATCCGTGCCATCGCAGAGACAACGTGGGGCCCTGCGGACGAGCTGGTGATCACCGAGGATTTGGACTCAGCGAATCGACTCGCCGCCGGTCTCGAACGCAATACGAGCGGCGAGATCGATGGCACGCTGCCATTGCTCTTTGCCGATGTTGCGGTAGGCGGCCCGGCGGGCGACGCACGACGAGTGGAGCCCTCGGCGCAGCTGTTCGAAGTGGACGTCGAGCGGGCCGGCGGTTTCGGCGGTCAGCCAGAGCTCACCGGACTCAGCGGCGTGACCGCTCCTGGGCCAGCCGAGGCAGTCATCAATCAGCGACTGGCTGACGAGCTGGGTGTCTCGACCGGCGCGACGGTTGAGGTCTTCGCCGGGACCGAGGGGCGCGTGCTCGATGTGATCGACGTCGTTCCTGCCACCGGTCTTGCTGGCTTCGCCGACATCGTTGTGAGCCCGGGAACGTTCTCTGACGCGGTCATCGCCGCTGGTGGCGATGTCGAATCTGTCGCCGGCTCGGGCGTGCTCGTGTCGAATACCGGTGGCGTCTACGACGGCGTGAACCGAACCGACACGGTGTCCTCGATCATCGACGACGTGGCGGCCGCCGAGCTCGGTTCGGCGGAGCTGGTCGACACCAACGCGGTGAAGCGAGAGCTCCTCGCTGATGCCGACGCCGAAGGGGCGGAGATGACCGAGCTGTTCGGAACGGTCGGTGGCTTCAGCGTCATCGCCGGCATTCTCCTGGTGATCAACTTGTTCGTGATGCTCGCCGGCGAACGTCAGACGGAGCTGGGAACGATGCGAGCCGTCGGTCTCAAGCGTGGCCACCTCCTGCGCTCGTTCATGATGGAAGGAGCGGTGTACGGCGTGATCGCGGCAATCGTTGGTGCGTTGCTCGGCGTCGTGGTCGGTGCCGGCGTCATCGGGGTGGCATCGAACATCTTCGCCAGCGATGGCGATGACTTCACCGTGTCGTTGGGTCTCGATGCCGTCGATCTGTTGACCGGTGCGGTCATCGGCCTGGCCATCTCCCAACTGACGGTGGCCTTCACCAGCATCCGGCTCACCAAGGTCAACATCATCCGGGCGCTGAAGGACCTTCCCGAACCGGCGGGTACGCCACACTCCACTCGTCGTCTCGTCGTCGGCCTGATCGGTTTGGCCGGTGCTGCGGCGCTCTTCGTGCTGGCCAGCACCACTCCAGTGGTCGCTCTGCTCGCCCCGGTGGTCGGACTGATCTCCCTCATTCCGGTTGTCGGGCGCTTTCTCCCGGCAACGGGGTTGGCTCGTCGGGTCTCAACGGTGGCGCTGTGCGGCGTGGCGCTGGCATGGGCTGCCTCGGTCTTCGGTGTGCTGCCCGAGACCATGGCGGATCCTGGTATCGAGCTCTTCCTGCTCCAAGGGGTGCTGCTCGTCGGACTGGCTACCACGATGGTCGCGTCGCTCGACGCCGTGTGGCTAGCGGCGGCCAAGCGATTGGGCGGCGGCGGCATCGGGGTCCGACTGGGCCTCGCTCACCCCCTGTCTCGTCCGGTGCGGAGCGCCCTCCTCGTGGCCATGTACGCCTTGGTACTTTTCACGGTGACCTTCATGTCCGTGATGAATTCGGTGTTCACCGCAGCCGCACCGGACCTGGCGGCGCAGGCTTCCGGTTCCTACGACGTTGTGGTCGACAGCAACCCCGTCGCCCCGATCCGTCTCGACCAGGTGCAATCCGAACCCGGTGTCGAGAGCGCCGTCGTTGTCACCCGAACCGGGGCTGAGTTTCGCTCGCCGGGCAGTGAGGATGTCGAGGGCTGGTCTGTGACGGTGCTCAGCGAGAACGTGGATCCGGCACGGATGCCAGCGCTCGATGAGCGCGCTGCGGGCTTCACCTCCGACAGCGAGGCATGGGCGGCCATCGCCTCGCCCGGCCCAGGTCAGGACTGGATCATCGTTCCCGAGTACAGCGACTTCATCGTCGGCGATGAGGTCGAGGTGCTGGCAGCGGAAGGCGGTTCGACGCTCGCCACTGTCGCCGGTACTACCAGGAACAACTGGCTGATCGGCGCTGGCATCTACCTGTCGCCCGCAGTCGGCACCACGCTCGAGCCGAGTACACCGAGTCGGGTGCTGGTCTCGACCTCGGATGCCCAGGCAGGAGAAGCGCTCGCAGCGTCGCTGACTGGGTCCCTCCCAGAACAGGGCGTTGACGCTCGCACCGTGCTCTCCGACGCCCAGGTTGAAATGAAGGAGCAGGAAGGCTTCCTCCGTTTGTTGTCGGGCTACCTCGGCCTCGGCCTTCTGATCGGCATCGCCGGGTTGAGCGTGGTGTTGGTTCGAGCCGTCCGTGAACGGCGTCGCCAGCTCGGCATGCTCAACGCCATCGGCGTTCCTGCGGGTCAGAGTCGCCGGGCGTTCGTGGTGGAAGCGGCGTTCATCGGGCTGCAGGGTGTGCTGCTCGGCGTCGGCATGGGCTTGCTCAGTTCCTGGCAGACGCTGACCAGGTCGTCGGCATTCGAGGAAGGGCTCACCTTCTCCGTCCCCTTCGTCGAACTCCTGGCCTTGGGCGCCGTGGCACTCGCCGCTTCGCTCATCGCCGCAATCGGTCCGGCACGCCGTGCGGGCAACACGCCGCCCGCCGTCGCCCTCCGTATCACCGGCTGAGACAACGTCGGCGACGTGGCAGGATGTGGGATGGCTGGCCTTCGGATATTGCCCGAGATCGTGCCGTTGTCACTGGCAACGGTTCAGCTCCCGGCCAGTCATCCCGCAGCATCTCTCGGTCGAACGGTTCCCGTGTACGGCTTCTGCATCCGACATCCGGACGGGGCGATCCTGGTCGACACCGGAGTCGGCATGGGCAATGCGTTCATCGACGAGGCGTACGCCCCAGAGACCGAGGCGCTCGAGATCGCCCTCAGACCAGCAGGTGTGGCCCTCGACGACGTGGTGATGGTCATCAACAGCCACCTGCACTTCGATCACTGCGGCCAGAACCCGACGTTCTTTGGGAGTGAGACCAGCTTCGTTGCCCAAGCTGCAGAACTGCGCACCGTTCGTGCCGATCCGCTCTACACCGATCACGCGTGGGCGATTGCACCAACCAGCCAGCAGCGGGTGGTCGACGGAGACGAGCTGGTTGCGGACGGCGTTCGTTTGCTGGCGACGCCGGGGCATACCGCTGGCCACCAGTCCGTGGTGGTGGAGGCCGACGGCCGACGGCTCGTCATCGGAGCGCAGGTGGTGTGGCATGCCGCCGAGTACTCGCAGGGAGTTGCGGCCCCGGCGAACGTCGACCCGGTCCCTGAACTCCAGGCGGCAGCGGTGGCGTCGATTGAACGGATCAAGGCGCTGAAGCCCGAGGTCGTCTACTTCAGTCACTGTGACGCCCTCTCGCTGAATCCTGAATCCTGAATCCTGAATCCTGAATCCTGAATCTGAAGCGCGAAGCAGCCGCCGTTTTCGAGATCCGCCGGCGCAAAATCCACCCCGTCGGCGGCAGTTGCTACGGTCCCGCTCGTGTTCGACCCTCTCGTGACCCTGCCTGACGCTGCACCAACATCCGGTTCCTGGATCGTCATCGACGACCGGTTGAACGTGATGACAGTGGAGTCCGATCGTGGCACCGCCGTGTTCCCCACGGGGGAGACATCTCCGGTCGGCGGAGCTCCGCACCTGCTTGGCACACAGGACGGGGTTCCGATCTGGGCGGTTCGGGGTGATGCGTCGATGATCGACGAAGCGGCGTTCGGCGACGCCTTCGAGGATGCTCAATGGACGCACCTGCGCGGGTTGTTCGGCGTGCTGCCGGACGAGGAATGGGTGCTCGCCGGACGCGCCGCTCAGGTCCTCACCTGGGATCGTGACCATCAGTTCTGCGGTCGATGTGGCACGAAGAATGAGGCACACGCGACCGACCGGGCGAAGGTGTGCCCCTCGTGCTCGCTCATGTCATTCCCCAGGCTCAGCCCAGCGGTGATCATGCTCGTTGAGCGAGATGGTCCGTCGGGTCCCGAAGTCTTGCTGGCCTGGGGCCGTGCCTTTCCGGGGCGATTCTTCAGCGCCCTGGCCGGCTTCGTTGAGCCAGGGGAGAGCCTCGAAGAATGCGTCGTGCGTGAGGTGAAGGAAGAGTGCGGCATCGACGTTGACGACGTGCGCTACTTCAGGAGCCAACCGTGGCCGTTCCCCCACTCACTGATGATCGGCTTCACCGCTCGATACGTCAGCGGCGACATCACCATCCAGGAGGAGGAGATCGTCGAGGCTGGCTGGTTCAGCCCGAATGAGCTCCCACCTGTGCCCCGAGGCGGTATGTCGATCGCCGGTTGGCTGATCGACGACTGGCTCGCCCGCCTCAGCGCCTCCTAACCGCCCGCCGCTCACGCCTCTGCCAAACGCCTCGTGGCACCGTTACTTGTCGCTCTGACGACAAGTAACGGTGCCACCGGCGTGGTTGGGGTCGGTGTGGTTGGGGTCGGTGAGGAGGTCGAGCACCGGTGCAAGCCGAGGGAGGAGCGCGGTGCGGGTGACGGCCAGAATCGTTCGCTTCATGCCGAGGTCTTGTTCGCCAACCGAGACCGAGGGGTTGTCGGTGATGACCCGAGACGGCACGACCGTCACCCCCTGATCGGCGGCGACCAGCGCGAGGAGCGTGGAGTTGTCGGCAACGGTTCCCACGATTCTCGGCTCGATCCCGGCCACGTCGAGGACGTGGTCGGTGGCGGCGGTGCACCTCGTGCCCTGGCCGTTCACGAGCCAGGAGGCGTTCGTCAGGTCTTCGAGCCTGGTCGAGGTGGGCATCGTTGGCGGGAGGACCAGGACGAGGCGGTCAGAGACCAACGGCGTGTAGGTGAAGCGACGATTCCGCTCGACCGGAAAGCCGTCGTATTCCTGCGTGAGGACAATGTCGACGGCACCGAGCGAGAGATCGCGAAGCGCCTCGTGGTCCTCGGCCTCGATGATCTCGATCGACGCCACATCGTTCAGCGCCTCGAGTCGAGGAATGAGCACGGTGGCAATAGCCGAGGCGAACCCGGTGAACACGACCCGCTGTTGCTGGTGTCGCCTGCTCAGACGCGTGCGAGCGGAGGCCTCGAGGTCGAGCATCTCGAACGCAAGAGGGAGCAGTGCTCGTCCTGCTCCTGTGAGCGAGAGGCGACCGCCCACGCGGTCGAACAGCGGCTCGCCGATCGCGGTCTCGAGCTTGGCTAGCTGCTGAGAGACCGCCGGTGGGGTGTAGCTCTGCGCAGCAGCTGCGGCTGCGATCGTTCCCCGCTCGGCCACTTCGGTAAACGATCGGAGGTGTACAAGATCCATCATCGAAAGCAGAAGTTAGCTCAAGACAAAGGCATCAGAACTTTTGCTTTCTCTCGACGAGCGTCATCGTCGCTGCATGGCTTCCTCACCTACCTTCGATGTGCGGGGCCTTTGGGTTCCCATTGTCACGCCCTTCGATGCGGCCGGCGAGGTTGACCTCGCCTCACTGGAACGGCTGGGGATTCAATTGCTCACCAGCGGAGTTGACGGGCTGATCGCCCTCGGCACGACGGGCGAGCCGGCCACGCTCTCTCGAGATGAGCGTCGCCGCGTCGTCGAGGTGTGTGATCGAATCTGCCGTGATGCAGGCAAGCCCCTGATGGTTGGGGCTGGTACGAACAGCACCCAGGGCACGATGGAGGAGATCCATCTGCTCAGCGACGGAACGGGCGTTCGGGCGGCTCTTGTGGTGGTGCCGTATTACACCCGACCCAGCGAAGCGGCGATCGTCGAGCACTTCGAAGCCGTGGCCGCTGCCAGCGCGATCCCGCTCCTGGCCTACAACATCCCGTACCGGACGGGTCGAGGCCTCGGTGCCTCGTCCCTGCTCGAGCTCGCCCAACATCCACGAATCATCGGCCTGAAGCAGGCGGTTGGCGGGCTGGATCTCGACACGCTCCAGCTCCTGGCCGGAATCGGAACGGGCTTTGAGGTGCTCTGTGGAGATGACGCCTTCATCACTCCCACAATTGCGATGGGAGGGACCGGCGCGATCGCTGCTGCCGCTCATCTCTGCACCGGCGGCTTCGTGTCCATGACCAACGCGGCGCGGGCGGAAGACATGAGCCTGGCCACGGCGATCGCGGCCGAGCTGCTCCCCGTCGTCGTTGCCGGCTTCAGTGAACCGAGCCCCGCCGTCTGGAAGGGGGTGCTGGCCAGCATTGGCACGATCGGCGCCGACCGCTTGCGGCGCCCGATGGTCGAGGCGTCTCTGGACTCGGTGGCACGCGTGCTGGCCCTGGCGGAGAAGGCGACTCGAGCGATCGATCGCCTTTGCGACCCGTCGCTCGCGTAATTCTCGGAAATTCTTTTCCTGCGCCTGTCGATCCGCTGAGGTTGCTGCGACATACCGGTGAGCGAGGCACTCGGCCTCACTGCAACCGGGAGAAGAGCAATGGCAAAGCAAGTGCCTCTGAACATCACCGTCAAGCGAACGATCGACGCATCAGCCGACGTTCTGTACGACCTCGTGAGCGACGTGACTCGGATGAGCGAATGGAGCCCCGAGGTCGCCGACGTCGAGTGGATCAAGGGAGCGACGGGGCCGACAGTCGGCGCCCGCTTCAAGGGCAGCAATGCGATCGGCAAGGTGTCCTGGTCCACGAAACCCAAGGTCACCGTCGCTGATCCGGGCCGGGCGTTCGCCTTCGAAGTTCCGGGCAAGTCGGGGCCAACATGGCGCTACGACTTTGTCGAGACCGCCGAAGGGACCATTGTGACCGAGTCCGTACACCAGTCACACCCGTCGCCGCCGATCGTCCGGTACTTCCAGCGCAAGGCCGGCGTGACCGACCGTTCGACCCACGTTCGCAAGGACATGGTCACCACGCTCGACCAGCTCGCTCGCACCGCAGAAGCCAGTCGTCGCTCAGTCGACGCCTGACCTGCCCCCTTTCGAAGACAAACCAACCAACACACGCAAGGATTGCACCAATGGAATACATGATTCTGAACAACGCTGAAGAGTCCACGGACTACCCCGCTCCCGGTGAAGAAGGCTTCGCCGAAATGATGGGCGCATGGATGGCCTACAACCAGATGCTGATCGACGGCGGCCACTACATCACCGGCGCCAGCCTCGCTCCGTCAGCCACGGCCACCGTCCTTCACAAGAAAGCGGATGGAAGCACCGCCGTGACCGACGGTCCGTTCGCCGAGACCAAGGAACAGATCGGTGGCTTCTACGTCATCAAGGCAGACGATCTCGATCAGGCCATCGAACTCGCCTCTGGGATGCCGATCCCGGAAGTCTCCCTCGAGATCCGACCCATTGCCTTCCGACCCGACGCCTGACTCGGTAGCGGCAGCGCTCACACGACTGGCCAGAGACGACAGCGGTCGAATCCTGTCGCTTCTGGCCAGTCGCTTCGGCGATCTCGAACTCGCCGACGATGCCGTCCAAGATGCGCTGATCGAAGCCGCCGAGCAGTGGCCGCACCGAGGCATTCCACAGAATCCGCCGGGTTGGTTGCACACGGTGGCCAAACGACGAGCAATCGACCGGCTCCGGCGGGACGCAGCGGAACAGCGTCGGCTGGAGCGATCACAACGCGACGTCGTGGAACGACGAGTCGCGTCCGATGCGGGAGGGCGGCACATGATTGACGATGATTCTTCTCTGGCCTCATCCGAGGCCGACGAACGACTCCAACTGATGTTGCTGTGCTGTCACCCGGCCATTGGTCCCGACGCACAAGTGGCGCTCACGCTCCGTCTGGTCGGCGGCCTGACCACCGCTGAGATCGCTGCCGCATCACTCGTGCCCGAGGCCACGCTGGCGCAGCGGATCGTTCGAGCGAAGCAGAAGATCAAGATGGCGAACATCCCCATGTCGATGCCCGAATCCATCAACTCACGGCTCGGAGCATTGTGTTCTGTCTTGTACCTGATCTTCAACGAGGGATATCTGTCGAGCTCGGAATCAAGAGCTGCCGTCCGGGTCGACCTGGCGGAAGAAGCCATTCGTCTCACGCGGGTGACGCGGCATCTCGTGGCCGCGGCAGCCGAGAGCGACGCCGCCGTCCCTGATCCACTGATGGCTCAGGACGGCAACGCCGAGGTCGAGGGACTCCTTGCCCTGCAACTGTTTCAGTGGGCCCGGCTTGGCACTCGGCTTGACGGCCGGGGTGACCTCGTTCTTCTGGAGGATCAAGACCGGACGAAGTGGGACCGACACGCCATTGCTGAAGCCAACAACCTGCTGCGAACCGCGATGCAGCGATTTCAGCCCGGCCCGTACCAACTCCAGGCGGTCATCGCCGGCCATCACGCGAACGCTCGAACGGCGGCGGACACAGATTGGCCGACCATCGCCGGTCTCTACGGCCAATTGGTAGCGGTGTCGCCCTCACCGATCACGGAATTGAATCGTGCGGTGGCCGTGGCAATGGCGGACGGCCCCGTTGTCGGCCTGGCCATGGTTGATGCGATCTCTGGGCTCGACGACTACCACCTCTTGCACGCCACAAGGGGAGAGCTGCTGTTTCGAGCAGGTGATGCGACTGCTGCGTTTGCTGCCTTCGATGAGGCCCGTCGTCATGCCCGTCACCCCGCAGAACGACGGCACCTCGAGCGGCGCCGAGCTGCGGTCAGTCGCCTCTGAGATGCATACGGTCAACGTGCGTGTTCATCTGGCCAAAGACCGGAAGAGCACGGGCCGCTCAGATCGAAAGCGCCCGCTCGGGAAGGGGAAGGGTGTTCACCTTGCTGTGCGCGCGGGCGGCGGACCGCCGACGGAAGAATTCGGCGATCACGATGCCGAGCGGTGCTGACGCCCAAATCGAAATCAGCAGTGAGGCCGTCTCGTACTCGCGGAGGAGCGGACCGGTGAACACGAGAAGGACTCGAAACAACCAGAACGAGCCCCACATCGACCCCGCCCAGCGAATCATCCACGTCCGGTGCGCGGAGTGGTCGCCTCGGCGGATGCTGACAACGCCCATGACCGCTGTTACATAGACGAACGCTGCCATCGAGTAGAAGCCGTACTTCGCCGCCTGGCCTCCGTATTCGCTGACAGACCCGTGCTCGCTGGCGAGGGCGACGGCGCAGATGGTCCCGAGCGTGACGGCTCCGAAGGCCGTGCGTCCGATCCAGCGGTGGCGATTTCGACCGGACCCCGTCGCTGGACGCAGGAGCTGGTGGTGAAGCAGCACGAAGGCTACGGAGTTGAAGAAGATGTGGACGTACAGCAGATTGGTTCGTAGCGCGGTGCCGGTCACGAAGCGTTCGTGGAACGCCACGCCCCACGAGGGGTGGTTCACGTAGCGATCGCCCCAGACGGTGCATGCGTTGTTGACACACTCAGCCAACGCCGGCGCTCCCTCGTCTCGCCCAAGACCGAGATTGTCGAAAACGTCGTAGATGCCAATGAAGAACGCAATGGCTGCGGGCGGCCCCTCGATGAAGTAGCGGACGTTGAGGAACAGCAGGATGCCAATGCCCCAGAGGAGGAACGGGGTGATGCGTTGCCTGCGAAGACCCCACACGAGGAGCGCGGTCCAGACCGCAAGCGCGGCGTAGACGGCAATCACGTCCCAGGCGATGGTCATGAGCTCAGTCTCCCGTGTGTGTCCTGCGTCACACTATGCGGGGAGCTGCTCCCCGTCCAGGGCAAGAACGGGAGATTCATTGAGTGAGCGCCGCCTTACTCCTTGGAGGCGATGGCGTTCGGCACGACGTTCATCTTCGGCTCGTACTCGGCCGCCTCGACATCGGACACTCTTCCGACCTGGGTGGCTCGTAGCTCAGCTCGGCAGGTGTCGCATGGGCCGTAGAAGCGTTCCGTCCGGGCCTGCTGGCAACGGGGGCAGGTGAGTTCGAGATCGTCCTCGGGAAGCTGGCCGACCGAGGTGATGCCGCCGCTCAACATGTCGTCCATGATCAGTTTCCTTCGAAGAGTGTGGAGAGCCCGCCGAGGACCGAGCCCTCACCGTCGCTCTTGGTGCCAGAGATGTTCGAGAGTACGCGATCGGACAGCCTGCTGAAGGGCAGTGACTGCAGCCAGACCCAGCCGGTTCCGTGAAGCGTGGCCAGGAAGAGGCCCTCGCCGCCGAACACCATCGACTTGAGGTTGCCTGCTCGCTGGATGTCGTAGCTGATCGATGGTTGGAAGGCGACGATGCAGCCGGTGTCGACTCGGAGGGTTTCGTTGTCGAGGTACTTCGGAATGACCGTGCCCCCGGCGTGCATGAAGACATTGCCGTCGCCTTGGAGGTCCTGGAGGATGAAACCCTCGCCGCCGAAGAGGCCGGCGCCCAGCTTCTTGTTGAACGCGATGCCGACCTTTGTGCCCATGGCCGCGCACAGGAACGCGTCTTTCTGGCAAATCAGACGGCCGCCAGCCTGGGCCAGGTCGATCGGCACGATCTTGCCCGGATAGGGCGCTGCGAAGGCCACCCTACGCTTTTGCATGCCGAGATTCGTGAAGTGGGTGAGGAAAAGGGATTCACCGGTCACAGCGCGTTTGCCCACCTGCTTTGCCTTGCCCCAGAACCCTTCGTCGGGCGTGGCGCCGTCGCCCATTTTCGACTCGAAGTTCACGTCCTGTTCGACGTACATCATCGTGCCCGCCTCGGCGATCACCGTCTCGCTGGGGTCGAGTTCGACTTCGACGAACTGCAGGTCATCGCCGTAGATCTGATAGTCGACTTCGTGGCTTTGCATGATGAAGGACTCCCTCGTGTTCTCATCTGAAACGGTAGTGTTTGTTTGACTGTGATCGATAACTGGCCGTAGCTGTTCGTTTCCGAGCAATGTTGTTCGATTTGGCCTGTGGTATCGGGCACACACGTGCCGCGCTGCTACTGTACGTCGGACCGATCGGGTGCGCCGTTGCCGCCACGCTGGAAGCTGTTGCCGCCCAACCGTTCGGAAGCATCGTTCGGAAGTATCGATCGGCGAACGTTTGGCCGAAGGGGCCACGACCAAGGGGAGAAACAAGATGGCAGAAGTCGTTCTCAAGGACGTGAACAAGGTGTACCCGAACGGGTACCACGCAATCCACGATCTCAACATCAACATCGAGGACGGCGAGTTCCTCGTGCTCGTCGGCCCATCGGGTTGTGGCAAGTCAACGGCGCTGCGGATGGTTGCCGGCCTCGAGGAGATCTCGAGCGGCGAGATGTACATCGGCGACAAGCTTGTGAACGACGTGCACCCGAAGGACCGGGACATCGCGATGGTGTTCCAGAACTACGCCCTCTACCCCCACATGAGCGTGGCCGACAACATCGGTTTCGCCCTCAAGTTGGCAAAGGTCCCGAAGGCGGAGATCGAAGAGCGAGTCAAGAAGGCTGCGGCCGTGCTCGATCTCACCGAGAACCTTGATCGCAAGCCTGGTCAGCTCTCTGGTGGTCAGCGGCAGCGTGTTGCCATGGGTCGTGCCATTGTGCGTCAGCCGAAGGCCTTCCTCATGGATGAGCCGCTTTCCAACCTCGATGCCAAGCTCCGTGTGCAGATGCGAGCCGAGATCGCTGGCCTGCAGCGTGACCTCGGCGTCACCACGGTCTACGTGACCCACGATCAGGTCGAGGCCATGACCATGGGCGATCGAGTCTGCGTGCTCAAGCGTGGCTATCTCCAGCAGGTCGACTCTCCCCAGAACCTCTACGAATCCCCCGACAACGTGTTCGTGGCTGGATTCATCGGTTCGCCGTCGATGAACCTGATGAAGGTCAACCTCACCGGTACGGCCGATGCCCCGTTCGTGGAGATCGCGGGCCAGAAGGTTGCCGTCGATCCGGCGCTGGCTGCCACCAAGCCCGGCCTGGCGAACTTCGTGGGCAAGGAAGTCGTTGTTGGCATCCGCCCCGAAGACCTCGAGGACGCTGAGATCACCAACGCCCCGGACGAGAAGGTGCTGTCCACCGAGGTGTCGCTCATCGAATCCCTCGGCTCGGAGATCATCGTGCACTTCCCGTTGGCCGCCGACTCCTTCAGCATCATGGATGCTGAGTTCGAGGGCGAAGACGCCGTCGAGGCAGCAAAGGACGCACAGGGTCGCACCATCTATGTCGGAAAGTTCAGCCCGCGTAGCCGGGCTCGGATGGGGCAACCGATTCGGATCGGTATCGACACCGGTCGCTTCCACTTCTTCGATCCCTCCACGGGTCTTGCCATTCGCGACTGACTGATCGGCTCGTAGAGGCCTCGCCGATCTGCCCGGCCGATGGCATGCAGCATCGATATTCTGATCGCTGTTGATCCATTGACCGGGCGGGCCGCAGCCGCTTGAGTGAACGACATCAGCCATGCAAGCGCCCGTCCTGACGAACCGGCTGAGACTCTCTGATTTACCTCCGGCACTCCGGATGTGATGACGAACGCTCCCAGGTTTGTGCACCACGAGACGGCAACGGTTGCTTGACTGGCAACGCCCCGTCCCTGCCCTTGGGCAGACCGGACGGGGCGTTTCTTGTTTTCCTGCAGGCCGGTGAGCGATCTAGGGTCGGATCATGTTGAGACTTCGCCAAGTTGCCTGGGTTGCCGCCGATCTTTCATCGGCGGAAGCGCAGGTCGTCGATGGGCTGGGCCTGGAGCGGTGCTTCCGAGATCCGGGCGTCGCGACGTTCGGCTTGTACAACGCCCTGTTCCCCGTTGGCGATCGATTCCTCGAAATCGTGTCGCCACTCCCTGACTGCGATCCGCTCGAGACCACCGGCGGCCGCTACCTCGATCGTCATCGTCGGCCGGGCCAACCCAATGGCGATGGTGGCTACATGGTGATCCTGCAAACCGATGACTTGGCGGGGGTCCGGGACCGATCGCAGGACATCCGCATTGTGTTCGAGGCCCCAGGAGGGTCCGAGGCTGACGGGACCGCCATCCGAGGGTTGCACTTCCATCCCAGAGACGTGGGAGGTGCGATTCTCTCCGTTGACGAGTCGCAGACCGCCAGCGAGTGGGCGTGGGCTGGTCCCTCATGGCGGGACCACGTGCAGACCGGCGTCGTGAGCGACATGGTCGGTGTGACCATCGCTGTTGATGACCCATCGTCGACGGCCGCTCGGTGGGGTGCCTTGCTCGACCGGTCGCCAACGGCCGATGACACGATCGAGCTGGACGACGCCACCCTTCGGTTCGTGGTTGAGAGCGACGCAGCCCAGCAGGGAGTAGCGGGTCTCGAGCTGAAGGCGACCGATCGAGATCGTGTCGGCGAATCGCTCACGTTGGTCGGCACGACGGTCACGCTCTGTTGATGGACCGGGGGTAGTGGTGGGGCCGATCTCCTTCGACTTCATCGACATCACAGCGGATCGGGCCGAGGCCATGGCGTCGATGCGCCTGCTCAGAGCCAACGACATTCGAGCCGACCTGCAACAACTGAGCCCAGACCACCATCGGATCATCGTCCGATTCGGGAGGGGAGCAGAGGCCAGAGTGCTGCTCGCCGAGGCCGTGAAAAGCAACGACGCTTGACCCGTTTCGCCGCCCATACTGGTCCGGTGCCCGCCGTCCAGCTCCCGATCGAACCGTTGCGCCGTCCTGTCGATGCGGTGGTGCGAGTGCCCGGTTCGAAGAGTCACACCAACCGCGCCCTCGTGTGCGCTGCGCTTGCCGATGGGCGCTCCGAGCTGAGCGGCGTGCTCTTCGCCGACGACACGGAGGCGATGCTCGGTGTTCTCCGCTCGCTCGGGCTTCAGCTCGACATCGATGCGGCGGCGGCGACCGTTGCCGTACAGGGATGCGCCGGTCGGCTTCCCGCTGCGACCGGAATGCCGCTCGATGCTCGCAAGAGCGGCACCACGAGTCGTTTCGTTCTTCCGATGCTGACGTTGGGGAGCGGGCGCTACATCCTCGACGGCCACGAGCAGATGCGAGCGCGCCCCTTCGGCGACCTGATTGATGCGCTGCAGACCGCGGGCGCTCGCATCGAGGGGGACCGGCTGCCCCTCACCGTGCACGCCACCGAAGGGCACGGACTCCACGGGGGTGAGGTGACCGTGCCGGGGTCAGTCTCCAGCCAGTTCCTGTCCGGCCTCCTTCTCAGCGCTCCGGCTGGCCGCGGCCCAATGACGATTCGTATCGAGGACGAGCTGGTTTCCAAGCCCTACATCGACTTGACGCTCGACACGATGGAGAGCTTCGGCGTCGGCGTGGCGAACGATGCGTATGAGACGTTCGAGGTGCCTGCCACCGGATACCGGGCGGCCGACCTCGACCTCGAACCTGATGCCTCCGCCGCGTCCTACTTCTTCGCCGCTGCAGCCATCACGGGGGGCCGAGTGCGAGTCGAAGGCCTGGGACAGAACACCCGGCAGGGCGATCTGCGCTTTGTTGATGTGCTCGAGCAGATGGGCGCCAAGGTCGAGCGAGGACGAGACCACACCGAAGTCATTGGGACCGGCACGCTGCGTGGTGTGGACGTCGACATGTCAGACATCTCCGATACGGCGCAGACGCTCGCAGTCGTCGCGCCCTTTGCGGACGGCCCAACGAACGTGACGGGCATTGGCTTCATCCGCAAGAAGGAGACCGATCGCATTCGAGCGGTGGTCGAGCAGCTGACGGGGCTCGGCATTGCTGCCTCTGAGCACGATGATGGCTTCACGATCCAGTCCGGTGTCCCCACTCCCGGTGTGGTGGCAACCTATGACGACCACCGAATGGCGATGAGCTTCGCACTGCTCGGCCTGGTGCACCCTGGCATCGTGATCGATGATCCGGGCTGCGTGGCCAAGACGTTCCCCGACTTCTTTCAGGTCCTCAGCCAGCTGTACTGAACGTGGTTCGCACCAGGGTGGTCAGTTGGTCTTGACCTGCAACACAGGGACCTCATCCGGCGCCCCGAACTCGAGCGTGCGCTCGACGAGTGCCACCAGTCCTTCCGGTCGGACGATCTCGGAGGTGGCGCGGAGTTCGTCGAGCGTCCACCAGTGGTGGTCGACGACATGCTCGGCTCGAAGTTCCTCCTCGGTCATGGCTGGGGCGAGCTCCGCTGAGCGGCAGGGGACGAGGAAGACGAGCTCGTCCTGGCCATCCCAGCCCTCCATCATCCCTTGGATCTCTTGCCGGCGTCGGAGCACCGGCGGGCCGATGAAGGCATCCCGGACGCCGGTCTCTTCGTCGATCTCCCGACGGAGCGCCTCATGCGTGGACTCACCCTCCTCGATCCCGCCTCCCGGCAGGACCCAGCCGGTCCAGCCGGGCCACGCAAGCTTCACCATGAGGACTCGGTCGGAAGGATCGATCATCAAGCCGCGCACGGCGGGGCGGAGTCGGGGTTCGGTCACCGGAAGGTTCTAGCGCCTGGGGACTACGCTCGCTGCGTGCGCGTCGCAATGCTTCAAGGAGTCCACCACGTCGACGTGTCGGACGTCGGCGTTCCGGCGTCTCGACCCGGAAGCTTGCTCGTGCGAATCGAGCGCTGTGCTATCGGCGGATCCGATCTGCTCGCTTGGGAGTCGGGCGAGCTGCCGGCCCCGGCCTGGTTCGGGCATGCGTGGTCCGGCCGCGTGATTGAGGTGGGCGAAGGGGTGGAAGGCCACTTCGAGGGTGAGCGAGTGGTTGGTGCCGCCCCACCCCCGTGCGGTCGCTGCAAGCACTGCCGCGTCGGATTCGCCGAGAACTGCGATCTCGTCTTGGAGATGATCATCGGAACGGATGCACTGGCTTCGCCCCACGGTGCGTTCGCCGAAGTCATTCGAGTTGATGCCCGTCGAGTTCACCGGATCCCCGAAGGCGTCGACGATCAGGATGCGGCCTTGGCCGAACCTGCGTCAGTTGCGGCTCACGCCGTGGATCGGAGCGGAATCCGGTTGGGCGACATTGTTGTTGTCATCGGAGCGGGCACGATCGGACTGATCGTGGCCGAGCTTGCCCGTATCGGCGGGGCAAGTCGAGTGCTCGCTGTCGATCCCTCGTCGCAGCGCCGGGAGTTGGCGTGCGATCTCGGCAGCGATGCGGCGTTCGCTCCGGGAGAAGACGTTGGCCGCTGGTTGGACCAGCAGGGCCACGGACTCGGCGCAGATGTCGTCTTCGACTGTGTGGGCGCCGAGGGCGCCTTGGCCCGCGGCGTTGAGCTGAGTCGGCGGGGAGGCACCGTCGTCGCCGTTGGGGTGTCCGGTCAAACGCCGACCGCTGTGCCGGCTGATCTCGTCCGGCGAGAAGTCACGGTGCGAGCCTCGCTCGGCTACACCAGCGCCGATGTGCACAGAGCGCTCGAGCTTCTGGCCGAAGACCGACTCAGAGTGTCCGGCTTGTACGACGACGAGCCGATTGGGCTCGAGCAGATCCAGGACACGCTGGCCAGCTTCGCGGCCCGTGCAGAGTCGTCCGTCGTCGAAGCGGCACCGGAGCTCCGTGGCCGAACGGTCCTGGTGGCGCCCAACGGCTGAGCCAGCCTGCGGCGAACCTCAGTCGACTACTTCTCGAGCTCGTCCAGGAAGTCCCGAGCCCAGGAGATCGCATCGTTGCGCTTGACCGAGCGGCGGAGGATCTTCATCCGCCGTCGGGCCTCATCGGCGTCCATCTCCACAGCATT
Organism: uncultured Acidimicrobiales bacterium; assembly: GCA_937997485.1. Classification (GTDB taxonomy): domain Bacteria; phylum Actinomycetota; class Acidimicrobiia; order Acidimicrobiales; family SZUA-35; genus SZUA-35. The sequence continues at coordinate 178,078 of CALKTH010000009.1, read as the reverse complement.
CACGATGGCGGTCTTGAGTCCGTCGATATCGAACGGATTGACGAGGAGGGCGTCCTTCATCATCACCGCCGCACCTGCAAACTCAGACAGTACGAGCGCTCCCGTTTCGTCGTATCGGGCAGCAACGTATTCCTTGGCGACGAGATTCATGCCGTCTCGGAACGGAGTGATGAGCATCACGTCTGATGCTCGGTAGAGCGCCATGATCTCGTCGAAGCTCTGACTCTGATGGATGTAGTGCACGGCCGGAAAACCAACGCGGCCGTAGTCGCCATTGATCTCGCCCACGAGGCGCTCGACGCGTTCTCGGAGGCTGACGTAGGCCTCCACCTTGTCCCGGCTCGGTTCTGCCACCTGGATCATCGTGACCTCGGCCGCGTTGAGTCGCCCTTCGGCGAGCAGCTCCTTGTAGGCCCGGAGCCGCACGTCAATGCCCTTGGTGTAGTCGAGCCGGTCGACGCCGAGCAGCACCTTGTGTGGCTGACCCAGGCGAGCTCGCAGATCCTGGGCAGCTTGGATGGTGCCGGTGTCACGAGCAGCGGTGTCGTACCGCTCATTGTCGATCCCGATGGGGAAGGAACGCAGCTTGACCGGTCGGGTGTCAGTGGTCTCCTTGATGCTGTCGTCGACATCGCAGGGCACATTCAGGTCGTGGCGCCCCTGCCTGCTGGCCAATCCGAGGCGAACGGTGAGCCGCCGAAAGTTGTCCGCACCCTCGGGGGTCTGGAAGCCAATCAGATCGCTGCCGAGCAGACCCTCGGTCAGCGCCCGACGCCATGGGAGTTGATAGAACAGCTCAGGTGGCGGGAATGGGATGTGGAGAAAGAAGCCGATCTTGAGATCGGGCCGGAGCTGGCGCAGCATGCCCGGAACCATCTGGAGCTGGTAGTCGTGCACCCAGACCACAGCGCCCTTGGCGGCCTGTTCAGCCGCGGCGACCGCGAATCGCTGGTTGACCTTGCGGTACCCGTCGTACCAGTGCCGATGGAACTCCGCTGGCTCGACCTTGTCGTGGTAGAGCGGCCAGAAGGTGCCGTTCGACATTCCCTCGTAGTGCAGCTCACGTTCGAGCGGCGAGAGGGGAACAGGAACGAGATGGATGCCGTCGTGGTCGAAGGGCCGCTCTTCCTTGTCGAGACCACCGGTCCACCCCAGCCAGGCCACACCGACGTCGTCGGCCATTGCCGGCTTGAGCGCAGCGACAAGCCCGCCCGGGCTGGTCACCCACCGGGCGCCGTTCTCGTCGTTCACGTGTTTCACCGGCAGGCGATTCGCCACGATCACGAGCTTGCTGGTGCCAGTCATGTCTGCAGTATCGCCCGCACGGCGCCATGCCGGTGGGCGTGGACGAAGACTTGTGGGTTTTGTGCGTTCAGCAGAGCTCGAACTCGCCGTCGTGGTTGACCTCGACGGAGCGTCCGATGCCCTCGACGGTCAGCAGTTCGGTCATGATCGCGCTGGCGGTGCTCGACGCCCATGTCCGAGCGCCGGCTGGGGTTCGAACGGCAGCAAGTGCCCGCTCCGGTCCTTCCTTGCCATGCATGACGGTGTACGCCTCGATCTCGCCAACCCCAGCGAACGTCTCGTCCACGTCCGTCGTTGGAACTTCGTTGACCTGCTCTTGCACATCCTCTGCGACGAAGGGCGTGGCTCCCGGCTCGGTCGAGTAGATGCCGAGCGCGTGTTTGGTCAGGTAGCCGCCGTTGGCCGTGACGAGGCCGATGGAGCCCGGGTCGTTTCGGAGGACGTCGACCATCGTGGCGATCGAGTGAGTGACGTAGTTGTTCAACGGGCCGCCCGCGAACGTCAGACCACCGGTCACCGTGAGCTGGCGATCGAGTGGGATCCCCAGTGAGGCGGCCCCGACCTGCACCGCTGACGGGAAGCAAGAGTAGAGATCGATGTGGTCGAGGTCTTCGGGGCCGAGCCCAGTGAGCTCGAACAGGCGACGTCCCGCAGCTTCGATGGCGGGGGAGGAGTGCAGGTCTCGTCGCTCGCTGACGGCGTAGGTGTCGTGCGCGTCCGTACCGGCGTGAGGAAAGACCCAGCGGCTTCGGTCGATGCCCGCTGCCTCGGCTGTCTCGACGCTGCAGATGATCAGCGCCGCGGCTTGGTCGAGGTCCCAGTTCGAGTTCATGGCCTTGGTGTAAGGAAAGCCGACCATCCGGTTCGAGGGGGACGGTTCGCGAATGTCACTGGCGCTCATGGGGGTGCGAAACCAGCTGTATGGGTTGGCAGCGGCGACCGCGTTGAAACCGGCCCACAACTCACTGACCCGGTCTCGATGAGCATCGAGGGACTCGCCGTTGGCAGCGCGCACCGCCGATTCGAAGATTGGGTAGCAATTCACCGGCATGTCCAGGCCGCGGGCCTTCTCGAAATCGGTGGACATCGGGATGTCGGTCTTGAACCGTTCGTTGGGCTCGGCGTCGGCCTGAACGACCGAGTTGCTGGGCAAACCGGCCGAACGGCGGCGCCGCCGGCTCCAGATGGTTTCGCCACCGGCAATCACGGCAGAGGAGATGTCACCGGACTGAATGCGCTCCGCAATCCCATTGACGAGCGACTGGGGCGTGTTGCCCCCGCTGTACGAAAGCATCGTCGTCGCCTCCGTGGCGCCGACGGCATCGGCGACCAGGCGCCCAGGATCGGAGTACTTCCACGCCCCGTCGACGACGGCAACGAGATCGAGACCGCGAAGAAGTGCATCCCCGGGCCCCGCGTCCTCACCAGCGGCGCCGACGGCCTCTTGCATCAACGTCACGGTGTCGACAGCCTCAGCCAGATCGTCTGGCCGTTGCATGCGTTGACCGACCCCGACGATCACGGGGCGGCGAGGGTCCGGTTGCGCAGTCATGAGGGCGAGCGTACGGCTCGGCAGCCCGACGGGCGAAACGGTCGACCGCTGGCGTCTCGGTGCTAGGCGCCCGTGGTCAGCAACACACCGAGGAACAGAATTGCGAGGGCAGCCAGAAGACCAAAGGCCCCTGTCAGCGCTTTCATTCCCCGATTCGAGGTACGCGCGTGCTGAGCGGCGGAGAATCCAGCGGCGACAACGAGAAGGAGCTTGATCCCGAGCGCGGCGTTGTACGCCGTCGACTGGTTCGTTGGCTGCTCGAGGATGTTCCAGATGCCGGTGACGAACGCGATGGCGAACGCCGGCCAAGCAACGGTCGCAAAGCCGTTGGCGGCTGCCTTGGTCGCTGCGCTGCCGGCCTCGCCCGGCGCCGGCCCTTCGACGTCGATGGAACGAAGTCGAGGGACGACACCGGCGAGCACGATTTGCCCACCGACCCAGACGCCTGCCGCCAGCAGATGCAGGAACAGGCGAATGGTGTCGAGCGTGGGCGAGAGCATCAGCCCTTGAGGATGTTTCCGAGCAAACCGCCGAGGCCGCCGGATCCGCCAGCGAGCTTGGTGAGGTCGCCGAGATCGAGGCCGTCGCCGTCGGTATCGAGGATCGAGGCAAGACCACCGAGGCCGGGAGCCTTGGACTCGATGTTCTGTCGTTCGCCGGCGAGGGCGGCTGACAAATCGTCAGGGCCGAGGTTGTTGCTCTGCTTCTGCTTGGACAGGAATCCCATGACCAACGGGGCGAGTGCCGGGAGGAGCTTCATGACTGAGCCGAGATCGAGGCCGCTGCCGCCAGCAATGCGCTGCGCAGTGGCTTCCTGCTTGTTGCCGAGTACGTGGCCGAGGATCTTCTGGCCGTCTTCGCTGCCGATGAGATCCGTGATCTTGCTGAACACGCTCTCGTCGTGACTGTCGAGGGCGCTGGCCAGCGCTTGGGCCCCCTCCGGTTGGGCCGTGTTCCGGGCCATGCCACCCAGCAGCGCGGGAAGGGCCATGCCGATGGCTTCGCCAGCGGCTCCTTCGTCGACGCCGAGTGCCCCGGCCAGTTGGGAGAGGCCGCCGGCCCCCATTTGTTTGATGATGCCGCTCATGAGGTCTGCCATGGATGTGCAAGGTAGCGCCTTCGCGAAGTAGCTGCTGCGCTTCGATGGTCGTCGCTCTGAGCGCCGTGAGCGCGTGCCATTCACCCAGCGTGGTGGGGCCTGGACACATTGTGGGAAAAACTCGGAGGGGGATCCACCGACCACCGAGCGTGTGGGGTACAGTCGCCGCCAGGCGGAGTTGGTGCCGAGAGGATTCTCGTGGCTCCAGCCTCCTTTGTGTCGAAAACGTTCCGGTCCCGGCTCGTTGATCAGCTCCCGTTTTCGTGGCGGTTCTTCCGTCGTCTTACGGTGCTCCTCACCAGCTCCACGCTGATGTTGATTGCCGCTGGTTCAGCGATCGGCGCCGTTGACGCGCCCCGTCCCGTTGTAGGAACGGACACGGCCGAGCGATCGTGGATCCCCGGGGAGGTCCCTGACCTCGAATTGTTGGTGGCGGGTCTGCGGCCCGACGATCCCCGCATCGACACCCTCATTGTTCCTACGGTGCAAGACATCCCCGGCATCACCGCTGTGGTCACCGAAACCCTCGTGAACGGCCGAACCGCACTCCATGTCTCGCTGGCCGATCCATCCCGTTCTGACCTTGCGGCCACCATCGTGGCCGAGGTGCAACTGCTGGCGCCGGAAACGCAGGTCTCGACCGGCGGCCGAGCAACGCTCGACAACGATCTCCTGGCCCGCCTGAACCGGGGCGCCGTGATTGCGGCGGTCCCAGTGCTCTTCTTGATGGCGCTTGCTCTCAGCGCAGCGTTCGGTCTGCGAGTTGGCATCGCCGTGTCCGGAACCGTGGGATTGGCCACGCTGCTCGGTGGGGCCATGGCCCAACGCCTGGCAGGCCCCTTCGACGGCGCGCTGACGACGACGGCACTCCCGGGCCTCCTCGTTGCGCTCCTCGTTTCCTCCGTACTCGCCTTCCGATTGCTCGATTGGTTCAAGTATCCGGTGGGTGCAGACCACGCTGAGTACATCCGTCGCTCGATTCGGCACTTGCTTCCCGAGCTCGTGCTCTTCTTCGGCGGGCTGGCAGCGACAGCCGTCGTGCTTGAGTTGCTGTCGAGCGGCCGCTCACCGGCCACCGTCATGCTCGTCGGTTCGGCGATTGCCGTCATCGTGACCCTGAGCGTGCTCCCCGCGGTGCTGGCCACCAGCACGCCGTTGCCGAACGACGACCGCTTCGCTCTGTTCCAGATCCCCACTCCGGATGGACGTCACTTCCCCACAGCAGTACTCGCTGGCTTCGCAGGTGTGCTGCTTCTTCTCGGCGTGCTGGCGGCCGGCAACGTGTCCTCGGACATGCTCGACGCCTCAGCACTCCCGCCGGGTGAAGCCTCTCGTCGAGTGTCGGAACAACTGGTGCAGTCGGGAGGCGACCCGAGCGATGCGATCGTGGCGACGCTCGCCATCACCAGCGAGGCCGAGGTTGCGGCCTGGGCCGCGGCGGTTTCCAACCAGGAGTTCGTGGGCTGGGTCGAGAGTTCGGCTGGCCGATTCGTGGACGGCACCCGGCTCGATCAGCCGCCGGCCCCCGGCCTCGCCGGAGTCGATCAGACCCAAGCGTTGATCGCTCCCGTGGTTGCCGGTCGCTCACTGGCTGCTCAGAGTCTCGTCAGCGAGATCGAAGCCCTTTCGCCCGTCGGCTCGCAGTTGGGCGGTGTTCCCGTTGACGCACGCGCTTCATCGGAGAGCGCCCGGAGCCTCCTCTGGCTCTCTGTCGGACTGCTCGCCCTGGCAGCCGGCGTCGCCGTGCACATCCTCATGAGGGACCTCTTCCTTTCGGCGGTCACCGTGGCGCTCCGCCTCCTGGGAACAGCTGCTTCGCTCGGCATCTTCCACCTCATCACTGACTCGGTGAGCGGCTCCGAACTGCAAATTCTCGCTCTGCTGGTGAACCTTGGTGTCGGCTTGTTCGAACTCGGATTCCTCCGTCGTATCGCCATGGACCGCGGCACCGCCGGCGCCGATGAGACGCTCGTCGGGGTTGCGCTTCGCGAAGAGGGCAGGGCGGCCATGCTCGGCCTCGGCTTCGTGGCAGTCTTTGGCCTCGGCTTCGTGCTGAGTGATCTCGAGGTGGCCCGCCGGCTCGGCGTCGCCGTTGCCGCCGGAGCCGTGATCGAGTTGCTGATCGGCACGTGGCTGTTGCGCCCTGCCGTGCTCGGAACTCGTGCAGCCGGTGCTGTTGCGCCCCGTCCGGCCTTCACCTTGCGCCCAATCACCACCACACCGGCGGTGGCGAGCGCGGAAGACAACGACGAGATCGAGCTCACGGCACCAGCGATTGACACCGCCGAGTGGCGGCGCATCGTGGCCGGTCTGCTGCGGGCCGAATTCGAGTGCCAGTCATTCCCCGATCGGGCCGCGCTCGAAACGATCTTTGTGGAAGGGACGCCGCTGTTCGACGAGGTGGCGGTGCACAACCGTCGCCTCGTCGACACGGGGTTGCGCGTCACCGGGCGTGGGCCCACGATCCACCAGGTCAGTGCCGTGAACCCCGGCTCACCCGTCACGCTTTCCATGGTCGTTGATCATCCTGTCCGTCATCTCATCGATGCCAGCGGGCGCCAAATCGGTCAGCGCGCCGCAGAGCGTCGCGAGGGGATGTTGTGGCTCGTGCAAGACCCGTCTGGTCGCTATCGCATCGCTGAAGCCGTCGATCTCGGTGTCGTGGAACCCGTGGCGGATCTCACGGAACCGAAGGTCGACCTGACTGGAGCAGCGCTTGCTCATCCCTTGGGGACGCCTGTCTCCGTCTGACGTTCCCGTCAACATTCGCCGCGCCGGCTCCCGTCCTCTGTCTTCCTCGCCCGGGAGGCAGAGGACCTGGCGCGTTTGTTGAACAGCGACCCGCCGGGCGGGAATCAGCGAGCGCTCGTGAGCGTTAGTCTCACGGCGTACGACGATCAAAGGGAACCATGGAGATCGCAGATTCGGTTTTGGACCTCATCGGGAACACCCCGATGGTTCGCTTGCGGCGAGTGACGGAGGGTATTGAATGCCCCGTCGTGGTCAAGTTCGAGACCTACAACCCTGGGGGTAGCTCGAAGGATCGGCCGGCATTGGCCATGATTGATGCCGCCGAGCGCGACGGTCTGCTGAAGCCTGGCGGCACCATCATCGAGCCAACCTCGGGGAATACCGGTGTTGGCCTGGCGATCGTGGCCGCCCAACGGGGATACGACTGCAAGTTCGTGGTCACCGACAAGGTGGGTGTCGAGAAGGTCGACCTGCTGCGCGCCTACGGGGCCGAAGTCATCGTGTGCCCCGTCGCCGTCGCCCCCGAGGATCCGGCGTCGTACTACTCCACCGCAGAGCGTCTGGTGCGCGAGACACCGAACGCGTTCCGCCCGAACCAGTACGCGAACCCCAACAATCCGCAGGCCCACTACGACACCACGGGCCCGGAGATTTGGCGACAAACCGACGGCACGATCACGCACTTCGTCGCCGGTGCGGGAACAGGCGGCACCATCTCGGGTGCTGGTCGGTACCTGAAAGAACAGAACCCTGATGTGCAGGTGATTGCCGGTGACCCGGATCAGTCGCTGTACTCGGGCGGCTCCGGTCGTCCGTATCTCGTCGAGGGCGTCGGCGAAGACTTCTGGCCAACCACGTACGACCCCTCCGTGGTCGACCGGGTGATTCCGGTCACGGACCAGGAATCGTTCGACATGGCTCGCCGAGTCAGTCGGGAAGAGGGGCTGCTGATCGGCGGCTCGTGTGGCACGGCTGTGCACGCTGCGCTCGAGGTGGCTCGCACGCTGACCAAGGACGATCTTGTTGTGGTCCTGACACCGGACTCTGGCCGCGGCTACTTGTCCACGGTGTTCAACGATGAGTGGATGGCCAAGTTCGGATTCACCACCGACGCGGGCGCCACCGTGGCTGACGTCCTGGCGGCAAAGGAGGGCGACATCCCGCCGCTGCTGTACGTCCGCCCTGATGCCTCGGTGCGAGACGTGGTGGAACTCATGCACGAGCACGACGTCTCGCAGTTGCCCGTCGCCAAGAACGAGATGCCGTTGGCTGCCGCCGAAGTGATGGGCTCGATCGACGAGCTGCGCATCATGGAGTCGGCCTTCAGCGAGATGAGCGTCCTCGATCGTTCCGTCGAGGAGGTCATGAGCCCTCGTCTGCCCACCATCGGTATCGGCCAGTCCGTCGAGATGGCGGTCCGTCTCCTGGATCTGGCCCCTGCACTCCTGGTGCTCGATGGTGGCCGTCCGCGCACCGTCCTCGCCCGAGCCGATGTCCTCGGCTTCCTTTCCCTTGATCCCATCACCACCTCGAACGCTCCGGAGTCCAACCATGTCTGACGACCACAGCAGCTTCGGGTTCAGTACCCGAGCCATCCATGTTGGGCAGGACCCCGAACCCCGCACCGGCGCAGTCACGGTGCCCGTGTTCCAGACGTCGACGTTCGCCCAGGAGGCCGTTGGCAAACACACGGGCTACGAATACGCCCGCACCGGCAACCCGACCCGCACCGCTCTCGAGGCCGCACTGGCCTCGATGGAAGGCGCAGCCTTCGGTGTCGACTTCGCCTCCGGCCTCGCGGCGGAAGACGCGATCCTCCGCATGCTCCGCCCCGGCGATCACATCGTGATGGGCAACGATGCGTACGGGGGCACGTTCCGGCTCATCTCCAAAGTCTTCGCTCCCATGGGAATCACCTGGTCGGCCCATGATCTGACCGATCCCGCCGGCCTTGGCGCGGCATGGCCGGAGAACACCAAGATCGTGTGGGCCGAAACGCCGACGAACCCGCTGCTCACGGTGATCGACATCGCCGCCGTCGCTGACGTGGCGCATGCCAATGGTGCGCTGCTGGTGTGCGACAACACCTTTGCCACCCCCTACCTGCAGCAGCCGCTGGCGCACGGCGCTGATCTCGTCGTGCACTCGACCACGAAATATCTGGGCGGCCACTCCGACACCGTCGGGGGATTCGTGGCCACGAACAACGCCGAGTTCGACACGCACCTGCGCTACATCCAGAACGCCGTTGGCGCCGTTCGGGGCCCATGGGACGTGTACCTGACGCTTCGCGGAGCCAAGACCCTGGCCATCCGTATGGACCGCCACAACGAGAACGCAGCAGCGGTCGTGGAGATGCTCGAGGCGAACTCCGCTGTGTCATCCGTGCTCTATCCCGGGCTGTCATCGCATCCGGGCCACGAGGCCGCCACTCGGCAGATGTCTGGCTTCGGTGGCATGGTCAGCTTCCGGGCGGCGGGCGGTCGAGACGCAGCGATCCGCATCATCGAAAAGGCCAAGCTGTTCATCCTCGCTGAGAGCCTCGGCGCCGTGGAGTCCTTGATCGAACACCCAGGTGTGATGACACACGCTTCCGCCGAGGGATCGCCGCTCGAGGTGCCCGACGATCTTGTTCGCCTCTCGGTCGGCATCGAGGACATCAGCGACATCCTCGCTGATCTGGAGCAAGCACTGTCGTAGTTACCCGCGGGCTGTGACCTGGGCGATCGATGAGGACCAGCGATCTATAACGTGCGGTGATGAAGAAGATTGCCGTAGAACCAAAGAGCGGCCGCTTCGAGTCTCTCGAGGCGGCCGTTGTCGCTGGTGGGGGCATCATCGCCTCCATCGAAGAGGCCGATGCCTTGGTCTGGGCCGACCCAGCTGTTCCCCACGAGCTGCCATCCGTGCTGGAGCGTGCCCGCGCTGTCGAGTGGGTTGCGCTGCCGTTCGCCGGCATCGAGCCCTACGTGCCCTACCTCGACACTGAGCGCCTCTGGACCTGCGCCAAGGGCGTGTACGCCGCACCAGTCGCCGAGCATGTTCTTGCGCTCGGCCTTGCCGGTCTGCGTGGCCTCGCCACCTTCACTCGGGCCACGTCATGGCCGGCCCAGCAGGGAACGAATCTGATTGGCGGGAAGGTCGTGGTCTTCGGTGCGGGCGGGATCACTGCATCGTTGCTGGGGTTGCTGGAACCCTTCGGGTGTCACGTGACCGTGGTTCGCCGAACGGCAACTCCCGTCGCTGGAGCGCACCGCACCGTTGCCCTGGCCGACCGGCTTGAGGTACTCGGCGATGCTGATCTCGTGGTGCTGGCGTTGGCCCTGACCGACGAGACTCGAGGCGTCATCGGCCCCGCGGAACTCGAGGCGATGGCACCGCATGCCTGGCTCGTGAATGTCGCTCGGGGCGGGCACGTGCAGACCGATGCCTTGACCGCAGCGCTTGCGGACGGCGCCATTGGTGGCGCTGCGCTCGACGTGACCGATCCCGAGCCGTTGCCTGACGGCCACCCGCTCTGGACCGAGCCACGAGCGATCATCACGCCTCACGTCGGGAACACTCACGAAATGGGCATTCCCTTGCTGGCGGCGCACATCGAAGGCAATGTTCGCCGCTTCATCGCCGGAGACGTGCTCGACGGGCACGTGGACCCTGCCGCTGGCTATTGACGTTCCGTCTGCCGGGCGCCGCGTCTAGCAAAGAACTGAGGGTTTCGCAGCGACGGTCACGAGATCGTTAGGGACTTCATCATCTCTTTTGCGGCGTGACGTTTGCCTCACTACTGTGCCCATCCGTGGTCGCAAGACCGCAAGGGACCGACACCTCGGGAAGGGCAACCCAGCCCTTCTACCCAACGTGGTGAAGCGAACAAAGCAGGGGAGAGCATGACAGCAGTTGCCGAACGGCCCGCGTCGTCAAACGCAGGCTCGGGTTATCCGACCGTTGCGTCACGAGCGCGTGACTGGGCCATGTCCGCACCGACCCAATTGGCGATGCGTGAGAAGCATCTCGGGATCTGGCACGAGCACCTCTGGGGTGACACGTGGACCACGATTCTCGAAGCCGCGCACGGTCTGATCGCCCTCGGCGTCGACGTCGGCGACCGGGTCAGCATCCACGCCGAAGATCGCACCGAATGGGTGATCATGGACCTCGCCACCGTGGCGGTACGCGGCATCACGGTTGGCATGTACCCCACGAACCCCGCCGCCGAGGTGGAGTACACACTCAACGACTGCGGCGCCAAGGTCCATCTGGTCGAAGACCAAGAGCAGGCCGACAAGGTCATCGAGCTTCCCGCGTCCACCTTCCCGACGGTCGAGAAGATCATCTACGTGGAACCCCGCGGCATCCGCCGCTCGGAGGATCCACGGTTGCTGTTCTGGGACGACTTCCTGACCCTGGGTCGAGAGCATCGAGCGGCGAACGCCAATGCTGTCGAGCAGCGAATGGCCGAAGCCGAAGAGTCCGACGTGATGACGCTCGTCTACACCTCGGGCACCACCGGCCCGCCCAAGGGCGCCATGCTCACGAACAAGAACGCCAACTTCGGCATCGACGTGATCATCCAGACTCCCGAGCGCATGGCAGGCGGCAAGCTCCCCGGACCACAGGACACAGCGCTCACCTATCTGCCGCTCTGTCACATCGCCGAGCGCGTCTTCTCGACATGGGCGCTGGTCGGCAACGGCGTCGTTCTGAACTTCGCCGAGTCGATCGAATCGGTGAACGCCAACCTCCGTGAGATTCAGCCAACGCTGTTCTTCGCCGTGCCTCGCATTTGGGAGAAGTTGCTCGCCGGCATCACCATCCGCGGTGCGGCCTCTTCACCCATCAAGAAGGGCTTCATGGGCATGTTCATGAAGCTCGCCGGTTGGATTGGTCGCAGCCGCGTGCAGAACAACGGCAACTGGACTCCCCTCACACGAGTGGCTTACGCCATTGGCTGGGTGTTCATGTTCCGAGCGATCCGGGAAAAGCTCGGTATGAACCGAGTGCGCTGGGCCGGAACGGGTGCGGCTCCGATTGCGCCCGAAGTGCTCGAATTCTTCATGGGCATCGGACTCAACGTCTACGAGCTCTACGGCATGACCGAGAACACGGCGGTGGCAACGGCGAACCTGCACGGCCGAGTCAAGGTCGGCACGGTCGGTGAGCCATACCCAGCGATCAAGGATGGCATTCGGATCGACGCCGAGACTGGCGAGATACAGACCAAGCACGACGCCAACTTCATTGGCTACTGGGGCAAGCCGGACAAGACCGCCGAGACCTTCACCGAAGACGGCTGGCTGAAGACCGGTGATGTCGGCGAGTGGGTGGACGACACCCACATCAAGGTCGTGGATCGCATCAAGCACATCATCATCACCGCTGGCGGCAAGAACATCTCGCCATCGGAGATCGAGAACACGCTGAAGACCTCGCCGTTCATCAACGAAGCCATGGTGATTGGCGACCGTCGCAAGTACCTCACGGCGTTGATCGCCATCGAGGCCGACGTCGTTGGCAACTGGGCGCTCTCGCAGAACATGCCGTTCACCACGTACCGAGATCTTTCTGAGAAGGAAGAGGTCATTGCCTTGATCAGCAAGGAAGTCGAGAAGACCAACGAGAAGTTCGCCCGAGTTGAAGGCATCAAGAAGTTCCGCCTCATTCCCAAAGAACTCGATCACGAGGACGGTGAGTTGACCGCAACACAGAAGCTGAAGCGTTCATCAGTCGAAGAAGCCTTCACGGATCTCGTGGAGGACATGTACCGATGATCACGTTCATCCAGACGCTGTCCAAGGCCATCGCCTTGGGCTCGATCTACTCGATCATGGCGCTCAGCTTCGTCCTGATCTTCAAGGGTACGCAGGTCCTGAACTTCGCCGCCGGAGCGATCTCAATGGCCGGTGCAATGTTCATGTCCATCCTGGTCGCCGACGCTGGCTTCCCATTCCTGCCGTTCTCGAACCCACTGGCTCCTGAAGCTGGAGAGACAGCGGGTATCGGACGATGGCTGCTCCTCTTGGCCGTTGCCCTGTTGTTGGCCGGATTGATGGGACTGGTACTCGAACGAGTAGCGATCAGACCCATGGTCGGGCAGCCGCTGTTCGCGATGGCCGTCATCACGCTCGGCCTCGAGATCGCCATTCGGCCGTTCAACCTGGACGCCACCGCCATCTCCGGCCGCAGCATCGGTGTGCCGTGGGGTACTCAGGTGTGGCAACTCGGTGGTGAAGGCGGAGCCATTATCCCGAAGAGCTATCTCGCTGCGGTGCTCGCTGCTGCTATTGCGTTCACCTTCGTCTTCTTCTTCTACCGGTCCCGGTTCGGGATCGCCATGCGAGCGGTGGCCTTCGATCAAGAAGCGGCCATGGCCCAGGGCATCAACGTGGGTCGAGTGTTCTCGATCGCCTGGGCGTTGGGAGCGGCCCTCGCCGTCCTGGCCGCCATCTTCTTCGCCATGTCACCATGGCCGCCTTCGGGTGTGGTCAGCCAAGAGATTCACCCGGTGTGGGTCTTCCGAGTGCTGCCCGTGATCATCCTCGGCGGCCTCGATTCGGTCGCAGGCGCCGTAGTTGGCGGTCTTCTCATCGCCAGCTTCGAAATCTTCGCCGGTCAGTACCTCTCGCAATGGACCAGCATCCTCGGTCCCGGCTACTCGACGATCGTCCCATACCTCGTGATGTTGGTGGTCCTGATCGTCCGGCCCTACGGCCTGTTCGGTACACCTGAGATTCGGAGGGTCTGACAATGGCTTTCGGTCGCCCGCTTCTGCGGCGTTCCTACCAAGAGGACGCTGCCATCCTTCCCACCTGGTTCCAGAAGGGAAGCCTCGTCTTTTTCCTGGTGACGCTCACGCTCGCTGTTCTCGGCAACGGGTTCTTCGAGTGGTTGCCGATCCGGCTCTTCGGCAACACCTGGCTCGGCCTCATCGTGCTCACCACGATCTTCGGCATCGCCGCACTGGGGTTGAACATCCTCGTCGGCGTGACTGGCCAGGTCTCGCTCGGACACGCCTTCTTCATGGGGACGGGTGCGTATACCGCCGTGATGCTTGGTGGCAACGTCGGCAAGGAGGAGAGCTGGAAGGCATGCGTGCCATTCCACGACAACCTCGGACTCCTTGAGTCTCAAGGAGAGTGCGGGCTCGGTCTCCCGATCTGGATATGGCTCCCCATGTCGGGCGTTGTTGCCGCACTCATCGGCATCATCGTCTCGCCTGCGGCAGTGAAGGTCCGTGGCCTGTACTTGGCCATCGTGACCCTCGGGCTCGTGTTCATCGGCCTCCACCTCGGGCGCATGCTTCCCGAATGGGCGGGTGACTTCGAGTCTGGCCGCAAGTGGCCCAAGCTCGACATTCGTCTCTGGAAAGAGGAGACGCCGCTCATCGAGATCAGCGAAGACGGCAAGTGGTTCGGACTCATTCATCTCACCGAGGTGCAAAAAGAGTTCTTCCTGATCTTCGCGATCCTGCTCGTCATGCTGTGGTTCGCCAAGAACCTGGTCCGGTCCCGCACCGGCCGAGCCTTGCAGGCGATCCGAGACCGCGACGTCGCCGCCGAGGTCATGGGTGTGCCGGAGTTCAAGTACAAGCGGACCGGCTTTGCCATCAGCTCGTTCTACGCCGGCATTGCCGGAGCGCTCTTCGGCGCCTTCACCGGCCGAGTCTCGCCGATTCAATTCGGCCTGCTCCTCTCGGTCGACTTCATCGCCATCTTGCTCATCGGCGGCGCCGGCACGATCGCTGGCACGATGTTGGGCACGCTGTTCGTCGAACTGCTGCCCGAAGTGGTCGAGTCCTTCACCGATTGGTTGGCCGGTCAGCTCGACTCCGGCGGACCGATCGGCCTCATGGCCAACTTCCTTCTCACCGAGGGAGGTGAGGGCGACTTCGGACCGATCTCGATCGCCACGGTTGCACCGGGCTGGCCGATGAGCGTGTTCTTCTGGAACCTGGTCATCTTCGGCGTATTGATCGTGGTGTTCCTGATCTTCGAACCGTTGGGTCTCTTCGGCGTCTGGCTGAAGGTGCGTAACTATTGGAAGGGCTGGCCGTTCAGCTATTGACGCCCGTGACGCCCGTCACTGGTGAATACTGAGCGGTCTGAAAGATCGCTGAGTCGGCAACCGCCGGCTCTGTCGAAAACACATAGGGGAGGAATCCTGTGAAATTGAAGCGACTACTCGCACTACTCATGGCGTTCGGCATGGTTGCCGCGGCATGTGGTGGGGGCGACGACGATGCAGGCTCCGACGACGGTGGTAGTGAAACCACTGAAGCCGAAGCTGAAGAAGAAGCGATGGAAGAAGACGATGACGACGGTGAGGTCGTGGTTGAGGAGCCGGATGAGCCGGCGGCCGAGATCGCAACCGACTTCGGCGTCACCGACGACACGATTCGTGTGGGTCTGAACGCTGACCTCTCCGGACCGTTTGCCGCACTCGTCTCCGAGATCGTGGAGTCCCAGGTTGTCTACTGGGAGATGGTCAACGAGAACGGCGGCATCGCCGGTCGCATGATCGAGCCCGTCATCCTGGACAGCGGCTACGCCACGGACAAAGGCATCGAGAACTACCTCGAGATGGCTCAAGAGTCCGAAGACGGCGTGTTGATGATCTCGGAGAACACCGGTTCCCCGATCACCGCCGCTATCGCTGAAGATGCCGCCGACGACAACATGCTCGTCATCCCGCTCAGCTGGGCGTCGCTCTGGCCTGCCGAAGAGAATGTCGCCATTCTCGAAAAGCAGATCACCTACTGCGCCGAGTCGATGAACGGTGTTTCCTGGCTCAACGACAAGGTGACCGCTGACGGCAACACGCCGGCACTGGCCATCATCTCCCGCCCCGGTGAGTACGGCGAAGACGGTCACGTCGGCGCTGAGCTCGCAGCTGAGGCCCTCGGTATCGAGGTCGTTTACAACGGCAAGGGTGAAGTAGCTGGCGATGACCGCACCGCGGTGATCTCCCAGCTCGTGAGCTCCGGCGCCAACATGGTGTGGACCACGCTCACCCCCGGTGAGCTGGCGGACATCTTCGGCAACGCTGTGTCGCAGGGCTTCGAAGCTGACTGGTCCGGCAACGGTCCGTCGTTCAGCTACCCCGCACTGCTTCCCACCGACTTGGCACCGGCCTTCGACCAGTACTACTGGCAGAGTGGCTACGCCCTTCCGTGGAACCAGGGTGACTCCGAAGGCATGAGCGAGCTCGTCTCCGAGATGACCGCTCGTCGTCCCGACGCCGTGCTCTCCGACCAGTACGTCACTGGCTGGATGGAAGGCATCATGGTGGAGACCCTTCTCCGTCAAGCTGCCGCCAACGGCGACATGACCCGTGCCGGCATGGTGCAGGCTGCCCAGGAAGTCGCCATCGACTTCAAGGGCCTCTCGCCGAACCAGAGCTACAACGGTGCCTACAACGACATCATCGTGCGTGAGAGCTACATCTACGACGTTGATGCCACCGCCTTCGACCTCCAGCCGCTCAGCGCCGGTGCCGGTTCCTCCGGCATGATCGTTGAGACCGGCCCGTTCGTCTCTGACGTGCTGGCCAGCTACGAGTTCGACGGTCCCTGCATCTGATCCACGATGATCTGATCAACCACGATCGGATCAACATTCGCTGATCAGCGTGTGAATTGACGGGTCGGATGTCGCTTCAGCGGCATCCGACCCGGAATCCATCTTCTGATCCTGTCCCAGACGAAAGAACTTTCACGTGCTCGAGATTGCAAACCTCGAAGTCGTCTACAACGAAGTGATCCTCGTGCTCCGCGGGCTCTCTATCGATGTTCCTGACGGCCAAATCGTCGCCCTGCTCGGGTCGAACGGTGCGGGCAAGACGACCACCGCTCGCTCGGTGACCGGCCTGCTCGACAACCACGGCGGCAAGGTGTCCAAGGGCTCGATCTCGTGGCAGGGCCAAGACATCACGTCGGCGTCACCGTCCTCGATCGTGCGCTCCGGTATCTCGCAGGTGATGGAGGGCCGGCGCTGCTTCGGTGAGCTGACGGTCGACGAGAACCTCGCCACCGGGGCGTTCACCAATAAGAACAAGGCGGGCGTCAAGGCGCAGTACGACAAGGTGATGGAGCTCTTCCCTCGCCTGCAGGAGCGGCGCAAGCAGCTCGCTGGCTATATGTCCGGTGGTGAGCAGCAGATGCTGGCCATCGGTCGTGCGCTCATGGCCGAGCCGAAGCTCCTCATCCTCGATGAGCCGTCCCTCGGTCTGGCCCCGCTGCTCGTGCAGCAGGTGCGAGACGTTGTGGTGGAGCTCAACAAGGAAGGCATGAGCATCCTCCTCATCGAACAGAACGCCATGATGGCGCTCTCCATCGCCGACCAGGGCTACATCATGGAGAACGGCAAGGTCGTCATGGACGGCACCGGAGAGAAGCTCCGAGACGACGATGACGTCAAGGAGTTCTACCTCGGACTCCACCAAGACGAGGGTGGCGAGCGGAAGTCCTTCCGTGACGTGAAGCACTACAAGCGACGCAAGAAGTGGGCATCATGAGCGACAACAAGATCCTCGAAGTCGAAGACATCACGCTCCGCTTCGGCGGCGTGACCGCCATCAATGGCGTCAGCTTCCACGTGACCGAAGGCGAGCTCTTTGCCGTCATTGGGCCGAACGGTGCGGGTAAGACCTCGGTCTTCAACTCGATCTCACAGGTGTACAAGCCGCAAGAAGGCGACATCCGCTGGAAGGGCGAGAGCCTGATGGGCAAGCGGCCCGACGCAGTCGCGAACCTCGGCATCGCCCGGACCTTCCAGAACATCGCACTCTTCGGGCAGATGACCGTGATCGACAACATCCTCACCGGTCGCCATATCCGCATGAACGGCAACTGGTTCGACGGAATGAAGTGGTTCGGCAAGGCCAAGAAGGAGGAGATGGAGAATCGCGAGCGCGTCGAGGACATCATCGACTTCCTCGAGATCAACCAGTGGCGCAAGTTCCCGGTGGCACTCCTTCCCTACGGCATCCAGAAGCGTGTCGAGCTGGGACGAGCCCTCGCCATGGATCCTGAGCTGCTGCTGCTCGATGAGCCCGTCGCCGGCATGAACCTCGAAGAGACCGAGGACATGGCGCGCTTTATTCTCGACATCCGAGAAGAGCTCGGTATCTCGATGGTGATGGTCGAGCACGACATGGGTTTGGTGATGGACATCGCCGACCGCATCCTCGTGGTCGATTTCGGCAAGCCCATTGGCACCGGTCTTCCCGACGAGGTGCAGGCCAACCCCGATGTCATCGCCGCCTACCTGGGCACCGAGCTCTCCGACGAAGTCGCGTAGCAGCCTTCGTCGCCTGACACCGACCTCGTCGCCTGACACCGACCTCGTCGTCGGACGGGGCCGACGTCATCTGAGCGCATTGCAGCACCAGCTGGTGACGCGTCTACTGTGCGCTGATGGATCTGATTGGTGTGCACCATGTGTCGCTCAACGTGGGTGACTTGGAAGCAACAACGGCGTTCTACCGGGATGTTGTTGGTCTCGAGGTGCTTCCCCGACCCGATCATGAGATCTCGGTGCCCGGCACGTGGCTGGGAATGCCCGACGGGCGAGAGCTTCACCTGTTGGTCAACGACGTGCCAGAGGCGAAGGGGCAACACTTCGCGTTTCAGGTCGCTGATGTCGACGCCGTCATCGCAACGCTGACGGATGCCGGTTACGCCGCTCGTGGCCCTCGGGTGATGGAAGGCATCTGCCGCCAAGCCACGTGCTACGACCCCTCCGGCAACCTCGTCGAGTTCAACCAGCGCCTCAACCCCTCCCGCCCCTAGCCGAAATTTCGTGCCCAGCCCACCGTTCCGGTGGGTGTCTTCGTGCAGGACATAGTTGACAGTCTGGGTGGATGTTGTGTTGAGGGCTTTGGGAAGGGGTGTCGCGGGTCATTGTTGACACTTTGGGGATGGAGCCCCCGATGAGTGTCCGTCGTTTGATCGCTGAGATCGATCCGAAGCATCTCAATGTCACAGAGTTCACCCGAGAGCACGGGATCTCGCGGACCACGTTTTACAACTACCGGAAGCGTTTCTCAGCCGATGGAGAGGCGGGACTGGAGACGAAATCTCGGGCTCCGTTGAGGGTGGCGAACAAGACGCCGCCCGGTGTGGAAGAGCAGATCATTCGTTTGCGTAAAGAACTGGATGATGCTGGCCTGGACGCTGGCGCTCAGACCATCCACTGGCATCTGCAGGACATGGCTGAGTTGGTTGTGGTGCCGTCAGTTTCGACGGTGTACCGGGTGCTGAAACGTCACGGCCTGGTCGAGGCTGACTCCTCCAAGTCCCGCACATCGTTCAAGCGTTTCGAGAGTGATCACGCCAACGGGATGTGGCAATTGGACGGCACTGACTGGGAGTTGGCGGATGGCACCAGCGTGAAGATCATCAACTTGTTGGATGACGGGTCTCGGGTGTTGGTGGCGAGTCGTGTCCACTCGGCTGAGTCCTTCGATGGGGCGTGGGACGCCTACACCTGCGGGGTCACCGGTTGGGGGCCTCCGGAGAGGTTGCTGCATGACAACGGCAAAGCGTTTCTCAAGCTCGGTCGTCGCGTCGAGCTGTTGGGTGTTGTCGATGTGCGGTCTCGGTTCTTCCATCCCCAGACCTGCGGCAAGGTCGAGCGTTTCCATCGGACGATGAAGAAATGGCTGACCAAGAAAGGTCTGGTGGCCACCGTGGCCGAGTTGCAGGTCCAGGCCGATGAGTTCACCCGGATCTACAAC
The DNA here is from genome assembly GCA_937997485.1 of uncultured Acidimicrobiales bacterium. GTDB lineage: Bacteria > Actinomycetota > Acidimicrobiia > Acidimicrobiales > SZUA-35 > SZUA-35. The sequence goes on along the minus strand of CALKTH010000009.1, from coordinate 158,639 downwards.
TACGAACGTCCCCACCGCGGAATTGGCAGGAAGGTCCCGGCAGCGCGTTGGGCCGAGATGCCCAAGTCAGGACCGACCGATCGCCCGTTGAGCACTCCGACTGCGATTTCGGTGAGCAAGGTCGGGTCGAACGGTTGGGTGATGGGGCATGGGCACCGTTTCGCTGTCGGTAATGCGTTCAGTGGCCAATTAGTCAGCATCGTGTTGACGGGTTCGAACTGTCACATCTTCAACAACGACGGGGTCATCCGTCATCTGCACCTCGAGCCCAACGCCAAGAGCCATGCTCTTTATGCCCGTCGAGGCCGACCAAGCACACGTCCATGAAGTGTCAACCATGTGCCGCGACACCCCAGCGCCACAGCAAACCAAAAGTTGACAACTATGTCCCGCGACTACACACCACCGTTCCGGTGGGCTAGCGCTGCGAAATGGGCGTCGAGGGCGTGCAGCGCTGCAGTTACGACGCCTGGTGGGCACACCCGATGTGCCGACCAGGGATTGGGGTGTCCTGGCCCCGTTAGGGTGTGGACTCGAGCGAACCTGGGTTGCGCTCGACTCGCAGAACTGACTGCCACACAAACGCTCTTCCTTGGAGGTCGTGATGGCAACAGGCAGCGATGTCCGTCTCCTGACACTCTTTCGTACCCAGGCCGGCGTCGTCACTCGCCGCCAGGCCCAGGCGCTCGGCTACACCGATCGTCAGATTTCTCGCCGCTTGGCTTCCGGCCAGTGGATCCAGATGCGACGCGGGGTGTACCGGCATGCACTCTTCGACGACACCGATGAAGCAAGAGTCTTCGCTCTCGTGCTTGGCGGGCGAGGATACGTCAGCCATCGTCATGCCGCGAGCAACTACGGACTTGACCCTGACCTCAAGCGCTGGCCCGAAGTCACCCTTCGCCGAGGTACGCACAATGAGCTTCCGGGTGTCCTCGTGCATGAGACAACGCAATTTCGAGCGCAAGACATCACCGCACTCAATGGCTTGCCGATCTCCACGGTCGAACGCACGATCATGGACGTCGCGGCGGTTGAGCGCCACGTTTGGAAGATCATGGCCCTCATCGACTCCGCTCGAGAGGCAGCGCTCACAGATCTGACCAAGCTGGGAGACTGTCTCGAACACCACGCTCGGCAAGGACGAGACGGAACCGTGCGCTTTCGTCAAGCGCTCGAGCTGATCCGGCCTGACGAGCGTCCTGCTGCCAGCCCATGGAGCCGCGAAGTGGCGGCGGGTGTCCACGCCACAGGATTGCCCTACCCGCATCTCGAAGAAGAGATTCGTACGAGTGACGGCGATGTCGTCGCCCAGGTAGACCTGTCGTTCGACAGCGCCCTCCTGATCCTTCTCGACGGCTTCAACTTCCACGGCAAGCGACGCGCTCAGACCAACAAGGATCGCCTCCAACGGCAGCGCCTTCGATCCATGGGCTTCGAGGTGCTCGAGTTCACGCGAGATCGCTGGACCGAGAATCCTGGCGCCGTTATTTCTGAGATCTTTGGGGCGGCGATGTCGGCTCGTCCCCGCCAGGTCGCTGGCCCCTCGGCCACATGACTCCTCGCCCGTCGCGTTCGCTGTCGACTCGGGCTCGTCCAATTCACTGCCCGAAACTGCAGCGCAACACGCCCTTCGTCTCGATTTCGCAGCGCTCGTCCACCGGAACGGTGGGCTGGGCACGAAATTTCGGCAGTGGACCGTGAGGAAGGGGAGGAGAGGTGGGGAGGGGGAGGAGGGCCGATGAGGGTGGTGAGGGGTTAGAGGATTTGGGAGAGGAAGAGCTTGGTGCGGTCGGAGTTGGGGTTGGTGAAGAAGGCGCCGGGCTCGTTGATCTCGACCACGTTGCCTTCTTCCATGAACACCAGGCGATCGGCGACCTCGCGGGCGAAGCCCATCTCGTGGGTCACCACCACCATGGTCATGCCGCTGTCGGCAAGGCCCTTCATCACGTCGAGCACCTCGGAGATCATTTCCGGGTCGAGAGCCGACGTCGGCTCGTCGAACAACATGATCTTGGGTTCCATGGCGAGCGAGCGAGCGATGGCCACGCGTTGCTGCTGTCCACCAGACAGCTGACCGGGGAACTTGTCGGCCTGCTCCGGAATGCCCACCCGCTCGAGGAGGGCACGGGCGGTGGCTTCCGCCTCGACCCTTGCCTTCTTGCGCACCCAGATGGGAGCCAGCGTGATGTTGTCCAACACCGTGAGGTGAGGGAACAGGTTGAACTGCTGGAACACCATGCCGACTTCGGAACGAATCTTGTCGATGTTCCGCAGATCGTTGGTGAGTTCGATGCCATCAACCGTGATGTCGCCCTCTTGGTGGACCTCGAGGCGATTGATGCAGCGAATCAGCGTGGACTTGCCAGACCCAGACGGACCGAGCACCACCATCACCTCACGGTCCTTGACCGTCAGGTCCACGCCCTTGAGGGCCTGGAAGTCGCCGAACCACTTCTTGACGCCGCGGCAGTTGATCATGTCGTCGCGGGCGGCCAACTCGGGGGAGAGTGCAGCGTTGGGATCGGTGAAGGATGCAGTCATGAGTGGGACTCCAGCAGTGCGGTGATTGAGATCAGGTTGAGTAGTGAAGAGCGTGAGGTCATTGCCGGCAACATCAGCGTGAACCGACGCCGAGCTTGGTCTCGAGACTACGTGAGGCTCGAGACATGCTGTAGGCGAAGACCCAGTAGACGGCAGAGACGAAGAGCAGGCCAACAAGATTCTGACCGAGATAGTCGGGCTGGCTTGCAATGCTGACGTTGGCCACTCGCAAGAAGTCGAAGGCGCCGACGATGAAGATCAGCGAGGTCTCTTTGAAGGTGGCGATGGCCTGACCCACGAGGTTCGGAATCGAGACTCGAAGCGCCTGCGGAAGCACGACGAAGATCGTGCGCTGAGAAGTGGTGAGTCCCAGCGCATCGCTGGCCTCGAACTGCCCCCGCCGGACCGACTGCAAGCCGCCTCGGATGTTCTCTGCCACGTACGCCGCAGAGAACAGGGTGTAGCCGATGAAGATCGCCGCCAGTTCCGACAGATCCATGCCGTTGGGCAGGAAGAGGCTCACCATGCTGGAGAAAAAGAACAGCACGGTGATGAGCGGGATGCCGCGAATGAACTCGATGTAGACGGTGGCCATGACTCGGAAAATGGGCAGCGTCGATGTGCGAGCCAACGCCATGATCGCCCCGAGCGGGAACGACACGAGCATCACGTAGTAGAAGATGACGAGGCTGATCGTGAACCCGCCGAGGAACGGGGGAGCAGCGATATCCAGCGTGGATGTGGTGTTGATGCCCGTGATCAACCAGTGCCCAAGTGCGACCACGGCAACCCACGCCCCGACATAGCGGACACGGGCCGACTTCTCTCCAGCGAAGGTGGGCGCGGCCAGAGCGAACAGGGCCAACACCAAGAATGACACACGGGTCTTCTGCAGCATCGACCACCAGCCGAAGAACGCAGCCACCCAGTTCAGAACCGCAACGCCGAGCAGCGCAACCGCCACCAGCCGCCCGATCTCGCCGAGCATCGGCTTGGTGAGCCAGTACAGAATGGCGCCACCAACAACGGCGAAGCCGATCGCCCACGGAATGTCGACCTTGAGAACCCGGTCGTAGTCGAACGTGGGGTCACGCAGCACCAGGAAGATCAGGAACGCGGGCCCCGCGACCCAGAACGTGATCAGGAACGTCTGCACCGGCTTGACCGGCAGCATCGGCTTGACGGCCCGGGCCAGGAAGTACACGCCGACGAGGATCGCCATCATGATCGTCCACGGAATCTTCGTGGACGGGTTGGCGAAGCCGCCCTCGTCGATCACGGCGCCGTTGGCGAATTCGTTGCGGCCGATGGGAACCAGCCAAGCGAACGCAACCACGGAAAGCCCGAAGGTCAGCAGCATGGTGGGGAAGCTGACGAACTTCTTGTGGGGCTCATCGACGGCCTGCAGCGTGCCGACGCCGGCGGCCAAGAACAGGGCGCCGATGATGAGGAAGACGATCCGGGCACCGGACGGTGTTGCTGGCAAGACACCGACGATCAACGACGTGGCGCCGAGCCCACTGGCATTGATGCCGAGCTTGCGCACCGACATCGACGGGTTGATGTCGAAGAAGGCTGCTGTGAGCGAAACGGCCCCCAACAGCATCCCAAGACTGAACCAAACTCGGATGTACTGCTCAGCTGGATAGTTGAAGCTGAAGAGCAGGCGGATGTTGGTGGCAACGGCATCCCAGTCGTTGCTGTCTTTGAAGACGAGGCCAACGAACCACCACAGCAGGCCGCCGAGCACGGCGACGAAAACCCCGGTGAGCAAAGCGTTGCCGACGGAGGAGAACAAATTCTCCTTCATCCACTGCACCGGATCTTTCACCGGCGTGTCGGGTCGGACGTCGGGAGCGACGCCGCCCGCCTCGAGATTCATGGAGAGATCGTCTTGAATCGCAGCCATCGAACTACCTCTCCACGATTGCGAGTCGGGCGTTGATCGTGTTCACGATCAACGAAATGGTGAGTGAGCAGGCCAGGTAGAACAGCATCCAGATCGCGAAGACCGTGAGGAACTGATTGTTCTTGTTTGCCAACGACTGACCGACCTGCACCACATCGGACAGACCCACGGCGATGGCCAGAGACGTGTTCTTCGTGATGTTGAGATACTGGTTGCCGAGCGGCGGCATCACGATGCGGAAGGCCTGCGGAAGGATGACCTTGCGCAGCGCCTGTGAGCGGGAGAGGCCGAGGGCGGCCGCTGCTTCGGTCTGGCCCTTGGCCACAGCAAGGATGCCGCCTCGGATGATCTCGGCGATGAAGCTTGCGGTGTAGAAGACGAGGCCGAAGAGCAGCGCTGCGGCGAACACGGTGAGCGTCCACCCGGTCGGGCCGTAGTTGGCGAAGCGGCCTTCAGAGACGGTGGGCTTCATGCCGTCGAGCGGACGTGCCCCTCGACCGTCACCGAACTTGTCGGCCGCGACCTGCCAGAAGTCACTGCCCGAGTTGATGATCCAGCTCGACAGGCCCGGCCACCAGCGCCAAAGCACGATCACGGCGAGGAGCGCTGCGATGCCGGCGAAGATCATGCGGAAGTAGTCGTCGTCGGTGAGCTTGGCCAGACCGGCGGGTGTACGGCGGCTGTTGAGGAACCGGCGGATCCAGTTGACCGCAGCCCCGGCGGCGAGAGCACTGAGAATGGCCTGCATCACCGGCTGCGGAATGCCTCCCCACCCATCAGAGATGGCCTGCAGCGGGGTGCCGAGGAAACCAACGATTGGATTGATGAACCAGAAGACCACGGCGCTCACGCCCATGATGGCCACGGTCGCCTTGCCCGCTTGGGACGTGCCGCCTTCGCGGTCTCGCTTGGCGTTGAGGCTCTTGCGGACGAAGTAGGTGACCACGCCGGCGAGGCCCATGAGGACGGCCCACTGATAGAAGCCATCGGCGAGGAAGATGCGAGGTCCGGACACACCCTTCTGGGAGATGATGAGCCAGCCGCTGATGGGCCCTCGGTCCGGCGTCAGCGCACCGATGGAGGTGAGGATCGTGAGCCACAGGAGGATCTGCACGAGGACGGGGATGTTGCGCAGCGTCTCGATGAAGATCGACGCCGCCTTGTTCGCCAGCCAGTTGTTACTGAGCCGGGCGAGGCCAACCGCGAGCCCGAGGATCGTCGACAAGATGATGCCGATGACGGCCAGGCGCAGGTTGGTCACCATGCCGGACCAGAGGGCTCGACCGGCGCTGTTGGGAACCGTGTCGATGCCTTCGGACAGTTGGATGTTGGCGGGGCCGTTCAACCACTCAGTGCCGGGCGAGATGCCACCGGCTTCGAGGTTGTCCACTGCCTCGGTCGACAGAAACCAGAGCGTGCCCACGACAAGCACGAGGGCCACGATCTGAGCGAACCATTTGAGGACGCCTGCGTCTCTCCACAGTGGTGGTCGTTGTTGCGCCGCGTGAGCGGAGCTGCTCTGCGGTACCTGCGCGGTTGCCACGCTTGTTCTCCCCTGATTGTTGCGATTTCTTGATGGACTGCAACGGCGTTCGGAACGTAGCAGTCGGCGACAAGCGGCGCTCTGCGAACGATGCGGTGAGCCTCTGCGCCCGATGGCCCAGTGGTAACGCAGCGTACGCAGAACGTCGAAGGGGTGGACCACGGATGGCCCACCCCTTCGAGTCGTTCAGTCGTGACGCCCGGACGAACCGGGCTTCACGTCAACGGTGGTGGATCAGCGTGCGGGCGGGGCGTAGATGAGCCCGCCGTCCTGCCAACCAGCGTTGGCGGAACCTTCACGCACGAGACCGACGGGGCCGAGGTTCGCTTCGAACATCTCGGAGTAGTTACCCATCTGGCTGATGACCTGGTAGAACGCGTCGGCCGGGAGGCCCATTGCGGTCTGGAGTTCACCTTCGCCGCCGAGGAGGCGGACCATCTCGGGTGCGTCGCCTGCGAGGGCGGCGTCAACGTCAGCCTTACCAACGCCGTACTCGTCGGCGATGATCGTGGCGTACACGGTCCAGTTGACCACGTCGGCCCAGATGGAGTCGTTCTGGCCGTACACCGGACCGAGCGGCTCCTTGGAGATCGGCGTTGCCGGGAAGATGACCCACTCTTCACCCTCGGGCTGCTGCTCGGCCTTGCGGCCGACGAGTGCAGAACCGTCAGTGGTGATGATGTCGCAGGAACCAGCGATGAAGTTCTCCGTGACGATGTTGAAGTCCTCGAAGGTGTTCAGCGTGATGTTGATGCCGAGCGTGCCAGCGAGTTCAGCAATGTTGGTCTCGGTGGTGGTGCCAGCGTTGGTGCAAACGACGGCGCCGTCGATTTCCGAGACTGCGGAGGAGCCGGAGAAGCCGTCGGAGGCGCGGCCCATGAGCTGCTGGCCGTCGTAGTAGGTGGTCGGACCGAAGTCCATCCCTACGTCGGTGTCACGGCTCTGGGTCCAGGTGGAGTTGCGCATGAGCAGATCCACGTCGCCAGCGGCGACAGCGGTGAAACGCTCAGCGGCGGTGAGTGCCACGAAGTTGACGGCGTTGGCGTCGCCGAGAACGGCGGCAGCAACAGCACGGCAGTAGTCGGCATCGATGCCGGTCACGGAACCGTCGGCCTGGGTGAAGGAGAACGCCACAGCGGCGCCGGAGACGCCGCAGTTGAGGGTGCCGCGAGCCTTGACGGTCTCGAGAACACTGCCACCCTGGGCGAGATCAACGGTGTCGCCAGAATCATCGGAGTCGCCGGAATCACCGGAATCTCCATCGTCACCGGAATCTCCGGAGTCTCCGTCGTCGGAAGCCTCCGTGGAATCGGTGTCGGCGTTGTCGGTTGCATCATCGCCGGAGCTGCAAGCAGCGGCGAAGAGCGAGAGAACTGCGAGCAAAGCCAGCCGGCGCTTCAGGGTTGCGGTCATTCGTGTACCTCCACGGTTCGACCATATGTGTTGATGTGAGCTCGGTTCGAGCCCGTTTGGAAAGCTGCGCTCAAATCGAGTACAGCAATGTGACCGGGGACACTATCGGACCAACAGGCATGTCGGCTGATGCGTCAGCCTGACGTCACCGTTCGTTAACGGAAGACGCCGGGCCATCGGGGGACTCGAGACCAAAATCGGCACGCCGGGGGCTGTTTGCGCCACTCTCTGTGGCCGTTTGGGCGAGTTCCTCAAGAAATCGACAAGAAACGACCGAAAAGCTGACACGGTGCGTGTCAAAGTGTCGAGCGAAAAAGTTGCCGATTTGTTATCCGAGATCGAGTCGCAGCGTCACCAGATGGCGGACGGATCGAGGGCCACGACCTCGGTGAGCTCTGCGTGAAAGGCATCGAATCCGGGGCTGCGAACCGAGCGATCCGCGGGCGCAACTTGGGGTGTATTGAGCAGAGCCGTCCCCTCGACCCCCCAGCGAGCGAGATCCCCCGCCACGAGTTGCTCCCATTGCTGCCGCAGTCCGAGATCGAGATCGACCCAGAAGTTGTCGGACATGCCCAGGAAGCGAGATGTTGAGGCGACAAGGCGCCGCTTCGCCTCCTCGGTGGATGGCATCACTCGACAGAGAAGATGTTCGGCGTGGGCGAGGTGGAAGCTCTCCTCACTCAGAGCGCGTGCGGCCAGATCGGCGAGCGGAGGAGAGGACATCTCTCGCAACCATTCCCACCGCAGCGTCTCGGCTCGGTCGTAGAGCCACTGGCGGACGAGTGAGTCCGCCCAGTCGGTGCACTCCCATTCCGCCAGCCAGCTCGACCGATACGCAGACGGTTCTCGAAGAAGGCCGAACGCATCGATGCCCGACGCTTGCGCGGCCGGGAGCATCTCGTAGAGAGCGATGGCATGCCCGAGTTCGTCCTGGGCGATGGAGCAGAACGCAAGGTCTTCTTCCAGAAACGGGCCAAGGCCGATCCACGCGGTGTGGCGTGCCCCGACCATGTGTTCGTCGTCGGCCAGTGCGAGTACAACGGCAGCAAGGGGGGGATCCATCGAGGGCTCGTTCATGTCGTTCCTCCGCTCTCACGTTGTGCCTTCCGGCGAGCAGCCACGGCTGACCCGTCGTTGTGGCGATGCGGCTTGTCAGCGTTCTGCGCCAGCGCTTGGGGTGAGGCGACGATGAGATCGCCTCGGTCAACGAGCCACATCTCTGCCCCTTCGCCCCGGCGGGAGTAGCTCTCCCTGGCGTACATCAGTGCAAGTTCGGGGTCGTGAGCCTGCATGGCGCCGACGTGGCGAAACTCGTCCTTGCCCGCCTTCTTGCAGAACACCTCGTAGGTTCGCATCTCGCTCATCGCATGACCTCCACGACGTTTCGGCAGGTCTCGCACCACGCGACGGAGCGGCAGCGGGTCGGTCCCGCCATGCTCTGGTCTCCAACCTGATCGCTTCCGCACACTGGGCACCGAAGCGTTCCGTCCTTACGTCGAAGGACGACGGTGTAGCTGCTCTCGAGTTGACGGCGAGCGGTGAGGCTCGTGCGGTCCACGCTCCACACCGGCGTGGACAGCCAGATGACCGACGTGTCGGTGATGCCAGGCACGACTTCGACGGCGCTGCTCACGTCGGTCGCAATCATTGCCAGCGCCGGACAACTGGAGAAGGTGGGGATCAGGCCGACGGTTGCGTGCCCGTCTGGTGTGACGTTCACCTGCTCGACCAATCCGAGGTCCACGATGGAGATGTCCGGATACTCCGGGTCGGTCACCGTGCCCAAGGCCGTACGGACGGCGCTCGTCAGCTCGCGCGTTTCGACCGTTGGCCCTGCTGCGAGATCGGTCATGCTGCTGTCTCGTTCGCGGTTCGGGCGTGCGCTGCGACGTCCAACGCGTCGCGGACCCAGGCTGTGTCGGACCAGTTCGTGGCTGCGGTTGCGATGCGCCGACGCGAGTCCGGCCCGCCGTTTCGCATGGTTGCCTTCAGCGGTTCCCAATCGATCTCGCTGGTCTGCCACTTGCCGGTATCGGGGTCCTGTGTGAGGTGCTCGTCGGGAATGGCGAAGCCATAGCCCTGAAGGAGAGGTACGTACTTCTGCACGTACGCATCCCGCAGCACCTCGTTGCGCTGCGACTTGATCTTCCAGGCGAGCAGCGGATCGTCGGGTGCCGAGTCCGGTCCGAACAACTGCACGGCGGGCCACCACCACCGGTCGAGTGCGGCCTGGAACATCTCGCGTTGTACCGGCGTGCCCTCGGCCAGGCGGAGCAACATCTCCTCGCCGTGGCGCATGTGGAAACCTTCTTCGGCGATGATGCGCTTCAGCACCCGCTTATACGGCCCGTAGCTGCACTCGGCGAAGACGGCGCGCTGGCTAGCGAACGCGGCGGCATCCACGAGGTAGGCAATGGCGATCTGATCGGCCCAGGTGACTGCCTGGTAGTGGAAGACATTGTGGAACCGGCTGCGGCCGTCGAACAGCTGCTCCAACATCTCGCTGCGGCTCTTCACACCCATGTCGGCCGCCACCATGTAGAGCAGGTGGGCGTGGCCGATCTCGTCCTGGGTCTTGGCCAGAAAGATTTGCTTGAGTCGTAGACCTGGGGCCTTCGGAATCCAATCGCGCTCGGTGAGGCCACCCATGAGCTCGGAGTTGGCGTGGAACTCGATGAAGCGGAAGACCTCGTCCCGGTACGCCTCGGGAATGTCATCGGTTGGCTCGACGATGCCGCCGTCGTCGATGAACGTTTGGAAGTCGTCGAGATCGTTCCAGCTCCGCTGCGCGATGGTCATGACGTACCTCGGTTCTGGTTGGTGTTTCGTCGATCGAGCGTTCGGCTGAGCTTTCCGCCCTCGGAGCGCGGAACGGACCCAGCTGCTTCGACGCTGACGGTCACGCTGATGCCCAGTGCGGAGTGCAAGCGAGCAGTGATGTCCTGGCCGAGCGCTGTGGCGGCCGAAGAGTTGGCCGGGTGCTCCGATTCGACCCGAACCGCCAAGGTGTCGAGCGTGCCCTCTCGTTCGACCACGAGCTGGAAGTGCGGACTCACGCCCTCGACCTGAAGCAGTGTGTGCTCGATGTTGCTCGGGTACACGTTGACCCCACGGATGACGAGCATGTCGTCGGACCGGCCAACAATGCTGGACATGCGAGCGTGGGTCCGACCGCACGGCGCTGGTTCTCGGGTGATAGAGCAGAGGTCGCCGGTCCAGTAACGAAGGACGGGGAAGGCCTGCTTGGTCAGACTCGTGAGGACGAGGACGCCGATCTCGCCGTCGGGGAGAGGAGCGCCGGTCTCGGGATGGACGATCTCAGGAAGAAAGTGGTCCTCCATGATGACGAGCCCGTCACGGTCGGCGGTCTCGCATGACACGCCGGGTCCGATGACTTCAGAAAGTCCGTAGATGTTGACGGCCACGACGCCGAGCCCGGCTTCAATGCTCGTGCGCATCTCGTTCGTCCAAGGCTCGGCACCGAGAATGCCCACCTTCAGGCTGGAAGTAGGTCCCCGCTCGCCAAGGAGCTCAGCCAAGGTCAGTGCGTACGAGGGAGTGCAACAGATCGCTTCGGGAGCGAAGTCTTCGAGGAGCATGAGCTGGCGTTCGGTGTTGCCACCCGAGACGGGCACGACGTTGATGCCCGCTGCTTCTGCACCATCGTGCAGACCGAGCCCGCCAGTGAACAGGCCGTATCCATAGGCATTGTGCAGCATCCAGCCAGGCTCGACGCCGGCCCCTCGCAGGCACCGGGCGACGCACTCCGCCCAGATCGTCAGATCGTCCTTGGTGTAGCCGACGACCGTGGGTTTCCCCGTCGTGCCGGAGCTGGCATGGACGCGAGCGAGTTGATCGCGCTCGACAGCGAACAGACCGAACGGGTAGTTGTCTCGCAGGTCGGGCTTTCGCAGGAAGGGGAAGGACGTCAGATCGTCCAGCGACACGGGGTCCGGAAGTCCTTCGAGTCGCTCGGCCATCACCGGCACGTTCGCTCGCAAGCTGCTGATGGTGCGCTGGAGCCGTTCGAGCTGCAGGGCTTCGAGCTCGGACCTGGGCATCGTCTCGATGCGTTCATCGTGAAAGCCGGGAATCACTGACGCCATGGGGTGAAGCTACGACTCGAATCCGAGATCGTCAAGGCCTTAACGACTTTTGCTCGCGGTGTCAGTCCTCGTCGAGCCGGGCGGTGAGAAGCGTGCGAAGTGTCTTCGTGAACGCGCGGAGCTCCGCCGGGGCCACCGGTGCGAAGACGTCATGTTCCCGCCGGTTCTGCTCTTGATACGCCTCCTCCAGCCGGGCCCGACCCTCCTTCGTCAGCTTGACGGTGACGAGGCGACGATCCGTTTGTTCCCTGGCCCGTTCCACGAGGCCATCACGCTCCAGCGTGTTCAGCACACCGGAGACAGCGGCTCGGGTCACACCGGAGAGATGGGCGATCTCTCGCGGCTCCATGTCTCCCATCACCCACACCGTGAAGAGCACTCGGAACCCAGCGATCGAAAGACCGATCGGGCGATGCACGGTGGCCTCGAAGTGTTGGATGATCCGGGTGGATGCCCGGAAGATGTTGAACGCCGCGGCAAAGGTGTCCAAATCGATGTCAGGACTGAGCGACGAGACCTTCCTCGTGGCCTCTGCTTCGAACTCGTCGGTCATAGCGCCGTTGGTGGAGCAACGGAAAGCGTGCGACCCCGAAAGACGGCGATCGTTTCGGCGTTCTGATTGGTCACGACCACGTCATGAATCGCGGCCTTGCCCCGTCTGACCGTGACCGTGCCGACGGCGGTGAGGACGTCGCCGAGCTTTGCCCCGCTCACGAAGTCCATCTCTGCGTTCGTGGCCAACGATCGGGAGTGAGCGTTGCTGGCGAAGGCCATGGCTGAGTCAGCCAACGTGAAGATCACGCCGCCGTGGCAGACCTCGAGTCCGTTCACCATCTCTTCTCGGACCGCCATCGTCACGACGGCTCGGCCTGACACCGCCTCGACAATGCGCATGCCAAGCGCCTGGCTTGCCCGGTCCGACGCGAACATCTCGACCACTGCGGGAGCGATCTGCCCACCCATCTCTTCCATCGGCCGCACCCTAGTTCGGAGAACTCTTGCCAATGAAGAAGCCGATGATGAAGGCGCGCCGGATTGGTCGCACTAGGGTCCTGGGAACCAGCAGACAACCAACGATCCCTGGAGCGTTTCCATGACTCTCAGCCACCGTCTCACTGCCATCCTCGACCGGTTCGTTCCGGCCCAGGCTGCCGCCGCTCACTGCGACGGCCCCTGCGGTGTGTACGACCCCTCCAGCGCCCGCATCGCCGCCGAGGCCGTGCTGTCGATGACCAAGAAGATCGAAGCGATTGACATGAGCGCCCCCGGCGCCCACAACACCTACATCCGTTTCGTGGCCATCAAGGAGGAGCAGGCCGAGATCACCAAGCGTGAACTCAACATCCTCTGGCACGACTACTTCAAGCCGAACCACCTCGAGGCCTACCCCGACCTCCACACCACGTTCTGGAACGCCGCCAAGCAGGCTTCCGCCTGCAAGACGTCTGTCGACGTCGGCGCATGCGAAGAGCTCATGAGTCAGATCGAAGCCATTCACAACATGTTCTGGGAGTCCAAGGGCCGCGAGGTTCCCTGGTACACGGCTTCCTGATCCGGTCGGGCTTCGCCCTCCGTGGATCAGGAAGCGTCAAGTTCGGGCCCTGAGGGCCCGAACTTGCAGCCACGGAAGCGCCAGGCATCAGGCCCTTGGGGGCCTGATGGCGCCTCGGGACCTGTACACGCCGTCGGGGAGCTTTGGCAGTGGGCCAGAGGGAACCGGCGGCGTTTGCGCGTCGAGGGGGAGAGCATGGAGCCCACACTCGCAGCCGGGCAGTTTGTGCTTGCCGACGAAGAGCGAGCGCCGGCGATCGGTGACCTTGTCGTGGTGAACCACCCCCGCCAACCACTCGTGCTCGTCAAGCGCCTCGTCGACATTCGCGACGACGGCACGCTCGACCTCCGGAGCGACAACGTCGCTGCCGGCAACGACTCACGTCACTTCGGAACCGTTGACCCCGAGCGTCTGATCGGCGTGGTCACCCGCGTGCTGTGAGGCTCGTCTGCCAGGCGACCGAACGCTCAGCCCAGGGCTTCGACGGCGGACTCCCACTGCTCGTTGAGTTCAGCGGCCTTTGACTTGGCGGTGTCGAAGGTGGCGAGAAGACGCTTCATCTCGTCCTGGTCCTCGTAGACCGCAGGGTCAGCGAGCTGTTTCTCGAGCCCGGTCACCACCTCTTCGGCCCGCATGACCTGCCGCTCGAGCCGTGCGATGTGCTTGCGAGCTTCGCGAGTGTCGCTGCTCTTCTTGTTGCGCGACTCCGCCTCGCTCCGCTTCTCCGCCTTGCGGACCTCCGAGGGCCGGGGGGTTCCCGCATTGCCCTCGGGCTTCGGCGCACTGCTCTTCGGCTTCTCGCCCTTCGGATTCAGGACGTGATCCTCAACGTCGAGGTGCTGGGTGACCTTGCCGTCACGAACCTCAACAAGAGCGTCGACGGTGTTGCGAATGAGATAGCGATCGTGGCTGACCAGCAACACGGTGCCGGGGTAGGCCTGCAGCGCATCCTGCAAGACGTCGCAGCTCGGAATGTCGAGATGGTTGGTCGGCTCGTCGAGGATCAGCAGGTTGACCGGGTTGCACATGGTCTCGGCCAGCGCCAGCCGAGTCCGCTCGCCGCCAGAGAGGTCGGCCACCTTGCGATCAACGGCGTCGCCGGAGAAACCGAATGATCCGAGGACGGTTCGAGCCTGCCGGTTCTTCGGTTGTTCTCCGACCTTCGACAGGAACTCGCCGTAGACGGTCTTCTCGAGGTCGAGCGCATCCACCTGGTGCTGGGCGAAGTAGGCGACGTCCACGTTGTTGCCCATCGTGATCGAACCGCTCTTTGGCGTCAGCTCACCGAGAATCGCCTTCAGCACGGTCGATTTACCGGCACCGTTGGGGCCGATGAGCGCGATCTTGTCGCCTCGCTCGACGACGAGGTTGGCGTCGGTGACCACGGGTGTGTCGTCGCCGTAGCCGATGTCGGCGTTCTCGATCTCGATGACGACGCGGGCCGAACGTCGAGGTTCGGGGAAGGCGAACTTGAGCTTCAGCTCTTCGACCTCCGGGACCTCGATCTTTTCGAGCTTCTCCAGGGTCTTCAGTCGGCTCTGCACCTGCTTCGCCTTCGTTGCCTTGTAACGGAAGCGGTCGACGAACTTCTCAACGTCGGCGATGCGCCGCTGCTGGTTCGCCGCCGCATTCCGGGCCGCGATCATGCGATCCTCCCGCTGCACGACGAACTCGGCGAAGCCGCCGACGTACTCCGTCGCGGTGTAACGAGCGACCTCCACAACACGTTCCGCGACGTTGTCGATGAAGTCTCGATCGTGGGAGACGAACAGGATGGCTCCGGGCCACGCCGCAAGCTGCTGTTCGAGCCAAAGCACGGAGTCGACGTCGAGGTGGTTCGTCGGCTCGTCCAACACCAACACGTCAGGCTTTTGCAGGAGGAGGCGAGCGAGCGAGGCCCGCATCTGCCAGCCACCGCTCATCTCTGCCAGCGGCCGATCCATGTCCGCTGCGGTGAAGCCGAGCCCGCCAAGAATGCGCCTCGCCTCCGGTTCCAGCTGATAGCCGCCGAGTTGTTCGAAGTGACTCTGGGCGATCCCGTAGTCCTCGATCACTTTGTCGTGCTCTTCACCCGAGGTGGTGGCCATCTTGGCCTCGAGCGCCCGCAGCTCGGTCTCGAGATCGAGCACGTGTCGGGAGCCCTTGAGCACTTCGTCGAGCACGCTGCTCTCCCACACATCCAGGATTTCCTGGGGGAGGTAACCGACTCGCAGGTCCTTCTGTCGACTCACCTCGCCGTTGTCGTGCTCCTGGAGCCCAACGATGATTTCCAGCATCGTCGTTTTGCCGACACCGTTGCCGCCGACAAGGGCGATTCGGCGCCCGTTCACCAACCGAAAGGTGACACCCTCGAACAACGTTCGTGGACCGAACGACTTGGATAGACCGGAGACCGAGAGCACCGTCAGAGACTATCGACCGGGTTCGTGAACCCTGGGGCGAGATCACGACCGCAGCGCGTTGTTGTCCAGGACGTTGTGGCTCAGGACAACGAGAGCGCGTTGTTGATGAACCCGAGGTGGGAGTAGGCCTGCGGGAAGTTGCCGAGTGCACGGCCGGTGTTGGGCTCGAACTCCTCGGCGAACAGTCCGGTGGCACCAGCGAGAGCGGTGTACTCGGCGAACAGCTCGCGTGCATCGTCCACGCGACCGACAAGCACGAGGGAATCGATCAGCCAGGCGGTCATGAGGTTGAAGCCACCCTCCTGACCGGGCAGGCCATCGTCCTCGACGTAGCGGTAGACCGTCGGACCGTTTCGTAGCTCCGCCTCGAGGGTGGAGACAGTGGAGACGAATCGCTCGTCAGTGGGGTCGAGGAGACCCCAGAGCCCAATGGCGAGGACGGAGGCATCGAGGTCGTCTCCCTCGTACGCGGCGGTGTAGGAGCCGCGTGCTTCGTTCCATCCGTTGGTGAGGACGTCGTGGGCGATCTCGTCGCGGAGCTCGACCCAAGCGGCCGGCTCGCGGTCGAGGAACTGATCCGCGATCTTGATGGCCCGGTCGACCGTGACCCAACACATCACCTTCGAGTAGACGTGGTGACGAGGGGGCTTGCGGATCTCCCAGATGCCGTGATCCGGCTCTTCCCAACGGCGTGAGACCGCCAGCACCATGGCCTCGACCAGCCGCCAGTGCTCGGCTGAGAGCGCTTCGCCCCGGCTGAGCAGAAGGTGGACAAGATCAACGATTGGTCCGAAAACGTCGAGCTGTACCTGCCCATCGGCGGCGTTGCCGACGCGGACGGGGCGTGAGCCGCCGTAGCCGGGAAGCTCGGTGATCTCGGCCTCCGGTGGCAGGTGTCGGCCCGTGACGTTGTACAGCGGCGCGAGGCGTTCGGGGTCCGAGCGAGTTTCGAGGATCCCCAGGACCCAGTCGAGATACGCCATCGCTTCGCCGTGCGAGTTGAGACGAACGAGCGACGCTGCAGTCAGCGCAGCGTCTCGAAGCCAGCAGTAGCGGTAGTCCCAGTTGCGAATGCCACCGAGGTGCTCGGGAAGACTGGTCGTTGCCGCGGCCAGGATGGCGCCGGTTGGTCCGTGGCAGAGGCTCTTGAGCGCGAGTGCGCTGCGAAGCACGAGCTCTCGCTCGACGTTGGGCAGCTCGAGGCGGTGGCTCCAGTTCCCCCAGAATCGCATGGTGTCGTCGCGGCGGTCGCGCTCTGAACGAGCATCGGCCCGCAGCGTTCCCGTGCCACAGCGCATCTCCAACGCCACAGAGGAGTCGTCCAAGGTCACGGTTCCCCGTGCGGTCTGATGGATGCCGTCCTGCACGATTTCCCACTCGATGCCCGGAGCCCGGATGACCATGAGGTCAGCCGTTCCCATGACGACGACGCCCTCTTCGCGCACATCGAGCAACGTCGGCACACGGCCGAAGTCGAGGCGAGGAGCAAACTCGATGACGACATCGCCGGTTCCGTCCAGCACACGGATGACGTCGGAACGGCCGGCGAGGCGGCGAGAGCGCCCGCTCGACACGTCGAGGTAGTCGGTCACGGTGAAACCGCTGAACCGGGTTTCGAGCACCATGGTGTCGTTGACGTAGCGTTGGCCGAGTGGGTCGCTGCCATCAGCGGCGCTGATGGAGAAGTGGCCGGCAGAGGGGCCGCCGAGTAGCTCGGCGAAAACAGCAGCCGAGTCGATGCGCGGCGCACACAGCCAGGTGATGCGTGCCGCGGGCGTGACGATGGCCGCCGTTCGCATGTCGGAGAGCATTGAGTGCTCTTCGATCGGCGTGAGCCCAGAGCCTCGAAGCCACTCGGTACGCAGCTCGCACAGCAGCGCAAGCACCTTGGCGACCTTGTCGGTGTCCTTCACCCGGAAGCCAGCGAGCGTTTTGGCGTCGCCGACGTGAACACCAATGTCGGGCCCGGCCAGCGTTCGGAAGCCGTCCTCATCGGTGACATCGTCGCCGAGGAAAATCACGGCGCTGGCTCCGACCTGGTGACGGATGGTCTCGAGCGCCGAGCCCTTGTTGGTCTCGATCACCGACATCTCGATGATGTCGTGTCCGGGGCGGGTCTGGATGCCGTCCCATCCTGCGGGTCCGCGAACCAGCTCGTCGCGGGCGCCGGTGCGGGCGTCGTCGGTCATTCCCCGGAAGTGGAAGGTGACTCCGGTGGGCTTCTCTTCCACGAGAGCGTCGTACTTCGCTCCCAGAGCGCGCACGGCTTTGGTGAGCTCGGCCCGGCGCTCGGTCAGCTCTGGCGTGAGTTGAGAAGCGAAGCCGAGATCGAATTCGCTGCCGTGCGAGCCGACAAGCCGAATCTCCTCCGGGAACCGGGAGAGGGTGGCGAGGTCGCGCAAGCTGCGGCCAGAGATCACGGTGACGTGCGTGTTGGCCAACTCGGCCAGCGCTCGCATCGCTGCGACCGAATCTCGATTCGGGGATGCGGCCATCGGGTCGTCGACGAGAGGGGCGACCGTCCCGTCGTAGTCGCACGCCACCAGCAGCGTGGGAACACGCGCAAGTTGCCGGATTCGTTCACCGAGTTCACCGAGGCTGTCGCTCGTCATTCGAGGAAAGCTACCTCTTTGGCTTCACACCGCGGTGCACGGACTGATGATCGACGCATTCAAGGCCTCGGCCTTGGCCGCTGCTCCTTCGGATCCGAGAAGCATGAAGGCCGGGATGATCGTGCGGCTGACGCCAATCGAACGCAGCTCCTGGGCAGCCCCAACCGGGTCTTCGCCGAACAAGCCCGGGTGGGCCGCCGTCAACTCGATGGCCTCTGGGTCTCGTCCGTTGTCGGCTGCGGTCTGGCGGACGATGTCAAAGCTCTCGGCGAGCTCGGCGATGCTCCCGCGGCCGGGGAAGAAGCCGTCGCCGAGCCTGCCGGCTCGTCGCGCCGCAGCAGCCGAGTGCCCACCGACCACGATCGGGATCGAGCCGTTGACCGGCTTGGGGTTCGACGTCACATGATGGAACGCGGCAAAGTCGCCATCGTAGGCGGCGTCGTCTCCCGCCCAGAGCGCTCGCATCGCTTCGATGTACTCATCGGTTCGCTTGCCCCGCTTCTCCCACGGGATACCGAGCGCCTCGAACTCCTCTCTCAACCAGCCGACGCCGATCCCGAGCTGGAAGCGACCGCCGCTGAGCTGATCGAGCGTCGCCGCCTCCTTGGCGAAGACCAGTGGGTTGCGCTCGGGCAGGATGACGATGCCGGTGCCGAGCACCAGCGTCGAGCTGTGAGCGGCGAGGAACGCCAACCACACCATTGGGTCCGGGATCGGAGACGAAGAGTCTCCGGGCATCTTGCCGCTGGGGGAGTAGGGATACTGCGAGCTGTAGTCGCTCGGCCAGATCACGTGCTCGACGGTCCAGACGCTCTCGATCCCGTTGGCTTCTGCTGCGGCGGCGAGATCGACGACGCCTTGTGCGGTGGCGAAGGGTCCAGTGTTGGCGAAAGCGAGTCCGAATTTCATTCCGGCATCCTGTCACGCCGCCCGGACTGGCTCCATCTGGGTGTCCGGGTTCAGCGAGGGTGAACCGTGACGGGGCAGGTTTCGAGGCCTCGAAGCACCATGCGTTGGCGGAAGGGACGAGGCCCGGCTTCCTCGACGCGCTCGAAGCGACGAACGAGTCCGGCAAAGACTTCTTGCCCCTCGACCTTGGCCAGGTTGGCCCCGAGGCAGTAGTGGATCCCCGAGGCGAAACTCATCACCGGCTCCGCAGGCGTCGGTCCGCTGTACCGGGCGATGTCGAATCGTTCGGGGTGAACGAAGTGGTCAGGGTCTCGGTTGGCCGCTCCAAGCAAGGTGAGGACTCGTTCGCCGGGAGCGAACCTCAGGCCGGCGAACTCGACCGGCTCCAGGCACATACGGCCGTCGAGCTGCACTGGTGAGTCGTACCTGAGCACCTCATCGACGGCCGAAGGAACGAGGCTCGGATCCGCCCACAGCTTCGCCAGCTGGTCGGGGTGGGCGAGGAGCTGATGCATCCCGTTGCCGATGAGGTTTGTTGTTGTCTCAGCTCCGGCGGCGAAGAGGAGCAGCGCAACGGCGACGATCTCGCCTTCGCTCAGCTGGTCATCGTTGTCTCGGGCCGCAATCAGCCCGCTCAGCAGATCATCCTGCGGCTCGCTGCGGCGCAGAGCGATCAGCCCTTGGAAGTAGCGCACCAGAACGTCTCTGGCATCGAGCGAGAGGTTGAGGTCTTCCACCGATGCCGACGGCTCGAGCGAGGCAACGAGATCGGTGACGGGCTCGCGAATCTCGGGCCAGTCCGTTTCGGGAACACCGAGCATCTCGCTGATGACGGAGACTGGCAGCGGAGTGGCCAGAACCTCCATCAGGTCCGCCGTGCCGGCGTCAGCCAGATCATCGAGGCATCCGTCGACGAGTTCGGCGATGCGGGGGCGGAGCTTCTCGATCGTGCGTGGCGTGAATGCTCGGCTCACCAAGCTGCGCTGGCGTGTGTGGTCGGGCGGATCGAGCCCGAGCATTGAGGTTGGCTGTTCGGCTGATCGTCGCAACATGCCCTCGCGGGCGGCCCGAAGCTCGGGATCCCGCTCGGCGAACGCGTTCTCCGGCGTGTCGACGCCCTTGCCGAAACGGTTGTCTCGAAGCAGGGCTCGGCAGTCCTCGTAGCGGGTGAGAATGGCACCGCCGAAGGCAGAGACGTGGACCGGCGTGTGGGCCAGGAACTCGTCGAGGTGCGGAGCTGGGTCAGCGAAGCCCTCCGGCGTGAAGAAGATCGTGCCGAACAATCGATCGCCCTGTGCTTGCCGCTCGGTATCGATGGAGCCGTCTACGAACTCGACCATGACATCCCGCTTCCCGCGACTCCGGTCCCTTCGGCGTCGCCCTGACACCGTATGGCACTGACGGACGACGGGCCAGCAGGCCATGTGGCTCTCGCGCCTCAGTCGTGCAAGGCTCGCCGCCATGAAGATTCGTGTTGGTTATGGCCTCGGAACTCGGAGTGCGACGAACGACCAAGACCGGTTCACCGAACTGGTCGACGGATTGGAACGTCTTGGCTTCGACTCGCTGTGGTTGTCGGAGCGGCTCGGCGGTGAGTGTCCCGACCCGTTGATCGGAATGGCCTACGCCTGCGGTCGGACTCGCAAGCTCAAGGTCGGTATGTCGGTCCTCGTCCTTCCGGGCCGAAACCCAGTGGTCCTGGCCAAGTCGATCGCCAGCCTCGATCAGCTCAGCAACGGACGCGTACTTCCCGCCTTCGGTCTCGGTGTTGCGGACTCCGCCGAGCACCAGGCGTTCGGTGTGCAGAAGAAAGATCGGGGCGGATGGTTCAACGAAGCCCTGCCGTTGATGCGTCGCCTCTGGGAAGAAGACAACGTCTCGCACGAGGGCAAGCGCTTCAACGTGTCGAACGTGACCGTTCGCCCGAAGCCGGTGCAGACGCCGATGGAAGTGTGGCTCGGCGGTATCGCTCCGCTCGAGCTCAAGCGTGTGGGTCGCCATGGCGACGGTTGGTTGCCCTCGTTCTGCACGGCTCAGCAGGTGGCCGAGGCCAGAGTCACGATCGAACAGGTCGCCAAGGAAAACGATCGAGAGATCGAGGACGAGCACTTCGGCGCGCTCATCCCGTATCGAGCCGATGGACAGGACATCAACGATCGATTCGCCGCCATCGTTGCTGCGAGGAACCCCGACGCGGATCCGACCGAGATCTTCCCGACGAAAGAGGATCTTCCCAAGGCACTTCAACGTTTCATCGACGTTGGCTTCTCCAAGTTCGTGCTGATTCCCACCACCGAGCCTGATGAGTGGGCGCCGGAGCTCGAAGAGGTTTCGGCCATCGTGAAGCCGCTGGAGAACTGAACGAGGACCAGGCCGGACGAATCTCAGCGTTCCTTCGGTGGCTTGCGCAGAGCTCGCATGTCGTTGATGACAAGGGCGAACGGCGCCAACGCCACAAGGGCAAGCAGCACGAGCGAATGGGGCGCGAGTTTGTTCAGATCATTCGGTGAACCGTCCTGGACACCAAAGGCAGTGAGCTCGATCACCACGGGCAAGAAGGCAATGATCGCCGATCGAATACCGACCTCGCGGAACTCCGATCGGCTCAGTCGCAAGCCCGCGGTCACACCGAGGGCGATCGCTCCGGCGAAGACCAACCCGAAGTAGATCGGACGGCCGTCTTCAATCGATCGGGCCAGTTCGTCGGTTGGCCGTTGTGTCAGGGCGCCCCACGAACGAAAGTGGTTCGACCACAACGTGGAAATCGTGCCCATCACGAAGATCACGTGAAGGGTGGCGGACCCCGCGAGCCAGAACCACGACACGCTTCGCAAGCTGTTCTCGTTCAACGAGTTGTCGGGCACGGAGTTAGTCAAGCAGCGACAGGGTCCACGTGCGCTCCATTTCCGGGTCGACAACGACCACCCGGTGACGGTGCGTGTCCGCCACGAAGAGCAACCCGTCACGGTCCGAATCGCAGCACACGTCGAGCGGATAGCGCAGACCGGAGACTGGCAACGTGCGCACGCGGCGTCCGCTCAAGAGCCGGAGTCGGTGGTTTCCGGCGTCAGCGATGGCGACCGAACCGTCGGGTCGTACGGCGCTGGCGGAGGGTCGCTGGAGCCGCGCTCGGTGCGCTCGACCATCGATCAAACCCGGCTCAGGAATGCCGTCGCGCTCGTGTCCTCCGGCAACCACCGTCATGACCCGTCCTCGATCGGATGCGAGCCGAAGTGTGCTCGAGCCGGCTTCGGTGAAGAACACTCCACGGTCTGAGCGAACCACTGACGTCGGCTCGCACAGCTCAGCTCGCCCCGAGCGTCCGTCCATTCGACCGGAGAAGCCGGAGCCGGCGATGGGACCCACTCGATACCCCTCCTCGGCGTGTTCGTCGTCAGCGACGCAGAGCAACTGATCAGCAACGGCGTCGGCGATCACCAGCGAGCGGTTGGCATCCATCGCCAGTCCCACGGGGCGTTCGAGTCCGGCAGAAATCACGCGACCTCCCTCGGGATGCTGCGTCGAGTGAAACTGCAGTTGTCCCTGATCGGGCTGTGACACCACGAAGCGGTGCTCGTCGATCCAGGCGACTCGTGCGGCACCTTGAATCTCGAGCGATGCCGTCACGGCAACGCTCGATCGCAGGTCGGTCGAGAGCTGATGCGCTCGAACGCGGTTGCGGTCAACGACGAGTAACTGCTGACCTCGGCGGGCCACCCCCGTGGGGAACCACAAAGATCGGTCGGGCGGTGGCCCCGGCGTTTTGGCCGGAGTGGGGAGGGGCGGGCGGGCATCGCTGGCTCGCCGCCTGCTGGGTTGGGCCGAGGCCGCAACGTGGTCGATCAAATCGGTCAGGGGCACGCTGGCGTGACCCGTCAGTGCGCCGATGACTCGACGATGCGGATCGATGGCGATGACCGTCGGCCATCCCTCGGGCTGGTAGTAGGCCCACGTGGCCATTGTGGCGTCGTGGACGACGGGGAGCCGGACACCGAGGCGGGCGAGTTCGGCCCGAACATGGTCTGCGTGCTGCTCGTGCTCGAAGCGAGGTGTGTGTACCGCAATGATGGCGACGTTGCCGTGTGAGCTGGCGGCGGCGAGCCGATCGCGCTCGATCTCCAACTGTCGCAAGCGATGGACGGACGCCTCGCACGACGTCGCCCAAAACAGCAGGATCACGCCGCGGCGATGCCACGCTTCGGTGGGAATCGGCGGAACGTTCAGCCATGTCCCGTCGATGATGGTGGGAGCCTTGGGGCGCACCAATTCCCATCGGCAGGTCGGTCCACTAAGTTCAGCCCGTCCGAGAGAGCCTTGCCGAGGAGGAGCCGCCGTGAAGGTGCCCATGACGATCAACGACTTCCTGGATCGAGGAGTCGCTGTGTTCCCTGATCGCGTTGCGATCGTGGATGAGCCAGACCAGGTGGCTCCACCTTTGCCTCCGATGACCTACGCCGAACTCGGCGACATGCGCCGTCAGATGGGCGTCGCCATGGACGAGATGGGTATCCCGATGGGCGGCCGGGTCGCGATGGTCAGCCACAACGCCGGTCGCCTCCTGGCTTCGTTTTATGGTGTCAGCGGAAACGGCCGCGTCTTTGTTCCGATCAACTTCCGCCTCAGTCGCGATGAGGTGGCCTACATCGTCGAGCACAGCGGGGCCGAGGCGCTGCTGATCGATCCCGAACTCGCCGACGAGCTGGGCGACATCCCGTGCGAGCGCACGTGGATCCTTGGTGAGGAAAGCGATGCGGCCTGGCTCGGCCGATCGGGAACGCCTGAACCGTGGACGCCGGACGAAGACGCCACGGCGTCGATCAACTACACCTCGGGCACCACGGCCCGGCCGAAGGGGGTCGAGCAAACGCATCGGGCTCGCTGGACCAACGCCGTGACCTTCGGCTGGCACACCGGGGTGAGCGATCGTGACGTCTATTTGCATACGTTGCCGATGTTCCACTGCGACGGTTGGGGGATGCTCTACACGGTTTGTGCGATGGGCGTGAAGCAGATCGTGTTGCGGAAGGTCGATGGGGCAGAGATTCTTCGCCGAGTCGAAGAGCATGGCGTCACGCTGATGTGCGGTGCTCCGGCTGTTTGTAGCGCAGTGCTCGATGCGGCAAAGGACTGGGACGGCGAGATCCCCGGCAAGGGTCGGGTCCGCATCGTTGTTGCCGGCGCTCCACCTCCATCGGCGGTCATTGAAGCGGTGGAGGAGCAACTGGGCTGGGAATTCATCCAGATCTACGGCCTCACCGAGACCGCTCCGCTGCTGACGATGAGCCGCGCTCGGTCAGAGTGGGATGATCTCGATGCATCGGAGCGAGCCAAGCGACTCAGCCGAGCAGGAGCGCCGACCATCGGGATCAAGATGTCGGTTGACGAAGAAGGTGAGCTGCTGGCGCAAGGCAACCACATCCTCAAGTCGTACTGGGCGAATCCCGAGGCTTCCGACGAAGCACTCGCGGGCGGCTGGTTCCACACTGGCGACGGCGGCTACGTCGACGAGGAGGGTTACATCACCATCACCGACCGGAAGAAGGACGTCATCATTTCCGGTGGCGAGAACGTCTCATCGATCGAAGTGGAGGACACGCTCTTTAGCCACCCCGACGTCCAAGAAGTCGCCGTGATCGGTGTGCCTCACGAGAAATGGGGCGAGACGGTGAAGGCGCTGGTTGTGAAAGCCGACGGCTCCGATCTTGACGAAAAGGGATTGATCGACTTCTGCCGAGACCGGTTGACGCACTACAAGTGCCCGACATCGGTGGACTTCGTCGACGAGCTCTCACGCACGGCGACGGGGAAGCTTCAGAAGTACAAGTTGCGAGCTCCGTTCTGGGCCGGCCGGGAGAAAATGGTCAACTGAACCCTGTTGGCCACGGCCCCTCAATCACGGCGCGGTCGAAGGCCGGGGAGCGCAAACAGGCGACAACACACGTCGAGAGCCCGCTGACTGCAGCGGGCTCTCGACGCGCCTGGCGGTCTCCATGTGTGTCGTTTCCTTGACAAAGATTGCGATTGCGTTACGGTTGTGACATCAACGTAGGGACGACGTGGAGCTATCGCCGTGAAAACACCAGCAGAATCACGTGAGGGCGTGATGACGCAGCCAGAAGATGCGGGCACCTGTATGCCAGCGATCTCTCGGGCTTCGGTCATCACGGAGACGCAGGTCGAGATCGCCGGCCATCCTTCCCGCACCCAGAGTTCGAGTTCGAAGTGGAAGCTCGGCGGCGGGCACTCGATCGTTCGCTACCTGCAGCGGTCGAGCGAACAAGTCGTGAACCAACGGGCGCGTCAATTCGCCACGGCCTCACTTTTTGCCGAGGGTCGTGAGTTCGCGCCCTTCGTTCGCCGCTTCACAGCGCTCATGATGCTCTCCACGTTGATTGCAGTTCTCGGCGTGTTGGCCGACTCGACGGCGGTGGTCATCGGCGCCATGCTCGTGGCCCCGCTGATGAGTCCGATCCTCGGACTGGCCGTTGCGGTGGTCATGGGCTGGCCGATGCGCGCGCTTCGCCAGGCCAGCATCGCTGCGGTCGGAGCGGCTGGTGCGATTGCCCTGGCCACCTTCGTCTCGTTCATCTTTCCTGGCTCACCTGATCCGCTTCCGAACGAGCTGATGGCCCGCACGTCTCCGAATTTGCTCGACCTTGGAGTTGCTCTTGTCGCCGGCGCCGCCGGGGCCTACGCCAACGCTCGCAAGCAGGCCGCCGATGCGATCTCTGGCGTTGCCGTCGCCGTCGCGCTGGTTCCTCCGCTGGCTGTGGTCGGCATTTGTCTCCAACTGGCGGAGTGGAAGCTGGCGCTCGGCGCCTTCTTGCTCTTCTTGGCCAACGTGGTGGGCATCATGCTCTCGGCTTCCCTCACGTTCGTGGCCTGCGGCCTCGTTCCAGCAGCTCGGCTCGACAAGCGCATGCTGGCCCCCGGGCTTCGGCTGGCCGTGCTCGCCGCACTGCTCTTGGTGTTCCCGCTGCACCTCAGTCGTCGCCAAGTGCTGCCTCGTGTCGGCGAGGCGGGCGATGTCACCGCTGCCGTCACGCGCTTCTTCGATGAGACCGGAGATGCGGAGGATCTCGTGGACAGCACGGCGTCGATCACTGACGACGTGGCGACCGTGCATCTCATGGTGTCTGCTCGAGCGGACACTCCCTCCCCGTCGACCATCGCCAGTCAGCTGGCGGACGAACTCGGCCTCGCGGTCGAAGTGAACGTTCATGTCATGGCCGACACATCAGCGTCCTCGGTCGCCGAACCCGACTAGCCGGTGTCGGTGACTCGCGGTTCCGACCGGACCGCCGCCCGGGGGTTTGTGCGAGCGCCGCCTCGCTCACGCCTCGTCCGGTCGGAACCGCACGAGGGAGGGCGACCAACGGGTCGAGAGCCTCACCACCTCGCTAACGTGCCCGGTGTGCGCTTCCGCCCGATCGCTGTTCTGTTCGTGATCTCTCTCACGCTTGTTGCGTGTAGTCAGACGATGAATCGCGGCGAGGCAGTCTCGTCGTTCCAGAGTTCGCACCCCGAAGCGAATCTCATCCAGGCGGAGTGCGTCATCGATGATCTGATCGCGCGTTACGAGAGCACGCCGCTCGAAAACGCAGAGGTGCCAAACCTCGAAGCGGAGCTGCTTGCGGTCCCTCGCTCGGCCGAGTTCGACCTTGCACAAGCCCGCGCACTCTTTCGATGTGGTCTGCGGTCCGATCTCGAAGAACAGCTTGGTCGGCAGCTCGAAGCAGCAGGCTTCGATCCGGAGCGGACCGACTGCGTTGCTGCGGCGCTGGTGCCCGAGCTGACCGAGGATGACTTCGACGTGCTGCTCGGCAGCGAAATGACCGATGCGTTCTTCGAGCGAATGTTCGACGCGGCCGAAGGCTGCGACGCACTGCCAGCCTGACGCGTTCCGCCGGAGCGGCCGCCCTCAGCGCTTCGGCGACAGATCGAGCGGTCGGGACGTTTCGGCGTAGAAGTCGTTGCCTTTGTCGTCGACGACGATGAAGGCGGGGAAGTCTTCGACTTCGATCTTCCAAATGGCTTCCATCCCGAGCTCCGGATACTCGAGTTGCTCCACGGAGCGGATCGAGTCCTTGGCTAAACGGGCGGCAGGCCCGCCGATCGACCCGAGGTAGAAGCCACCGTGGCGTTTGCACGCGTCGGTCACTTGTTGGCTGCGGTTGCCCTTGGCCAGCATGACCATGGAGCCACCGGCCGCTTGGAACTGATCGACGTAGCTATCCATGCGCCCAGCGGTCGTGGGGCCGAACGAGCCGGAGGCGTAGCCCTCGGGGGTCTTCGCCGGACCGGCGTAGTAGATCGGGTGTTTCTGGAGGTATTCGGGCATCGCCTCGCCCGCATCGAGCCGTTCCTTGATTTTGGCGTGAGCGATGTCTCGGCCGACAACGAGGGTTCCCGTCAGACTGAGGCGGGTCTTCACCGGGTACTTGCTCAGCTCGGACCGGATCGCCTCCATCGGCTGGTTCAGATCGACGGGAATCGTGTCGGAAGACAGCGCCGTCTCGTCGATCTCGGGCAGGTACTTCGCTGGGTCGGCTTCGAGCTGTTCGAGGAAGACACCCTCGCCGGTGATCTTTCCCTTTGCCTGACGATCGGCGGAGCAGCTCACGGCAAGGCCGACGGGCAGCGAGGCGCCGTGGCGGGGGAGTCGGATGACGCGCACGTCGTGGCAGAAGTACTTGCCGCCGAATTGGGCGCCGATGCCGAACGACTGGGTGAGTTCCAGCACCTCCTGCTCCATCTCGAGGTCTCGGAACGCATGACCACTGGCCGAGCCCGAGGTGGGCAGGGTGTCCAGATAGCGCGTGGATGCCAGCTTGGCCGTCTCCACGGCTTGCTCAGCGGAAGTGCCGCCAATGACCAAACCGAGGTGATACGGCGGGCAGGCCGAGGTTCCGATGAGTCGGAGCTTCTCGTCGAGGAAGCGGCGGAGGCTTGTGGGATTCAGCAGAGCCTTTGTTTCCTGAAAGAGGTAGCTCTTGTTGGCCGAGCCGCCGCCCTTGGTCATGAAGAGGAAGTTGTACGCCGATCCTTGCACTGCCTCGATCTTCAACTCGGCGGGAAGGTTCGTGCCCGTGTTCTTCTCTTCCCACATGGTCAGCGGGGCCATCTGCGAGTAGCGGAGGTTGGATGTCTGGTACGTGTCGAAGATGCCAGCGGCGATGGCCTGCTTGTCGTCGCCTTCGGTCAAGACGTACTGGCCCTTCTTGCCTTTGACGATCGCTGTGCCCGTGTCCTGGCAACCCGGGAGAATGAAGCCGGAAGCGATGTTGGCATTGCGGAGCAGTTCGGTCGCCACGAATCGATCGTTCGATGAGGCTTCCGGATCGTCGAGAATATTGGCCAGCTGCTGGAGATGGCCTGGCCGCAAGAGATGGGAGATCTCTCGGATGGCGACCGCCGTCAGGTTCTGAATCGCGGATGGAGCGACCTTCAGAAACTCGGTGCCGCCCAAGTCGACGGTCTCAACACCCTCGGTGCTGAGCAGCCGGTACGGGGTGGAGTCCTCGCCAAGAGGGAAGAGGTCGGTGTAGTCGAACGAAACCATCCCTGCACGCTAACGCTGTCGCCCGACCGGGGCGACAGCGTCAACGAGCAGGTTTGGGAAGATCAGGCTGCTGCGCGTCGAGCGAACGTCGACGTGAGCGCACCGGCGGCGAGCAATGCGGCACCAGCAATGGTGAGAAGCATCGTGGCCGAGCCAGTGACGGGGAGCCCGCTGGTCGGAGGCGAAGGCGGGGGAATCGTGGTTTCAGCAGCGACGGTCACCGAGCTCGGCACGGTGGTGCTGACCTCAGTGGTGCTCGGACCGGCGACGGCCGTGGTAGACGGCAGCGTGGTCGAGCCCTGGACCGTGACGGTGGGCTGGGTCGTGCTGGGCACCGTCGCCGGAGGCGCCGGCGGCGGTGGGTTGCAGTTGCCGTCGGAGTCGGGGTTGTCTGCGTCGACGTTGTCGCCGGCTGCGGGGTCACAGCAGGTGACGCCGTCGGTGTCGGTGCCTGCGTCGGTGACGGGGACTTGGTCGCCGTTGGCGTCGGTGCAGGTGGGAACGGTGGTCGGCGGTGCGGTGGTCGGCGGTGCGGTGGTGGGTGGTGCGGTGGTCGGCGGTGCGGTGGTGGGTGGTGCGGTGGTCGGCGGAACAACCACAGCCTGCTCGAAGCAGATCTCGGCCCCGCTCGGGAAGACGCTGTCGGGCGAGAGGTTGCTGGGCAGGTCGAAGCGGTGGCGGGCCTTCACGCCGACCGCCGGAGCGCTGAGCTCAACGGTGCCGAGTGGGCCGGTCCAGGTGACTTCTTCGACGAAGTCCTCGAGGTCGGGCGTTGGGGCCGAAACACCAACAATGGAACCGTCAGCGCCAATGAAGGCGAGGTCCCAGCGCTCGGAGGGTTGGGTGATGTTCACACGTGCTGGGTAGCCGTCGAACGAGGTCGCTGAGGGAATGTCGATCACGCCAGCCGGAAGATTGATGGGCCGAACGGCGGTCTCCCGCACTCGATCACGACTGTTGATCAAGAGTTCGTCAAAGGTGACGACCTCGCAGACGGTCGTGGCCTCAGAAGCAGGAGCTTCCTGTGCTCCAGCGACGGCCAGGCCGGCAGTGCTGGTGAGGCCGAGGAGGCCGATCACCAACCCTGCACGCTGCATGGCACGCCCGAGAGAGCGCGAGGCGCGGGTAAATGATTTTGCATGAGACATGAGGGTCCTCCACAAACACTCAAGACGGCAGCTGGGAGCATACTCCCAGATTCATCCTTCCTCGGGTATTCCCTCAACAAGCACGTCGCTCGGCCCTCGATTGCGCCGAACTGACGGCATCCTCAGGCGAGGTTCCAGAACAGCTCTGAGTTCGGTCCGCTGCGCCCAGCCAACGAGTCCGCGAGGTTCTGCCCGTCCTCGGAGAGCTGGAAGACGCGGCGTCGAGGGCCACTCGACGCGGTGGACTCCTCAGCCCAGCTCGAGGTCACGAGGCCTCGCGACTCCAGACGATCCAGGCAGCGGTAGAGCGTCGAGTACGACATGGCACGGGTGGTGTGATGCATGGATCGCAACTGGCTCGCCAGCTTGTAGCCGTGGAAGTGGTCGAAGCCGAGCCGCTGCAAGGCAAGTGCAGCAAGCAGTGTTCGCTCTTCGTTTGGGACCAGTGCATCAGGGGACCGTCGGCGCATCTGGTGACAGTACGAGTGACGGAAGGCCCCTGGAAAGGGGCGGGGAAGGATTGCCTTCGTTCGACTGGGGCCGTAAGACTCAGGCGGTGACGCGCATGGCCCATTGCGCCGGGCTGATCGGTGAGATGGTCACCCGATCAGTGTCGAATGCGGCGTCAAGCCAAGGTGCGGAGCAAGTCGACGGGGAGCTCGCGTGGGCCGCGGATCTGGCCGGCCGACCAGCGAACACCGTCGTGGTGAGACACTTCGAAGTCGGGAATTCGCGCAAGCCACTCCTCGAGGGCCACGGTCATTTCCATCCGCGCAAGGTTGGAACCGATGCAGCGATGAATGCCGAGGCCGAATGCCGCGTGCCGATTTCGGGAGCGATCGATCACGACGTCCTCTGCCCGGTCGAATTGTTCAGGATCGCGGTTTGCTGCCGGGAACGGCAGGAGAACCCAATCGCCCTCCTTGACCTGCTGGTCGCCGAGCTCAGTGTCTTCGACCACGAGGCGAGCCATTGTGACGGGAGCGTAGGCCCGGAGGAACTCTTCGACTGCGGTGGGGAGTAGGGCCGGGTTGTCGACGAGGCGGCGTCGATCTTCCTCGTGCGTCGCCAGATGCCAGATGGAGGCGCCGATCGCCGACCACGTCGTGTCGATGCCAGCGATGAGGAGCAGGCCAATCGTGCCGCGAATGTGTTCGTCGCTCAGCGGTTTCCCGTCGACGCGCACATCGAGGAGGTGGCCGATGAGATCGTCTTGAGGTTCGGCCCGGTGCTGGGCGATTGCCTGGTTGAGATACCAGTCCAATGACTGCTCTTCAGAAATCTCGTGATCAACCCCCGGCGTTTCGATGATGCGGTGGATGAAACCACGGAACTGGTCACCGTCGTCAGGCCGGAGTCCGAGCATGAGAGCGATCACACCAACCGGAATGTTCTGGGCGTAGTCGATTGCGGCGTCGACGCTGCGTTCGCCCGTGGCGAGCATCTGGTCGATGAGATCTTGGCAGAGCGTGCGAGTCGCAGGCACGAGTCGCTCGACGGCCTTCGGTGAGAATGCAGGAAGCAGGATTCGGCGGGCGTCGGCGTGGAACGGCGGGTCGGCGGTGATTGGCGGGGCATAGCTGATGCCTCGTTCGGTGTCTGGCCGTTCGTTGCCGACAACGACGCCCCACGAGCTGAAGTGGTCGGTGTCGTAGGCGATGGCTGACACGTCTTCGAATCGTGTTGGGAGCCACGTGCCGCCGTAGGCCTCACTGTGAGCGACCGGACATGAGGCACGTAGCTCACTCCAGATCTCCGGTGCGTGCTGCCCATACGCAGGGTCGCCGTGATCGAAGTCAGTCGCCCAGTCCCGGGAACGGATGTCTCTGTGATCCGTCGAGGCTGGGTTGTCGGTGGGGGTCGGCTCCGTGGTTGTCACCCGGCCAGGCTACCTCGTCGAATCATACGATGTAAGGCGATCGGTTGATCTTACGCCCCTCAGCTCAGTCGACCAGGTCGGGGCCGTGGTCGTGAGGGCCGCTGATGAGTACGTAGCGGCCCCCGGTCAGTTCGAAACAGAACCACTCGTTCTGGCGAGTCCGCCGCCACTGCCTGCCGTCTTCGGCTCGGCGGGTCTCCACGGCGGCGACGTGCGCTTCGAGGCCAGCGTCGCCCGCCCGATCCCATGCCGCGGCCCGGGCGGACAGTTCTTGGCTGGATAGGCCACTGCGCTCGACGAGTCCCCGCCAAAGATCGGTGTCCGCCACGATCGATGCTCGACGGGCGAGATCGGTCGTCGGGTCGAGATCCAGGTCGCCACTGTCGCTGCCGGAGAGAAGCGCATGGGCTCGATGCGCAGCGTCGGTTCCCAAAATGCGAAGGCCGTCGGCCGTGAAGAGCGCCGTCTCGGGTGGGTCAGAAGGAAACGGCGGCATGAAGCGGGGAGTATCCGGAACCGGGAGCCGAGGTGGGAGCGGCGCACGCGGCTGGCCGATGGCAAGGCCGATGGTGCGCAGCGTGTCAGCCTCCGCCTTGTCCTCGTCGGCTTCGGCGTCACCAAGGCTCTCAGCGGTGTCGTTGTCCTCATCGACGGGCTGCTCACCCTCGACGCCTTCCTCGAGCGCATCGCGTCGAGCGTTGGTGACCGCCGCAACGAGCGCAGTGCGGTCGAGACCTCGGAGGTGGAGCAGGTCGAACGGATCCTCATCGATGGCGTCAGCCAGGAGGTGGACGACGGCAGCTGCGTGTTTGCAGGGGCGATCGATCGAACGGCACTCGCACGACAGCGTGAGCTCGTTCGGCGAAGGGAGCAAGGGGACACCCGCAGCCTCTGAGTCGCGCAGCAGTGCGTCATCGAGATCTCCCTCGTGTAGCGCGGCGGTTCGGTCGTTGCTTGAGGCAACGAGTTCGATCACGGTCTGCCATGCCGCGTCGCTGAGGACGGGTACCTCGACCGTTGCTCGGTACGTGATGCGGGGGCCCGAGCGAGCGGTCGCCGAGGCGATGCCCGGTTCGACATCAACATCAAGTTGCCAGTCGTAGCCGCCGTAGCTGCGACCGCGTTCCAACGCATCGGAGGGAATGCTGCGCGCAGTTTCCACCGTGCGCAGCCATTGGCTGCCCCAGCGCAGGGACGGGGGAGGGGTCGTGGTCATCCCAGAAGCTCCGTCTCGAGGTCGTTCCCGGTGTCCACGGCTTCGTTTGCGTCGTCTGACAGCGCCACGAGTTCGGCGAGTTCGGTGTCGCTGAGATCGGAAATCCATCCCTCGCCTGAGCCGACGATCGCCGAGGCCAGGCTGCGCTTCTCCTCGAGCAGCACGGCGATCTTGTCTTCGACTGTGCCCTCGGTGATCATCCGGTGGATCTGGACCGGGCGTTCCTGACCGATTCGCCACGCCCGGTCGCTGGCCTGATCCTCCACCGCCGGGTTCCACCAGCGGTCGTAGTGAATGACGTGGGTGGCGGCCGTGAGGTTCAAACCAGTGCCGCCGGCGCGGAGCGAGAGAAGGAAGACGTCGATGTCGCCAGCTTGGAACTCTTCGACCATGCGGCTTCGTTCGTTGATGCTCGTGGAGCCTTGGAGGAAGAGTGTTCGCAAGCCGAGCCCTTCAAGGTAAGGCTGGAGAAGTTCACCCATTCGTACGTACTGGGTGAAGAGCAGCGCAGCATCGCCTTCGGCCGTGATCGTCTGCAAGAGCTCGGTGGTTGCCGTGAGCTTTCCTGACCGCCCAGCGAGCTCGCCACCCTCGGCCAGTAGGTGCTCGGGGTGATTGCAGATCTGCTTTAGTCGGGTCATCAGACGAAGCACGAGACCCTTGCGTTCGATGCCCTCGGCGGCGGCGATCTCGGCCATGACTTCGGTGACGGTGGCCCGGTACAGCGCGGCCTGCTCGACGGTGAGCGGCACGATCTCGTCCGTCTCGGTCTTTGGCGGCAGGTCGGGGACAATCGTTGGGTCGGCCTTGGTTCTCCGGAGAACGAAGGGCCGCAGCATGCGATTGAGTTGCTCGATGGCTTCAGGGTTTCGATCTCGCTCGACCGGAGCAGCGATGTCGCGGCGGAATCGTTCTTGGGGGCCAAGGAGGCCCGGCGTACTCCAATCGAGAATGGCCCAGAGGTCGATGAGCTGATTCTGGATCGGTGTGCCAGTGAGGGCGAAGCGTGCACCGGATGGGATGCGACGCAACGCCTTGGCCGTTCGTGACGCCGGGTTCTTGATCGCTTGCGCCTCGTCGGCGATCACCAAGCCCCATTCGTGGGTTGCCAGCACGTCAGCGTCGCGTCGAGCCACGCCGTAGGTAGTCAGCACGATGTCGCCGGGCTGAAGCGAACGAAGGCGGCGGCTTTGGCCAACATAGCGATGCACCTTGAGATGCGGAGCGAATCGGTTGACCTCGCGTTCCCATCCGCCCACCACCGAGGCCGGGCAGACGACGAGCGAGGGAGCGGGCCGATCGGTTTGGCGATGGAGATGGGTGGCGATGAGCTGAATCGTCTTGCCGAGGCCCATGTCGTCGGCCAGAACGCCGCCCAATCCGAGCTCCGCCATCAGCGTCAGCCACGCAAGGCCTCGTTCCTGGTACGGCCGAAGTTCGCCCTGAAGTTCGGGCGGCGCTGCGAGTTCTTGGGTGGGGTCGAGCGATCGAATGCGTTCACCCAACTCGGCGAGCGGACCTTCGACGGTGATGACAGCACCGCCGTCGCCCTCGAGATCGATCGTGGCACCGAGGGCAGCTGCGAGTGCGGTGGACGCGCCGATGGTGCGCCGCTCGCGCATGCGGCGGAGTTTTCGATCATCAACGCGAATCCATTCGCCACGGAATCGAATGAGC
This sequence comes from uncultured Acidimicrobiales bacterium, assembly GCA_937997485.1. GTDB lineage: Bacteria > Actinomycetota > Acidimicrobiia > Acidimicrobiales > SZUA-35 > SZUA-35. The sequence continues at coordinate 124,167 of CALKTH010000009.1, read as the reverse complement.
GGGCGCTTGCTCTCGGCTAACTCGGCTAGTTCTTCTTCCGTCAGCGCCTGGCCGTCGATTTCCCCGCGCCAGTCGAGCTGGAGAAGTGAGGAGAGGTCAAAGGTGGTGTTGAGTGCGTTGGCTCTTGGGCCGCTCCAGTGTTCCGGGTCGTCATCGCGATCGAAGCGACCACCGCCAAACGGGTTCGCCCCGGTCGCAGCGGGGCCAGCGCTGGAACGCACCACCGGCGTCAGTTCGACCGATCGCAGCAACTCTGACGAAATCAGAACGCTGAGACCTGCGGCGCCGAGCGCGACGGTTTTCTCACCGAAGAGCTCATCAACTTCCTCTTCGGTCAGGAGCATCCGGTCCGGGCGCTCCTGCTCCAGCAGCCGTCGCACGGGCGCCCACTGGCGGGCGGCACGGCGCAGGGTCACGAGAAGCGAGGCCTCGGCTGACTGGAAGCGGGCTCGGGCTGCCGCCGGCGAACGCCAGATTGATTGCAGGTCGATGACCCGGTGCGGGTCTCGACGGCTCTGATAGGCGAGCGAGGCGAGGAAGGGATCGTCCGGCCGTTCGGGAGGCGGCGGGGTCACTCGGAGAACGATGAGCGGGCCCCGCGAGTCGCCCGAGGTGTCGAAGCTCGTCGTTGCCGCCTGAGCATCGATGACAACGGCTCCGCCAGACGCAAACGCGCGATGCCCGGCGGCTGTTGGTGCAGCCTTCGTCCTCGTGAAGCGATCGGCGACGGAGGTGACGAACGCATCGACCGCGGCGCGAGCCGTCAGCAAGGGGTCGCCGTCGCCCCCATCGACGGCGTCGCGAGACGCCCAGGCCTCGTCGGGCAGTGCCGCCGCCAAGGCCGCGAGATGGGCCTGGTCTTGGTCAGACAACGGGCCGATCCGCCAGGTGTCAATGCCCCGGGAGGTGAGACCGGGCTGGATCTGCGCCTTACTCAGAGCGGTGAGTGCCCAGTGCAGGCAACCCACCCAGGCTGCAGTCGATGCGGAAAGGGTCTCGACGCGGTCCAACTCAGCAAACGCATCGAAGAGCGCGTCGAGTTCCAGCTCGACCGCTGGTGTCGCTTGGATCGACACCGTTCCGTCCTCCTGCACGAGTCGCTCGAGCGTGATGGGGTCACCCAGCGCTGCGTCACTGGCCAGGACTGCCTCGCCGTCCGGCCCGCTGTCGATCTGGTGGCGCCAAAGGGCAAGCTGCGCCTCGCGGGGAAGGTCCGCATTGAGGAAGGTCAAATGCGTGGTCGGGGAGGCCAGGGCAGTCGCCAGCGGCGAACGGCGCTCGTCCGCACCTGACGCCGATCCTTGCGCATCATTCGCCCCCTCCGTGGGGGTCGGGGACGAGTCCGTCGGAGCGCGCATCTGTCTAGCGTACGAGCCCACTCTCCATCTTCAGCAGCGTCTTGCGGGGATCGTTCCGTGCGGCTGATGAACCACCGCTAGGTTGCGGCGGTGAACAAGGAACTTCCGGCCGGCCTGGTCGGCGCCGTGATCGCCGTCACGGCGTGGTCGACCGGCACGGTGATTGCCAAGCACATCGACATGGGTGGTCTGGCGATTGCCGTCTACCGCTTCTGGTTCTTCTCGTTGCTGATGGTCGGCTGGATGGCAGCCAAGGGCACTCCGTTTCGGTTCGTGGTGCTTCGCCACTCGTTCTTCGGCGGCGTCGCGCTCGGCCTCGACATCGCCTTTTTCTTCTCCGCAGTGAAGTTGACCAACGTGGTCAACGCCACGCTGATCGGTTCCCTGCAACCCATCGTCGTCGGCATCATCGCTGCCCGTTTCTTTGGCGAGACGATTGCAAAGCGCGATGCGCTGTGGTCCGGCGTGGCTCTCGTCGGTGTTGCTGGGGTGATCTTGGCTTCGAACGGCACGCCGGAGTGGAGTCCGGAAGGAGACGTGCTGGCCCTCGCTGCCATGTTCACGTGGAGCGCCTACTTCATCTTCTCCAAGCGGTCCCGAGGCGTATTGTCGTCGACTGAATACACCGCGGGCACCGCCATCTGGACAGCGCTCATCAACACGCCGTTGGCGTTCGTCTTCGGTCAGTCCCTCAGCTGGCCCTCGTCGAACAGCCTGTTCTGGCTGCTGGTGATGACCCTCACCTCCGGACTCATCGGCCACTCGCTGATGAACTGGTCCCTCGTGCGAATCCCGCTCTGGGTCGGATCGACGATGACGCTCTTCATCCCCGTCGCCTCCTCGATTCTCGCCTGGCTCTTCCTCAGCGAATCGCTTTCGGTGTTTCAAGCAGCGGCAATGGCCGTCGTGCTCGGAGCGCTGGTCGCCATCGTGCGCGGCCAAACGACCGGCGCTGACGAGGTGGATGCCCCGACGGCGCCGATCGAGCCGAACCCCTCAGCTGTGTGAGTCCTTCCATGGGCCACCGTCGGCTCGTGGTTCGCGTGGAAGACCGAGCACGCGTTCGCCGATGATGTTGCGCTGCACTTCCGAGGTGCCAGCGTAAATGGTGCCCGGGCGGGCGATCAGGAAGCTGGCCATCCAGTTGGCCGGTGAGTTCGCGCTGCCGATGGCAGGCGGGCCGAGACCGCCTCGGCTTTCTTCACCGAAGTGCACGAGCGACTCGGGGCCGAGCACGTTCATGGCGGACTCGGTCATCTCGAGCTGGAAGTGGCTCCAGAAGAGCTTGTTGATCGAGCTCTCCGGCCCCGGTTCCTTGCCAGCCAAGAATCGAGTGAGGGTTTGCATGCCGCGGATCCGCATGATCTCGGACTTGGTATGGAACTTCGCGATGTCTTGGCGCACCAACGGGTCATCGGTTTTGCCCGCCTCCTTCGCCATATCGATGAACTGCTCGACGTGGGCTCGGAATGACAGGTATTGCGTGGTGGCTCCAACGCCTCGCTCGAATCCGAGAAGGGTGTTGCCGACCGCCCAGCCGTTGTTCGTGCCACCGAGCACATTCTCTTTCGGACAGCGAGCGTCGTCGAAGAAGACCTCGCAGAAGTGGTCTTGGCCGACGATGTTCGTGATCGGCCGCACCTCCACACCGGGCTGCTCTACATCGACAAGCAAGAACGAGATGCCTTTGTGCTTGGCCGCTTCGGGATCGGTGCGGGCCAGGACGAAGATCTTGTTGGCCGTTTGACCGGCAGAGGTCCAGATTTTCTGCCCGTTGAGAATCCACTCGTCACCGTCGAGCTCGGCCTTGCAGCCCAGATTCGCGAGATCGGAGCCGGCGTTGGGTTCGGAGTATCCCTGACACCAGATGTCGTCGCCGTCGAGGATGCGAGGGATGTAGTGCTGTTTCTGTTCCTCGGTTCCCCAGTGCAGGATCGTGTTACCGACCATCGAGATGCTGAAGGCGTCGTTGCTCCCCGCAGTCGGCACCCCTCGAGCCGCAAACTCTTCATTGAGCACCACGTGCTCGAGGTGGGTGAGACCGGCGCCGCCATACTCCGATGGCCAATTCGGCGCCAGGAGTTGGTTGTCTCGAAGCGTGGCCCGCCAGTTCTCGGTCCACACCGTGCGCTCCGCTGACGGAACTGCGCCGATGCCCTGCCAGTCGTCCGGCAAGTTCTCACTCAAGAACGAGCGAATCTTCTGGCGGTATTCCTCGATGGACGATGGGTACGTCGGGTTCATGGTGGTGGCCTCCTGGTCCGGGGAACCTAGCGAACCTGAGGAGACCGGAACAGTTGAGCGGGCGTTGTGGCCTCAGATGTCCCACCGATGAGCGACCGTCATGCCCTGCCCGGCACCGATGGCGAGTGACACCGAGGGTGTGGGTGCACCGCTGAGCGCATGCTGCTCGTGGGCGATGATGCGACTTCCCGGCTGGAGGGAAGCGGCGATGGGCTCGATCAGCCGAGCTGTCACGTTGGCCGGTAGGAAGATGAACACGACCGTGGCCGCGCTGAGGTCAGCTCTCGCTGCATCACCAACAACGAACGTCACCTTGTCGGTCACCCCTGCTGTCTCTGCCGCCAAAGCGGCCTGAGACACAAGGCCGGGATCGTGCTCGATGCCCTTGGCGCGGCAGCCGGTTGAGCGGGCAGCTTCGATGGGTAGCCGGCCGTCGCCACTGCCGACGTCCACCAAGACATCCTCTGACGTGAGCGACGCAAACTCCAGAAGCGGACCGAGGAGCTCAGCGGGGGTGCTCAGAAACGGACCGAGACTGGCCGGTGCTGGTTCGCGACGGCCGGTCCGCTCCGCCAAGAGCCGGAGCGGGCGAGTCAAGAGATACACCGGCCAGAGCGGAGCGGGGACGTCGAGTGCCCCGTAGTCCGCCGCTGTTGGCCGCAACGCACGGGGAAGCAGACGCCCCACGCCCGTTGGCTGCCAGCGAAACCGAACGGCGACGGTCACGTCCGTGGTGCGGGCAGTGGTCATCACCGATGACAGGCGTTGGATAGCGGCGCGTCCGCCGACCGAGTCCGTCTCCCACGGTTCGAATCCAGCCGAACGAAGCGCATCGACCGCAGCGTTGGCTGCTGCACCGTCAGACACCTGCCATTCCAAAGCATGCAGCTGCCCCCCTTCGGCTGGGCCCCCGCTGCTGTCCCACCCCGCTGGGTCACCGAGATCGATGCTCGCCCGGCGAAGGTGGGATTGGATCTCTGCAGCTTCCGCTGCGGTCCGCTCACCGATCCCTCGGCACAGCGTCGCAGCCGCATCGTGGTTGTTGGTCGCCGCCCAGTTTGCAAGGGCGCCGTCATGAACGGCGGCGATGAGTCGAGTGTTGTCACTGGTGAAAACAAGAGCCACAGGTACGTCTACCTCTGCACGAGGGGTTTTGGATGCAATAGATTCTTGCGAGCCCAAGAGCAGCCACGCCGAGCCGCTCTTTCCTTCCGGGCCAGAAAGGGCGAGACCGTCGTGTTCGAACGTCTCTTTGACCAACTTCCCAGCGTCGGTGCGATCATCGCGATCGCACTCGGAATCTTCATTCTCGGCTTCCTCGGCGGGCAGTTGCTTGCCGAAGCCGCCTCTGGCGATGAGGTCCCGCCGATCTCTGCTGAAGGCTGACCGCTGAGCGCGGCCCGGGCGCCATCATCGATCTCGCCAGCTCGCTGGTTGAGAGTGATCGTGTCAACCTGAGCCGATGGAACTCGGTGTGTGCATTGCCTCCAAGATCGACGACATCGATCACGTGCTGTTGGCTGAGTCGTTGGGATTCAGTGCTGCCTGGTTTGCGGATTCCCAGATGATCTGGAGCGATCCCTACGCATGCCTGGCGCTCGCCGCCGACCGCACAACGTCGATTCGACTGGGGACGGGTGTCTCGGTCGCTGCTACTCGACCGGCACCGGTAACCGCCTCCAGCATTGCTTCCATCAACCGCATCGCTCCGGATCGAACGTTCCTCGGCATCGGAACGGGCAACACGGCCATGCGCATGATGGGACACAAGCCAATGCGCATCGCAGAGTACGAGGCGTACCTGAACGAACTTGGCCCGCTGTTGCGAGGCGAAGAAGCAGAGGTTGCCTGGAGGGGTCAGACCTCGCCCGTTCGTCACCTCATGCCGGATGCGGGTTTCGTTGATTTCGACCATCCGATCCCTCTGTACGTGTCCGGGTTCGGGCCTCGGTCCCTCGGACTCGCCGGCGCATTCGGCGACGGTGCCGTCTTCTCCATCCCGCCGGACCCGTCGTTCATGGAACGAACCTGGCGCCACATCGAAGCGGGTGCTCAGGCCGTCGGCCGTCCGTTCGATCGCTCGCAGTTCTTCACCTGCTCACTGTCGACGATTGTGGTGACGAATGAGGGGGAAGCACGCGATTCGGCCCGAGTCAAGGAACAGGCGGGAGCGTTTGCCATCGCCTCGCTGCACTACTCGTACGACCAGTGGCGTCAGTTCGGTCGGCGACCGAGCGGTCCGGTGGCTGGTGTGTGGGATGACTACGTCGCCTTGCTCGATGAGGTGCCCGAGGACGTTCGGCACCAACGCATCCACGCAGGACACAACTGTTGGGTGATTCCGGAGGAGGAGCAGTTCCTGACCAGCGAGCTTCTTGATGCCACCTGCGTGATTGGGACCGCTGACGAAGTCGTTGCTCGGTTGCGGGCACTCGGAGAAGCCGGGCTCGATCAGTTGATGATTCTGCCGCCGCTCGCTCCTCGAGATGACGTGCTTCGAGCCGTCGGCCGCGATGTTCTGCCCCGCCTCTGACGATCACGACATCCTCCCCCTGCGGGGACAACTTGAGCGCGGAGGATTGAGAGCCATCGAAAATGGGCAAGAGTCCTGCCATGACCTCTCCCGCGATCAATCCGCTCGCCGCTGGCGATCCTGAGTCCGTTGAGGTGCCGGACGGCACGCTGTCCAAACTGCGAACACTGAACATCGCAGCGGGAACGCTGCATCTCATTTCCGCCGTGGTGATGGTGATCATCGCCGCCGACTTCACCCTGCCCATCACCACGTTCAACTTGAACGGGCCGCCCGGCACCCCGGTCGAAGAGGGCGTCTTCTCCACACTCGTCGATGTGCAACTGGCACCCCTGACCGCAGCCTTCCTGTTCCTCTCGGCCTTCTTCCACTTTCTGATTTCAACCGTTGGGTTCAAGGGCTACGGAAGCGAACTCCGCCACGGGCGCAATCGCTTCCGCTGGGTCGAATACTCGCTTTCATCGACCTTGATGATCGTGACGATCTCGCTGATCACCACGATCACCGACCTGGGCGCCATCATCTCGATTGCCTTCGTCAACGTCTCCATGATCCTCTTCGGCTGGCTCATGGAGATGACGAACCAACGAGGTCAGAAGACCTGGTGGACACCGTTCTGGTTCGGCTGCATCGCTGGCATCGGCCCCTGGATCGCAATCGGTGGGTACATCCTCACCGGCGACGGTGAGGGCCCGCCCGGGTTCGTGTACGGCATCATCTTCTCGATCTTCTTCTTCTTCAACACGTTTGCCATCAACCAGTACCTCCAATACGCGGAGGTCGGGAAGTGGGCCGACTATCTGTTCGGCGAGCGCATCTACATCGTGCTCAGCTTCGTGGCCAAGAGCGTGTTGGCCTGGCAGCTCTATGCGAACGTGCTCATCCCGGACCAGTAGGTCCGGAGGCGCGGGGACTAGCCCTTCTCGCTGTTGAGGCGACGGCTGCCGCCGTGCCAGTCCTCGACCTTGCCCGCTTCGTCGGGGTCAATGCCGAAGACGCGGAGCTGGGGGCGTTCTCTGAGGCTGCGCTTGATCTCGGCGAAGCCGGGGAACGTGGCGAGATGGATCACCGAGTCCCACAATGCGACGGCCTCCTCATCTGACGGAAGGCGGGAAATCACCGGACCGAAAAACGCCGGACCTTCCGGAGGCTGAAAGGCAAGAATCGGCGTGCCGACGTCTCGTCCAGTCTTGTCGAGGGCCTCATCGGTCTCTGCCTGCAGCTCGGCGTCCCAGGACTCGTCGTACAGCGCATCGGCGTAGGCCGGATCGAGGCCGAGCGCGTCGAGGATCGGCAGCACCTGTTCGGGCGTGCCGACGCGATGGCGGCGCTCGGTCTCCGACGCCGGAGGGTCGATGTCAAAGATCGCCTCACCGAGTGCGGTGTAGAGGGAATCCATGATCTCGCGTCCGTGGTCGAGCCGGATGGCCGCAGCCATGCGGAGAAGGCGCTTGCCGCCGTTGTGCCCGGCTTCGTACTCGGGCGGGAAGTGCTTGTCGTAGTCCTTGTCGGCGTTGAGGATCCGAAGCGAAATGAACCGCCAGTCCACCGTGTAATTCTTCTGGGCCTGCACTTGCTTGACCCAGCGAGAGGTCATCCACGCAAAGGGACACATCGGATCCCAATAGAAGAGCAGGTCGGCAGGCGTCTCGGCGGGCACCCGAAGCGAGGAGGCAGTCTCGGTCATGCCTTTCGCCAACCGCTTCTTGCTTCTTTGCATTCCGTGACATGTACCCGCGCGCGCAGTGTCCTGCATCGTCTCGAATTGCCCTATTGTCGATCAGGTAAGTCAACAATGACCGACTCGAAACGAGATCCGTATGTCCCTTCGCATCAACGACACCGCGCCCGACTTCACCGCTGACACCACCGAAGGCACGCTGCGCTTTCATGAGTGGATCGGCGACAGCTGGGTGCTCATGTTCTCCCACCCCAAGGACTTCACCCCGGTCTGCACGACCGAACTGGGTGCCGTGGCTGCCCTCAAGCCCCAGCTCGACGCTCGGAACACCAAGGCCATCGGCATCAGCGTTGACGGTGTCCAAGACCACGAAGCCTGGTCGAGAGACATCGAGGTATCGCAGGGCACAGCGATCAACTATCCGCTCATCGGCGACCCAAGCCTCGAGATCGTGAAGCTGTACGACATGCTGCCCGCCGATGACGGTGACTCCGCCGAAGGGCGCACTGCAGCCAACAACGCCACCGCCCGTTCGGTCTTCCTGATCGGCCCCGACAAGAAGATCAAAGTCATCCTCACCTACCCGATGACCACGGGCCGCAACTTTGACGAGATCCTTCGCATCGTCGACTCCGTGCAACTGACCGCCAAGGAACAGGTGGCCACGCCGGCCAACTGGAAGCAAGGCGACGACGTCATCATCTCGCCCGGAGTCTCCGACGAAGCCGCAGCCGAGAAGTACCCGGAGGGCTGGGAATCACCCCTGCCCTACATCCGTCTGGTGAAGCAGCCCTGAATCTGTCGGGCTCGTGTGTGCTCCCCGGCGGGCTTGCGGCCCTGCATCCCGCGGCCACCAGCCTGTCCGGCGGGCCTGCATCCGGCTAGCGGTGGCGGAGCCAGCGAACAGCCTCGATGAGAGCGGTGACGCTGAGGGCGGCGCCGAAGGCGACGAAGAAGGCGGTGGTGTGGGAATCCTTGAATCGTTCACCGGCAACGAAGCCGAGAATGCCGGCATAGCTCGCCCAGATGATCGTGGCCAGCACGTCGAACTTGGCGAACCATGCCAGGTACGGACGCTTGGTGATGCCGCATGACAGCGTCACGGCGGTGCGACCACCCGGGATGAAGCGAGCGGTCACGAGGAGAAGCCCGCCTCGCTTGTCGATCTGGCGAGTTGCTGCCTCCAGTCGCCCCTGCGCCTTCTCGCTCTTGAACCACGTGCGGTTCAACCAGTCGCTGGCTCGGTAGCCGATCCCGTAGGCGATGCTGTCGCCCACGAACGCTCCCAGCGCGCCAAGCGCAATGACCGCCACGATGTTGAGGTTGCCCTGACCGGCGGCGATGCCTCCGAGAATCACGGTGGTCTCACTCGGCACGGCGGGAATCACCGAATCAAACAGGGCGATCGCGAAGATGACGAGATAAAAGACCGGCTCGGACGAGAAGGTCTCGAGCCAGTCGAGCAGGTCGGTGATCACCCGACGCACGGTAGCGATGGCGCCCCTACTACCGTCCGCAGATCATGTTCGACGCCCTTCGTCTCCCTCGGTCGTCCCGCCGCGCCCTCTCCGCCGCTCTGGCTGCGCTGCTCGTATCAACCGCCGGGTGTGTTGCCGATGACACGCCGGGCCCTCGGTCTCTGCCAGCCGAGGCCGTGGCTATCACCGAACTCGACGGACGACTCTTGTGGGCGGAACTTGACGGAGATGTTGTACTTGAGAACCGCGGTGTCGTCGCAACGCTCGAGGTCTCGACGGAAGGGCAGCGTGGGCTCGTTGGGTTGTCGGCAACTCCCGAGGGTCGAATCTTCGCCGGTCTGATCCGTCCCGACGAACGGCTGGAGGTCGTCGAGTTAACGATCAACACCGACGGTGCGGACGACGCTGCTGAGCTGGCTGTCGAGCGCTCGGTCTGGGTCGGGCCCGCCACGGGAAGAGGAGGTAATGGTGGCAGAGTCGTCGCACTTAGCGATGGCCGTCTGCTCGTCAGCATCGGTCTGCTGAATGATCGTGATGCCCAGGCAGATCCGACATCGATCGTGGGCAAGCTGGTGGAGCTCGACCCCGACGGCCCGCCGGATCAGGCACCTGCCGTTGTGTCCGGTCCCTGGTTCAACGCCTTCGCTATCGGCGAGTCGGTCGACGGAGCGCTGTGGGTTGCCGACAACCACCCTCAGGATGGTGACGAGCGGCTGGCGAGAGGTGATCTCGGCATCGATCCGTCGGTTGTGGCGGTGATACCGGCGGACAGTGCGCCCACCGGCCTTGCCGTCGTCGGCGACGAGATTCTCGTGTGCTCGTACAACACGCAGCGACTCCTCCGCTATCGCCTCGCTCCCGACGGGGAGAGTGTGGAGGCCATGCCCGACCTCACCGACAACTGCCTCCTCGACGTGCTCGCACTCGAAGGCGGGCTCGTGGCCTACAGCACGGGCCAGAGCATCGAGATCATCGAACCCTGAGCGTGCGCGACGCTCCGATTGCTCACGGGTACGAGACGACTTCGAACTCGATGCCGTTGGTGTCGAAGAAGTAGAAGCGCTTGCCAGGTTCGTAGTCGCCGAAGTTGAACGGCTCGAGGCCCTGTGCCCGCACGCGCTTCTCGATGAGGTCGAGGTCGTCGACGACCAGCGCGAGATGGTTCAGCCCGTTGGCCTGGCGGTAGGTGTCCTCGCGAGCGGAAGGGTCGACGTTCGGCCGGTAGAGCGCCACGTAGTCCTCATCGGAGCCCACGTGCACGGTGTAGCCATCGTCGATCGCCGGACCGCTCCATCGCACGTGCCAGTCGAAGAGCTCGACGAACATCTGGGCAGTGGCATCAGGGTCCGAGACGGTGACGTTGATGTGTTCGAGTCGTGCTGTTGATGTCATGAGAATCGTTCTACTATCTCAACCAATGTCGAGGTCAAGAGAAAATCCGCTGATCGCCATCGGGGTTGTCGCCGAACGCACCGGCCTTTCGGTGTCGGCCATCCGCTTCTACGAGGGGAAGGGCCTCGTTGACTCTGAACGCTCCGCAGCCGGCCATCGACGATTTCGCAAGTCGGTGATTCGCCGGCTGTCCTTCATCCTCATCAGCCAGCGGCTCGGATATTCGCTTGAGGAAATCAAAGCCCAATTGGACGAGCTGCCCGGTGGGCGAACACCGACCGAGCGCGACTGGAATCGCCTGGCCACCAGCTTTGCGGCCGACATCGATGAGCGAATCGCCGGTCTCCAACTGCTTCGCACCAAGTTGGGCGGGTGCATTGGCTGTGGCTGCCTCTCGATCGAGGCGTGCGCGATTTGGAATCCCGATGACAGCGCAGCGACGCTCGGAAGCGGCCCGCGCTACCTGCTCGGTGATTCTTTCAACGATCTCGAGGCCTGAGCTCAGCTGACCAGGAGGACCTTGCCGGTCGTGTCGCGCCCCTCGAGTAGGCGGTGTGCCTCCGCCGCTTCTGCCATCGGCATTCGCAAGCCAACCCGAACGTCCAACTCGCCCTGACCAATCCAACCGAACAGATCTCCGGCTCGGGCCAGCAACTCTTCGCGAGTGGCGATGTAGTGGAACAGGGTGGGCCGGGTGACGAAGAGTGAGGCGGGGGAGAGCACCAGGGGTGCGAACGGTTCGACAGGTCCTGACGCATTGCCGAACGTAGCCATGACGCCTCGAGCGCGCAGAAGGTCAAGGCTGCGCTGGAAGACTGACTGGCCGACGCCGTCGTACACAACGTCGAGCGCTCGAGAACCCGCGACCCGTTCCACCTCGTCGCCGAAGTCCACCTCTCGATACAGGATCGTGTGATCCGCGCCGGCGCCTCGCGCCAGCTCGGCTTTCTCCGGGGTGCCGACCGTGGTGAAGACCTCTGCGCCCCGCATCTTGGCGATCTGAATGAGCAGCAGACCGACGCCGCCCGCGCCTGCGTGGATCAGACATCGGTCGCCCGGCTGCAGCGCATAGGTATCGACGGCGAGGTAGTGCGCTGTCATGCCTTGCAACATCACGGCTGCCGCCAGATCGAGCGGCACATCATCGGGGACTGGCACCGTGGCCGCCGGATCGATCGCGATCTTCTCGCCGTAGGAGCCCGGCGTGGTTGTCCACGCCAATCGGTCGCCCACTGACACACCAGAGACCGCGTGGCCAACGGCGGAGACCACCCCCGCTCCTTCCAGCCCAGGCCGATAAGGAAGCGGCACCTCGTAGAGGCCGGAACGCTGGTAGGTATCGATGAAATTCAGGCCCGCTGCCGCGACGTCGACCACGACCTGGCCGGGCTCAGGAGTTGGGTCATCGAGGTGCAGCCATTCGAGAACTTCCGGGCCGCCGGTCTTCGCCATCTGGATGCCATGCATGGTGGGAGTCTTCCATGACAGCTACGGTCCCGACATGGACATTGATTTTTGGGTAGACCCCATTTGACCGTGGTGCTGGGTGACGGCCCGTTGGGTCGTCGAAACCGTGCAGCCAGAGCGAGACGTGAACGTCACCTGGCAACCCATTTCCCTGCTGGTGAAGAACCAGCCTCCGCCCGACAGTGACTACTTCGGACCGGTCCAGAAGACGCACAACATGTTGCGTGTGATGGAGTCGCTCCGAGCTGCTGACGGCAATGAGGCTGCGTTCAAGGCCTACTGGGAGTTCGCCACTCGCATCCATCACGACAAGGACCGCGACTTCGACATCGCCGAGGCGCTCACCGCGGCCGGACTCGATCCGGCGCATGCCTCGGCCTTCGATGACGACGCCTGGGATGCGGAGATTCAAACTCGCATGGACGTGGGCCTGGGCCTGACGGGCAACGATGTCGGCACGCCGATCATCGCTATGGACGATGACAACGGTGATCGGGTCGGCATGTTCGGCCCTGTGATTTCCGTGGCGCCGAAGGGTGAAGCTGGTCTCAAGCTGTGGGACAGCTTTGTTGGCATCACCACCACACCCGGTGTGTGGGAAGTCAAGCGCACCCGCACCGTTGGCCCTGAGTTCGGCGAACGGCCGAGCTGACGTGACTGCAGCGAACCTGCCCGAGTCCGACGAGCGGACATCGAAGGTGGGTTCGCTGCTGAGCACGTCGTTCGGCCTGCTCTTTGTTCTCCTGGCGGCGATGTGGTTGATCGAAGTGCTCGACACCGTCATCCTCGATAGCCGTCTGGAAGGCAACGGGATCCTGCCCCGCCGACGCGACCGGATCGACGGCATCGCGTACGCACCGTTCCTTCACGCCGACTGGCCGCACCTGATCGCCAACTCGATTCCCTTCCTCGCACTGGGTGGGCTCGTTGCGTTTCGTGGCATGCGGACGTTCCTACTGGCCACGCTGACCATCATCATCGTCGGCGGCGCCCTGACCTGGGGCTTGGCCCGATTCGGGAATCATGTCGGGGCCAGCGGCGTCGTGTTCGGCTACTTCGGCTTCCTTGTTGGAGCGGTGCTCTTCGAGCGGCGCTTTCGAGCGATCGTGCCTGCTGCTGTTGCCGTCTTCTGGTTTGGCGGCAGTTTCTTCCTGGGCTTGGTACCCAGCGAGGGCGTGTCGTTCGAGGGGCACTTCTTTGGCGCTGTTGCCGGCCTCGTTGCCGCCCGTTTGTTGCTTGGCCGCCAGATGACCGATGATGCCGAGACGTTCCCTGTCATTGAGGAGACCTTCTGATGCCAACCGGCGATCAAGCGATGCGAGAGTTCGCGTCCGGCCTGCCCGTTCCTGAATTCGCCGAGACGGCCTTTACGCCGCCGCCGGCCCTCGCCGAGGCCACGGTCGCCATTGTGACCAGCGCCGCCATTCACCCTGAGCATGAGGAAGCGTTTGCCGCCGGTGACACGAGTTTCCGTGTGATCGAGAGCGCCGAGCGTGGGTTGAAGCTCGGCCACTGGAGCCCCAACTTCGATCGCTCCGGTTTCGCCGCTGACCTCAACGTCGTCTACCCGATCGACCGCCTGGAGGAGATGCGGGCCGAAGGCGCCATCGGCGCGGTTGCGCCCCGGCACATTTCCTTTGCTGGTAACCAGCCCGACGATGTCTCGACCCTTCGCCTCGACTCCGGTCCGGCTGCTGCCGAACTTCTGAAGAGCGACGGGGTGGACGTCGTCCTCCTCACTCCTGTTTGACCTCTCTGCACGCGTACCGTGAGTACGCTCGCCCACGTCTTCGAAGCCGCCGGTCTCGCCACCGTCACCATCTCTTCCACCCGCCCCGTTGCGGAGAAGATGCACCCGCCTCGGGTCCTTCACGGCGAGTTCCCGCTCGGCCGCCCGCTGGGCAAACCGAGCGATCCCGCGTTCCAGCGAGACGTTCTGAACCGTGCCTTTGCCTTGCTCGCTGAGCCCAGCGGACCCGTGTTGGTTGACCACCCTGAGGTCATCGAGGCCGACGAAGTTGCCATGTCCTGCGCGATCCCTCCTCGATTCGACCCAGACCTCCCACCGGCGGTCGACGAGGCCAGAGGCTTGCGCAAGGCCTACGACCGGGCGCTGGCTGCCCGTGGGGCAACGTCAGTCGGTCGCGTCCACGACGCGGATGCCATTCCGGCTGCGCTCGAACTGTTCGGCAAGATTGCCGAGGGTGAAGCGTGGAACGAGGTCGGTCTCGAGGGTGGCAACCCGATGCCCATCGTGCACGACGTGCGTGCCTACTACGAAGAAGCCGGGCTCGAACTCGTGAATGGCCCGCCGCCCGGCGGTCGGGCCAGCGAGACCTGGTTCTACGAAGAGACCGAAGCAGGCAAGACGATCATGGCCGCCCGCCGAGCTATGAAGGCCGCCGAGGCTCCGTTCCCGGTCTGGTTCTACATGGCCCCCGGCCACCGCAACTGACCGCAACGCCCCTCCCGCGCTTGGTGGGTCGAGCGGGCCGGTCCAATGTTCTCAGTCGCCCCGGTCGCGCATGCGGAGCTTTGGAAGAAAGAACTGGATCATCGGCCCGATGCCGAAGGCGAACCAGAGGGTGCCCGCGTTCAGGTCCGTATCGAAGACTCCACCGTCCAGGAGTTCGGGATCCAGAGCGAGGCCAACGATGAGCACCGTCACCTCGATGGCAGTTCGGGCTTTCCAGACTGGTATGCCTCGCTTGGCAAGCCCGGTCATGATGCCGTCCCTCGGACCCGGTCCGAGCCCTCCACCCAAATAGAGGCCCGTCCCGAACGCGATCACGATCGGTCCCAAGATCATGAGCCCAACGCGCGCCCAGAGCTCGGAGGCGGGCTCGATGAACGGGGCGCTGGCGTCGGCGGCCACGCCAATCACGATCGCATTCAGCAAGGTGCCAAGACCGAGTCGTTCCCGGAGTGGAACGAACCCGAGGACCACGACCACGCCAGTGAGCATGATGACCGTGCCCAGGCTGAGCCCGCTGCGACTGGCCACACTCCGATGGAACACATCCCACGGCCCGAGCCCGAGGTCGCCGCTGATCATGCAGCGAATGCCGACTCCGAAGAGCACCAGGCCGATGACCACCTGGGGAAGGCGCCGCGCCGTTTCCGCTGGCGAGCGGAGATGGAGAAGCCCACGCGTCGGATCAGCTTCGCTGGTGGCCGTCATCCGAGGTCCGTCATGCCGTGAGGGTGAGCACAATCGGCAGCGTGATCAGCGACGCCAGCGTTGTGGCGACGAGAGAGTGGGTCACTCGCTCCGCTTCGAGATGGTGTTCCATCGCCACAACCATGGTGAAGACGGCGGGCGGCATGGCTGATTGGATGGCCACGGTGCTCACGAGGTCGCCTTCAAGGCCGAGGAGTAGCGCCGCGCCGACGGCCGCTGCCGGAGCAATCAGCAGCTTGCTGACGGCAACCGAGCCGAGTGTGGCGTCGGGGCGGGTGAGCCCGGTGCCCATCAACTGGACTCCGAGGGTGATGAGCATCACGGGAATGAGGGCTCCAGACATCAGTGTGACGGAGCGGGCGGCCACCACGGGCAGGCCGACATCGACGATGTTCATGACCACGGCGAGGGCAGCTGCAAGCGTCATTGGCGCCAGCAGTGCCCGGCGCAGGGCACCCAATGGGCCCAGTGTTTGTCCCGCAGCGAGGCCAACGCCGAGGGCGATACCCGTGGCGTTGATCGAGAGCATCAGCACGCCGGCCGCCGCTAGTGCGTCGTCGCCGATGGCGAACACGGTGATGGCGAGTCCAGCATTGCCGACGTTGCCGTAGGTGCTGGACAGCATGGAGGCCGCAGCGACCGATCGAGAGTTGCCGAGCGATCGGCTAGCGGCGAACGAAGCGGTACCTGCTGCCACCATGCCCACCGCACCAGCGGCGACAAGCCGGATGATCTCGCCGCCCTCCAGCGCGCTGGTTCGGAACAGATCGAAGACGAACGCAGGTCCGAGCACCCAGTAGGCCAGGGCCGAGAGCGAACCGCTGTGGATCTTGAGCCGGGGTCCGGCGAACGCGCCGATCGCCACGAGGGCAACGACCGGCCCAAGCACGTTGACGAGCAATTCGACGGTCGACACCGGCCGCACGCTATCTGCGAGCTCATGCCGCGGCGAAGAAGGCGAGACTCGAAGAACGGCTCCGGCACCCCAATCCACCGATTGCCGTCCGATCTCGCACATTCGAACGCCTGTTCGCTCTAAGCTCTCGGCCGTGGACCGTTCCGACCCCGAGCCCGCGTGGCGTGAGATGCTCACAGCCGAAACCGCCTGCACATTCGTTTCGGTCGACCCCGCACGTGGCTCGTGGTTCGCCCTCTGGAACGAACAACAAACGGGCGGTCTGTTCGCCGCCGCCCACATGCTTGATCCGTCGGCCCAGGGACCCCCGAGCATTGAGCTGAAGACCACAGAACTGGACCTCGTGCTGCCGGCGAGCGGACGGGGAACCGAGCGGGTTCGAGTGTCGGCTCGGCGATTGCCGATGCCGCTCGCCGTCGATCTGCTCGGGTCGATTCCCTTGCGCTCGGAGGCAGCTGCGGCGCTGCATCCGTCGGTGCGGGCGTGGGCGGCGGCGGTGCAGATGGCCCTCGGGCTGATCGCTCGGGGACGGTTGTTGCCCTGGGTCAGCCCCGATGGCTGGGACACGTGGCGCGTCGATCCGCTCGAACACGACGATCGACTGGCGGTCGACGCGTTGGCCAGAGCCATGCCTGCGGTCGGACACTGCACACCAACGGGTCCGATCCGCGGACGGATCGTTGACCCGGTCTGGGCGATCCGAGCCTGTTTTGATGCTGTGGGTGATCGACTCGTTCGTTCCCCGGCGGCAGCCTCAGTTGCGTCCAGTCCTGTGTTCGCCCACAAAGATCCGACGCGGGTGCGTCATCTTCGACCATGGGTCTCCGATGTCGCTGGACCGCACTGCTCATCGACCGGCCTTGTGCTCCAGCTTCACCCACCCGCGCTCGACGATCCGGAAGACCCCAATGCGGTCACCTTCGACGCGTGGTGGCGCATCGTTTTTCGGTTGCGGAGCGTGCTCGATCCGTCGCTGATGATCGATGCCGCCGAGCTCTTCGGTGCCGTCGAGCGAAGCCCGGGTGGGATCGAGGTCCGGAGTGTGACCGCACGCGGCACGATCGCCGATCGATTCGATGGACAGGCAGAAATCGAGCTCCTGGCCGGTCTGGCCCGAGCCTCGGAGATCTGCCCGACCCTACGTCGAGGGCTCGACACAGATCAGCCCACGCACTTGATGCTGGCGGGAGAAGAGATCGAGGAAGTCCTGGACCGAGTCGAAGAGCTCGAAGCTGTGGGCGTCGATCTGCATTGGCCGGCGGAGCTGATGTTCGCTCCGATCGAGCGACGCCTCCTGGTCGACGCCTCGCTTCCCGCAGGTGGTCTGCCCTCGATGACCGCGCTCAATGCGCTCCTCGACGTGAAGTGGGAGTTTCTGCTTGAGGGCAGCGCCCTGCAACGAGAGGAACTCGATGCGTTGGCCGAGGCGAAACGAGCGGTCATCCCGTTCCGCGGTCGCTGGATCCGTCTCGATGCGGCCACGCGCAAGCAACTCACCGAGGCACCGCCTCGACTCAACGCCGCTGATGCCGTGGCCGCCGTGCTCGGGGCGGATGGCTCCGATGGTCCGGTCCACATCGACGGCAAAGACCACGACATCGAGATCGTGATCGGCCCAAACCTGAACGCCGTCATGCGTTCGCTGCTGTCGTCGGACAACGACCGGGAGCAGGCCGAGCCTGCTGCCCTTCAAGCCACGCTCCGTCCCTATCAGCGGCGTGGCTTGGCGTGGATGGCCGACCTCGTCGAGGCCGGGTTCGGTGGCTGCCTGGCCGACGACATGGGCCTGGGCAAGACCATCCAGGTCCTTGCGCTGCATGCCCACCGTATGGAGGAGAGCGATCAGCCACGCGAAACGGGCGTCGGCACACTTGTGGTGTGTCCCACCTCGCTCCTGGCGAACTGGGAGCGGGAGGCGGCCAAGTTCTTGCCGGGGGTTCGAGTTCGACGGTTCCACGGACCAAACCGGAAGCTGGGCCGAGTCCGGAACGGAGACATCGTCATCACCACGTATGGCGTCGTCCGCTCCGACGCCGAGACGTTGGCTGCCCACACGTGGGACCTCATCGCAGCTGACGAAGCACAGAACGCGAAGAATCCTCGGTCGAGAACCGCACGCTCGCTTCGAACCATCGAGAGCCATAGCAAGCTGGCGCTGACGGGCACACCGATCGAGAATCGCCTCGTCGAGTTGTGGTCCATCATCGACTGGACCGTGCCGGGCCTGCTCGGTCCGTTGGAGACCTTCCGGCGGGAGACGGCGATCCCCATCGAACGGGAGGGTAACGAGCAGGCACTTACTCGTCTGACCCGGATCATCGAGCCGTTCTTGCTCCGCCGCCGCAAGAGCGATCCTGGAATTGCGCCGGAGCTTCCAGCCAAGACCGAACGTGACCTTGTGGTTCCGCTCACCGACGAGCAGATCTCGCTCTACAAGGCCACCACCGAGGAAGCGCTGTTCGATCTCGCCCAGAACGATGGCTTGGCCAGACACGGTCTCGTGTTGCGCATGCTCACGGCTCTGAAGCAGATCACGAACCATCCGGCGCACTACCTCGGTGAACGCCGGCCCCTCGTCGGCCGCTCCGGCAAACTCGAAGCGCTAGATCAGTTGATTGGGCAGGCAATCGATGCCGGTGAGTCCTCGCTGATCTTCTCGCAATACGTCGCCATGGGCGAGCTACTGGTGCAGCATTTGAACGATCAACACCGCACCGGCGGGGACCGCTTCGGACGAAACGGACAGTCCTCGCTCGGCGAGCGAAAGACTGCGGAGATCCTCCACGGCGGCCTTTCTATTGCCGCTCGACAAACGCTGGTCGATCGATTCCAACGAGGCGAGCTCCCCGTGCTCGTGCTGTCGCTGAAAGCGGGAGGAACCGGCCTGAACCTCACGGCAGCGACGAACGTGATCCACTACGACCGTTGGTGGAACCCAGCGGTCGAAGATCAAGCCACCGATCGTGCGTACCGCATCGGCCAGACGAAGGCCGTGACCGTGCACCGGCTGATCACCGAGGGAACCGTGGAAGATCGAGTGGCCCAGCTGCTCACCGAGAAGCGGGACTTGGCTGATCGGGTCGTCGGCGGTGGTGGCGATCGCTGGATCTCCAACCTCAGCGACGAGGACCTTGCGAATCTCGTGAACCTCGATGCCTCACTGGACTTCAGCACCGCCCATCTCCCAACCGGCGCTGGAGAGCTTCCCTTCGGAGAGCCGCCGGTTGGCGAACAGGGAGCTGCGTGATGGCCCAAGCCCAGCGTGGTGCGTGGTGGTCGGTCGTGTTCTCGTCCGCCTTCGAGAACGATGCGTTCACCGATACCAGCCAACTGGACAGCGGTCGATCGCTCGCTCGTCGCGAGCCGGATCACGACCTTGAGGTTGAACCCGGAAGCGCCACGATGCGGCAGTCAGTGGTCCGCACTCGCCATGCCCGATCGGTGGTGGAGGATGACCCGACAGACACACGCCGTCGGCCGTGGACAGCGCAGCTCGGCGTGCGAGCGCTCTCCGACGCCGATTGGATTCGTCTCATCGATGAGATCGCTACCCGCCCTGCGGTGTCGGCTCAGCTTCTGACCGGCTCGATCCCCGCCGAAGTCGCGGCCATCGCCAGTGATCTCGGAGTTCCGCTGCAGCTTGGAAAGGGCGACCTCGGGCCCGACTGCTCCTGTCCCGACTGGCATGAGCCGTGCAAGCATGTCTTCGCCCTTTGCGCCCGACTCGTGGAGATGATCGAGGCGGATCCGTGGCTCTACTTGCTTCTGCGGGGCATGGATCGTCAACGCTTTCTCGACGCGTTGCGAGAACAACGGGAGAAGCGGTCTGGCGCGTCGGCCGGGCCGACAAGTCATGAACCGCGCGGTGCTGACGCCGGCATGGCGGCAGCGGCCGCGCACCGATCCTCACCTGGTCCGATTCCTGGGCCTCACCGCCGAACGCCCCTCGTCGCCGGTGTTCCGGTTGCACTCCTGCAGGAACCTCCGCTGGATAGCGGCGTGCGGGCTGAAGACCTCCAACGACTCGTGGCCGATGCGGCGCAACGTGCTCTGGGCCTGCTCACCGACGAGGCCGTGAGCGGGCTGCGGCTTGATCCACGAGACGATGCGATCCGCATGGTGGCTGCTGCCGACGGAACAACCGCAGCGCTCAGCGCTCGGGTCTGCGAGGTCTTCAACATGGACGCTGAGGAGCTGACTCGGGCGGTGGCCGCGTGGAACGTCGGGGGCGAGCCGGGCCTACGAGCCATCGATCTCACCGCTGCCGCTCCCGGCGCTCTGGGTGACGTGGCCGCTGATCTCGATGGGTCGGTGACCCAACTGCGGGTAGATGCGCAGCGTCGCTGGTGGCGGTTCGAGCGCGATCAGGCGGCGGGAGGCTCGTGGATCCTGGCCGACGGTCCTTTTGATCGAGCCCACGACGCCATCGGCTAGCGAAGGAGGCCCTAGTCTCGCTGGATGTCGTCGAATGATCACCCGCATCGAGAGATCAACGCGATCACGCTTCTCTGCACCGACATGGCGGCCTCGTGCCAGTTCTACGCGGTGCTCGGCTTCGAACTCGTCTTTGGCGGGCCCGACGAGCCGTTCTCGTCACTGCAGTTCGGTCAGAACTTTGTGAATCTCACCGCGAGCGAGGGCGCCCCGGCAGGCTTCTGGGGTCGAGTGATCTTTCATGTGCCCGACCCCGATGCCACCTGGGCGACGGCCCGATCGAACGGATACGAGCCGATGATGGAACCATCAGACGCCCCGTGGGGCGAGCGCTATTTCCATCTGCGGGATCCAGACGGACACGAGCTGAGCTTTGCCCGTCGCATCGAGAAGTAGTCGAGCTTGAGATGTGATCACGTCCGAGGAGCGCGCTCGTCGGGTTGATCGCTGTTACTCGTCGTCGTCCTCTTCAGGCTTCACGACGGGCTTGCCGCCCTTGTAGTGGACGACGGTGCCGTCCTCATTTGTGGCGAGGTACCGATAGCCGGTCTGCTGCTGGACGGCGAGCCACCCGAGCTCAATGCCAAGATCTGAGGTCCACGTGGCAGGGTCGACCTCGAGGGTCATGCCGGGCTCAGCCTGCTCGTCGTTCCAGACCATCTTCTTCGCCTTGACCCGAGCTTCGAGCGCCTCCGCGGAGCGAAGGTAGACCCAACCGCCCCGACGCAGGTGATGAGGGAAGATGCGAGCCGGCAGATGCGAACCGCCGACCAGCGCAGGAATGTCATCGACGCCCATCGACAGGTCCAGGTCGCCGGTGAATGGCGCGATCGTGTCGTTGATCGAGCTTGGCGTCTTCGTCGTGCGTTGTGTGACCTTGGCCTGCGGTGCCAACTTCCGGGGCTTGCCGAAGCAGTCGAGACAGGCGACTTCAATCTCGCCGTGCTCACACAGCGCTACATCCGACATTCGTGTTCCTTGAGGTTCGGGGTCGCCACCCGGACGGACGTCCAGCGGGCCACCCTAGTGGGATCGATGGGCTTGATTGACGACCATCACCCTCGACTGAGCGCATTTGCCCGGTCGATCACGAAGTCGCCCAGGGAAGAGGGTACGTCGGAGATGCGGGTGGATGCTCGCTCAACGGCGTTTGGCACCTCTGCAAGGAGCTCATCAATCCACGGTTGCACCATCACACGGCCCAATGTTGGCCACCTGGTGGCCTCCATCACGAGATCTTCGTGGTCGACCCCGTCGGACTTCCAGATGTCGTTGACGCTCATCGCCAGTCGGTGATCGAGCTCCAGGACACCCTCTTCGGTTTCGACTTCGGTGAACCACTCGGTGCTGAGCATGGAGTGGACCGGGCCGAGCCGGCGCTCGGGTAGGAGGAAGGGCATCATCCCAGCGTGCGCGTTGCCATTGCCGATCACGAGCCCTGCGGTCATGAGCCGGACGAGTTGTTCGAGATCAGCCCGAGGCTCAGCACTGACCTCGAGCAGTTGTTCGGCCACGTCGATGAAGCCGGGTCCGTCAGCTTCTTCGTAGATGGCGTCAGGGTTTCGAGCGGTGTCGATGCCGCACACCTGCCCCATGTGCTCCATGTGATGGCGGAGGACAAGGCCATCCTCAAGGGACCGGTCTGGGCGGGCGACGACAAGCACCGGAACCCCGTCGATGAGGTCGATCGTGGGCTCCATCACGGCCAGTCCGAGCTCTGATGCCACCGCCAAGCCGAAGGCCTCGGCCACGACGGCGCCAGGGAGCATGGGATCTTCCGGACGAAGCCAGTGGGTGCTGGGAGTCCCCTGGTCCGGAGCACACCACTGACCGTCGACGTTGACGACGCCGACCTCGCCGAGATGCAAGGCGAGCTCGAGATCAACTGGTGTTCCGGTTGGCGGACCGGGTGGCAACGGGTCGTCGTCTTCTCCGAGGAACACGAGCGCTCCGGGAAGGTCGCTCCCGATGGCTTCGAGGACTCGAAGATCGAAGTGAGGCGCGAAGTCGTGGACCTCGGCCAGATGGGCTCGAGCGTCCTCGTCGGCCAGAAGTCCAGCGAGCCAACCGGCGACATGCGCAGGGGAGTAGCGGTCTTCGTCGACGGGCAGTCGCACACTTACGAGGCTCTCTGGTTGTACGTCCGGTTCGTAGGTGAACGTGAACTTGTTGGTGCGGGCTTCCCGCAGCTGGCCGATCGAACGGCCGTCCTCGAACACACGCAACGAACGGATCATGCGGGTCTGTCTATCTCAGCAAGGTGCCAGCGCCGCGCTCCGCTCGAGAAGGTCGCGGCCCAGCAGCGCGGCCTCTACCCTCCAAATGGTGCCGTATCAGGAACCGGAGTATCTCCCTTGGGACGGCCGACGAGTGCCGCTGACTTTTCTTGGCGGCTATCTCGGGGCCGGGAAGACGACGATGCTGAACGAGTTGCTCGCTTCATCGGACCGGCCGATCGCGGTCATGGTCAACGATGCTGGGGCGGTCAACATCGACGCGCGACTCATCAAAAAGCGCTCGGGCGACACGATTGAGCTCACCGACGGATGTGTCTGCTGCACGATGGTGGATGGCTTTGGCGTGGCCTTCGATCAGATTCGGGCCAGGGAGACACCCCCCGATCATCTGATCGTTGAGCTCTCCGGTTTAGCCGATCCCAACCGCGTGGTTCCGTGGGGCAAGACCGCTGGTTTCATGCTGGATGGCGTGGTCATCCTCGTGGACGTTGAGGTGTTCGATGAGCTGGTCGACGATCCGAGCTACGGCATTGCGTACCGAACGCAACTCGAAGCAGCGGATCTGCTGGTTGCGACCAAAACGGACCTCGTCGACGCTGACGTGGTCGAAGGGGTTCGCCAGCGCCTGGCAGAGATCGTTCCCGACACGCCGTTCGTGAGTGCGCCCGACGCCGTGGCCAGCGCCAGCTTCATCGCTCTCGGCGGCCGGCGGGACCGAGACCCCGTCGACGTGCCACCAGCCACTCTGTTTGATTCGCACGAGACCACGACGATGCCGATCGCCCGGCCCATCACGCTCGAGGCATTGACCGAGCAGCTCGAGGGGCTGGCCGACAACGTTGTGCGAGCAAAGGGCATCGCCGAGCATCCCGATGGGAGCCGTTCGCTGATTCAGGTCGTGGGTCGGCGTTCTGCCGTGACGAGGTTGCCCATGTCGGAGCTCAGTGAGCCAACCGATCTCGTTGTCATCAGCGTCCGAAACTGACGTCGGCGCCGCTTGACTCCGCCGTTGCGCGGCGGTTCATGTCGGCGCGGCGGTACATGAGCGGGCATCGGTGGCTACCGCAACCCGGTGCATCACTCGCCGAGCCGGCAGATAGTCGTTCACGGCGTAGTGCTGCGTTGCTCGGTTGTCCCACATGGCGACCGTGCCCGCCTGCCAACGAAGACGCATGTGGAACTCGGGTCGGTTCGTGAGGTCGAACACGTGTGTCAGGAGCCGGCCACTTTCGGGAGCCGAGAGGCCGATGACGAAGCGGGTAAAGGACTCGCTGACGTTCAGGTAAGGCCGCTGTGTGACGGGATGGTGGGCGATGATCGGATGAACCGCGGAGCCGGCCGCCACCATCGCTGCGTCGATACCCGCATTGCCGCCTTCGGTGTAGGCGGGCGTCCGGAATGCTCCCATGTCGTGGACCGCCTGAAGCTCGGCCAGATCGGAACGCAATCCGGAGTCGAGGGCATCGTGCACCGCATACATGTTTGCGAAGAGCGTGTCGCCTCCCGATGGCGGCAGAACGACCGCTTGGAGAATCGAAGCGAACGGGGGTTGGGCCCGATACGTCATGTCCGAGTGCCACTCGGCGGCATCGGGCTTCATGTCTCCATGCCAGTCCAAGATGACGACGTCGTCCGCGTCGGCGTGCGTCACGTAGGTGTGATGCCGGGCTCCCAGCTCTCCGAAGGCCCGACCCATATCCACCATCCTGCGAGGGTCGAGGTGCTGACCGCGGAAGACGAGGACTTGATGCTCGAGCAGTAGCTGGTGGAGGCGGTTCCACGTGTCGTCGTCGTGAGGCAGACCCAGATCGATCCCTTCGATCTCGGCGCCAATGGCAGGAGTGATCACCTCGGTCGTGAGGTCCGGTGTCGCTGGCATGCCGGGAATATACGGCTGGCGATGGAGCAGGGAAAGAGGGTGGTCACTCGTGAGAGGCCGTCGGGGCTTTCGAGAGCAATCTGTCCTGAGAAAGGGGCAGTGAACCGCCGGGAATGGCACAATCTCGGCCATGCCGAGCCTTGCTTCTGTTCTCTCCGCACCGTTCCGCGGCATTGCCTGGCCGTTCCGCACCGCAGCCCGCGGTCGACGGTCGGTCAAGCAGCATCGCGCTGGTCGACGTGTGGTCGTCGCTCAGAAGCGATTCGACCGAATGGATGACCGCAGCAAGTCCGAGGTGACCCGTATGCGAGAACGGTTTGTCGACGGGTGAACGCACTTCGTCAACTCAACTCCGCGGAGTGGGAAGCGATCCGTGCTCTTGGGCGCGGCGTCGAGCTTCGCGACGGTCATGTTCTGGCCATGGAAGGCCAGCGAACAGATGAAGTCTTCGCCATCGAACACGGAACGGTGCGCATCACGGTGACGACGAGCACCGGCGCGCAACTTCTACTGGCAGAGCGCGGGCCGGGAGAGCTCGTGGGCGAGCTCGCACCACTCGACGGCGGACCTCGCTCCGCGACCATGACGGCGAAGGGCACCGTGTCGGTGTGGGTGCTGACCGGTCAGCGGTTTACTGACGTGCTCACCCAACAACCGGCGCTCGCCGTGGGTATCTGCAAGCAGATGGCACGGCGGCTGCGGCAGCTCGGAACGCAGCACGGGGGCCGCTCAGAAGAGCTGTCCGTCCGTGTCGCCCAACGGCTGCTGCTTCTTGTCGAAGAGCGAGGTCACACCGACCTCCAGATCACCCAACAGGAGCTGGCGGACTGGGTCGGTGCGACTCGGGAGGCAACCGCTCGAGTCTTGACGGATCTTCGCGAGGAAGACCTGGTGCAAACCGGTCGGGGCAAGATCATCGTGCTCGACGCAGAACGCCTGCACCGCTGATTCATCAGACTTGCACCAATGCGCAGAGGCCTCAGCCAGCGGTGATGCGGAGTACCTCACCCGGGGTGTAGCGCCGGACCTGCTGGTCGACGACGATGGAAACGCCTCCGGATCCTGCCGCGAGGATGGTTCCACCAACCACGCCACCGGTGGTGTGCACAGTCGAGTAGCGGCCGAGGAGTCGAGCCGGGTCAGTCGGGGTCTGCATGATGTACTCCAATGTCGGGTCACTCGCCGTTGAGCAACTCCGTGTGTGAACGGTAGAACAGCACACCAACTGAAGCGGGGAACAGGGGGATATTGCCCACGCTCGGCTTGATCGCTGGGGGATCCGGCCGATGGTGGCTCATGCAGCAGCCGCCACCGCATCTGGATGAGGCGCTTCCGACCTACACGCCGTCGGCGATCGAGCGCGTGCTCAACGACGTCGCTTGGGACGAGCGCCCGGGCGACATCGAGGCCGTCTTTCCGCTGTTCTACTCGTTCGTTGAGCAGCAAGAGGACATGCTCTGCGTGTATCAGCCGTCAGGCGAGATCGTGTACACGAACCGCTCCTTCGCCGCCTTTTACGGCATGCGTCGATCTGAGCTGGTGACGCTGCCGTTGGCCCAACTCACCCCGGTCGACCATCGGGCCGACGCAGAGGCGAGCCTTGCCCGCATCCAGGCGCTTCGGCCAGGTGACCCCCTCGTCAAGAATCTGGTGGAGATGACTGGTGCAGACGGCGCGAAGGCATGGGTCGAGTGGAACGATGCCCCGTACTTCAATGAGGCAGGCGAGATGATCGTGGTCGTCGCCACCGGGCGGGACCAAACGGATCGCCACCTGGCGGAGGAGCGGCTCGTGGCTGCCAACCGTCGGCTCGAGGAGAGCAATCGTGATTTGTCGGACTTCGCCTACGTCGCTTCTCACGACCTCCAGGAGCCGCTGCGCAAGATCACGACCTTCTCCGACCGATTGACGGCCAAGGCCGCTGACGAGCTGAGCGAGCGCAACCTGGACTACCTCGCTCGCATCAACGGTGCCGCCGGACGCATGCAGCGCCTGATCGATGATCTGCTGACCTTTTCTCGTGTCACGACCCAAGGCGAAGCGTTCGCGTCGAGCGATCTGAACGAGGTCGTCGAAGTTGTGCTCGGTGACCTCGAAGTCGTGGTGTCCGACTCCGGGGCAACCCTCGACGTCGACACGCTCCCGGTCGTCGACGCTGACGAGACACAAATGCGCCAGTTGTTCCAGAATCTGATCGGCAACGCGCTCAAGTTTCGTCACAGCGACCGCTCTCCACTGGTGACGATCGTTTCCCGTCCGCTCAGCGGTGCTGAGCTCACGGCGAACGTCGGGGTTGAGGCAGCGAAACATGACCGGTGGTATCGAATCGTGGTTGCCGACAACGGCATCGGATTCGGCGAACATCACGCAGAGAAGATCTTCACTGTCTTCCAGCGGCTTCACGGTCGGGCCGAATACGAAGGATCAGGGATCGGTCTCTCAGTGTGCCGGCGCATCGTCGAGCGTCACGGTGGTCGTATCACCGCTTCCGCCGTGGAAGGTCAAGGCTCGGAGTTCGTCATCATCCTGCCCGGCCCACGATCCGATCAACCGTGATCTCGATGACAGAGCGATCATCTCGATCCTTGGGCTGTCGGTAGCGCTCCGCATATCGCTCGACGCCTTCGCGTGTCGCTGTGCTGTCGGTGCGAGTCACTGCTGCGCCGTAGAGCGTGAGCCATCGACCGCCATCAACCTGGCAGAGCGCAACTCGTTGTCCTGGCTCGCGCTCGACATGACGGCTCTTCCATGAGCTCGTCCATGTGATGACCCGAGCAAGCCGGGTCTCGGGGTCATAGGTGAAGCCGACCGGCGTTACCTGAGGCGTGCCATCGGCTCGTGAGGTCGTGAGGGTGGCCAGGTGGCGTTCGGTGAGAAAAGCCATGACGTCTGGGCCGGGAGCTGAGGGATCGATCGGGGTGGACATGGTGCCTTTCAATCGCTCTTGGGGGCGGGGATGGTGTTCGTGAGACGGCGCACGTCATCGCTGACGACCACCTCGCTCCGGCCGACGTAGCGGTCGTGGTTCTCTTCAATGGACCGGAGGCGATAGCGGTAGTTCACCATCATGCTGAGACCTCGTTCCCAACCGATCGATCCGGGGTTGGCCCACCAGTTCACCCGATCCAGCGATGCGCCGTTCGAGAGGTGGAAGTTCGCAACGGGGTCGGCCGATCGGCCTCGGTCCGAGGTGTCCAACAGATAGCGGGAGACCAACTGGACGAGCACAGGCTTCACTCTGTCCATGTCGCCGGGTTGTGCTGGCCATGAACCGGAGATGAGCCTGCGTAATGCTGCATCCGCGTTCTCGGGTGATCCGGGCGAGAGTAGATGGCGCTCGCCGGGGCCGAGCAACGGTCGGTCACCGTTCTCAGATGGTTCGCTCTCCAACGAGCGCTGAAGCCAGCGACGAAATCCGGGGACCGGCGAGAGGGTCGCGAAGTGTTCGATGTTCGGGAGGTCGTGATTGATCTCCTCGACCACCCGCTTGATCAAGAAGTCGCCGAGCGAAACGCCGGCCAGCCCCCGGTGACAGTTCGAAATCGAATAGAAGATCGCAGTGTCGGCGTCGGTCTCGGTAACCCGGGTTGCGTCATGGTCGAGCAACGGCGGAAGCGCCTCAGCGATGCCCTGGACGAGAGCGACCTCGACGAAGATCAGCGGTTCGCCCGGCATCCCCGGGTGAAGGAAGGCGTAGCAGCGGCGGCCGGTCCCGAGGCGACCCCGAAGATCGTTCCAGGACTCGATGGCATGGACTGCTTCGTATTCGATCAACTTTTCCAGCAGCGAAGCAGGTGAGTCCCAGGTCAGCCGTTGCAGTTGCAACAGTCCGACATCGAACCACTGTTCCAGAATGCTTCGCAGGCTCTGGTCAAGTGAGCTGAGGGCGGGATCGGTGCCTCGGTGAACCAGAAGCTCCTCTCGCAGGTCGACGAGAAACGCCAGACCGCCTTCCAACCCGAGAAACTTTCGCAGGAGACGATCGTGCGGCGGTTCCAGCACTGAGCGCAGGTCGTTGAGGACGGTTCGCCGCTCTTCAGGCAGCGCCCGCCGGGCCGTTTCGATCGCCACGTTCACCGCTTCGTCGTCGGCCCCGTAGTCGTTGGCCAGCAGTTCGAAGAAGCGGCGCCGACCGGACTCGTTCAAGGACAGAAAGGCCGTGCCGATGTCGCCTGCTCGGCGGCGAGCGGCCACTTCACCGCCGCGACCGGCGATGGTGTCGTCGATCAGTACCCGAAGCTGTCGCTGGTCCTGATCGGAGAGATCCGGGCCGACGTGAAATGTGTTCGATGCCCCAGGAACCCAGCGTCGAACTCGCCGCACCATCCGCTCAACCCGTGTCACCACCATGTGCAGACCTTCGCAGATTTTGGCCGTGTGTGTGAAGCGCCACGGTCATGTCGCTCAGGCGAGGAGCGATCCCGGCGTGCGGGATCCGTGAGACCAGAGCGTCAGCCGGCGACGGGGGTGCCGTTGTAGGGCACGGGGTCGCCCGGAGCCGGCACCGTGGGGCGACTCCACGAGAGGATCTTCGCCAGATCGGCGCCGATCTCGCGCCAGGCCAGCGGATCCCATCCACCCGCCGTTTGGGTGAAACCGTCGGACCGAACATGAACGAGCGAGGGGAGCTGCGACAAACCGAGGCCGGTGACCGCAGTGCGGTCTGGATCGGCGAAGGTCAGGAACTCGTCGGCCCACGGCCCAAGGAACTGCTTGCAGCCTTCATCGTCGGCCGTGACGAGCCAGCAGGTGCGAATGTCAGCCGGCTGATAGTGGCGAAGGAAACGGCCAGCCGTCTCGAGAATCCAGGCGCTTTCGTGCGTGTAGGGGTCGAGCGCAACCATCAAAAATGGGAACGACGTCAACCAATCTCGAAGGGGGTAGCCCTCTCCCCGAATCGAATCGAGGATCAGGTCGCTGGGTGCTTCAGCCACGGCGGGCGAGGCTAGCGCACCCTGAGGCCGACTCCGAACTTCTGCGATGGGTTCGTCTGGATTCGTTCGATCAGCGGTGAGCCCGGGTGGCTCCGCTGGCGATCTCGATGACTAGGGTCGGGGCCGTGCATCCGATCGAACACCTCCGCTACGTGGCCCGCGCTGCCGGTGCCGACGCTTCGATGTTGGTGCAGGAGGCAGCATCTGCGATCTCGGTGTTTGGCGATGATCCGGCCGCCATGGTCACTTCCTGTCGCCGCCTGCTAACCCGGCAGCCAAGCGTCGGCCCACTGTGGTGGATGGCGACCAAACTCGTGACGTCCCCAGAGCCGTATCGGGCAGCGAGACAGGTGATCGAGCAGCTCGAGGACGACCCCACATCCAAGGAACTCAGTCACGCCTTCCCCGATGAGGCCACGGTCCTCATCGCTGGCTGGCCCGACCAGACCGTGCGGGGGCTGGCTCGGCGGGGCGATCTGCGTGTGCTGGCACTGGACATCGAGGGCCAGGGCCACGCTGCCGTCCGTCGCCTGGACCGAGCGGAGATCGACGCCGAGGCGATCGATCCCGGTCACGCAGCTGGCGCGGTGGAAGAGGCAGACCTTGTGGTGATCGAAGCCGCCGCACTGGGTCCGCTTGCCGCTCTTACCGACGTGGGCAGCTATCTCGCCGCTGCCGTCGCTCGCGCCTCGGGTACACCGGTCTGGCTCGTCGCCGGTGTGGGTCGTCGTGTCCCCGAGCCGTATTGGCAGGAGATCGTGCAACGCACCGACGACCGGAGCTTGCCAGCATTCGTTGCCCCTTTCGAAGTCGTGCCGACCGGTTTGGTTGACCGAATCGTGAGCTCAGCGGGCGTGCAACTCGTGGCTGAACACGCGGCGTCGGGCGGAGGGGCAGACCTCGCCGTGGCCAGTGAGTTACTTCGAGAGCTGACCTGACTTCTATGGTCTGAGCCATGGTCCAGGTTTCCAACCCCTTCTTCAATGACGATCACCATGCATTCCGCGACGTGGTGCGTCAGTTCACAGAGAAAGAAATCACGCCGAACGTGCACCAGTGGGACCTCGATGGCGAGGTGCCCCGGGAGTTGTACAACAAGGCCGGGGCGATTGGTTTCTTCGGCGATGGTTTCGACGAGGAGTACGGCGGGCACGGTCAGAGAGACGCCCTCATGCGGCTCGTGCTGATGCAGGAAGTGTCAAAGGCCGGCTCTGGTGGTGTGGTCGCTGCGCTGTTGTCGAACTACATCGGTCTCCCGCCGGTCCAGAAGTTTGGCTCAGATGAGACCAAGGCCCGAGTGCTGACGCCGTGCATGTCTGGTGAGGCCATCGGAGCGTTGGCGATCACCGAACCCTCTGGCGGCTCCGATGTGGCCCGGATAAAGACCACGGCCAAGCGCGATGGCGATCACTACATCGTGAACGGCTCCAAGACCTTCATCACCTCAGGCATGCGAGCCGACTTCTTCACCGCTGCGGTGCGCACCGGGGGAGAGGGACCTGCAGGTCTCTCGATGCTGGTCATCGACGGTGACGCCGAAGGTATTGAGCGGCAAAAGCTCGACAAGATGGGCTGGCTTGCCTCGGACACGGCGACGTTGTTCTTCGACGACGTGCGGGTACCAGCCGAGAACCTCCTGGGCGAAGAGGGCGCCGGGTTCTCGATGATCGTGAACAACTTCAACCCTGAGCGCATCGATCTCGCCGCTCAGTCGGTGGCCTTCGCCCGAGTGTGTTTCGACGAAGCGCTGAACTGGGCTCGGGAGCGGGAGACCTTCGGCAAGAAGTTGTCCCAGCACCAAGTGATCCGCCACAAGCTGGTCGAGATGGACCGGCGAATCAATGCGTGCCAGGCCTGGATCGAGACGCTGGCGTGGCGGCTCAACCAGGGTGACGACCCGGTGGTTGAGATCTCCGAGGCGAAGGTGGACGCCACGATGACGTTCGAATTCTGCGCTCGCGAGGCTGCCCAGATCCTGGGTGGGGCCAGCTATCTGCGGGGTGACACCGTCGAACGTCTGTATCGCGAGGTGCGAGTCCAGGCCATCGGTGGCGGGTCCGAAGAGATCATGCGAGACCTCGCCTCACGCCAACTCGGCCTCTGACCGTGGCCAGCTAGTCGGCGTAGGCGGCGAAGAGTTCGGCGAACGCCTTCTGCTGGCCACCGCTCGTACTTGAAGGCACGAGGATCGGGGTGTCTACGCCGGCGTCGAACCATGCCTCGACGCCGTCGCGCACTCGTTCCACAGATCCGCTGAGCGTGCAATCGTCAAGCCAAGCGTCCGACATGGCAGCGGCAACGCCGTCGCGGTCACCGGCGTCCATCGCCGCCTCAGCCGCAGTCATCTCCGCCTCGTAGCCCGCTTCCTTCCAGTAGTTCCGGTAGTTCGGCAGCGCCACGTAGCCGCTCAGCGTCTTGCGATTGCGGGCTCGGGCGGCCTCGATGTCGTCGTCGATCACCGTTGGAATCATGTTGCCGATCGAGAAGTCGCCCTCCGGCAGCAACGAGAGCGAGTGGTCCATGCGGGAGCGAGACGCATTCGCCCACACCGCCCCCTCAGCGATCTCACCGGAGAGCCCGACCATCTTGTCTCGGAGGGTGGCGAGGATGACCGGGGGCAGGCCACCCATCTTGTCCGCTGCCGCTCGCATCGTCCCCACGTACTCGCGCATGTCAGTCAGCGGCTTGCCGGTCGAGACGCCGAGGCGCTCGATGACGGGTCCGTGCGTGACGCCGAGGCCGAGACGGAAGCGGCCCTCTGCCATCTCGTGCAGATACGACGCCGTCGTCGCCAGCGCAACCGGGTGCTGGAGATAGATCGGCTGAATCGAGGTGCCGAATGTGATCGTCGAGGTCTCGTGGGCGATCGAGAGACACAACCCCAGCGCATCACCGAAGCTCGGGCAGTAGATGCCGCTGAAGCCTCGCTCTTCGATCTCCCGCGCCAATGCGGCTGTGGACTGGCGTCGGCCGGGAACGGCGGCGAGGGACAGGGCAGGCATCTTGGTGGTCATGGCGCCTAGTGTCTCGCCCATGGGAGAAATGATCGAATTTGCCAGCAACGGGTCCACGGCGCAGGGCTACATTGCCCGGCCCGAATCGGGGAGCGGGCCAGGTCTGGTCGTCATCCAAGAGTGGTGGGGGCTCAACGACCACATCAAGGATGTGACGGACCGTTTCGCCGCCGCTGGCTACGTCGCTCTGGCCCCGGATCTGTACCACGGCGAGGTGACGTCCGAACCCGATGAGGCGGGGAAAGCGATGATGGCACTCGACCTCGGTCGTGCCGCCACGGACTTGTCTGGCGCCGTTGAACTGGTCCGAGGTGAAGGATCAACCGACAAGATTGGCGTGACCGGTTTCTGCATGGGAGGAGGGCTGACCCTCACCCTCGCGTGTCAACGACCGGACGCCGTTGGTGTGGCGGTGCCCTGGTACGGGGTGATCCCCTGGGAGGACGCGCAGCCTGATTGGTCAGCGCTGGACGGAACCGTGGTCGCCCACATCGCCGAAAACGATGGATTCTTCGGTCCTGCGGCCGCGGCTGAACTCGACACAACGCTGCAGGGCTTGGGCAAGGACGCCACGTTCCATGTGTACGCCGAGGGCGAACACGCCTTCTTCAACGACACCCGTCCCGAGGTCTACAGCGCGAAGCATTCCGCACTGGCGTGGGACCGAACGCTGGCCGCGCTGTCAGCGTTGGGTTGACGCTCTCGCCGTTTCCGGGCGAACGTGGGCAAGAACTCGAGCCATGCGCTCGGCTCGTGCGTCGTCGGCCGCCGCATTCACCCACTGCATGGCCGCCGTCACGGTCATGGTGTTGAAGTCGGGGTTCTCCGGGTCGAGAGTTTGAGTCGCGTGGAAAGAGCCGGTGTTGTTTGCCGCCATGTACTCCTATCGGCCGAGCTGCCCCGAAACGAGATGGGTCGCCTGAACCAATTGGATCAGACGGGATGGTCAACCGGTGCCCGGCCGCCTTGGGGCGACACGGCGGCACCGCGAGACGGGTGGTCAGGCCTTGGCGTCGTTCACCAGTGATCGAGCGATCACCTTGAGGCAGAGCGTCTCATCCGCCCCTTCGAAGATGCTGAGCACTCGGGCATCGACCCAGTAGCGGCTCACGTCGTACTCTTCCGCGTAGCCCATGCCGCCGTGGATCTGGAGCGCCTCGCGGGTGACCCATTCGGCCGCCTTGCAGACGTAGGCCTTGATCAGCGTCGCTTCCATCTTTCCCTCGCCTTTGGCCATCAGTACTCCCACGGAGTATGCGAATTGGCGGGAGGCCTGGATGATGGCAGCCATACGAGCGAGCTTGGCCCGGGTCAGCTGGTACTCGGAGATCGGTGAGCCGAACACGACACGATTCTCGGCGTAGTCCTTCGCTGCCTCGTAGGCGGCCTGCATCACGCCGACGGCACGAGCAGCCGTCTGCAGTCGGCCGTTCTCGAACCCGGCCATCTGGTAGTAAAAGCCGCGACCCTGTCCGGCTTCCTGACCGATCAAGTTGGCGTCCGGTACGAACCAATTCTCAAATGAAATCTCGTAGGAGTGCATGCCCCGGTAGCCGATGGTGTCGATCGGGGAAGCCTCCAGCTTGCCGGTGGTGTCGGCGACCAGGCCCTCCTGCTGCTGTGAGAACCCGTGACCGTCGCCTCGCTCCTTGGGAACGATGAAGATGGAGAGTCCTCGGTGCCCCTTGGAGCGGTCCGGGTCCGTCCGGGCGAGCACCATGAGGACATCGGCTCGGGCGCCAAACGTGCACCAGGTCTTCACACCATTGATGAGCCATCCGTCGGTTCCATCAGCGCCGACGGTGGGCGTTGCCGTGACCTTGACGCCCGCAACGTCAGATCCGAAATCAGGCTCGGTGACGGCGACGGCGTTCATGATCTCGCCCATGGCCAGCTTGGGCAGCCACTCTGACTTTTGCTCCTGAGTGCCGCCGGTCTCGAGGGCTCGGGCGAGGATCTCAGGGCGGGTGATGAGCGAACCGCCAGCACCAAGTGAGGCTCGGCTCAGCTCCTCGGTTGCGATGACCATGCCGTAGTAGTCCGACTCGCCCCCGCCAGCAAAGCCGCCGAACTCCTCGGGGATGGACAGCCCGAAGAGACCCATCTCGGCCAGGCCATTGATGATGGATTCGGGAATGTCGCCGTTCGTCCGATGAATGTGCTCTGCGTGCGGCTTGATCTGTTCCTCGGCAAACCGGCGGAACGTGTCCTGCACGAGATCGAATTCTTCGTCGAGGTGGCGTGGGCCGTCTTCGAAGGCCAGCGAAGCGAGCGTGGCCGGGTCTCGCCAGATGCTGACGAAGGCTCTGGTTGTATCGAGAGCGTTGGGTGCACAGTTCCACGCAGACTCGCGACCCCAGATCTTGGCGCCGAGGTCAGCCACCGCGTCAGCGACGAACACGCACGTCAGCTTCGCTTCGATGTCGCCCTTGTTGCCGTAGTCGATCATCGACCGTGCCGTCTCCACCGCGGCTGCAGCGTGAGCGATGTCGTAGGCGAGCACCTGGTCGGCGTCGACTGAGCTGGTCTCGGCGAGATGCCGGACGGCACCCCGGATTACCTGGTCGGCGGCGTCGATGGCGGCGGAGGCATCTTGCAGATCTGGCGTCGTCATGGTCGGCAAGGGTAGGTGACTCGAGGGTCAGGCGGCCAACCCCAAAAGAACCCAAGCGTCGAGAAAGTTACCTACGGGTAATGAAGCGGTGTGGCGTCGCTCTTCGCCGCAGGCCGCTAGCGGGCGTCCGCGTCCGGCAGCGCGTCGAGCGCCTGCAGGATGTCATCGACACTTGGCCGGTCACCCGGCCCGTTCGCAGCGCGGACCCATGCCAGGCGGCCGTTGTGATCGATCACAGCGTTGCCGCCCAATTGTCGTGTGTCGCCATGCGTGGCTTCCAGCTTTCCACCCTCCCGAAGCAAGCGGACGTAGGTCCGGATCGTTGTCCACCCCCACACCCGGGCGAACGACGTTCTGCCGAAGCCGAGCAGTCGGTACAGGCTCAGATCTTCATCCGTGACCACCCGAAACGGTGCTCCGTAGGTCTTCTGATATGACGAAAGGCGCTCCCGAGAAGCAAAGGTGACGACAACAACCTCGGCGTTTCGGGCCTCGAATTCGTCCCTCCGGCTGCGCACGGCACCGGTGTGTGCCCGACAGGGCAGTCAACCGAGATGTCGGTGGACGATCAGGACGAGTGGCCCGGATCGATTTCCAGCGGGCGACCAGCGAGCGCCAGTGTGATCGATCAGCGAAAGATCAGAGACGAGGTCACCGGGACGCAGCACCGCCCCAGTCAACCACACGCATTCCATTTCCTTTGCCGTCTCGCCCTACGATCTGGCGCCATGACCGAGCATGACCGCCCTTTCGGCCGCTATCTCGAGGACTTCGAGGTCGGCGACATCTACAAGCACTGGCCCGGGAAGACGATCACTGAGTACGACGATCACCTCTTCTGCATGATCACGATGAACCATCATCCGCTGCATACCAACGAGTGGTTCGCGGAGAACGAGACGGTCCACGGGAAGAACGTCGTCGTCGGGAACCTCGTGTACTCCCTCGTGCTCGGCATGAGCGTGGCCGACGTGTCGGGTGCGGCGATTGCGAATCTGGAGATCGAGACACTCCGGCACTCCAAACCGACGTTCCACGGCGACACGATCTACGCCGAGACGCGGGTGCTCAGCAAGCGAGAGAGCTCCAAGGGCGATCGGGGCATCGTGGCCGTGGAGACCAAAGGCCTCAACCAGCGTGGCGAGGAAGTCTGCTACTTCAAGCGCAAGGTGCTGGTGTGGAAGAAGGACGCGGCTCCCGTGCGCCAGCGTCCCTATGACGCCAGCATCTGGTCCGACGACGCCGAGTGATGTGGTTCTGTGCGCGTTGAGCGGGCGCTGAGCACCTTGAACGCGCACGGAATGGGCGAGTGAGCGTGATGTGAAGTCGTCCACAGCGTTGCTCGACTGGTTCGCTGAGCAGGGGAGAGATCTCCCGTGGCGCCACACGCGCGATCCATGGGAGATCCTGGTCTCCGAACTCATGTTGCAGCAGACCCAGGTCGCCCGGGTGCTCGAGCGCTGGCCTCGTTTCCTTCAGCGTTTTCCCACGGCCTCGGCCTGCGCCGACGCTCCCGCAGCTGATGTGATCGATGAGTGGGCGGGCCTGGGCTACAACCGACGAGCGCTCAACTTGCACCGCGCCGCCATCGCAGTACGAGACGAACACGGTGGCACCATGCCGCACTCGCTCACCGAGCTGCTCGCGCTCCCCGGTGTCGGCCCGTACACCGCACGTGCGATTCGGGCCTTCGCCTACGAGAAGGACGACGCCGTCGTCGACACCAATGTCGGGCGCATCCTGGCCCGCCTCGAAGGCCGATCGCTCAAGCCAAGAGCGGCACAGGACCTTGCCGATTCCTTGGTGCCTTCAGGGCTCGGATGGGAGTGGAACCAGGCGATCATGGAACTCGGTGCCCTTCGTTGTCGACCGACACCACGCTGTGATGATTGCCCGATCTCGTCAGATTGCTCATGGCGCCTGACCGGGCACGCCGAGCCGGATCCGGCCTCGGGCTCGGCCGGTGTATCGAAGGGACAATCGACGTTCCAGGGGTCGGATCGGCAGGGGAGGGGCAGGCTCATCGATCGCCTTCGTTCTGGCTCGGTGCGGGACAACGATCTCGCAGCGGTCATGGGTTGGCCGGATGAACCCGATCGAGCTCGACGCGTTGCCGCGACGCTGCTGCTCGATGGCCTGGCTGTCCACGAAAAGGAGGCCTGGGCACTCCCTCGGTAGCGCTGTTTCCGCCCCCGTCGCTGCCGTCGACACCTCGGTCCACCCTGTCGCACCAAGCCTCTGACCGCTTGCGGATTCAACCGTCGTCTGGATCGGGCGATGGAGACGGGTGACAGCGGGCCCCGAGTTCGACATCTCCGATCTCGACGACGTGCGACGCGAGCGGTTGTTCGCTCTGCTCGACACGAGGCCCGTGCCCCATGAGCTTGGGGACGACGGCCAAACAATCACGGCGCTCCCGAGCTACGAGCGTGAGCTTTCTCGCCTGGTAGAAGCCGCCCGCTACGAAAAGAAGCCACGAGGTCAGCGCTTCACAATGCCCGTCGTCGCGGAACCGGTTCGACTCCGCCGCCGCTTGCTGATCTATCTCGCCGACGTGCTCGTCCTCACGCCGATCGTCTTGATCGCTGAACGCCTCGAAGGGCAGGAAGTGGGCGCAGCGATCACGCTGACCCTTGTCGCCCTCTTCGCCACGGCGGGTCTCGGTCGCCCGGGACACACACCCGGACGCTGGCTCCTCGGCGTGGACCTCTGCCGGCGGGACGGGTCACCGGCGACGCTTCGCGCTGCCACTGTTCGGTGGTCAATGAGAGAAGCGCCGGCCTCTCTCTCTCCGCTGTGCTCCTTTGGACAGCGCCTGATCTCGGCATCGGCCCGTGGCTGGAGCTCTTCGCCGGGGTTTGGTTCATGATCGTGATCGGCAGTGCATTTCTCGACGCGCAGCGAAGGGGAATCAACGATCTGGTGGCGGACACCGTGCTCTACCGCCGACGAGATCTCGAAGCATTCGTGACGGCCAACGGGAATGAAATGGCTCGGCGGGTACCTTTCTGTCCCGTGTCCGACGACGACTCCGGAGCCCCCGACGGCTCGACACCCCCAACCGATGTCGATGCTGTCGATGTCGTCGACGATGCGGACGGAGGCGAGACAGCGGATGTCGACTCCCGTGCCGTCGTTGCGACGCAGAGCAAGTGGTGCCCGTCGTGCGGCGATGAGTACGAAGTCCACGTCACGGCTTGCGCAGATTGCCGCATTCCCCTCGTCTCTGAAGAACCCACCGAGCTCCAGCCGGTCACGCCGAAAGAGTCGGTGCCCTACGCCGAGCGTGCGCAGGCTTTCGATCTCCAGCACTTCGACGATGAGCAGATCGGAGCACTGAAGCAACGGCTCATGGAGGACCCGATCGAGCACCAGTGGGCCAATGAGAGGATGGTCGTGGCGTATCCGGGGTACGTGGAGATCATGGAGCGCTACCTCAAGGAGGTCCGGACGGGTCTTGGTCCTGATGGAGGCGTTGATGAGTTGGCGGGACAGGTGGTCGGACTCGGCCGACGAGTCGTGGCGAATGTCCTCGATGCTGTGATTGCTGGCCCGGTCTTGGCCATCATCGGTGGCCTCATCGCCGAGATGCGATGGATCGCTGTGGCCGGGCTCGTTCTCACCGTTCTCAACAACACGCTGGGCACCGGCGAGCCTGGGCGCACGATCGGACGCCGACTCACACGATCGGCCCTGCGGGCGCGCAACGGCGATGCGCTGCAGGTCGGGGAGGCCGCCACTCGCTGGCTTGCGCGAGATCTACCGCTCGTCCTTCTG
Organism: uncultured Acidimicrobiales bacterium; assembly: GCA_937997485.1. Lineage (GTDB taxonomy): Bacteria > Actinomycetota > Acidimicrobiia > Acidimicrobiales > SZUA-35 > SZUA-35. The sequence goes on along the minus strand of CALKTH010000009.1, from coordinate 85,028 downwards.
CTCTTGCTGCTAGCGGCCGGCCTCACTGGCGGCATCGTCGAGTGGACGCTCTACAGCTGGGTCGCGTGGTGGATCGTCGTGGGCGGTTCCATCGTTTCTGACCGTCTCCACCGGAGCCTGGCCGACCAGGTCGCAGATTCTGTCGTCTACGAGCTGCCACTTTTCGATCCGACTGAACCGGAACCAATCGAGCCGGAGCTCATCAGCTAGGACGGCGCAACGACGTCACTCGCAGGTTTCGTGGTTGTCCAGCTGCCGGAGCACGGTCTTGGGTGCGACGTGGCGAAATGCTTCTTCGAGCACCGAAGCCACCTCGTCCCAGTCGACGGACTCTTCGGCTGCTGTTTGCCCCAGCCTCATGCCGATCCACCCGTTGTGCGCCACGTAGCGCGGCGCATAGAAGCGATCGGGATCCTGCTCGACGATGTCTGCCTGCACGCCCGGCGGAGCGGGACACCAAATGGCGAGCTCACCATCACCGTGGTGGTTCTCCCACACGTTGCACAGCGTCTTCTTCCCACGAATGAAGAACGAGGGCGTGCCGTGGCTCAGCCGCTCGGACACCTCCGGCAAAGCGAGCGCGATTGCTCGCACTCGTTCGAGCGCAGCTATTCCTTCAGTCGAGGTCACAGCCATAGGAAATCGATCTTGTCAGGCCTCGCCCCCTCTTCGCTCGTCGCGCCAGCATCTCGAGTCCTTCGTGGCACCGTGAAGTGTCGCCAGAGCGACAAGTAACGGTGCCACCAAGGGGGTGGGTCGTCAGCGGCCGGTGAGTTTGTCGACGAGCGCTTCGACGGCCTTGTCGGCGATCACAGCCATTTCCTCGTCGGTGCGGTCCTGGATGGGATGTTCGACGAAGACCCGTTCAGGCTGGAAGCCAATGGCTTCACCCTGAGTCCGGGCTGCGTCGACGAACACGCCGCTGGCAACGAACACGCCGGGAACACCGCGGCGCTCGAGATCTGCGATGTCGTGCACACTGCACGACGTGCAGCTGCCTCAATCGGCAAGCGCTTCGATCACCGCATCACAGTTCGAGGCGATTTCGTGTCGGAGATCGACAGGTGCCGGCTTGGCGAACGTCGGCTTGGTGTAGCGGGCAACCGTGGCGCCCCTCTCACTCAAACGTTCTTCCAGTCGGTCGAGGAATTTGTCGCCTCGAGCCTTCGAGATGTCGAGCAGTCCAACGGTCAAACCGTCGAGCGAAGCGGGCCGAGGCACCGTCTCGATCGACGCTGCCGCCTTGCCTGCTGTGGGGTCGAGCACGATCGTCATGGTCACATCCTTCTAGAGGTCGATGGCTCGCGCCACTGGGGTGCTGCCTTTGGCGCCACCAACCCAGCCGCCGAGGATGGCGGAGAACAGGCCGGCGTCGCCTCCGGCGTGCACGATCTGGAGGCCGCCCGGACGGAACTTCGGCACGTCGTTGCCAGCAAAAACCTCCGGCAAGCCCTCGTCGATCCCGTCGACGCCGCGGAGCAGGTCGTCGCTCGGACGGATGAGGAGCGGATCGAGTTCGGCTCGCAACCGAGCCTTGTCCCATCCGGCCTCAGTAAAGATTCGGCCGTGCTCCGGACCAACAACGAGCATGGCGTCGAACCCGATGATCAGCTTCGAGTGGCACTCGTTCAGTAGCGCCTTGGCGAACGTGCGAACGAGTGATTCGGGCGTGCGAGACAGCTGGTCGGCGATCGCGGTTGGGCCCTGGCCGGCATACAGCGTGACGGTGTTCTCACCGGCCGCGAACCCAAAGTCCGAAGAAAGAGGAGCAAACGGGGAATCCGTTTCCCGCTCGGCAAAGGCCATGCCGAGCTTGCCCGGCGTGCCCATGAGCGCCATGTCCACGCCGCCCGGTCGACCGCCGCCGAGGTTGCGGACGACGAGTTGGAGCGCGCGTCCGATAGTGAGGTTGGCTCGGTTGCCCTGCCCGAAGACGTTGCCGCCACTGTTCATGCCGATTCGCTCAGCGATCGGGCCGTTCACCACAACGATCGGGCCCGAGAAGTACGTCGTTGCCAGGAGGCCGTGCATGTTGAACTCGTCAGAGCAGGCGGCCTCGACGGCAGCCAACACGACGGGGAAGTACTCCGGCTTGCACCCGGCCATCACGGCGTTCACCGCAACTTGCTCGACCGTGACCTCATGGAGATCGGGCGGAACCACGGCGACCGTGTCGTCGGCAGCCCGGCTCGTACCTTCGAGCATGCGGAGCACCCGAGCCTCCGTGGGCGGCACGACCGGAAGACCGTCAGACCAGCCGCGATCAAAGGCAGCCTCCATCTCGTCTTCCATAGCTGCCAGCTCGATTCGTCGGCTCCGCAGCGTCGAGCCCGTGAATCGGACCGTGAGCTCGTCGGTGAGGTTCGGGTCGACCGAGAGCGAACCGCAACCCGGTCGCTGCTCTGGCAATTCGGCCCCGAGCCCGGTCACAGCGGTGAATGCTTCCCACTGTTCTCGGGACCAGCCGACGGTCCGAGCTGTTTCCGTGCCAGCTTCGACCCGCAAGAGCGTCGGCACGGTCTCGATGTCGTGGTGCCACGAGACCGCAAGATCGGTGTCGTCGACGACTGACGCCAATTGGGCGGGAAACGCTGGATCGTCCTGGGTGTACGTGGTCAGCGAGACGCCCTCGGACTCGAGTTGCCGAAGCACGGGAACAACGAGCTCACATGTGGGACAGTCCTTCTTGACGATGGCAATGAAGCCATCAGGCAACGCCGGCTTGGTGGAGGCCTCGGTGACAGTCATCGGTGAGACCTTATTCACACAGGGCTGACGCGGCGAACTGAGCGAACTACGTTCGGACGAGGTTGCGAGTCGGGGAGACCACTAGCCGCATGATGGAGATCAGCTTTTTCGGGGTTCGTGGTTCGACGCCGTGCGCCTGCGACGAAACCCGCGGTGTGGGTGGCAACACGTCGTGCGTGCTGGTCCGAGTCGGCGACGAGGCCCCGATCATTCTCGACCTCGGAACCGGCCTGCGGTACCTCGGCATGGAAATAATGAAAGAGCTCGGCGACTCGCCCTTCACCGGCACAGCTCTCGTCACCCACCTGCACTGGGATCATGTGCAAGGCCTGCCGTTCTTCGTCCCCGTCCTCCGTCCCGACTCCCGTCTCACCGTCGTCGGCCCGGAACAGGAGAACGAACAGACCCTCCGGTCAGCGTTCGAGACCTTCATCAGCCCGCCCCTCTTTCCGGTCGACCTGGAGATCCTGCCGGGAACGGTGGACTTCATCGAGACGAGCCAAGACGTGATGACGATCGGTTCGGTCGAAGTCACCGTCGCTCCGATCGAACACGTTGGGCGGACCAACGGCTATCGGATTCAAAACGGGACCGGATCGGTGGCCTATCTCAGCGACCACCAGCAGCCCATCGACGGCAGCCTCACGGTGCCCGCGTCGGTGGTGGAGCTTTGCCGAGATGTGGACGTGTTGATCCACGACGCGCAATACGACGCTGAGGAGTTCACGACCAAGTCGCACTGGGGGCACAGCACTGTCGACTTCGCTGTTGCCGTGGCCCGGGAGTCTGGCGCCAAACGTCTTGTGCTTTTCCATCACGACCCCGGGCACGACGACGGGTGGGTCGCTGAGGCGACCGAACATGCTCGTTCTCTCGCCGGTCCCGACCTCGAGGTCCTCGCTGCGGTCGAAGGCCTCACGCTTCACTCGGGAGATGACCTTCCGGCCGACTAGGGTCCGGCGGCATGACTGACGAGAGTGACACCCCTGCGATCGACTCCGGCGACTTCCGCCGGGTTCTTGGACATTTTCCCACCGGCGTGACTGTGGTGACCGCCCACGGCGAAACCGGCCCGGTCGGCGTCGCCATCGGTTCCTTTGTCTCGATCTCGCTCGACCCCCCGCTCGTCGGTTTCTTCCTCGGCACGCAGTCGGGGAGCGGCGCTGCCATCGAAGCGGCTGGCAGCTTCTGCGTGAATGTTTTGGGTGCCGATCAGATGGAACTGTGCGGCGTCATGGCCTCTCGCTCCGATGACAAGTTCGCGGGCGTCGAGACCGAAACCGCTCCGTCTTCGGGCGCTCCGATTCTCCCGGACGTGATCGCCATGATCGACTGTCAGCTTGAGGGCGTGCACCCGGCGGGTGACCACAACCTCATCGTCGGCCGAGTGCAGTCCCTCGAAGCCAAGCGAGACGCCGCGCCCATGGTCTTCTTCAAGGGGCAGTACGGAACGTTCGCCTAGTCGCGAACTCTTGCCCGAGATGGGCAAACGCTCCCGATTGCCGCCTCGGGAGGTGGGCGCGTGACGCGGTTGTGGTGAGATAGCCACGGCGGCGAAACGAGCACGGCAAACCGACTCGGGAATCGTCAAGAAAAGACACCAACGTGGCGCTGGTAGCACGAAGCACTCTTTCGCAGGAACCCCAGGATCTCCATCAGCTCGAGGTCGACGCAGCAATCGAGGCCATTCGGCCCGCGGCGACATCCACCCGGGGTTGGAATGTCTCGCCCCTGTGGGGGACGGTCACTGTGCTGTCGATTCTCGCCCTGTGGTTCCTGGCCCCGAGCGGGCTGTGGCTGATGGCCTTCATCGGCATCATCGTGCTCACCCACGAAGCCGGACACCTCGTGGCGGCGCGCCTGAGCGGCATGAAGCCGACCGAGTTCTACTGGGGCTTTGGGCCGGAAGTGTTCGGCTTTGATCACAACGGCTGCCGATACGGCGTGAAGGCGCTCTTCCTCGGTGGCTACGTAAAGCTGTGGGGCATGACCCCGACGTCGGTCCTCCCCGAAGGAGTGTCCGAGATGGGTACCTACCGGGCGGCGTCGCACCGGGGTCGTTTGGCCACCATCTTGGCCGGACCCATGGTCAACATCGTCATGGCGGTGCTGGCCTTCGCCCTCGCCGCGTGGATCGATGGCGCCTCCATGATCCAGTCCCTCAGTATCGGTGTTGACCAACTGTGGTTCGTCATCACCGGCACGATCGAAGCATTATGGCTTTGGGCCTCGAACCTCGGCACCTACGCAGGCTTCGTCTTTGACAGCTCGGCCCCCGAAGCGCCCGTCCGCTTCCTCTCTCCGGTGTCGCAAGCCAGCGTCACCGGCGACGCCGTTGCGCTCGGCGCTGCGCAGTCACTCCGTTGGTTCGCCATCCTCTCTGCTGCCATCGGCGCCGTGAACCTCGTGCCACTTCCGCCGCTCGATGGCTCACATGCCCTCATGGCTGCATCAGAGCGGGTGGCTCAGGGCATCAAGCGCGATCGATCCATCCGCTTCAATGTGGCTCGCCTCGAGCCGCTGGCCTACGTCACGGTGTTCGTGCTTGTTGCGCTCTCCGTCTCGGCTCTGGTGATCGACCTCCGAGAATTGGGCCTCGGCTGAGGTTCGCGTAGCGTTCCCGCATGCCCATCTACGCACTCGGCGAACTCGAACCCCAGATTCACGAGACGGCCTTCGTGCATCCTGATGCCGTGGTGATCGGCGATGTTCGCATTGGTGCCGGCTCTTCGATCTGGCCGTGTGCGGTGCTACGGGGCGACGGTGGCTACATCAGCATCGGGGAGAACACGTCCATCCAGGATGGTTCGGTGCTCCACACCACTCCGGAAGACCCCACGACGGTTGGTAGCAACTGTCTCGTCGGGCACATCGTCCATCTCGAAGGTTGCACGCTCGAAGACGGTTCGTTCGTCGGGAACGGCGCCATCGTCCTGCATCGAGTGATCGTGCGCTCCGGCGCTCTCGTTGGAGCGAATGCCGTGGTCAACAACGACGTCGAAGTGCCGTCTGGGGCCATGGCGCTCGGGATCCCGGCAAAGATCCGGCCCGACTCGGTTCCCGACGGCATGATCGAGCTCGGCGTGGCGGCCTACATCGAGCGGGCCCAATTCTTCCGTCAGAATCTCCGCCGTCTCGATTGAGGTCCACGATCGGACACCGCAGCGCCGAAAAGTACCCGCTGCTGGATGAAGGCGGGACTCTCCGGGGTTGTTACTATCTCCGTAGGAGAAATTCTCGCGTTCTGAAAGGCGATGGTTCTGATGACTGTCACACCTGATGCTCTCGATCTCGATCGTTACAAGCTCGGCTGGAGCGATGAAGAGGACTACGTCTTCAAGCCCAAGAAGGGGCTGAACGAAGACATTCTGCGCGAGATGTCGTGGATGAAGGGTGAGCCCGACTGGATGCTCAACTTCCGCCTCAAGTCCTACCGCCAGTTCCAGAAGCGGCCCATGCCCAACTGGGGTGGCGACATGTCGGAGATCTACTTCGACGACATCTTCTATTACATCAAGCCGACCGACGGCCAGGTCGATAGCTGGGACGACCTCCCCGACGCCATCAAGGACACCTACGAGAAGCTGGGGATCCCCGAGGCAGAACGCAAGTACCTCGCGGGCGTCACCGCTCAGTACGAATCTGAGGTCGTCTTCCACCGCAACCGCGAAGACCTCGAGAAGCAGGGCGTCCTCTTCACCGACATGGACACCGCGCTGCGGGAGTATCCCGAGCTCGTCAAGCCATACTTCGGCAAGATCATTCCGCCGAATGACAACAAGTTCTCCTCCCTCAACTCCTCGGTCTGGTCCGGTGGCTCGTTCATCTACGTGCCGCCCGGCGTCGAGGTCGAGATGCCGCTTCAGGCCTACTTCCGCATCAACGCAGAGAACATGGGCCAGTTCGAGCGGACGCTCATCATCGCCGACGAGGGCTCGAAGGTGCACTACATCGAAGGCTGCTCCGCCCCGGTCTACACCTCAGACTCCCTGCACTCGGCTGTTGTGGAAATCGTCGTCAAGCCGAACGCCCACGTGACCTACACGACCATCCAAAACTGGTCATCCAACGTGTTCAACCTCGTCACCAAGCGGGCCTGGGTCGAAGCAGAAGGCCATATGGAGTGGATCGACGGCAACATCGGTAGCCGCCTCACCATGAAGTACCCGGCCATCTGGCTCGCTGGCCCCAAGGCCACGGGCGAAGTGCTCTCTGTTGCCTACGCAGGCCGCGGTCAGCACCAAGACACTGGCGCCAAGATGGTGCACGCCGCTCCCGAGACCACGTCGAAGATCGTCTCCAAGTCCATTTCCAAGGACGGCGGGCGCTCCAGCTATCGAGGACTCGTTCGAGTCGAAGACGGTGCCTACGGCTGCAAGAGCCATGTGCAGTGCGACGCCCTCATCCTCGACGACGAGAGCGTCAGCGACACCTACCCCTACATGGAGATTGGTTCGCAAGACGCACAGATCGGCCACGAAGCCACCGTGTCCAAGGTCGCTGACGAGCAACTCTTCTATCTCATGAGCCGAGGTCTCTCCGAAGAACAAGCCATCGGCATGGTGGTCAACGGATTCATTGAGCCCGTGACACGCACCCTCCCCATGGAGTACGCCGTGGAGTGGAGCCGGTTGATTGAGCTTCAAATGGAGGGCTCGGTCGGCTGACCGATCCGTCGCTGTAGTGGTCTGACGCTGTAGTGGTCTGAAAACCGAAAGAACCCCCGGCTTGGGCCGGGGGTTCTTTCCGTTTGGATCAGTTGCCGGGGAGCTTGTCTTTGAGCTCGTCGGCCTTGTCGAGGGCTTCGGCGGCCTTGTCGCCGACGCCGCCGGGGAGCTTGTCGCCGTGCTCTGCAACGGCGTCCTTGGCCGTATCGATCAGTTCGTCGGCGTTGCCGGCCATGTCCTTGGCTTTGTCGAAGATGCCCATGGTTGGTCTCTGCTTTCGCTGTCGGGGGAGCGTGCCGGTTGGCACGATTCCCATGCTGTCAGTTCTGACGGCTGAGAGACGGTCTGGGTCGCGAAGAATTTCCTGGCGCGCTGGCCGGAGAGGAGTTGGAGCGAAACGGTCGCCAATGGATGCAGATCCTCGGGGTTGTTTGAGCATCCGCGGAGGCGATCCGCTATCACATGGTCAGTCTGTCGCTCGAGGTACCGGCGATATCCGATCCAAGGAAGCTTGCTGATGTCTGTTTACCCCGACCTCGTCGTGGTCATCGCTGCTGCGCTCTGCGCCCTGCTCCTGGGGTGGTGGTACGGGCGACGAATGGGTTCGAAGGTCGCCGCGGCCCCGTTCGAACAACGAATCGGTCGCCTGGAGGGCGAGCGAGACGCCGCCCGCAGAGAGAAACAGGAACTCGGGCGCCGCGAAGCAGCGCTTTCGACCAACGTTCGCACAGCGGAGGCTGAAGTCGAGCGGTTGGAGGCACTGGTGGCCGAGAACCAGCAACTGCGAGAGAGCAGCGACCATCGCATTCAGTCCTTCAAGGCGGATCTCGAACATCGAACGGCCGCAGCACAAGATGTGGAGCGAGAGCTCATGGCGCTCACCGTCGACCGCGATGCGATGGCCGAGCGACTTCGAGAGACTGACGACCGGCTGGCCGAAGCGAACATGCAGATCGAGCGTCTGTCGCAGACGGACGCCGAACTCGGCGCGGCAAGTCAGCGCCTGGGAGCCATGGAACAGACGCTCGCTGATCGAGACCGCCAGATCGGAGCCTTGCGTCCCTTCAAGGCGCAAGCGGAGGACCTCACGATCGCTCTGAATACGGCGCGCACGGACCTTGACGACCTTGGTGTCAAGGTCAGCGAGCGCGACGAGGTCATCGCGAGCGCTGAACAACGCATCAGTGAGCTGGAGTCAGCTCTTGCCGAAGCAGATCAGCAGCGCGACGCCCTGGAGCAACAACGCAACAGCGGCACGGCAGAGGTCGAACGCCTCTCCGCAGAGATTGCGGCACTCTCGCCGCTGGCCGAGCGAGTTCCGGACCTTGAAACCGATGTGCGCTCCGCTCGTCGGCTCATCGCCGACCTGGAGCCGGTGGCCGAACGAGTGCCCGTGCTTGAAGCAGACCTCGAGTCGGCTCACGAGTCCATTGCCGAGCTGAGGCCGGTCGCCGATCGTGTTCCTGGTCTCGAGCAGGAGATCGCTGCTCGAGAGAGCGACCGAGACGCGCTCGCGGCCGAGGCGGCTGGGTTGGGCGAGCAGATTGAACTGCTGCAGGCCGAACTCGAGGCCGCCCGTTCTGCGGGTGCAGATCTCGATCAGACGATTGCGGAACGTGAAGCGTCGATCGAGTCGTTCCGAAACTCGGAAGCATCGCTGCAGCAAGAACTCAATCGCCGTGACGAGGCAGTCGATGCCGGGCGGCAGCAGATTGCAGAACAGAATGCACTTCTGGTCGAGCGCGAGGATGACCTGGCCACGTTGCGCTTTGTGCTTGACGAGCGTGATGCTCGCATCGGTGAACTGCAAGACATTCGGGAGGCTCACGAGGCCTCGCTGGCCGAGCTGACTGAACGGGCAAACGCCGAGGGCACGCGCTTGGCTCGGCTCGAACCGCTGGTCGGTGTTGTCGAGCGACGCGAAGAGGAGATCGCTGAGCTTCAACGAGAGCGCAACGAAGCCACAACCGCGCTGCTCGAACTGCAGGCGGAGATGAGTGAACGCGAGTCAGTGATCGAGGGACTCCGAAGCGAGATCGCTTCGGGTGAAACGCAAGCAATCGACCTGGCTCAGCAGATCACGGCGGCCGACAATCGTGCGGCGTCGCTCGAGGGCGACGTAGCGGCCGCGTTCGCCAGGGCTGAAGAGCTCACAGCGGAAGCTGCGTCCGCAGAACAGGAGATCGCGGCCCTGCGCAGCGAGGTGGATGAGCGCTCCGAGGAACTCCGGTCGACTCGGACCGAGACAGAGGCCCGCGAACAAAGCATCAACGCCCTCGAACGGTCGCTGTCGTCGCTGGGAGAGACGTTGTCAGAACGTGACGAGCAGATCCAAGAGCTGCAGGAATCGCTTGTAGGGCGCGACCGAGACCTCGAAGCGCTCGCCACAGAACGAGACTCCCAGCTCGCCGATGTTCAGGCCGAGCACGACGCGCAGCTCGCAGCCGTCGAGAACGAGCGCCGAAGCGAACGTGATGCGCTGCTCAAGCAGCACTCGAATGAGATGGCGGAACTGGCCGATGCTCACGCTGCTGAAGCAGCCGACGTACAGGCCAGGGCAGAGGCCCGGATCGCCGAGGCCATCGAAGAACACGAGACGGCAATGGCGAACTTCCAAGCCAACACCGAGGCCAGGCTCGCTGCGCTGAACGACGAGCACCACGCGCAACTGAGCTCGCTCAGTGAGGAGCGAGTTGCGCAGCTCGCGGCGCTAGCCGAAGATCGCGACGCACAGCTCGCGGCGAGCAGGGAAGAGCGTGTCGCGCAGGTCAATGCTCTGTCGGAGGAGGCCGACCGGCGGATTGCCGAGATGGAGGGACACGTTCACGCCATCACCGCAGAACGAGACGAGAGCTTGGCTCGCCTCGAAGGGGAGCTGGGAGCGGCTCGGGCCGCTGCCGCCGACTCGGAGGCCGCCCATGCCCGAGCTGCAGCCGAAGCCGAAGCGAAGGCCAATGAATTGGTCTCGCAGGTCGAGGCCAGGCGGAGTGAGATCACCGATCTCGAAAGCCGAGTGGCTGAGCTGGACGCTGCCCTGCTCACCGAGCGAGCCAACGCACTCGAACGCGAGAGCCAGATGTCCTCTGCCCGTGGCGAGCTCAGTCTGCTCTCTGGACGAGTGGAGGAGCGAGACGCCGAGCTCGAAGCGAGAGTCCACGACATCAACGAGCGGGACACTCGCCTGGCGGAGCTCGAGCTTGCTCACACCGAAGCCGTTCGCGAGCGAGACCATCGACTGGCTGAGCTGGAGTCAGCTCAGACCGCAGCAGCCGAAGCGCACGAGACGCGTGTCTCCGCGTTGGTGAGCGATCTCTCGGTGCGAGATCAAGGAATCGAACACCTCCAGAACGAGGTGAGTTTGCTCTCCAACCGCATTGCGGGCCTGGAGGCCGATCTAGCCCAGGCGGAGGAAGAGCAGGGGAGCGTCAACCAGCTCGTCGAGTTGCGGGATGGCGAACTTGCACAGCTCAGCGAACGGCTCGACATCGAAGCAGAGCGGTACCGGTCGCTGGAAGCCGATCTCGGGGCCTCTGTGCAAGCCAGGGCCGAAGTGGCCGAAGAATTGGCCGGTCGTGAAACCGTGATTGGAGAGCTTCAAGATCTTCTCGGCGAGCGCGTCCGTCGTATCGAGTCCTTGAAGGAGGAGCTGACGACCAGGGGGAATGAGGCGGGTGCGTTGCAGGCCGAGCTCTCCGAGCGGGCCAACACAATCGGTGAACTCGAAGCGCAACTGGGAGGATTGGAAGCCGAGCGCGTGGCGCTGGCCGAAGGGCTCACCGAACGGGAAGAGCGGGTCGCCGAGCTGGAGCGTGTGATCTACGAGAGCAAGAATCGGGTCTCCGAACTCGAATCGGTGGAAGTCCAGATGGTGGAACGCACCGAGCGGGTCACCTTCCTTGAAGGTGAGCTTTTGGCCTCGGCCGAGGCCGCAGCACAGCTGCAATCACAACTGACCGAACGCGATGACTCGTTGCTCGGAGTGCGAACCCAACTCGAGGCTCGCGGCGATGAGCTCAGTGGTGTCCGGGCTGAGCTCGACGCCCGCGGCGAGGAGTTGGCTGGTGTCCAGGCGGAGCTGGATGCCCGGGGTGGCGAGTTGGCCGGTACTCGGGCGGAACTGGATGCCCGGGATGGAGAATTGTCGGGTCTGCGGACGGAACTGGCAGAGCGGGACGAGTCCCTGCAGGGTGTCCGCGGCGAGCTCGATGCACGGAGCCAAGAGCTGAGTGAGACCAGGGCAGAGCTGCAGACTCGTAACGACGAGCGCGAGCGCATGGCGGCTGAGATCGAAGAGCGGAATCAGCAGGTCGCTTCGGCGAATGCCGAGATCAGTGCGCTCTCCTCGACTCTTGATGATGCTCGGAACATGCTCGAACAGCGCGACGCAGCAATGGCTGAGCTCGACGCTCGAGCTACCGGGCTCGCGGCCACGATCGATCAGCAGAACGCAGCGATCAACGAACTCACCACTCAGGTCGACCGCATCTCCCTACTCGAAGAAGCCGTTGCCGATGCAGAAGGGCGAGCAGCGGAAGCAGCCAACGGCCTCGAGGCATTCGAGATCGAAGCACTGGCCGAGTTCTCGGCCCCGGCCGAGCCCGATGGCCTCAGCGCTCGTCTGGAACAACTGCGAAGCAGCCGCAACATTGAAGGCGAGAGTGACGACCTGACGGCCGTCAAGGGCATCGGCCGACGAATGAGCCGTTTGCTCAACCAGCACGGTCTTCAGAGCTATTTCGACCTGGCGATGCTCGACAGCGAGGGCATCAAGGCCCTGGAGGAGCGGATCGATGCCACGCCCGGCCGGATCGAACGGGACGATTGGATTCCTCAAGCTGCAGCCCTCCACCGTGCACGACACGACGAAGATCTGAGCGAGGCGCTTGCCGTCAGACCATCGGTCGCACGCGCCGCACTCGCCGAGGAGGGCTTCGACGACTTCTGTGCTCAACGCCTAGCGGAGATCAACGTTGCCGTCGAGCAACGAGACGACGATCTCCAGCGCATCAAGGGCATCGGACCTCTCCTTGAGACGACGCTCCACGAGTCCGGCATCCGCAGCTTCGCCCAGATGGCCCTGCTGAACGATGCTGCAATCGATGACTTGGAACAGCGGCTCGACTGTTTCCCGGGACGCGTCCGCCGTGATGGCTGGGTTCACCAAGCAGCGCAGCTCCATGCCGACGTCCACGGCGATGACATCCGACGCCACGAATTGTTTGTCACAGCAGCTGCTGCACCGCCACGGGGTGCACTGGCCCGCAGGCTGGCCACCCTCTACGAGGAGCGGCCGGTCGTTGAGGCAGACAACCTCCGCCCGATCAAGGGCGTCGGACGGCGCATGAGTGCTGGCCTGGAAGCACATGGCATCGTCACGGCGTTCCAGCTCGCGTTGTTGGACCGGCCAGCCATCGACGAGCTGGAGCATCGCCTCGACATCGCTCCGGGACGCATTCGCAATCAGAACTGGTTGCATCAGGCCGCTGATCTGCACTTCCAAGTCCACGATGAGGCGATCCACGACCGAGTCACGGTTCCTGCCGTCTATGCCGACGAGTTCGAGCGCCAGCTCGCTGAGGCGAACCGGGGTTGGCGTCACGACTTCACCGACGACCTCACTCGCATCAAGGGCATCGGCGCTCGTCTTGTTCCGCTTCTCCATAGCAACGGCGTGTTCACGTTCCGCCAGCTTGCGTCCCTTGATGCCGAAGGGGCCGAGGCGCTCAACGATCGGCTCGAAGGATTCCCCGGTCGCATTCGTCGTGACCAGTGGGTCGAGCAGGCGGCGGCATTGTCACAGGGCAAGGCGTGGGCAGGAACCCGCTGAGTCGCTCCCTCACTGCGTGAAGTGAGTTCGAGTGGGCACGTCACCTCGTGTCCGATTCGTGACGGATCCATGACGGTGGGAACTGGTGGCGGCGAGTGATCGCCAAAGCCGGTCATGAACGCATCGAAGAACTCTTCCAAGAACACACAGCGCAAGCCGCTGACCCTTCCGAAGATGGCGGCGATCGGCGTGGCACTGAGCCTCGCCGCCGTCGCATGTGGTGGCGCCGACGAGTCGTCGAGCGAGGACGGCTTCGACTTCCCGACGACGGAGGCGGCTGAGCGCAGCAGTGACGGCGCCGAGAACGAAGATGCCGAGAGTTTCTTCATCGAAGAGGAAGCGGAAGAAGCGATGGAAGAGGAAGCAGCCATGGAGGCGGACGCCATGGAGACCGAAGCCGACTCCGGGTCTTCCCTCACGACCACGACAAGCCCTGCGGCCGAGGACGGCTTCTTCGCTGAAGAGGAAGCGAACATCGACGCAGAAGCGGAACTGGCCCCGGACCGCACCGAGAACAACACGTTCGAGGACTACGGCGTGCGCTCGTTCATCGATACCGCTCAGGATCCGAACTCCACATTCGCCCTCGATGTCGACACCGCCAGCTACAGCATCGGTCGCGAGTGGATCAACCAAGGCGTGATTCCGCCCACTGCCTCCGTGCGAGTCGAGGAGTACGTCAACTCCTTCGAGTACGACTACTCGTCTCCTCGAGATGGCTTGACGGTCCTCGCCGAGGCGGGCCCCTCACCGTTCGACCAAGACAACGTCATCGTTCGTCTCGGGGTGCAAGCCGAGCAGGTGAGCGAGCGAGATCGCCCCAACGCCTCCCTCACGTTTGTGATCGACACCTCTGGCTCGATGGAGCAAGACAACCGGATCGATCTGGTTCGCACCAGCCTGATCCGTCTCGTCGAAGAGCTGCGTGACGAGGATGAGGTCGCCATCGTGACCTATGGGAGTGATGGACGAGTCGTGCTCGAGCCGACTCGAGTCCGCAACGCTGATCGCATCATCGAGGCCATCGAGGACCTCCGCACGGGAGGCTCGACGAACCTGGAGGCCGGACTCGAGCTGGGCTACGGCTTGGCTGATGAGACCTTCGATCGTGATCGCATCAACCGAGTGATCCTGACCTCGGATGGTGTGGCCAACGCTGGACTCACTGACCCGGACGCTCTCGTCCGCATGATTCGTGACGACGCGGATCGTGGTGTGCAGCTCATCTCCGTCGGCGTCGGCATGGGCAACTTCAACGACGTTCTGCTCGAAACGCTGGCCGACGACGGCGATGGCTTCTACCGCTACGTCAACACGCAGGACGAGGCGGAGGACCTGTTCAGCGAGAATCTCGTCTCTTCACTCCTCACGGTCGCCATCGACGGCAAGATCCAGGTCGAGTTCGATGACCGCACCGTCAAGTCGTACCGACTGCTCGGGTTCGAGAACCGAGCGGTGCGAGACGACGACTTCCGTAACGATGCCGTTGATGCGGGTGAGCTCGGAGCCGGACACCAGGTGACGGCGATCTACGAACTCGAGCTCTTCGACGACGTCGACAACGCCGACCGTCTGGGAACAGCCAAGCTTCGTTGGGAAGACCCGGACAGCCGTGAAGTGATCGAAACCCGGCTCGAGTTGTCGGCCAGCATCCTCGAGTCGAGCTGGACCGAGACCTCCGACGACTTCCGTTTGGCCGTCACGGCCGGGGCCTTTGCCGAAAAGCTACGGCAAAGCCAGTACGCCGAGGAGATCAGCTTCGAGCAGATCGCAAGCGAAGCAGATGCGCTCAGCGGCCGTTCGGCCGATGTTCGGGAACTGGCCGAGCTGATCCGGGCGGTTGATCGCATGAGCTGATGCCTTCGATGTCTCGCCTGCCCCACGCTGTGTTCTCACCGGATCGTTCGGAGAGGCAGCAGCGGGCGAGGCATCGGCGGCCCCCACCTGGGAAGGTGACGTGAGGCCGCCAGAGAGGACGAGAGAGATGCTCGCCACCTACGGACAGGGGAGGGGAAGCCGGCGTATGCGCCGGCGACCCGTCACCGTGGGCCCCGAGCGCTCTCTCGTTCTCTCGCGTTCGGGGTGAGAGGGGTCAGCGAAGCTCGTTGCTCAGCTGCGAGCGTGGCTCTTTTTGAGGCCCCCAAGCACGACCTTCATCATGTCGGCAAAGGTGGTCTGGCGCTCTTCGGCGCTCATCGCCTCATCTCGCTTGATGTGATCGCTCACCGTGCACACGGCAAGGGCGGCGATGCCAAGCTCGGCCGCCAACCCGTAGAGGCCCGCCGCTTCCATTTCGACGCCGAGGAATCCGTACTTCTCCAGAACATCGAACTGCGGGTCGTTCGGGTTGTAGAAAAAGTCCGAGGTGAAGAGCGTGCCGACTCGAACGGCGATGTCTTGCTCGTTGGCCGCCGCGACGGCGTCCGCCAACAGCTCGTAGTTGGCCACGGCAGGAAGATCGTTTCCGCCGAGGCGCGTTTGGTTGACGCGAGAGTCGGTTCCAGCTCCGATGCCCACGATCACGTCTCCGAGATTCACATCGTCTCGGATCGCCCCGCAGCTGCCGACCCGCACGATGGTGTCCACGCCGTACTCGCGGACGAGTTCGGTGGCATAGATCTGGAAGGACGGAATGCCCATGCCCGAACCTTGGACGGACACCGGCATGCCGTTGTAGGTGCCAGTGAATCCCAGCATGTTGCGGACGTCTGTGACCTGTCGAGCGTCGTCGAGAAAGGTCTCGGCGATGAAGCGAGCACGGAGCGGATCGCCCGGCATGAGGACGGTGGAGGCGAAGTCGCCGGGTTCTGCGCTGAGGTGAGGTGTTGCCATAGATCGAGTCTGCCAGAATTGTAGGTATGGCCATGCGGCAAGATTGCAAGCACTATCAGAGCCGCTCGTATCCGAGCGGCGACACCATGCGGAAGTGTGGGCTCGACCTGGCGCCTGAGGCGCCGTGGAGCTGTCCCGCTGACTGTCAAAAATACGAGCGACGACTCGCAGATGTGAACTGGCGACACGGATCGCTTGTGTCGCCGCCGACTCCCTCGGCGCCAGCGAGCGTGGGCGACGACCCATCCGTTGCGGCACTTCTGGACTCAGCGGAGGACATCATCAATGCCGTCGGTGACGACATCCGATCTGAGGTCGAGGCGGAACAGGCTGCCCGCCAGCAGAAAAAGCGGTGGTTCTGGCCGTTCTGACTCGGCCTGAATTTGTCCTACGGCGATAGTGTCAATCCCCGTGAACACCAGCTTCTCGGCGGATGTTGCCGCCACCTCAAGTCTCTGTCAGGGAGCCACCGACGTTGCCGCCGATGCGGCTCGTCGAACGGCCGCTGCGGTTGCTGCCTTCGAACTCGATGCGCCCAGCGCAGAGAGCGAGGCGTGGCGCTATGGCCCCATCAACGAGCTCGACCTCGACGCCTACGTTCCGCAATTGACGGCACCGACCGACCCGGTGCTGCCCGAGACCCCGGCGATCGAGGGCGCAGCAGCCACCGTCACCATCGTTGACGGTTGGATCACGTCGATTGATCTCGACGCTGACTGGGTGGACAAGGGCCTGACCGTTGCGCAAGGTGATCCGAGCGGTCGCACGTCTCTCGACGCCGACGACGTCGACCGCATCGATCGTCTCCACGAGGCCTTCGCTCCGGCTCCGCTGCAGATCACGGTGAAGCGCAGCCTCACCGTGGATGCCCCGATCGTGATTCACAATCATCACTCCGGCGCTGGAGTGGCAGCGTTCCCCCACGTCGTTGTAGAGGCGGCAGCCAACGCTGAGGTGACCGTCGTTGAGCATCAAACGTCAGGGGAAGGCGCCGGACTCGCGGTGCCGCTGGTCGAAATGCGGGCTGATGACGCAGCCCGTCTGCGCTACGTCACCGTCCAAGAGCTGGATACTGCCATGTGGCAGCTCGGTCGACAGATCTCCTCTGCTGGCTCGCAAGCCTCGCTGGTCAGCGGCATTGCCGCCTTTGGTGGCGCCTACGCCCGAGTGCGAACCGACACCCGCCTCGCTGGTCGGGGTGCGTCCGGCGATCTGATTTCGGTCTACTACGCCGACGGCGACCAGGTCCACGACTTCCGTACCTTCCAGCACCACGATGCACCCGACACGCTGTCCGATCTGCTGTTCAAGGGCACCGTCGATGATCGCGCTGGTTCGATCTACACCGGCCTGATTCACATCCACGAAGACGGACGGGGCTCGAACGCCCATCAAACGAACCGCAATATCAAACTCAGCGAAGATGCTTGGGCGTGGTCGGTTCCGAACCTCGAGATCGAGAACAACGACGTCCGCTGCAGCCACGCCAGCACGGTGAGCCCGGTCGACACCGATCAGCGCTTCTACCTGCACGCCCGTGGTGTGCCGCCGACGGTCGCCGACCGACTGATCGTCGCCGGATTCTTCCGAGAGGTCATCGCTCGCTTCCCCTCACCGGCATTACAAGAGACCGTGCGAGGCCTGGTCGACACGAAGCTCGATCGTCGTCTGGTTGCCGAGACGAACGGAAACGTGGCATGACGGTGCTCGACGTCTGTGCGTTCGATGATCTCGAGCCGAACTCGGCTCAGCGGTTCGACATTGACGGTCATCGCTTGGCGATTGTGCGCTTCGACGACGACGTTTTCGCCATGGGCGACAAGTGCAGTCACGCCGACTTCTCGCTCGCTGAGGGCGAACTCGACGTCGATGACCGCACTCTCGAGTGTTGGAAGCACGGCAGTACCTTTTCGATCGACTCCGGCGAGCCCACCTGCTTGCCGGCCACCAAATCCGTACCTGTCTTTGAGGCCGCCGTCTCCGGCGGACGCGTGCAGGTGACCATCACGACTGACACCGCCGTGAGCGGGGGAGCATCCGCATGAGCGAACTGATCATCGAGGGCCTCGAGGCCTCCGCCGCCGGCAACCCCATTCTTCGAGGCCTGGACCTCACCATCCGTTCTGGCGAAGTCCATGCTGTGATGGGCCCGAACGGCGCAGGAAAGTCGACGCTGTCTCACGTGTTGTTGGGCAAGCCCGGCTACGAGGTCACGGGCGGCACTGTCACCCTCGACGGCGAAGACCTTCTGGCCATGCCGACGTGGCAACGAGCGCACGCCGGCATCTTCCTCGGAATGCAGTACCCGACCGAGGTGCCAGGAGTCTCGCTGCAGGAAATGCTCGGCGCCTCCTTTGATGCCGCCGACAAAGACACAGCCGCGCTCGATGAAGCGCTGCTGGTCGAAGCCGCTCGCATCGGTTTCGACGAGAAGTTCCTGTCCAGAGCGCTGAACGTCGATTTGTCCGGTGGCGAGAAGAAGCGGAACGAAACACTGCAGCTCGGTGTGCTCCAGCCCAAGATTGCCATTCTGGACGAGCTCGACTCCGGCCTCGACGTGGATGCGCTCCGCATGGTTTCCCAACGCGTCGAAGCGGCCACGGAGGAGACCGGTCTCGGTGTCCTCGTGATCACCCACTACAACCGTTTGCTGACCGAACTGAAGCCTGATCACGTGCACGTGCTGGCCAAGGGGCAGATCGTCGCCTCAGGTGACGCTGCGCTCGCAGCGGAGCTGGAAGACACCGGTTACGGCGCCTACGGCGAGGTCGAGGCGGCTGTGGCAGAGCCAGCAACGCCGTTCGCTTCCGGCGTTCTCGACGTCTTCGAGTGATCGGCGCAGACAGGGCGCAACGCACGTCGCTGGGGACGTCTGAGAACTTCTCAAACATCTTTGGACAAACAGCTTGAATCATCGACATTTGTTCCGATGAAGAAGTGACCGGGGCGGGCGACCTCAGACCTCGGCTCAAACGGCATCGAGCGCCTTCTCGTATCCATGCTCGATGCCTATCCGTACCCGGTTGGTGGAGGTGATCAGATTGATCATCTCCACTGATCGTTTTGGGCTCGGGCTCGACGGCCCGGCCTAGTGCGAGACGAGCGCTTGTGCGGCGAGGTGGTGCTGCTCGTTGAGCACGCCGACAACTCGGCGATCGACATCGAAGCGAAGCCGGTGCACAGAGGCGTGTACGGGTCGGAAAAACATGTCTTCGCTCAGTCCCAGCACCTCAGCGAGATAGGCGTTGATCACGCCGCCGTGACAGGCAACCGCCACGGTTTGGCCTGGATGCCGGTGCAGGATCGACTCGATTGCGGCACTGACTCTGCGCCGGAACTCCAGTGAGGATTCAGTGCCGGGGTAGGCATCCCACCGCTTGGTTCGCACGAAATTGTGGCGAACGCCGTGCATGAACTCCTCGCCGAGGACGTCGCTCGCCCGTTGGTCTTGCGGAAGATCACGAAAGATATGGATCTCCTCTAGTTCCCGCATCACCGTGACATCGAGGTCGTGGTGTCCGGCCACGGCTCGCCCGGTGTCATGAGCTCGAGCGAGCTGGGAGCTGTACACCGCGTCGATCGTCTCCGACGCCAGATGCGTGCCGGTGCACGCTGCTTGTTGCTCGCCGAGTTCGGAGAGCGGAGGATCGATCCAATCCGCAGTGACCGACGTGTCGGGATCAGGCCATTGCTGTTGGCCGTGACGGATGAGAACGAGATGCCCCACGCCGTCCTCGCCATTCAGGAAGGCGCGATCCATCGGGGAAGGCGATCGTGTGGCCATCTCGGAGAGATCAGTTCGCCGCGGCGGCTTCGTCGAAGGCTTGGCTGAGGGTGTTCCAGCTGAGGGTTGCACACTTGATACGGGTCGGGAACTTGACCACACCCTGCAACGCCTCGAGATCGCCGAGTTTGATCGAGGGGTCCAACTCGGCGTCCGGGTCGGCCTCGGCCTCGGAGCCGTCGCCGCCCACGTTGGCTTCGTGGATGCTCATCAGCGACTTGAATGCCGTGGTGAGCTTGCGAGCCTCTTCGACCGACTTGCCCTTGACTGCAGCGGACATCATTGATGCTGATGACTGGGAGATCGAGCAGCCCTGGCCGCCGATCTTGATGTCCTGCACGATGCCGTCATCGTCAACGTCGACATAGACAACGATCTCGTCGCCGCACAAGGGGTTGAAGCCCTCGGTGCGGGTTGCTGGCGGGGTCTCCAGCTCGCCCTTGTTTCGCGGGCTGCGGTAGTGGTCGAGAATGATCTCTCGGTAGAGATCTTCGAGTCCGGCCATGGGGTGTTTCTCCTAGAGGGCGAAGAAGTCTCGGGCGGCGACCAGTGCGTCGGCCAGCGCGTCGACATCATCGGTGTCGTTGTAGATGTAGAAGCTTGCTCGGGCCGTGGCCGCAACGCCGTAGTGGCGCATCAGCGGCTTGGCACAATGGTGTCCGGGACGGATGCACACGGCCTTCTCGTCCAGGATCTGGCTCACGTCGTGGGCATGCACGTCTCGGAGCTCGATGGAAAGAACGCCTCCCCGGGCTGCCGGTTCTGCCGGTCCGAAGATGCGAATGTCGTCGCCGAGCCGTTCTGTCAAGGTGCGCATGGCGTAGGCCGTCAGCTCCACCTCGTGACGGCGAACCTCGTCCATGCCGATGTTCTCGAGGTAGTCAATGGCGGCGCTGAGGCCAGCCGCTTCGGCGATCGGCGGGGTGCCAGCCTCGAACTTGGCTGGCACGGCGTCGGTGGTGAAGCCTTCGGTCGTGACGTTCAGGATCATGCCCCCGCCCCCGAGGAACGGCGGCATGGCGTCGAGCAGTTCCATGCGACCCCAGAGCACACCGAGGCCGGAGGGGCCCATCATCTTGTGAGCGCTGAATGCCACGAAGTCGGCATCCATGTCGACCACGTCGGTGGGCAGGTGGGGGACCGACTGGCACGCATCAACGAGGGCCAGAGCGCCGTGGCGATGAGCAGCAGCCACCAGCTCTTTCACCGGTGTGAGCGTGCCGAGCACGTTCGACATCGACGTGAAGGCCAACATCTTGGCCCCGTCGAGCAGGGTGTCGAGCTCGCTCAAGTCGAGTTGTCCGTCGTCGGTGACCGGGATCCAACGGATCTCCACACCCTTCTCGGCGGCCAGCATCTGCCAGGGAACGATGTTTGCGTGATGCTCCATCATCGTCAGCACGACCGCGTCGCCCGGCCCGAGATTGGCTCGACCCCAGCTGGCGGCCACGAGGTTGATGGCCTCGGTGGCGTTCTTGGTGAAGATCACCTCGTTGGCCGACGGGGCGTTGATGAATGAAGCCACTTTGGTGCGGGCACCTTCGTAGGCGTTCGTCGCTCGCTCAGCGATTTGATACACGCCGCGATGCACGTTGGCGTAGGAGTGCGTGTAGATCTCGTCCATCGCGTCGATGACCTGCTGGGGTCGCTGCGATGAGGCGGCCGAGTCGAGGAACACCACACGGCGTTCTTCGCCGTCGGCGCCGGTCTGCATCTGATGGAGAATGGGGAAGTCCGCTCGAATGGCGGTGCCGTCGAGAGCGGTCTTGGGGGAGGGGCTGTCGTCGGCCGCGGTCACTGGAAGCTCTCGTAGCCGTCGTTCTCGAGCTGCAAGGCCAGCTCGGCGCCGCCGGACTGCACGATCTTGCCGTCGACGATGACATGCACCTGATCAGGCTGAAGATGATCGAGCAGCCGCTGGTAGTGGGTCACAACAAGAGCTCCGAGGGCCGGTCGGTCTTTGCGGATCTCCTGCACGCCCGTGGCGACGACCCGGAGAGCGTCGATGTCGAGGCCGGAGTCGGTCTCGTCGAGAATCGCGATCTCGGGTTCGAGGATCGCCATCTGCAGAATCTCATTGCGCTTCTTCTCGCCTCCCGAGAATCCCTCGTTGACGTATCGCTCCATGAACGATGAGTCCATCTCGAGCCGTTCCATCCACTCCATCAGTGACAACCGCAGCTCGAGCACGCTCATCTCGATGCCCTTCCGCGCACTGAGCGACTGGCGCAGGAAGTTCAGCACGCTGACTCCGGCAATCTCCTGCGGGTACTGGAAGGCCAGGAAGATGCCGGCCTTGCCCCGCACGTCGGCGCCCCACTCGGTGATGTCGTCGCCCCGGAACAGGATTCGACCGGCGGTGACCTCGTATTCGGGGGAGCCGAGAAGGGAGGACGCAAGGGTGGACTTTCCCGATCCGTTCGGTCCCATGAGGGCGTGAATTTCGCCTTCGTTGATGGTCAGCGTCACGCCCTTCAGGATCTCGACCGGTGGCTGATTGCCATCGGCGAGGGTGCTCACGTGGAGGTCATCGATCTCAAACAGCGGGGCGGTCATAGGGGACGATTCTAATTGCACTACACGCATAGGAGAAATGTCGTGTGACGAGAAATTCACGACATCATCTCGCGCTCAACACGCGTCACAGCGGCTGTTGTCTCTTACCTGCATCGTGGCTCGGACTGGTTGACCCAGGAGGAAGAATGCCGACTGGGTACATCTCGACACGACGCCTGCACTGGGCTTCGCCTATCATCTTGTCCAATGAAGTTCAGGTGGCTGTGCATCGCATGGCTTCTGGTTGCCGCTTCAGCCTTTGGAACAACTGTTTTGCTGGAGTCTTCTCCTGTCGATGCCGAGATCGACGCTCCTCAACAGACGTCTTGGGGCTTGGCGCGAGCAGGGGCTACCAACAACATCGATCGATGGGCCGCGCTTGGGTGGGCCACGGAGCAGTCCGGCGGAGCCATGCTCGTCGGCGGGAAGTTCCAAGACGTCACCAACGGTGGACAGACGATCAATCAGCCGTGGATCGCGGCCTTCGATGCCGGCACCGGGCAGTTCTTGCCGTGGTGGCGACCCCAGAGCGGGGGAGCGGTGCTTGCGCTCGAGACCGTCGGCGATGGTGGTGTGTACGTCGGTGGAGAGATGGGCACCTGGAACGGGGTGCAGCGCGGCGCACTGATGAAGATCGATCCGGAGACCGGCGATGCCTGGCCTGGGTTCGATACTCGCGTCTACGGCGGAAGCTCGGTTGTGCGTGACATTCGCCTCGAACCGGACGGCTGGCTCTACGTGGTCGGCAACTTCACCACGGCGTCTGACGGCGGCAACCCGCAGGCTGTGGGTGGAGCGATCCGCATGAACCCGACCACTGGTGCTATCGATTGGAACTGGCTCCCCGACGCCAACGACGGCGCCGTGTGGGGAGTTTCCGTCAGCAAGACCAACAACGAGGTCTATCTCGCTGGTTGGTTCCGTGACGTCGATGGCGTCTCCAACACCGACGGATTCGCCGCCGTCTCCAATACGACCGGCGCCGTCCTGCGGGGTCGTTCGACGATTCCGTACAACACCTGCGTAGGCTGCTCGAACTTCTACCGCCTGTACGACGTGGTGGCCACGACGCAGGGACAGATCTGGGTGGGCGGCGAACAGCACGCCTTGTTCATTCTCGATGAGTCCGACCTCTCAATGGATCTCATGCACTTCACGGGTTGCGACCTCGACCAGCAGGCGGATTGCAACCGGCGAGGCGGTGAGTATCAGGAGATCGAGCAGGTCGGCAATCGCATCTACGCCGCGGGCCACTTCTGGGGTTCTCACCTGACCGACGACGAGACCATCTTCTTCGACAGCCAGTTCCCCGATGGCGACAAGACCGGCTCGGTCAGCGCCGTCGCCGCGTACAACGTCAACACCGGCGAACGGATCCAGAGCTTCAACCCCTACATGTCGGGCAATGCCGGCGGCTTCGGCATGGCCGTGGCCAGCGACGGCTGCCTCTGGCTGACCGGTGGCATCAGCCAGGTTGGTCCGATCGGGAATCAAGACCCCGCCCGAGACCTTGTTCGGGTGTGTGACACCGGCGGTGCCGGTCCCGATCCCCAGCCCAACCCGAGCCCTCCCGCGCCAGTGTCCTGCACGACCTCGGCGAACGGCACCGAGATCACGGTCAACTGGACGGTTCCGGCCTTTGCCACTGACGTGGTCATTCGACGTAGCGTGAACAGCGGGAACACGGCCTGGCGAGGTCGAGTCTCGGCTCCAGGCGCCCAGTTCGTCGAGAACGGTGTTGACAACGCGGTCAACGAGTACTTCGTGCAAGCCAAATATCAGACCAACGTGCTCAGTGCGCTGACACCATGCCAGCCGCCCATCGATCTCACCGACGCACCCGTTGATGACGTTGCTGCGCCGGCGACCTGCGCCGCAACGAACGACGGCGTGAACGCGACGATTTCTTGGGCTGCCTCGGCCGGGGCCGACGACTACCGGGTGTATCGCTCGATCGATGGTGGCACGTTCTTCTGGCGCGGCAGAGTGACCACGCTCTCGTTGGATGACACCTTGCGGCCAACCGGCAGCCACCAGTATCGCGTGCAGGCCCGGGGCGAGAGCGGGGTGTGGAGTGACTTCACCAACTGCTCGCCCGCCCTGGATCCCGCTGGTGGCGGCACCGGTGATGCACCTCAGCCGGCAACGTGCACGGCGAGCAACAGCGACGTGGACGCCACCATCAGCTGGGATGCCTCCCCCACGGCCGTCGACTATCGGGTGTATCGCTCGATCGATGGTGGCACATTCTTCTGGCGAGGCAGAGTCTCGGCCACGACCTTCGACGACACGTTGCGAACAACGGGCAGCCACCAGTATCGGGTGCAAGCTCGAGGCGACAACGGCGTGTGGAGCGCGTTCACCGACTGCAATCCTCCGTTGACCGCTGGAGGTGGCGGCGGCCCGGTCGCAGCGCCGGCATCGTGCTCGGCTGCGGTTGTTGGTGGCTCCGGTGAGATCACCTGGGCTGCCTCGCCAAACGCCACCGACTACCGGGTCTTCCGCTCGGTGGATGGTGGGAACACGTTCTGGCGGGGGCTGGTCCAGGGCACGACGTTCACCGACTCGCTCCGCTCAGGCCAAAGCCACGTCTACTCCGTGCAGGCACGGGGAGCAGACGGCGTGTGGTCCGACAGTACGATCTGTGCGCCGCCCATCATCGGGTAGCGGGCGCTCACCGCAGCGCAGGAGCTAGACCAACACCTCATCGCCGACGCTGGGACCCGGGACCAAGCGGATGAAGATGCCCATCCCGGCAGCAACAACGGCGCCAGCACACAGCACGGCCGTGAGTGACGTGAGTTCAACGATCTTGCCCGACAGCAGGTTCGTGATGGAGATGACGCCGCCGAACGAGATGACCCAGAGCGCCATCACCCGGCCGCGAATGGAGTCTTCGAGATGTTGTTGGAGGAACGTACTGAGCGCTGTGGGCATCACGAAATAGAACAACCCCACGAAGAAGAGCGTTGGGTACGCCAATACAACGTCACGGATGACGGCAAGCACTGTCAGCGAGAGGGCAAACATCACGAGCGAGCCGCGAACAATCTGCTCCTTTGGCACTCGAAGAAGAATGGTTCCCGCTGCGGCAGCCCCGCCGAAGGCCCCGACCCCGAACGCGGCGTACATCCAGCCGTAGGTCGCGCTGTCGGCATCCACGTTGAGGTGGAGCCCAGCGATGACGGGAAGCAAGCCGATGAACGGAAGGCAGAACAGAGAGAACAGGGTCATGATCGCCAGCGGGCGCTGGACCTGTTCGACCTTTCTGGCCACGCGAAGGCCGCCGAGTAGACGATCGGCGGCTGAGAGGGTTCGGGTGGTCACCGGCGGGAGGGCGACGGTGGCCAGGGCGATGATCACGAACAGGTAGGTCGCCGAGTTCACGAGGAACACGCCGCCGATGCCGATGATCGGCAACAGCGCCGTTCCCAGCACCGGTCCGACGACTCGGCTGCCGTTCACCTGCATCGAGTTCAACGAGATGGCGGCGGTGAGGTTCTCTCGACCAACAAGGCTTGGGAGCACCGAGGTGAAGGCAGGCGCGAACAATGCCTGACCGAGTCCGGTCATGAAGACGATGAGCAGCAACAACGGCCGTGTGATCTCTCCGTCCCAGACTTGCCAGGCAAGGACCAGACCCCAGAGGGCTTGCCATGACTGCGTGAGAACCAGCAGTTTTCGTCGATCGACCGAATCAGCCAAGGAGCCGCCCACGATGCTGAGCGTCAGCAACGGAAACAGCTGAGCGAAGATCACCAGCGTGGTGAAGCTCGGACTCTTTGTGAACTCCCAGGCAAAGGCGCCGAGGACGACGTTTTGCATCCATCGTCCGGTGCTCGAAGCGAGTGACGCAAAGAACACTCGACGAAACGCCGTGACGGCCAGGGCATCTCGGGCCGTGCCGTCGAGCGACATGTCGTGTGTGTTCGTTGAGCGCTGGGTCGTCAAGATGCCGAGTGTGCAGTTCTTTCGACTCTCAAACCAACGTGTTCAGGTGACACGTCCACATGACGTGTCACCGATGAAGCAGGCTACCAGCCCCGGTCGACCCAGGTCTGCAGGCTCGGACGTTCGGCGCCGATCGTGGTGTCGTCGCCGTGCCCCGGCAAGACGATGGTGTCGGGTGCATACGGAAACAGCCGGCGGTCAATCGACTCGATGATCGTGTCGAAGCTTGAGTACTCCCACTTGGTGGCACCAGGGCCTCCGGGGAACAGCGTGTCGCCAGTGAACAGCAGCGGCTTGTCCACCAGCTTGAAGCAGATCGATCCTGGCGTGTGCCCCGGGGTGATGATCGTGTGCAGTTTTGCCTTGCCGACCGTGATCATCTGGTCATCTTCCAGGATGTAGTCGTAGCTCGGGAGCATCTCCGCGTCGGCGGCAGTGACGCCGACCTCGAAGCCAGCATCCCGAACGGCAGGCACGGCCTGGATGTGGTCCCAATGGCCGTGAGTTTCGAGCACGGTGCGGACGCCCAGAGTGCGGCACAGGTCGAGCAGCATCTCGTGTTCATTCGCTGCGTCGAGCATCACGGCCTCGCCGGTGTGCCGGCACCGGATCACGAACACGTTGTTGTCGTACGGCCCGACAACGACCTTGTGGACCTCGACGTCGGTGTCGTTCCAGTGCAGGGTTGAGTCCATATCCATCTCCGTGACGCTACTCGTTCTGGTCTTCTCGCTCTGACGTGTGGTCAGTCGTTGCCTGGCCAGGTGATGGCCTTGAACTCGGTGATGCTTACGCGCTCGAAGAGTCCCGCCTTGTTGTACGGATCGTTCTCGGCGAACGATTGAGCGGCAGCAAGGTCCTCCGCTTCGATGATGAGGCACGAGCCGGCCATGTCACCGTTCTCGTTGACGAGCGGGCCGCCGACACGGATATCGAAAGGTGCCATGTATTCGAGGTGCGTGGGACGGGTCACCATGCGGAGTTCGACGGAGTCGGGCTTGTCTTCGGCGTGAATCAGAAACAGCATGCCGGGAACCGTATTGCCCAAATCGGTGAGTGTCCTCTCCGAGCGCACGCACACCTGGGGTTCTTCTTTGTCGATGACTCGAGGGCTGGGTGAAAGCTCCCGCAACGCCAGGCGTGGGCAGGTTGTCTCTGCAGAGCGCGTATGACCGGCATCTACGGTGTCAGGCGTGGATGCGGATCAATTGGAGCGAGTGGCACGAGTTGCGGCCCGATCAGCGGCCCCCACGGCACGTCGTCGCTACGGCGTCAGGGGATGGGCATGGGCTGGCTTCGTCTGGTCTGGCCTCCTCGGGTCGGTGGCGATGGGCGCATGGTGGACCGGCCAAGCGATTCAGAGCGGCGACTCGTTGCAGACGCTGCTACGGCTCTTCATCTCGATCTCTGTTGGGCTCTACTACCTGCTCCTGTGGCAGATCGTCGTCCGGCCTCGGCTTCTGGGACTCACCATTGATCTTCGAGACCAGGGCACGACGGCCGACAACGACGTCATCGACCTGCGCTGAGGCCCGAGTAGAGCAGGCGTTTCGTCCCGGTGGAGGCATGCGAACTCGTCCGCCGTCTGGTGCCGGGACCGGTCCTGGTGAAGAATCCCGGGATGACGGACCAATCGCTTCCGACAACTGCACCGTTCCACCGGATCCTCGTTGCCAACCGGGCCGAGATCGCGTGCCGAGTTCTTCGAGCGTCAGCCGAGCTGGGCATCGAGACCGTCGCCGTTGGCCCAGCCGACGATGCTCAGTGCCTGCACCTCGAAGTTGCGGATCAGCAGGTCGAGCTGCCAGGGCGAGGTGCTGGCGCGTATCTGGATGCTGACGCGATCATCGCCGCCGCTCAGGCCGCCAAGTGCGACGCGATCCATCCCGGCTACGGATTCCTGAGTGAGAACGCCGACTTCGCCGCTGCGTGCAAGGAAGCCGGCATTGCTTTCATTGGTCCGGCACCTGAAGCGCTCTCGGAGTTGGGCGACAAGACCCGCGCGCTGCGCCTGGCCGACCGTGTGGATGTGCCGACCAGCACGCGATCGGCGGTCTTGGCCGACGGAGATGCTGCGGCCGACTTCGTGGCAGCGAATGGTCCGACCATGCTCAAGGCGGCGCACGGTGGCGGCGGGCGAGGTATGCGGAGTGTGCGACCGGGTGAGGATGTCGGAGCAGCGTTCGAGCGCTGCCAATCGGAGTCATTGAGCGCCTTCGGAAGCTCTGACGTCTACGCCGAATCGCTCATCGAACCGGCACGGCACATCGAGATCCAGGTGGTCGGGGACGGCAATGCCGTGATGTCGCTTCACGAGCGGGAGTGCTCACTACAACGACGCCGCCAAAAGATCGTGGAGTACGCGCCGGCACCCAACCTTTCCTCCGAGCTGAGGTCTGGATTGTCCGAGGCCGCGGTGCGCTTGGCGTCTGCTGTCCAGCTTGTCGGACTGGCGACGATCGAGTTCTTGGTCGGCCCCGACGATGAGTTCGTGTTCATGGAGGCGAACCCACGGGTGCAGGTGGAACACACCGTGACGGAGGAGGTCACAGGCGTCGACCTGGTGCAGACACAGATCCGTCTTGCCGCTGGCGCTTCGCTGGCCGATGTCGGCTTGACCGAGGCGCCAACCGTCGTTGGGCAAGCCGTACAAGTCCGAATCAACACCGAACGGATGCAGGCCGATGGCGAGGTCTCGCCGACGGGCGGAACGCTCGACCGCTTCGCGTTGCCGACTGGACCGGGCATTCGTATCGAGACCCACGCATACGCCGGATACACCACTTCGCCCGCCTACGACTCCCTGTTGGCCAAGGTCATTGTTCACGCCCGTCGGCCGAACGAGGCGGCCTCGTTCGACGCCGCCTTGACGAGGATGGCGTTGGCGCTGGAAGCACTCGATGTGCATGGCGTGGAAACGAACCGAGAGTTCATCCAAGCGCTCCTGGCCGACGCCGACGTGCGTTCGAATCGCATCTCGACGGACTTCGTCGATCGCCGCGGTGCCGACTTCGTTGAGCAGGCGGCAAGGGCACAGCAGTCGGCGCACACCGGTGATGACTCGCCCGACCGCGCCGCAGTGGCCGGCGCTTCGATCGACCGTTCCGACCCCCTGGCGGTCTTGGCCCTCGGCCGTACATCAGTGGACGCCGACGTCGCTTCAGCGCCGTCGGTTGATGACGGACACGTCTCCATCGATGCGCCGCTGCAGGGCACGGTCATCTCGATCTCCGCAGACGTCGGCCAGCGAGTTGAAGCAGGCGATGAACTCCTGGTCATGGAAGCCATGAAGATGGAGCACGTCATCACCGCCTCTCATGCGGGGCGAGTGAACGCTGTCACGATTGCGGTCGGCGATGCGGTGTTCGAGGGGCATCGGCTCGTCGTGATGGAGGCGGACCGGGACGCCGCCGTCGAGCGCGTGAGCTCTGTTTCGGTTCACGACCTCGACGTCATTCGTCCCGACCTCGCCGAGGTGAATGAGCGGCACGCCTTCGGCTACGACGAGAACCGGCTCGAACGAGTGGCCAAGCGTCACGGATCTGGGAAGCGGACGGCGCGAGAGAACCTTGCCGATCTGATCGATCCCGGTTCGATGATCGAGTACGGGCCGCTGACCGTCGCGGCGCAGCGAAAGCGACGCTCGCTCGAGGACCTCATTCGGCAGACTCCCGGTGACGGACTCATTGGTGGCATTGCCTCAGTGAACGGCGAGCAGTTCGGTGACGCAGCGCAAACCATGGTGGTGACCTACGACTACATGGTGCTGGCCGGAACGCAGGGTCATCAGAACCATCGGAAGAAGGACCGTCTCTTCGAGTTGGCTCGGCAGCGCACGCTCCCGGTCATCCTCTTCGGGGAGGGCGGCGGAGGAAGGCCGGGAGACACCGACGGAGTACAGGTCGCCGGGCTCGACTGTTTGGCCTTCAATCTGTTCGCTGAGCTGAGTGGCTCGGTGCCCCTGATCGGTATCAACGGCGGGTATTCCTTCGCAGGCAATGCCGCACTCCTTGGCTGCTGCGATGTTGTCATTGCCACGAAGGACTCGAACGTGGGAATGGGTGGCCCCGCCATGATCGAAGGCGGCGGACTCGGTGTCTTCCATCCCAGCGAGGTCGGCCCGCTCGATGTGCAGCGGACGAATGGTGTGGTGGACATCGTCGCCGACGATGAAGCTGACGCAGTCCGCGTCGCCAAGCAGTACCTCTCGTACTTCCAGGGCGACGTTCCTGATTGGGAGGTCGCCGATCAGCGACGGCTTCGGCACGTCATCCCCGAGAACCGGCTGCGCATCTACGACGTGCGGGAGGTCATTGAGGACTTGTTCGACACCGGCTCGGTGCTCGAGCTCCGTCGAGACTTTGGCCTCGGCATGATCACGGCACTGGCTCGGATCGAGGGTCGAGCCGTCGGCGTCCTCGCCAACAACCCCGTGCACTTGGCTGGAGCGATCGACTCGGACGGGGCCGACAAGGCCTCCCGGTTCATGCAACTGTGCGAGGCGTTCGGGCTCCCGATCGTCTCTCTGTGCGACACCCCAGGGATCATGGTCGGTCCGGAAGCGGAGCGGACCGGGCTCGTGCGGCACGCGGCGCGCATGTTCGTGACGGGTGCGAACCTCACCGTCCCCATGTGCACGATTGTCCTCCGCAAGGGTTACGGGCTGGGAGCACAGGCCATGGCGGGCGGAGGGTTCAAGGCACCGATCTTCACTGTGGCCTGGCCAACAAGTGAGTTCGGTGGCATGGGGCTCGAGGGCGCAGTGAAACTCGGCTACCGCAACGAGTTGGCGGCGATCGAGGATCCGGCGGAACGGCTGGCTGAGTTCGAGGCCCGCGTCGCCCGGATGTACGAGGTGGGCAAGGGCGTCAGCATGGCGGACCACTTCGAAATCGACGACGTGATCGACCCGGTTGAGACTCGGCGCTGGATCACCACGGCGTTCCGAGGCGAGCCTGCGGCTCGTCCCGGTCGGGGAACCCGACCGTTCATCGACACGTGGTAACCGCTGGCGGGCCTCAGGCCTGAAGAAACTCAATCATGGCGGGGAAAGCCGCGCGGTCCTGCAGGGGAAAGAAGTGCCCCCCGTCGAACACTCGGAGCTCGGCACGAGGAATGCGTTCGGCCAGCAACGTGCTGTTCGCGAGCGGAGCCATGTCGTCGTGCTCGCCAGCACAGACGAGCGTGGGACAGCCGATGCGTCCCAGGCGGGCAACCACGTCGTGGTCGGCCCTCGCATCGACCTGCAGCGTCAAGCCTCGGTGCGCGTCGCCGTCGAGCTCGGTCCGCATGCGATCGATCATGATGTCGTAGAAACGTCCGAATCCCGGGATCGGATCGTCGCGGCCCGGGTCCCAGCGGCAGTCGTACAGGCCGAGCTGGAGCTCGATGCGAGCCTCGACGTCGAGTGGCCGAAGCGTGTGAATGGGGAACGACGGCGAGATCCCTCCAGCGGACGTGCAGCACAACACGAGCCGCTCGACGCGCTCGGCATGTCGGAGTGACACGTGCTGGGCAACCATGCCGCCAAAACTGGTGCCTACGACGTGGGCTCGCTCCCATCCAAGTGAGTCCATGAGGGCAGCGACGTCGTCGGCGTACATCGTCATTGAGTAGGGGCCGTCGGGCTTTCCCGTCTGTCCGAGACCTCGCTGATCGAAGTGGAGTGTGGTGAAGGCCTTGTTGAACGGCGAGCGGTGGGGGAGTGACTGACGCAAGTCAGCGCCGGTTCCGCTGATGTTGACGAGCGGTGGGCCGCTGCCGTGGATCTCGTAGTACACCTCGAGCTCGCGTTCGGTGTTGGCATGCACGGTGATGAAAGGCACAGAACATGGTGTAGCGGCGATTTCTTTCCGTTGCGGGAACTACCGCAGAGCTGGCATCGTCCAAGCCTTCATGAAACGCCGCACGACGCCACGCATCACCACGACCCTCACCTCGTTGCTCCTCACGCTCGCCCTGCTGTCCGCCGCCTGCGGATCCGGTGACGAGACGGTGAGCGCCAGCCCGGCCGCAACGGACAGCGCCAACGACGACGCCGCCGCGGACGCGGCAGATGATGCCCCAGCCCAGCAGAACGAGGCTCCGGTGAACGAGACCGAGATTGCGAATACGCCCGAACCCGTCGATCCCAAGCTGGTGGCACCAACCGACGTGGTGCCCTCACCAGACAGCGACAGCGTCTTGTGGGTTCGCTTCACCGGCGGAGACCCAAACTGCACCGCCGCTCGGGTCACGGTGCTGCGGGCGACGCCGGATGACGTTGCGATTTCGCTTGAGGTCGGGATCACCGAGGATGCACTCGTCAAGTCATGCCTGGCGGGCGAGTTCGACCTGCGCGTTGCCGTGGACTTGGGCGAGCCTCTGGCCGGGCGCCCGGTCAACGCCGAGCAGCCATCGGGTGATGACGCCGAGGCTCCGTTGATCACGCCCGAGCTTTCCACCGACGATCTGGTGGGGCTGACCGAGGCCGAGGTCGCTGCACTCGCCGACGCGAACCTCTTTCCGTGGCGCGTGACTCGCTCGGACGACGAGTTCTTCATGGTCACCGAGGACTTCAACCCCGGTCGAGTGAACATCGAGCTCGAGGACGGCCTGGTCGTCCTCGCCACGCTCGGCTAGCGGTCCGGTGCGGTCGGGACGCTAGCGGGCGGTGATCGGTGACGGTCGCAGGGACGGTGACTGGCGATCACGGGTTTCTCCCACACCGAAGGTGAGTGTGGTCACACTGGCAAATGCAAGGATGCCGAGGACGAACGAGGCCGGGCCCAGTCCGGCAGCGTCAGCGAGCCCTCCCACAACCACCGGGCCAAGGATCTTGCCCGCATCGCGAATGGTGCCCAAGACTCCGAGAAACTCGCCCGGTGATTCCTGCGGTGCCAAATCTGAGCTGACCGTCAGCATCGTCCCCGAACCCAGCCCGTTGCCGAGCCCAATGACGAGTGCGGCGATGGTGACCGAAACGGGCGTGTTGGCGAACGCCAGGATGATCAGGCCGGCGCCGAGGCCGCTGAAGGCGGGAACGATTGCCGCGAGGCGGCCGAAGCGATCCATGAGATAGCCGGCCACCGGGAAGATCACGAGGTCGATAAAGCCGCCGACGCCAATGAGCGCACCGATTTCCTGTGGACTCAGGCCGACCTCCACTCCGATGAGCGGAAGCACGATGAAGCGGCCTTGGCGGACGGCAATGATCAGCAGCTGGCCGAAGCCGGCGAGCGCCAGGATCCCCGCATGTTCTCGCAGCGACGCGCTCTTGGCTGCCTGGCGTTCCTGTTCTTCCGCTCGGGTGACGTTCGGGCGTGCCGTCTCGATCTGGTCGGCGCGTGCCACATCGTGTGTGGGCGCGGAACGCGTTTGGCGAGAGTGCCAGAGCAAGAGTGGCACGAGGCCCGCAGCGCTCAGCGCAGCCGAGACGCAGAACGCCGTGGCGAAACCGAAGACCTCGGAGAGCCAGCCACCCAGCGGTGGTCCGGCAAAGAACGCGAGCCGGTTGGTGCCACCGAAAACAGACAACGCGCGTCCACGAGCGGCCGGTTCGACCGTGCGCGTCATGAACGATTGACGTGACAGGACCCATCCGGCCGAGCCAATGCCGCTGACGAACCGCAGGGCAGCCAGCCCGAGGGCTGCCCCCACCACGCCAAGGACTGCGACCGAAACGCTCACGACCACGATGGCCGCCACCATCACGGTCGTCTCCGAGATGCGGTCCATTGCTCGACCGATCGCGAATTGGGACACGAAGCCGCCAACACCGGCTGCCGCCATGACCGCTCCGATGGTTGTGGCCGAAAGGCCGCGGTCGAGCAAGTAGAGCGGGAGGACGGGCACAAGGACGGCAGCGCCGCTGCCGACCATCAGCACAGGGAGGTACACCGGCGGCGCCAACGATCGCAGCACGTCCCGGATATCACGGCTCTCAGCTGGTGTGCTGGCGTCAGTGTCCACTGATCCGCACCGTAGCCACTCACTATCGCTTCCTCGATGTGATATCCAGAGCGGGTGACAGAGGTGACGAGTGCAGATCTGCGCGAACGAGCGTTCGAGACCGGCGACAAGAAATCGTCGTTGGTCTTCTATCGCGTTGTTCGCCGCATCGTTCGGTCCGTGCTGTTCCCGTACTACCGCGTGGTGTCGAACAATCACGAGGCATTGAACGTGGCAGGACCAATGATCCTGGCTCCGGTGCACCGGTCGCACCTCGACAGCCCACTGCTGGCAACACTGAGTCAGCGCCGAATTCGCGCCCTCGGCAAAGAATCACTCTTCCGGCCGTTTGGCGTTCGGTGGGTCTGCGCTGCGTTGGGAGCTATCCCCGTGCGCCGTGGCGAAGCGGATCGTGAAGCACTCAAGGCGGCCAAGGCACTCTTGGATCGTGGCGAATCGATGATCGTCTTCCCGGAAGGTTCGCGTCAGGAGGGGCACGACGTCGCTGAACTCTTCGACGGCGCAGCGTGGTTGGCGTCTCGCACCGGCGCAGCGGTGATCCCGGTGGGTATCTCTGGAACCGGCGACTCGCTGCAAAGTGGTTCCAAGCTCCCGAAACGCACTCGAGTCGGAATTGCCGTCGGCGACCCCATCCCCGCACCGGTGGGCATCAACGGAAAGCGGGCGAACCGCGACGACATGCGGGCCTTCACCGCGCAGCTGCGGGATCGAATGCAGCAGTTGCAAGATGAGGCGCTGGCCCTCGCCGAGGAGTCCGGCCGCCGCTGAGTAGTCGAACGAGCGGCCGGATTGAGCGAGCGGTCGGAATGAACGGGGAGACGATGAGGTTGGACCGTCGCATGCAGGTCGAGATCTGGTCCGATGTCGTGTGTCCGTGGTGCTACATCGGGAAGCGCCGGTTCGAAGCCGCACTCGAGGAATTCCAGGGGAAACACCCAGACGTTGAGATCGATGTCGCGTATCGAGCCTTCCAGCTCGACCCCAACGCCCCGGCTGAGTCCGAACCGGTCATCAAGGCGTACGAGAAGAAGTTTGGCGGACCAGAAGCAGCGGCCGAGATCATTGAACGAGTCACGTCGGAGGCCGCTGGGGAAGGTTTGGCCTTTCGGATGGACATCGCCCAGCGAGCCAACACACAGTCGGCCCACCGCCTTTTGGTCTTGGCCGAGCAGCAAGGTGTGCAAGCGAAACTGAAGGAACGCCTCATGGAGGCGTACTTCACCGAAGGCGAGGCGATTGGTGACGTCGATGTGCTCCTTCGTCTGGCCAGTGATGTCGGTCTGGACGAAGAGACGGCTCGAGCCTGGCTGGCCGGAAGCGGCGGGCGTCGAGAGGTCTTGGAACATCTCGAGTTCGCCGGGGCGGCCGGAATTTCCTCCGTTCCCACCTTCGTGTTCGATCGCAAGGCTGGCGTGCCCGGCGCCCAACCAGCGGAGGTCTTTGTCGATGTGCTCGAACAGATGCTTGCCCAGAACGAGGATTGAGTTGCAGCGCCGAAACGGTCCAGCGCGGTGAGAGTCAACGGCGGCTATGTCGACTTGCAAGTCAATGGAGGATGGGGTCACCACTTCTCCAGCGATCCGAGTTCGATGTGGTCCGTCGCCGCTGAGCTGCCGTCGTTCGGTGTGACCAGCTTCCTGCCGACCCTCATCTCCGATGGCTTCGACCGGGCAGAGGAAGCGCTGGAGATTTTGGCGACCGGACCGCCATCGGGCTGGCGGGGTGCCCGGCCACTCGGACTGCATCTGGAAGGACCCTGGCTCCATCCGAATCGAGTGGGGGCGCATGCTCTTGCTGCGCTGCGAGATCTACCCCACCCCTCGCGATTGCCCGATCACATCTCCGCCGAGGCCGGCGTCCGCTTGGTCACACTCGCCCCGGAGCTTCCCGGCGGACACGAGCTGATCCGGGAGCTCAGACGCCGTGGCATCGTTGTCAGCTGCGGTCACACCACGGCCACCGCCGATCAGGCACGAGCCGCCTTCGCCGCTGGCGCGTCGATGGGGACACACCTCTTCAATGCCATGAGCGGCTTGCATCATCGAGATCCCGGGCTGGCTGCCGCGCTCTTGGCCGACAAAGGCTCGGGAGATGCCGACGTTGCGGTCGGGCTGATCGCCGACGGACACCACGTGGCTCCGGAAATGATTGCGCTTGCCTGGCGCCTCGCCGCGGATCGCATCGTGCTGGTGAGCGATGCCATCTCGCTGCTCGGGACCACCGAACAACCGGTTGGTCGGCGGTCGGATGGGACGCTTCTCGGGGCCACGATGGGGCTCGACGCCTGCGTCCGAAACGTCGTGGCATTCACTGGCGCCGCACTGACCGAGGTCGTCCCCGCTGCCTCGTCGCGACCTCAGGACGTCGTGGGATCGGGCGTTCGCTCGGATGACTGGATCGAACTGACCGAGTCGGGTTCGGTGGTCAGGTCGATTATCGGCGGCGTTGAGGTCTTTCGGGCTTGATACGAACCACGACCGAGCTCTTCGATCGCCTGGTGATACAGGCCTTCGGCCTCCTCACGGATTCCATCTTCGAGCTCAACGCTTGATGTCTCGAGGCGAAGGACGGTGCCCGCTTTGATGTTCTGTGATGGATCGCCCCAGCTCTGCGATCCCGTCTTGCTCGTGAGCTTGTAGTCAGCCGAAAGCGGACTCTTCAACTGCAGCCACTCGGATGCCCGCTCGAGGGTCGGAGCAGTCGAGCCGGTGAGCTCCTCGTAGGTGGTGAAGAAACAGCGTTCTGGAGCATTGATGCGCTCGAGCGTCTGCCTCAATCCCTCGAGCCGGTTTCGATACGAGCGCAGTCGATCGGCATCCGTTTCGAACTCGGGAAGCACGCGCCGGTAGCTCTCGAAGGTCTCCTGCGGTCGACGGATGAGGAAAAGGAATCGGGTCGCCTCTTCCGCAAGCACCTCGCCGCTGATTTCGTGCTGGTTCCACACGATTTTGTCGAGTGAGTAGCGGGTGCTCATCGATACTTGACGGGCGAAGAAGGCGTTTCTGGCGTCGAGTCGATCGAGATCCTGTTTGGTCTCGTAGCTGACGTGGTGCTCGCCGAAACCGGTGATCTCTGGATGGGACTGGAGGATGTGCGAGAGCATCGTCGAGCCGGATCTTGGGTGGGCGAGAACGAAGAGGTTTCCCTCAGCAATCCGTTCGTCGATGCGCCGAGCGGCGCGTAGTGTCGGCACCACCCGGTTGGCCACACCATGCGACACTTTGAACTTGGCCCTTCCCGCAACGACCCGTTGGGGCGTGTGGGCACCCCAGATTCTCTCGCTGAATGATGAACTCACAGGATCCCTCTTTGCCTCTTTACTGCCAACGAGAGTCTCGCCGCGCCCCTCGGTGTCCGTCATGGGCGTTCTTGCCAGCCGAGTGATGGCAGGATGACCCAATGATGATTGACCGTAGTCCACGAGCGAATGTCGAGATTCGTGACGTTGGCCCCCGAGACGGGTTGCAGGCGGAGAGTCCGGTCTCGGTCGACACCAGGACGGCGCTGATCAATGGCCTTGCGGATGCCGGATTGACCGACATCGAAGCGGTGGCTTTCGTTTCACCGAAAGCGGTGCCTCAGATGGCAGGCGCAGCTGAGGTGATGGCCAGGATCGATCGTCCGGCGGGCGTGCGCTTCTGGGGTCTGGTGCCCAACGTTCGCGGCGCCGAGCTGGCCGTGGATGCCGGGGTCGATGCGCTGACTGTCACCATCTCGGCCTGCCCCGTCTACAACGAAAAGAACATCAATCGAACGATCGAGGAGTCGGTGGAGGCTATTGCGGGGGTGGTAGAGGTGGCCGACGGTCGCCCGGTCGACGCCGTGCTGTCGTGCGTGTTCGGCTCGCCCTACACCGGCGATGAGCCCACGAGCGCAGTGCCCACGCTGATGGAGGAGCTCCGCACGCGTGGTGTGGGCCGGTTCACGCTGGCCGACACGACCGGAATGGCTACACCGGCCAGGATTGAAGCGGTCATCAGTGCCGTTGGCGCCGACGTCGGCATGCATCTGCATGACACTCGGGGAACGGCGCTGGTGAACGCATGGACGGCGCTCGGCCTGGGGGTCGAGAGATTCGACACGGCCCTCGGTGGATTGGGTGGCTCACCGTTCGCGGAGGGTGCGGGCGGCAATCTCGCGACGGAAGACCTCGTCCACGTCTTGCGCGACGCGGGGAGTGTTCCTGACATCGACCTCGATGCGCTTCTTGCCTTGGGCCCGGCGTTGGCTGATGCCGTCGGTCATGCGTTGCCCAGTCGGGTCATGACCCACGGCCCTCGGTGAGCCAAGGCAGGTGACGTCGTGCCCGGTACACGAACGGATGATTGTTGATCTCACCCCGAACCGCCCGAGTTGCGGCGGCGGCGGTGAGAAAGCACCAGTTTGCAGCCAACATCAGGATCGCGAGGGCACCGACGGGGATGAGCAAGCTGATGGCCGGGACGCGTAACGCGATGCTCACGACGATGTAGGTCAGCAGGAGTCCGCCACCGACGGAGAGCGCCAGTTCGATGGCGTTGATGGCGTTCTTGCGCCCAGCTTCCCGTCGCCCGGCGAGGGGCACGCCGATGGCGAAGGCGCCGACCGGCAGCAATACACCGAGCCAGATCGCCGGTCGGCCAACGATCGCCACCCCGGCCAGCGTTGGGACGAGCGGACTGAGATTGATGAGGACATCTCGAACCGGGGAGACGCCGGTCACCGGCTGGAGCGTCATGATGTCGGAGCCTCCATGGTCGAATCGGTGCCGGTCCATGCCACGCACCCACCGTTCGCAACGAGTGAGAGCGAGAACTCATCACCGATCGGCGTGCTGCGAACCTCGAGTGTGCGGCCGTCGTCCACCGACTGATCGTCGCACAAGATGGTCCACAACGACGGGTTGCTGGGTTTGGTTT
This sequence comes from uncultured Acidimicrobiales bacterium, assembly GCA_937997485.1. GTDB lineage: Bacteria > Actinomycetota > Acidimicrobiia > Acidimicrobiales > SZUA-35 > SZUA-35. Next base: position 45,815 of record CALKTH010000009.1, on the reverse strand, counting down.
GGTCGTCGCTGGCGTCGTTGTCGGCGTCGTCAGGAGGCGTCGCGAGATCAAACGGAATCGTGACGTTAATCGTCTGCCCGGTGCCGTTGATCCCCCCGAGGAACCAGCGCTCATCGTGTCGGCGGGCGAACACCGCATGGCTGTCCGGCTCCCCGGACAACAGCACGGTGTCGTCCCAGACGGTGGGGATCTCGGTCAGAAAGGCTTGGACGACCGGCGGTTGAGCGAGGTAGACCTCCGGTGCGTCGGCGAAGTGTTGGAGACCGCTCTCGAAGATCACCGCCGTTGCGAGCTCGTGGCCGTTGGTCGTCCGACGCTCGTGCTGATCGCCCAGGATCACCGGCGTGTAGTCCATCGAGCCGACGACGTTTCGGGTGAAGGCAAGCACGGTGTTGTGACGTGGCGCTTCCGTTGCGTAGCCGCGTCCGAACGTGTAGAACTCTGCGCCGGCCACCGCCTCCATGGTCATGAGATTCGGGAAGCGCCGTTCCCACCCTCGAGGCAACGTGCTGCCGTGGAAGTTGACGAGTAGTTCGGCCTCCAAGGCATCGGCGAGAATGTCCTGGTACTGCTGCATCGTCACCGGCTTGTCCGAGTGGAAAAAGTCGACCTTCACACCGGCGATGCCGAGGTCGGCGATTCTTCGGAACTCCGCCCGGCGAATCTCTCGGTCGGTCATGAGGTCTCGAGGTGCCTCGGTGACAACGTTGTTCGGGCCGCCGGAGTTGTACCAGAAGAGCAGGCCGACGTCGTTCGCTTCGGCATGCTCGATGAGGGCAGCGAGCTCGGTATCGGGGATCTCGTCCCAGTTAGCGTCGACCAGGGAGTACTCCCAGCCCAAGGTCGCGGCGAGGTCGACGAAGTCTGCCATGCGGTCCGCATCTCGTGAGCTGGCGTGGTCTGACCACCAGCTCCAAGACACGCGTCCGGGTTGTATCCACTCCGGCGTCAGAGCGTCGGCGCTCGGCGATGCTGCCAGGTGGCGCACGGCATTGGAAGCCACCACCGTTGCGAGTTCCGGGCTGGAGATGAACAGGCGCCACGGCGTGGTGAGCTCTCCGCTTGCTTCCGGGTGACGTTCTCCCACGCCCTGACCTTCATCGGGGTGCGGGAGGGCAACGACGAACTGGCCGCGGTCGTTGGCCTCGGCGAGATGGGAGCCCGCTTGTCCCGACTCCATCCCTGCCTCGGTCAACAACGTCCATCCAGCCTCGCTCGCGAAGAGTGCAGGAAATGACCAGCCGTTGCCGGATGAGCGGGGCGCTGCCGCTGTCGTCTCGGCTGCATAGAGCTGCTCGTAGGCGGGGGTGAACCGTGTTGGCTGGTCGTAGCCCTGGAGCCAGGATCGAGCGTCCGGCGGGAACGAAAAGGACGTGCGCTCCCAGTCAAGGCGGATGTCGCCGTCCTCCGGAGCCGACACGCGAGAGCGGAGGGCGACGGCATCGTCACTGAGCCAGAGGTCGATGGCGAGGGCGACTCCACTCTCCGCCGACGGGTGATCGGAGGCATGGGCGAAGACAACGGATTGCGTCACGGCGGTGACGGACGATCGTCGAGCCTTGCCCGTGGGGAGTTGGTACTCATCGACCGAAGTCTGGGGCTCTGTGGCCGACTCGACCTCGAGTTGATCGGCCAGGGACACGTTGTTTGCATCCACGGTGACCTCGGCGCCAAGGCGGCTCCAGCTCACGATGCTGGCTCCGTCGCGTTGCACCCGATAGGCCGGCTCACCTCGGGCCGTCAGGCCGATCTCGATGGCGAGACCACTGTCGGGAGCTTGCAGCGAAAGGACGGATGTCTCGACCGAACCCACGGTGCTGGTGTCTGCTTCATCGACCGCACTGGAGCTGCAAGCGCCGGTCAGCAGCGCCACGACAAGCGCGGTTCGAACGAGGAGCTGTCTCATTGGTGCTCTGCCCGACGGATCCGAGCGGGTCGTGGTTGGGCTCGTGTCCTCATGTCTCATCGTCTTCCAGCACTCCATCGGTGAGCACCACAACCCTGTCGACGATGTGGTCCGCTGCGGGGTCGTGGGTGGCGATGAGTACCGCTGCTCCGGCGTGGCGCGCGTGATCTCGAAGCAGCGTGAGGATGTCGAGTCCGGTCGCCGTGTCAAGCTCTCCCGTGGGCTCATCGGCGATGAGGAGTCGGGGCGACCACGCCGTCGCACGGGCGATGGCCACGCGTTGTTGCTGGCCGCCGCTGAGTTGTTCGGGAAGATGCTGTGCCCACTCGGCCAGGCCAACTCTGGCCAGCTGACTCGACGCTGCCTTCGACCGCCCCGAGGCTGGGGCACCAGCAAGGCGAAGGGCCAACTCGACGTTCTCCAGAGCGGTCATCGTGGAGAGGAGGCCGTGCTGCTGAAAGACGAAGCCGATTTGTTCTGCTCGCCAGCGGATGGCAGCGTCCGCACTCAGATCTCCGAGCGGTTGGCCGAGCACGGTTGCGGTACCGGAGGTCGGATGGTCCAGCGCTCCGATGATGTTGAGGAGGGTGGTCTTGCCGCTGCCGCTTCGCCCACGCAAAGCAACCATCTCGCCCGGCATCACCGTGAAGTTGATCGAGCGCAAGGCGTGCACGGCGCCGGCGGGCGCGGCGTACGTGCGACCCACATCGCGCACTTCGATGACGGGGCGGGCCAATCCCGTTGGTCCAGCGGTCATGTGTCCGTTTCCTCACGATTCGAAGGAGCGTCGACGGGGCGAAGAGCGACGTGGTCGCCTCTCAGCTCCGCCTTCACTCGGTCGCCGATACCGAGCGCAGCCCGGTGCGCAGGATCCAGACGAATGCGGCCGAGGGTGTCCACGATCAGCAACTCTTCCAAGGCGGGCGGATCTCCGAGCCCCGCGGCGTGCGTCGCGCCGCCTGCTCTCGAGACCGAGGCCCGGAACTCCGAGGCCAGCTGTCCGTCCTGCACAGCCACGACGCGGTCCACCTGATGGGCGATGTCGGCGTCGTGGCTGACGATGATCTGGGTGAGTCCGGTCTCGGTCCGAACGTCGCGCAAGAGCTCGAAGATCTCCGCTGCAGTGCCGGTATCGAGCTCTCCTGTTGGTTCGTCAGCCAGAAGCAGGGTGGGTCGGTTGGCGAGAGCGACGGCGATGGCGACGCGCTGCTGTTCGCCGCCACTGAGCTCGACGGGGCGATGTCGGGCTCGGTGTGTCATGCCCACGAGGTCAAGAAGTTCGGCAGCGCTCCCGGACCGAGCGCGGTTCGATCGCCGCCCGGCAAACGTCATCGGCAGCTCGACGTTCTCGATGGCACTCAGATGCGGCACGAGATTTCGAGAGGACTGCTGCCAGACGAAGCCCACCCGGTCTCGTCGATGCTGATCAAGGTCTGCATCGGTCGCGGTGCCGAGGTCGAGGTCGTCGATGCGAGCTGAGCCTGCACTGAGACGGAGGAGTCCGCCGAGCACGTTGAGCAGCGTGCTCTTGCCGCTGCCGCTGGCGCCGATGACGCCGACCATCTCACCGGGGTCCACCATGATGTCCAGGCCCTGGAGTGCAACCACCTCAGATTCACCGACGCGGTGGATCTTGACGAGGCGCTCGCAGCGCACAGCGGCGCCCGTGTTCGGTGTCGTGTCAGGATCTGTGGCGTTCGCTGGTTCCGTCACACCGATTCCCCCAACTTGATGGCCTCGAAGACTTCCAGGCGTCGCAGCAACGCGATCAGGGCAACGCACACAACGGCGAAGAGCGCGAGGAGCGAAAGCGCGATGTACCCCGCGGCCAGCATGTCTACTTCGGCCAGGAAGATCGGAGCACGGGCCGCGTCGACGTCAAGAAGGAGCGGGATGAACCATCGACTCACGGCGATGCCGGTGCCGAGCCCGACGGCGGCGCTGGCAAGAATGAGGAGTCCGACGTCCAGGACAACGAGTGTCACCATGGATCGGAATCGCAGGCCGAGCGCTCGGAGTACGCCCATCTCTGCGAGGCGACTGCGGAAGGTCGCCACGGCGTAGAGGAAGAAGCCAGTGATGGACAGCACGGTCGATCCGACGAAGCCAACACTGAGCAGACCGAAGACGCCTTGACGATTGGGGTTCTCGATCGTGCGTTGGATCTGGACCGTTGGCCGCTCGGAGCCGAGGATCTGGGCGCCGAGGTTGAGGATGTCTGCCTCTCGCTGCACGGAGTCGTCTCGCTCCGGGTCGAGACGGAGCCAGGTGCGGAAACCAGAGGACTCCCCTCGAAGTCGGAAGAGGTGATCGATGTCGACAATGACGAGCGGATCATCGGTGGCCGGACGCCAGGTTGGGAACTGCTCGACCGTTCCTGCCACCACGAGTCGGCTGGAGACGGATTCGTTGCGGATCAGCACGTCGGCCTCGAAGATGTCTCCAACGTCAACGCCAAGGATGGCTTGGGCGGAGGTGGACAACAGCGCAGCGGTGGGGGTTTCTCCCATTCGCTGCATCAACAAGGGCAACGGAGTCTGAGCGAAGTCTTCGCGCCAAAACGCAACGTCAGCGAAGTGGGCTGGCTCGATGCCGATGACATCGACGGCCCCCTGTCGATTCTGCGGACCAGCGACCGTGCCCGACCAGCGGCCCACACGGGAGGCTGCGTCGACGCCCCACGCTCGCTCCCAGGTGCGGCTCGAGAGCGCTGCTCCGGCGTCGGTTGCTTGGGAGGACGTCGTCGCCTCCGCGAAACCGACAGCGACAGGACGAATCTGCGCTCCGATTTCGGTGATGGATTCGTCGGCGCCGACAGTGTGGTGCGCCTCATCGAACAGTTGCAGGTCGAGCGTTCTGGCCATCGAAGCCGTGAAGGTTCCCAGCGACACTGTGAGAACCAACAGCAGGACCGGAACGGCGGCGCCGCCCGGAGTCCGGGCCAAGCGGCGGAAGGCGACGAGCGGTGCAACGGCGTCGGTCCGCTGAAGCGCACTGGCCAGCGATCGGGCGACCAGCGGGAGGAGTCGGAGCGTGACCAACCCAGCGGCCAGTGAGAGCAACGCGGGGAGCAACACGATGACGGGGTCGGCCAGCGGGTCGGTCGTCTCGACCGACGAATCTGACCTGCGAGTCAGTGTCCATGCCAGCAGCCCAATGGCCCCGACCACGATGATGTCGACACCGGTTCGCTGGAACCACGGCCGCTGACGCCCCCGTGTTGACGCCAGTGCAACGACATTCGTGCCAGCGGCTCGCCAGCTGGGAATCACCTGGGCAAGCACTGCTCCGACCGCGATCGCGGCGGCGACGGCAACGGCCTGCCGAGAGATAGAGACGTCCAGCCCCGGACCATCGAAGGCGAGGAAGGAGCGTGTCCGGGACAGCAGCGAGGCGATGAATCGAGCCAGCACCAGACCCAGGAGGAGTCCGGCAACCGCAATGAGCACACCCTCAACACCGATGCCGGCCAGGAGGTGGCGGCGGCTGGCACCTCGGCTGTGCAGTACCGCAAGCTCGTTCCGACGCGTGGCGTTGACGACGGAGACGGCCAGGAACACGAAGGCGAGCGCGAGGCTGACAAGAGGAAGGCTGAAGCCTGTGAGGCGGCCGGTCAGATCGGCGACGCGACTGCGAAAGGCGCGGAGATCCGTGATCGGATCCAAGGATCGAACGGTGCCAGGGAGCAGCGCATCCGCTTGGCGACTCACTTCGTTGGCGCGGCCGACGATGTCGTCAACGTTGTCTGTGGTGACGCCGGTGCCGTCGGCCAGAGCGAACCAACGGACGGAGCGAATCACATTCGGGCGTTCGGGGCTGAGCGAGTCAGTGATCGTGCCCGACGCCACGAACAGCCGATCTTCGAGCAGGTCCGGTCGAACGACCCACCGGTCTCGGTCTGTGCCGACCCCTCGGGACTCGTCGCTGGCTTGCCATGCGCCGACGACGACGGCCCGAATGGTTCGGAGGCGATTGTCGGCCGAGGCGCTCGAGTCGAGAAGGGCAAGCTCGACGCCGAGATCGATGTCCTCGCTCTGCAACGTCGAGCGGTGCACCATGACCTCGATCTGTTGTGGATCGCTTGGCCTGACAGGCCGTCGTCCGGCCACCACACGGGCACGCTCATCGAGGTCGGACAGCTCGGTCAGCGAGCGGAGGCCAAAGCGAGACCCATCCGGGAGTTCGGTAACGAAGCGGACCGTGTCCACCATGCGGCTCTGGTGGCGAATGTCGAGTCCGAGATCGAGAAGCCCCGTTGTGCGTAGGTAGTCGTCGACGGCATTGATGGCCTGCCAGCCACGTGGCCCGTCGGCTGCCTCGCTGTAGTTGAACAGGTACGCGAACGGAGGGCGGTCCTCATCTTCGACGAAACTGCTTGCGGTCGGCTGTTCCGCCGTGGCCGCAGTGACTGCCTCGTCGAGCAGGCGTGCGGTCGCGGCTTGGGCATAGATCGGCAGGCTTGCGGGGATCGACGTCGCGAATGCCAGCGCTAGCACGAGCGTGAGTGAGGCGACGGGGCGAGACCGCAAGCGGCGAAGAGCCTGCACAAGCATCGGCGGCAGCGGAGCACTGCGTGGCGGGGTCACGGACCAATCACCGTGCGTCCTTCGAGATCCGGGCTCACGATCTCGACGCGATCCGAGGTGGAGGCCCCGAGAACGACCTCGATGCGTTCTTGGTTTCCGGTTGCTTCGTCCGCCACAACGACGAAGGGAACGTCGGCGGTGCTGCGCACGACGTCCAGTGGAAGGGTGACGGCGTTTTTGATGGTCGCGGTGACCGCAGAGACGAGAAGCCTGGCGCCGTTGTCAAAATCCGGCGGAGTGTTGAAGTCGATCGTGAAACGGCCTGGCGCTTCGCCCTCCTCTGCCGGCTCGAGTCGGAGCAGGCCGGTGACGGCCTCGCCGGTGGCGTTGTTCTGCACAACGTCGACAGTCGTTTCGTCGCGAACCCGATCGACTAGCTCGGAAGGGAGGGTGCCGACACCCTGAGCCACGGTGGACGTGACGACACTGAAGAGCCGGTCGCCGGGTTCGATCTGGCTGCCTACGCCGATTTCGAGCCGTCCGAGTGTGCCCTGGTTGGGACTGAGTACGTTCCACTGAACGGGCACTGGGCCGCCAGGCCCGATGAGCCCCGCGGAGGACGCTGCTGTGAGTGCGGATTCGGCGCGAGTGCGGGCCGCGTCGAGGGAGGCGACGTCGCCGTCGGTGAGCTCGGCCAGGAGGACGGATTGGTTCGCCGCCTCCAGTTCTCGCAGGAGCAGCTCGGCTGGGGGAGCGAGCCGTATCACAGCGACAGCGTCACCGACGTCAAGGCTGGCGCCCCGTTGGACCAACATCTCGCTCACGACACCTGGCCTGCTCGCGGTGACGTCCTCGGCTTTTTGCACGTATCGGGAGGTGAAGGTCGCGACATCATCGAGATCCCCACGGGCGGCAACGACGACAACGGGATTGGTCGACAATCGGTCGTTCGTCGACGACGCCTCCAGACCCGCAACGGTCCGAGCGGCCTGGCGCGGCTCCTCGACGGCGAGACCGCACGACGCAGCCGCAACCACGAGGGACACGGCGATGAGGATCCGGCGGACGGGGGCAGACATCGCCGCCACAGGATGCCGCACTTCCGAGGATGGTGCCTCTCTTCGCACAAAAACTCACACACTCTGTTGTTGTTTGTGTGCGAGTTCGTGTGGAAAGACTTGACATCGGTGATCGCTTCGTGACAGTTTTCGTCTGCTGTACAGCGAGACGAGCGCGCCGCCAGGCTCGCAAAACGGTGAACAGCAGCTACGAACCGGGGAGATTCGTTCATCGCGACGTGCTCGCGATTGCATGTCTCCCGCGTCGAAGGGGGAAATGTGAACGAGAAGGCACAACGATCCACCAGACGGGGGCGAACGCGCCGCTGTCCCGGCGAAGGGAGCCGCTCGTGACTGCAGCGGCAACGCCCTCGTCGGGAAAGCAGATCCGAAACCTCACCGGCGGGTGGCCGGTGGCGTTCTGGTTCCTTCTTCCCAGCTTTGTCGGGTTCTTCCTTTTCTTTCTCTTCCCGACGCTTCGAGGCATCTACCTCAGCTTCACCGACTGGAACCTGATCGGAAACGACGGCGACTACATCGGCGGAGAGAACTACTCCAAGCTCATCAGTGATGATGCGTTCTGGTCCTCGATGTGGATCACGCTCAAGTACGTGCTCATCAACATCGGCACGCAAACGGTCGTCGCCATCCTCATCGCCGTGATGATGGATCGGCTCACCCGCTCCAGTGTCATTCGGGGCCTGCTCCTGCTGCCCTGGCTCATGCCCAATGTCGTGGTGGCCTTGCTCTGGCTGTGGATGCTCGACGGCTCCGTCGGTGTGGTGACCTCCTTCCTCGAGGGCGTTGGCTTCGGTGACGATCTTCAATTCTTCACCTCAACCACAAACGTGATCCCGACGATCGCCGTGATCAACACCTGGAAGTACATGGGGTACACCGCACTCCTCATGTTCGCCGGTCTGCAGACCATCCCAGGAACGGTGTACGAGGCCTCCGCAATGGATGGGGCGACCGAATTCCAGATGTTCCGCAAGATCACGCTGCCGTTGATGCGCCCCGTGCTCGCCCTTGTCCTCGTCATCACGATGATCGGTTCGTTCCAGGTGTTCGACACGGTGCAGGTCGCCACCGGCGGCTTCGGCGGCCAGCCCGGCGGCCCCGTGAATCAGTCTCGAGTCATCTACCTCTACATCTTCCAGAACGCCTTCAGCTTCAACGATCTCGGCTACGCCGCAGCGTTGTCTGTGGTGCTGGTGTTCATCCTCGTCATCGTCACTGGCTTCCAACTGAAGATCCTGCGGGCAGGGGAGAGTGATCTCGCATGAGCAGTACCAGCGCAAACATGGCAGGCACCGGAGGATCCGGTGGTGTCGGAGCACGGATGGGGCGAGGAGCGGCGTGGTTCGTTCTGGCCCTCATCGTCTTCATCAGCCTCTTCCCGTTCTACTGGAGCTTCCGCACCGGCCTGAGCTTCAACCGCACGTTGTTGCAGGGCGATCAATCGATCATTCCCTCCGACATCACGTGGCTGAACTTCAAGCGTGTCCTTGGCTTCGCCTCAGACGCCGATGTGGAATTGGCAACCGGTCGAGTGAACTCGGCGTCGTTCGACTACCTGCTGGCGCTGCGCAACAGCGTCATCATCGCCACGCTGATCACCGCCGGACAGGTCTTCTTCAGCGCCATGGCGGCCTACGCATTCAGCCGTCTCCGTTTCCCCGGTCGAGACAAGATCTTCTTCCTCTACCTCACCGGCCTGATGGTGCCCCCGATCTTCACGATGATTCCGAACCTCGTGTTGATGCGGCAATTGGGCTGGCTCGGTTCGTTCCAGGGCATCGTGGCGCCGTTCTTTCTGATGACGCCGTTCGCCGTGTTCTTCTTGCGCCAGTTCTTCCTGGGAATCAACCGATCCCTGGAAGAAGCGGCGATCATCGATGGCGCTAGCCACTTCACGGTGTTCTCGAAAGTGATCTTGCCGATCGCTGCTCCGCAGATGGTCACCTTGGCGGTGCTCACCTACGTCACGTCGTGGAACGAGTTCCTCTGGCCACTCGTTGTGGCCCCGACGAACGAGAACGTCCAGCCGCTCACGGTGGCCCTCGGCGCCTTCACCACACAAGTTCCTGGCACCCAACCCGACTGGTCCGGCCTGATGGCTGGCACAATCCTTGCCGCACTTCCCATGCTCCTGCTGTTTATGGTGTTCGGGAAGCGTTTGGTGGATTCGATCCAGTTCTCTGGCATCAAGTAGCCCACCGCTGTACACACTGACGAAATCTTCATCGCGTCCCTCAGGGTCTGCGGTGAGAACCCGGCCCCCGACGCAGTACTCGGGCGACGGTCTACCTCGAGCGGAAACACCGCTCGAATCACCTTGGAGGACATTCCAACATGCTGCGAGAAATGAAGAAGCATCGCCTCTTCGCCGTCTTGCTGGCCTTTGCGCTGGGCGCGGCGGCTTGCGGTGGCGACGACGGCGGCGACGACGCTGCGGGGTCGCTCGACGAGCCCGTCACCATCGACTACTGGCTGTGGGACGGCAACCAGCAGCCGTTCTATGAGCAGTGCGCGGCCGATTTCACGGCCAACGTGCAGCCCAACGTCACCGTCAACATCGAGCAGTTCGGCTGGGGTGACTACTGGACCGGCCTCACCGCGTCCTTCGCCTCGGACTCCGCTCCCGACGTGTTCACCGACCACCTGGCTCGCTACCCCGAGTTCGTGGAGTCCGGCGTGCTCGTCTCCCTCAACGACTTCGTTGAGCGTGATGGCGTCGACGTCAACCAGTACTTCCCTGGCCTTGCAGAGCTGTGGACCTCGCCTGACGGCGAGCGCTTCGGTCTCCCCAAGGACTTCGACACCGTCGCCATGGTGCTGAACGAGGGCATGCTGGCCGACGCTGGAATCACCGCTGAGGACTTCGCCAACGCTGAGTGGAACCCGCAAGACGGTGGCACGTGGGGCGAGCTCATCCAGCGCCTGACCATCGATGCCAACGGCGTGCGCGGCAACGAGGACGGCTTCGATGGCTCCAACGTTGCCGTGTTCGGCTTCGGTCTCGAGGGCAACTTCGGTGCCTTCGGCCAGACCACCTTCAGCGCCTTCGCTGCATCCGCCGGCTACAGCGCCGTCGACGAAGTGTGGGCCGACTCGGCCAACTTCGACGATCCGGCTCTCGCCGAAACCGTGCAGTTCTTCGCTGACTGGATCCAGGCTGGCTACGTGACCCCCATCGAGGACGTGCAGTCCCTCGGCGGCGGCACCATCTACGGCAACGGCAACGCGGCCACGATGACCAACGGTTCCTGGACCATCTCCGGCTTCGTTGACGGTGAAGTTCCCACCCTCTTCGCCCCGCTGCCCGTCGGTCCGATCGGCGAGCGTCGTTCGATGTTCAACGGTCTCGCTGACTCCATCACGACCTCGGCCGAAAACCCCGAGGCTGCATGGCAGTGGGTCAAGTACATGGCATCAGCTGAGTGTCAGGACGTTGTCGGCGCTGGCGCCGTCGTCTTCCCGGCGATCCCGTCTGCTGCTGCAATCGCTCAGGAAGCCCACGCCGCAAACGGCGTGGACGTGAGCGCTTTCACGGTGCACGTTGATGAGGGCACCACGTTCCTCTTCCCGATCACCGACGCTGCTTCCCGCATCGAAGATGCTGTTGGCCCGGTCATGGAGCAGATCCTCCGTGGCGAGGTGCAGGCTGCAGACGTCCTTCCGGACGCCGCCGCTGCTGTCAACGACATCCTCGGTAGCTGATTCTGAGGCCAGCAGCTGAGGCTGCTGGTTTGGAACGAGCGGGCTGTGCGACCACACATGCAGATCAACCACACAGGTTCATCTGCCGGTCGTACGGCTCGCTCGTTCGTAGTTTTGGCGAGCCTGTTGCTTGCCGCATCCGCCTGCGGGTCGTCGGCATCATCCGACGGCGCGGTACCCCTGCTGCCGGTGGGGCCTGATGCCATGGCCACGTTGGCGACCTCGCCCCTCGGGCCGCAGCGATGCGCCGAGGCCCCGGGCAGCTTCGTGGCCCACGATCTGGCCCATGTCACCGACGGGCCGGGTGATACCGCCTCGACCTTTGATGGCACCGGCTCGGGCATCGCCGCTGGTGACCTCGACGATGACGGCGATCTCGATCTCGTGGCTGCGAACCTGAGCGGCTTCAGTACGTTGCTCCGCAACGACGGCGATCTGGTGTTCACGCCGCTGCCCTTGGTCGAAGGGCGGTTTCGACACGTCGCCATCATCGACGTCGAAGGCGACGGGGATCGCGATGTCGTCCTCTCCACTGGCATTGGGGTTCCGGTCTTTCTCGAGCGAGGCGGGTTGGATGGCAACGGCGACCCCGCCTTCGAACGAGGTGTGCTCCCTGGCGTGCGGGCCATCACCTACTCCATGGCGTGGGGAGACCTGGGTGGCGACGGTGATCTAGATCTCGTTGCCGGTTCCTACAACGCCGAGATCACTCAGATCCGCAATAGTCCGATGCTCGGCAGCGATACCGGTGTGATCGTCTACGAACGGGAGGCGGACGCGTACCTCGACACCCGCATCGCGGCGGAGGCCCAAGCCCTTGCCGTGCGACTGGTCGACATGAATGGTGACTACCGAACCGACATCGTCGTTGGCAACGATCTCGCCACGCCCGACGGTCTCTGGTTCGACAATGACGGCGGCTGGCTCCGGTCCGAAGAACTTCCCACAACGTCGTTCTCCACCATGAGTCTTGACGCCGGCGACATCGACAACGACGGTGATCTCGATCTGTTCTCCACAGACATGCGGCCCATGAGCAACGATGCTGAAACCAGGGAGCGCTACCGATTCGTTACCCAGGACATGGAAGCAATGCCCATCCCGGACGACGTCCAGACACCGGAGAACGTGCTGCTCACCGCCGGCGACAACGGATTCGTGAGTGTTGGCCCGGAGGCGGGCGTGAATGCCACCGGCTGGTCATGGAGCGGAATCTTCGGCGACCTCGATGCCGATGGATTCCTCGACCTGCACGTCGTCAACGGCATGCGGTCTGACCTTCTGTTCGACTTCCTCCCCGACGCTCGACTCGTCGAGCCCAATCAGGCCTTCCGCAACACTGGGGACGGGTCGATGGTGGCGGCTCCGGAGTGGAATCTGGCCGACGATGCCGGTGGCCGGGGCATGGTCATGGGCGACATGGACGGTGATGGCGATCTCGACATCGTCATCAACAATCTGGACGAGCCCACCCGGCTGTACGAGAACCAAATCTGTGAAGGTCGGCACTTGATCGTGGACCTCGAGTGGCCGGGCTCAGCCAACCGCGACGGCATCGGGGCAATTGTTCGAGTCGAGACGGCGGACGGCATCCAGACCCGTACCATCGACGCTTCTCGGGGCTACCTCTCGGGTGGTCCGCTCCAGGCCCACTTCGGGGTCCGGGATGCAGGACTGGATGGCGGCGAGTCCGTCACCGTGCGTGTGCTCTGGCCGGACGGTCAACGATCGGACGCTCAGAGCGTGTCAATGGATCAATACGTGACGTTCACCCGGACGTCCCCTCCCTCCTGAAGGAAACTCGGTGACTGAATTCCTGATGATGCACGGTCTCACGTGCAGCGTGGTTGTTTCGCATGGCGAAGGTCCACCCTGCGTCGTGTACTGGGGCCCGAGCCTGCCCGACGACGACCCAAACGAGATCGCAGCGGCGTTGGGTCGACCCCTCCCGCACGCCACCATCGATGTGGAGGCGCCCGTCGCGCTGATCCCAGAGCTGGGCAGCGGCTTCTTCGGGTCACCTGGTATCAAGGGCTCGCGAGCTGACGGCTCCGGTTGGGCTCCTCGCTTCACCGAATCCAAGCCGCCGGAGCTGGAAGACGGCCTGGTCCGTTTGTTCTGCGAGGACGAGGTGGCGGCGCTGTCCTACATGGTCGAGCTCTGGCTTCCGTCGGATCGCGACGTGCTGGCCGCTCGCGCCTCACTGACCAACGCCGGCAACACCGACTACAGCCTCAGCCGCCTGTCGCTCTCGCTTCCGCTGCCCACCCAAGTCGACGAGATCCTCGACTTCTCCGGGCGCTGGTGCGATGAGTTCCACCCCCGCCGCACCGAGTGGGAAGCGGGCGCCATCATCAACGAAAACCGTCGCGGTCGGAGTTCTCATGACCACGTCGCTGTCCTGTTCGCCGGATCGAGTGGGTTCGACGAGAACCACGGCGAGGTCTATGGCTTCCACCTCGGCTGGAGCGGAAACTCGCGGCTCGTGGCCGAACGGCTGTCCGACGGCCGCCGCTATCTCCAAGCTGGCGAACTTCTCTTCGCCGGCGAGGTGTCGCTCGATCCGGGCGAGACAATCACAGCACCCTGGTTGTACGGGGCATATGCCGCCACTGGCCTGGGTTCGGTGTCGCGTCGCTTCCACGACTATCTGAGAGCCCGCGAGGGGCACCCCACGCTCGACAGCCCACGGAAGGTGCTCCTCAATACGTGGGAGGCCGTCTACTTCGATCATGATCTGCCCACGCTCAAGCGGCTGGCAGACGTCGCTGCCGAAGTCGGTGCGGAGCGATTCGTGCTCGACGACGGATGGTTCCATCGTCGAGACAACGACAACGCCGGTCTCGGAGACTGGTGGGTTGATGCGACCAAGTATCCAGACGGGCTCGAGCCGCTCGTCGACCACGTGACCGGCCTCGGCTTGGAGTTCGGCTTGTGGGTGGAGCCGGAAATGGTCAACCCCGACTCCGACCTCTATCGCAACCACCCGGAATGGGTTCTCGCCGACCCGGCATACGAGCTCGTGCTCGGTCGGAACCAGCTGGTTTTGAACCTCGCTCATCCGGATGCGTACGCCTACATCTTCGAAAAGCTCGACGGCCTGCTCACGTCCCTCGATATCGGCTATGTGAAGTGGGACATGAACCGGGATCACGTGCAGCCCGTGCACGACGGCCGGCCGGGAACGCGAGCCCAGACGCTGGCCCTGTACCGATTGCTCGAAGAGCTCACCACGAAACATCCGGACGTCGAGATCGAGAGCTGTAGCTCAGGCGGTGGCCGGGCTGACTTCGAGATCCTGCGCCACACCCGGCGAATCTGGACCTCCGACTGCAACGATGCCCTCGAACGGCAGCGTATTCAGCGGGGCTTTTCGATGTTGTTTCCACCGGAGCTCATGGGCGCTCACGTCGGTCCCCACGTCTCTCATACCACCCGACGCACGCACGACCTCGGCTTCCGGGGAGCGATCGCGTTCATGGGCCACCTCGGCATCGAGTGGAACCTCCTCACGGCAACCGACGACGAGCGAGCCCAGGTGGCCGAACTTGTCCGACTGCACAAGAAGTTTCGGCCGCTCATCCACGGTGGCGACATGGTTCGGCTCGACTCCCACGATGAAGCAACCATGACCCAAGGCGTGGTGTCTCGTGACAAAGTGGAGGCGCTGTTCGTTTACGCCCGCGTCACCACGGCGCGATCGTCGGTGCCGGATCCCGTCCAGTTCGCCTACCTCGATCCGGACCGGAAGTACCGGGCGCAGATTCTTGCGCTTCCCGGCCGCTCGGGCGACTTCGGTCGGACACAGCCGGCATGGATGGCCAACGGAAGTGTCGTCCTCAGCGGACGTGCGTTGATGAAGGTCGGCATCCAACCGCCGGTACTCGACCCCGAGAGCGCGCTTCTGTTCCACCTCACGGAGGCGGAGTAGCAGAGGGGCGAGTTCGTCAGCCGAAGAGGTCGTTGGCCTTGGCCACGGCGAGGACGGCGACTTCCGCTCCCATCTCGCGCCCCCGCAGATCATCGGCCCAGACATGGATGCCGCCGAACAAGCGCGATTCGCCTGCCTCGTCGGACGCATCCTGGTAGGTGGCCCACTGGAGTGTGACGGTGTCGCTGGGCCCGGCTTCGTGGATGAGGCCACCGGGCTCCACGGTGTGCGTGCCCATTCCGCCAGGGAAGAACGCCGAGCCGGTGAAGTCAGTGAGCACATCAGCGGCCACACGGCTGAAGACGCTGTGCCCGCTCACGTAGGCGGCGAACGCCGGACTCACGAAGCTGGCGCGCTGGTAGGGAACCCAGTCGGCGGCCCGTCGCCAGGCCACTCGGCCGATCTGTGCGTCCGGATTCAACGGCTGGCCGGTCCAAGCGAAGACGGCCTGCTCACCCACGTAGTCCGCCAAGCCGGCGTGTGCTCCGTCGGGGCCCGTTGATGCCTCAGTGATGGTTTCGATGACCCCCGGCCGCTCGGGAAGCTCGCCTCGCATGCCGAGGTAGCGAATCATCGAGATCGGTCGGGCGTAGTCGTAGCGAGCTTTGGCCCCCCACGCGGCGATCGCTCCATCGTGCAGGCCGCCGTTCAACATCAGTGCGAGCTTGACGTCCCATTCCAACCGGCCGACCACCTCGCCGTCGATCTGCAGTCCATCTGGGGCCAGAGCGTCACTTACCTCGTTGGCCAACGTGTTCCAGTGGCCTGGCGGGGTCTCGGAGTCGGGACCGTCGGCCCAGAACTCTGCCACGACTCGTGCGTAGTCCGCTTCGAGCACCGGATTCGCTTCGTAGGGCTCGCCCGTGACCGGGTTGAGATCATGCCCGGCCGACTCGTAGACGCCCAACGGCCGGTTGCCCCTGATGG
This sequence comes from uncultured Acidimicrobiales bacterium, assembly GCA_937997485.1. Taxonomy (GTDB): domain Bacteria; phylum Actinomycetota; class Acidimicrobiia; order Acidimicrobiales; family SZUA-35; genus SZUA-35. The sequence goes on along the minus strand of CALKTH010000009.1, from coordinate 29,744 downwards.
CTGGGCTGATGTCGATCGTCGTGCTGTTGAGGGGGTCGAGAATGGACGAGTACCACACGACGTCGGCTGCCGCTTCAGCGAACGCTTCATTGTCGACCCCCAAGAGTGGTGGTGGGCCGGGGTCGAGTGGAAGGCCATTGACGGGGTCTGGTTCGAGGGCAAAGGGCGTGACGAAACCCCAGTTCGGTCCAATGAACTCTTGCACCCCAGCCGGCAGAACCTGCCCGTTCTGCGTGACCTGCTCGGCGAGCGACAATGGCTGCCAGCGGTTTGGGTCTGCCATCTCGGTACCGGACTGGCTGACGGGCAACGGGAGGTTGACGGACGCGTAGCTCAGGTCGACGTACCCCGCCGCTTCGAGCGAGCCGTCGCGCCGTTGCCCGTCCAGAAGCTGATCAGCGAGTGACAAACCGAAGGCCGCCGCGCTGTCTGATGCAGCATCGACCTCGTCGGGCGCATCGAGGCACATCGCCTCCAGGGCAGCATTGAAGGAGGCCAACGATTCGTCTCGGCCGACCGATGATTCGTAGCGACGACTCAACAGACGATGCGAAGCGTACGCGATCGCCTCATTTCGCTCGTCCGCGATCTGCTCGGGTGACAGTCCGGCGCCCCGGTCGGCCTGAACGAATACGCCGGTCGCAGCGTCGTCATAGGCGGCCCAAATGTCCCAAGAAAGAGCGGACAGGTGGTAGAGGTTCCGCGAATGAACGGTCGGTGCGGGGAAGTCTCGTCGGATGGCATTCAAGACCTCCTCGTTCCAGGTTCGAACGACGGATGTTTCCGGTTCGCAGGACCCGCCGGAACGCAGGGTCACCACGGCCACGCCACCGGCGAGGACAGCGATTGCGAGGACGGGCAACAGGACAGTGCGGCGCATGGCGGCCAAGCGTAGGCACACGGGTCTTGGGTGATGGCACCGCCTTGGTCTTCGTTCGTGAGACCGAGGCGAGACGATCAGCTGCCGGTGTCGCCGTCTCGCGGTAACACAGAGAACCACCACGAGAGGTCATCAAAGTGCACGAGGTTGCGGTCGATCCCGGTGTCGATCTCCCGCTCGACCAGGTCTACCTCTGGCCAATCCGGGCGGAGGTACACCACGCTCGTGGGTGAGCTCCACCGGAACGCGATCTCAACTGCGGACGACACCCGGTCAAGCTCCTGCCCGGTTTCCAGATCGAAGATGACGAGTCGGTTGGGCTCGGTCAGGTCCGTGACAACCGAGGCCACGAGCAGGCGGCCGTCAGGAGACACCCGAGTTCGGTGAAGCGATGGCGAACTGACGGTGACTCTGCGCCCCGGCCTTGTCGGATCGGACAACGACTTGAGGAGGAGCTCGTCTCCGTCGCCAAACACCACCACGTCGGCACCTGCCCCGAGATAGGTGAGGCCTTGCGTCTCGGTGATCGGTGCATAGCCATCGGGGGCGGAGACACCGAAGCCGTTGTCTGGGTCGGTGCCGAGCAGCCCGAGAATCAACCGGTCGCCGACGGCGTCCACGGGGCGCCCAAGGTCGCCGAGATCGAGCTGCCGCAGCTCCACCACCTCGCCCGTCTCGCTGATGCTGACCAAGCGGGCCGATCGTTCGGCGGAGCCGAGGATCCAAGCACTCGACGTATCAGGACCTCGGAAGAAGCTGAAACCACGGCCAAGGTCGGTGGGCTCCGCCCCGGTCAACACTTGCTGGTGACTGACCCGTCCTCGATTCGTGAACAGCACGCCGTGCTCGAGGGTCAGGATGTAGGCCCGGATCTCGCCCGCGTGCTCCATGCCGTTGTCGATGCGCCCCAACGCCTGGAGCGACTCGCTGAGCTCGATCGAACGGAGGTCGCCGTCATCGACGATGTGCACATTCGTGTCAATCGGTCGAGACCGGTTGAGGGAGAGCTGCATGAAGGCGACTCGCCGACCAGGGTCTCTGGCCGCTCCGAGCAGCCGGAAGCTTCCTCGCTCGTCAGCATCGGGTGGATCCACCCCAGGTTCGAGTTCGAGCTCGGTTGTGGTGGCGGCGGCGGTGGTGGGGGGAGCAGCGATCTCAGTGGAGGCGGGGGATCGCGTCAGCAGCCAGGCGAAGGTGACCACGGCCAGCCCAGCGATGACCGAAGGGAAGACGAGAGACCGGCGAACCCGTTGGGACGACCGCCCCTGACCGGGGAGCAGCGGGTCTTCCGAGCCGCTCGGGCGTCCGATGGAAGACCCTGGGTTCATCTGCTCAGTCTCGCACACCATCACTCGCTCGCATCGGCTCGGACCGTCATACTGGCGCGATGCCAAAGATCAGTTTCGTAGGTGCCGGGTCCACTGTCTTCGCCAAGAATCTTCTCGGCGACATCTTGAGTTTTCCGGAACTCGCTGATGCGACGATCAGCCTGCACGACATTGATGCTGAACGGCTCCGCACCTCCGAAATCGTGGCCCACAAGACCGCAGCTGCACTCGGGGCCAACCCCGTCATTGAAGCGACCACAGATCGGCGGGCTTCGTTTGACGGAGCCGACTACGTCATCACCATGTTCCAGGTGGGTGGCTACGAGCCGTCAACCGTCATCGACTTCGATGTGCCGAAGTCCTTTGGCCTTGACCAGACCATCGCCGACACGCTCGGCATTGGCGGCATCATGCGTGGGCTGCGAACCATCCCCGTGCTGTTGGACATGGCCCGAGACATGGAAGAGCTCTGCCCCGACGCCACGATGCTGCAATACGTCAACCCCATGGCCATGAACATGTGGGCACTCAGTCGGGCCAGCTCCATCCGCACCATCGGCCTGTGCCACAGCGTGCAGCACACCGCCGAACAACTGGCCGGCGACCTCGGCGTCCCTGCCGACGAACTTGTGTACAAGTGCGCCGGCATCAACCACATGGCCTTCTACCTCGACTTCCAACGACGAACTCCGGACGGTTTGGTTGACCTGTATCCGGACCTCGGCCAATTCGCTGCATCGATGCCGGCGCCGCTGCGGGGAAGCCAAGAGCGAACTGATGGTGGAATCGAGGGTCTCAGCGACGCCGTGCGCTACGACATGTTCCGCCGGCTGGGCTACTTCGTGACCGAGTCGAGCGAGCACTTCGCCGAGTACGTGCCGTGGTTCATCAAAGCCGGACGCACCGACTTGCTCGAGACCTACGGCGTTCCCCTTGACGAGTATCCACGACGGTGCGAGCGCCAGATCGATCGCTGGAAGGTGATGCGTGAGGAGCTGGAGGCGCCCGGTTCGGCCATTGATGTCGTGCGGAGCAACGAGTACGGGTCCGGCATCATTCATTCGATGGAGACCGGTGAGCCCCGAGTTGTGTACGGCAACGTGCCGAACCAGGGACTCATCGACAACCTGCCCCAGGGTTGCTCCGTCGAGGTTCCGTGCGTGGTCGACGCCAACGGCATACAGCCAACCAAGATCGGCGCTCTTCCACCGCAGCTGGCTGCGCTGATGCAGACCAACGTGAACGTGCAGTCGCTGACGGTCGAGGCCTCCCTCACCGGCAAACGCGAGCACGTCTATCACGCGGCAATGCTCGATCCGCACACTGCGGCCGAACTCGACTTGGAGCAGATCTGGGCGCTGGTCGACGCCATGCTCGAAGCGCATGGCGAGATGGTGCCGGCGCTTTCGTAACTCCCCAAGGCTCCGGACGAAGAGGTGCAATGATGAGCTGGTGACTCGAGCGGAACAGCGACAGCGACGTCGCGAGCTTGGTGATGTTCTTGAGTTCGTCGCTCCCGTTGGCCCGCCGCCGACCATGCGGATCCTGGACACCGCGAAGCGCGACGGCTTCGATCTGAAGCGGGTCGAGTACATCGTCAGCGACGGAGATCTCGTGCCCGCCTACCTCTTCGAGCCTCACTGCCCCGGTCCCTGCCCAGGTGTGGCGGTTTATCATCAGCATGGATCTGAATGGCACCTCGGAAAGTCAGAGGTCGCAGGCATCGAGGGCAGCGCGTGGCAGGCGTTCGGTCCGGAACTGGCTCGTCGAGGAATGGTCGTGATCGCCCCCGATGCGATCGCGTTCGAGGACCGCCGACACAACGTCACCGGCACCGAGCCTCACGAGGACGACTGGCTCCAGCACTACAACCAATTGGCGTACCGACTGCTTCAGGGCGACACCCTGATGCGGAAGGTTCTCTCCGACGCCGCCGACGCGTTGTCGGTTCTGGTCGCACACGAACGCGTGGACGATCAACGGGTCGGCGTGCTCGGTCACTCCTTTGGAGGCAACACCGTGCTCTTCCACGCCGCGGTTGATGATCGAGTCCGCTTCGCCGCGGCGAGCGGCGCAGCATGCTCGTTTCGAACCAAGATCGAACAGCGCACCGGCATTGAGATGTCGGAGGTGATCCCCGGCTTCCTGACTCGTTTCGACATCGAGGACTTGGTGAAAGCCATGGCTCCCCGCCCGGTGTTGTTGGTCTCCGGGACAGAAGACAAGTACTCCCTGGACGCGCCAGCGATCGTGGGCGCAGCGGCAGAGACCTTCCGCAGCTATGGCGTCGAGTCCGCACTTCGCAATCTTCACTATCCGGGCGGACACGAGCTGGGTCAGGTCCGGTTCGACGCCATCGTCGAGTGGACGGTGGTGGCGGCGGGAACAACCACCCGCTAGGCGATTGCGCGGAGCGCTACGAGTTGACGCCGACGAGTCGGAGATCAGTGCGCAAGTCGTCGAACGCCTTGATGGCGTCGCGGGACAGATCCTGATCGCTGATCACGACGTCGGCTCTGCCGAGCGGGGCGATCTGGGCCAGGCCACGGACCGTCCACTTGGAGTGATCGGCCAGCACGATCATCTGTCGAGCAGCTTGCACGAAGGCGCGGTTGACCTCGGCCTCAGCCATGTTGGGCGTGCTGTACCCAAGGTCGACTTCCATGCCGTGGACGCCGATGAAGAGCTGATCGAGATGCAACGTCGACAACGCCCGGGTGGCCACCGGGCCAACGAGCGCATCCGAAGGAGTACGGATACCGCCGGTGGACACCACGGTGAGATCGGGCCGTGACACGCCGTAGAGAATCTGGGCCACCGATGGCGCGTTGGTCACGACTGTGAGGTCAGGAATCCCGTGCAGAAGCTTTGCCAACGTCCATGTCGTCGTTCCCGCCGTCAAGCCAATTGCGGAGCCCGGCTGGATCATCGAGACGGCTGCGGCAGCGATGGCTTCTTTCTCTTCTTGCTGCTGGCGCTGCTTGACTTCGAAGCCCGGCTCGTTCGTGCTGCGGTCCCCGATGCGGGTTGCTCCGCCGTGAACCTTGTCGAGAAGACTGCGGCCGGCGAGAACGTCGAGGTCTCGCCGAATCGTCATTTCCGAGACGTCGAGGAGCTCGGCGAGCTCGCGAACGCGCACCGATCCCTGGCGCCGAACAGTGTCGAGAATGTGGGTGTGGCGGCGAGGTGCGAGCATCAACCGCAAAGGGTGCCGGGCGGTTTGCGCGAAGTCAACAGAAGCGCACAGGCAGGTCCGGTGGGCGGCGTCAATCGGGGCAATGCGCAACCCGTTGGCCGTTTGATGGCTACGTTTGTGTTCTCTCCTGTTCACATTCGGTCGAGCAGGTGTCGCGAGACCCGCAAGAAAAAGGATGTTTCATGTCTGAACTGAGTTTGCCTCGGTCACCCAGCCCGTCGAAGGTCGGCATTCGTTTGCCACGCCGATCGGTCCTGAAGGGTGTGGCAGGAGCGTCTGCTCTTGCCGCCTTCCCGGCCGTGCTCGCTGCTTGCGGCGATGGCGACGATGAAGGCACCGCCGCCGGTAGCGAAGGCGAGGGCGGTTTCGCTCTGGGCGCCGGCTCCGGTGAGGTGACCGTTGGCTCCAACTATTCCAATGCACTTCCGCAGGCCGGTCTGGCGGCCGCTGTTGCTGCGCTGCCGAACGCCGACATCACCGGCGCGATCAACGAGGTGGATCACAACACCTTCCAGGAGAACATCTCCACCTACCTCCAGAACCCGGATGACATCATCCCGTGGTTCGCTGGATTCCGGATGCAGTTCTTCGCAGAGCAGGGTCTCCTCGGAGACATCACTGATGTCTGGGATGCCGGCCTCGACGGAGAGCTGAGCAGCGGGTTCAAGACGGCGTCCACCGGTCTGGACGGCAAGCAGTACTTCGTGCCGTGGACCTACTACGCATGGGGCATCTACTACCGCCCGAGCTTGTGGGAAGAGAACGGCTGGACCCCTCCGGGCACCGTCGCCGAACTCATCGACCTCGCTGGTCAGATGCAGGAAGTCGGCATCACGCCGTTTGCGTTCGCCAACGACGGCTTCTGGCCGGCGATGGGAACCTTCGATCAGCTCAACTTCCGTATCAACGGCTACCAGTTCCACGTCGACCTCATGGCCGGTCGTGAGTCCTGGACGGACCCGCGAGTCAAGGAAGTCTTCACGACCTGGGAATCCCTGCTCCCCACTCACCAGCCCGACCCCAACGGTCGCACCTGGGAAGAGGCCGCGGCCGCCGTGGTGAACAAGGAAGCCGCGATGATGACCATCGGCACGTTCATCGGCTCACAGTTCCCTGACGGAGACACCTCCGACCTCGACTTCTTCCCGTTCCCGGAAATCAACCCCGAGCACGGCACCGATGTCGTGGAAGCTCCGATCGACGGATGGATGATGGCCCAGAGCCCCTCGAACGAGCAGGCGGCCAAGGAACTGCTCTATCACTTCGGTACCGGAGCAGCTCAGGACGCATACCTCGGTGAGGACCCCTCGGTCGTCGCTCCTTCGAACTCGGTGGACACCGCCGTTTGGAGCCCGCTCCAGAACAAGGTGTTCGAGACGGTTCAGAACGCCAAGTTCGTGACCCAGTTCCTCGATCGCGACACGAGCCCTGAGTTCGCGTCCAACGTCGCTGGTCCTCGCATCGCCGACTTCTTGGCCGATCCGAGCTCCATTGACTCGATCCTCGAGGACATGCAGACACAGGCCGAGGCAATCTTCGGAAGCTGAGTCACAGCAGATGCCTGACGGAGATCTCGGTCTCTTGCTCGTCGTCCGTCAGCATCTGCTATTCATTCATCCATGACGACCGCAACGCCTTCCTCGAAAGCCGAGCCGGCGGCATCTCACGAGGAGATGACGAAGAAGGCGAAGAAGAAGCGTTCGCTGCAATTCCACGGTCGGGACCGCACCATCTTCATGTTGATGGTTGCGGTCCCGACCTTTTTTCACGTGCTGCTGGTCTGGGTTCCGACGCTGGCATCGATCTTCTTCTCGTTCACTGACTGGAAGGGATTCCGGTTCTCAGACATCAACCTCGTCGGGTTCCTGAACTACGAGCAGATCTTCACCGCGTTCAGCCGAGACTTCTTCCAAGGCGCTCTGAACAACCTCGTCCTGCTGCTCTTCCTCTTCATCGGTCCAACGGTCTTCGGCATGTTCCTGGCCTACCTGTTGGACAAGAACCTCCGCGGTAGCCGCTTCTACCAGAGCCTCTTCTACACGCCGGTGGTGCTGTCGCTGGCGGTGGTGGGGTTCATGTGGCAGAGCGTCATCTACTCCACCGAGAACGGGTTGGCCACACAGCTCTTTGGTGCTGGCACCGATGTCAACTGGCTGGGTAACCAGGAGTACCTGATCGCCTTCACCGACAATCTCGGTATCTCCAAGAACTTCATCGCGATCCTGGTGGCGATCGCCTGGCGACATACCGGCTACATCATGGTGCTGTATCTCGCAGGCATGAAGAGTGTGGACCCGTCGCTCCGGGAGTCGTCGGCCCTTGACGGATGCAATGAGTGGCAAGCCTTCCGACACGTCCTCTTCCCGACGCTCAAGCCCATCAACGTCGTTGTGGCGGTGATCACGGTGATCGAGGCGTTGCGAGCGTTCGACATCATCTTCGTGCTCAACACCCCGCGAAGAACGCAGGTGCTCTCGATTCTCACGACCAACAACCTCTTGGGGGAGGGCGGCGGCAATGTTGGGCGAGGGTCGGCGTACGCCGTGATCTTGTTCCTGCTCTGTTTGGGGTTCGTCATCTGGTATGTCACGAACCACTACCGGGAGAGTGACGTCTGATGGCGCCTTTGATGTGGTTCACCCTCACCCTTCTCGCCATCGCGCTTGTCGCTGGCGTCGCAATGACCAAGTTGGAGACGCGTTTCACGAAGGGTCGACTGCTCCTTCATGTGTTCCTGGTTTTCACCGGGTTGCTCTGGCTCACTCCGATCCTCGGTGCGCTCTTCTCCTCGTTCCGCCCCTTCGCCGAAACCGTCAGCAACGGCTACCTCTCCTGGCCTCAGGCGCTCACGCTCGACAACTACCGCAACGCGTGGTCTCAAGGCGGCATTCTCGGTGGCTACTGGAACACCTTCCTCGTCCTCGCGCCGGCGTTGGTGCTCACGCTGTTCTTCTCAAGCATGGTTGCCTTCGCTGCCAGCCGCTACAGCTGGAAGTTCAACGTCTCGTTCCTCGTCCTGTTCACGGCGGGCAACTTGCTCCCAGCTCAGATCATCATCCAGCCGCTGTTCCAGATGTACAACCGGGTTCCGCTGCCGGACGTTCTTTCGAACTCGGGTCGCCTCAACGGCAGCGTCTGGGGCCTGATTCTGATTCACGTGGCCTTCCAGTCTGGGTTCTGCACGTTCGTGCTCAGCAATTACATGAAGCTGCTGTCGCCCGAGCTCAACGAGGCAGCGGTCGTGGATGGTGCCAGTGTGTGGGTGATCTACTCGAAGATCATCATGCCGTTGACCCGGCCGGCCCTCGCTGCCCTGGCGACGCTCGAGTTCACGTGGATCTACAACGACTTCTTTTGGGCGGTGGTGCTCGAACAGCAGGGTGCTGACAGACCAATCACTTCGTCCTTGGCAAACCTGGGCGGCGAGTTCTTCACGGACGACAACTTGATTGCGGCGGCCTCGGTCTACGTCGCTCTGCCTACCTTGGCGGTGTACTTCGCACTGCAAAAGCACTTCATCGCCGGGCTGTCGCTCGGTGGCAGCAAGGGCTGATCGATGGCGGCGGCGTTTGTGCCGGCGGCGGCTGGTGTCACGCCCGCATCGATTGCGGCCTACGTGATCGAGCAGTGGCCTGGGGCGCCGGTGGCCGAGTGCTTGGAGGTGTCTGGCCGCCACGCCCTTGTGACCAACGAGGTCAGCGAAGCGTCGATCCGGCCGGGGGGATTCGTCTCAGGGCCCACTCAGTTCGGGTTGGCGGATCTCGCGCTCTGGTACGCAACGTTTGGTGCGATCGGCCTCGAGGCCATGGCCTTGACGAGCGAGTTGAGCATTCGATTCCTTCGGCCAGCAACGGGTCGTGTCCTCAACGCTCGGGCCGATCTGCACTCCGTAGGCCGGCGGACCATTGTCGGTTCGGTCACGATCTGGACCGAGAACCCGTCGGCGCCCGTGTCGGTCTGTCAGGGCTCGTACGTGGCGCCAACGCCAACATGAAACGAATGGTTGACTCCGGGAAGCGTCCGTGATTGGAGCGCTCCAATCTCTGCTACGTTCTCCACCGCTGTATCGGGACCTGGACGAAATGAACAAGGGGAACGTCGCATGACCGAATCCGATGTGCTGTGGCAACCATCCGCTGAGTGGATCGATGCGACCAGGATCGATGCCTTCCGGCGCCACGTGCGCCCCGAAGCCGCCGATACCCATGAGCTGTGGCAATGGTCGGTCGATCAGCCGGGAGCCTTCTGGCGCGCAGTGTGGGACTGGTGTGGCGTGATTGGGGACCCGGGCGACGCGCTGCTGGCGGATGCCGATGACTTCTGGGCCTGGCGGTTCCTTCCCGATGCTCAGGTCAGCTTCGCCGAAAACCTCCTTGCTGAGCGAGCGGGGCAAGCCGACGAGGCCATCATCGAGGTGCCCGAAGAAGGGAGTCATCGCAAGCAGCGGACCTTGAGCTGGACCGAGCTCCGCGAAGAAGTCGCAGCCACCGCGGCGTGGATGCGTTCGGTGGGCGTCGAATCTGGCGACCGCGTGGCGGCGTGGATGCCCCACGTGGCAGAGACGGTGATCGCGTTCCTCGCGGCCAACAGCATCGGCGCGGTCTTCACCTCGACGAGCGCCGACTTCGGTGCCGACGGCGTGGTCGATCGCTTCGGTCAGACCAGTCCGAAGGTTCTTGTCGCCGCCGACGGCTACCGCTACGGCGGCAAGAGCTTTTCCTGCCTGGATCGGCTAGCCGAAATCGTCGACCGCCTGCCCTCGGTGGAGCAGGTTCTCGTCGTGCCGGCGCTTTCCGACGAGCCTGCCATCGACCACGTCCCGCACGCTGCGTCGTGGCCAGCGGCCATCGAGCCGTACCGGGGGAGCGAGCTACGTTTCGAGCGCGTGCCAGCGGATCACCCGCTCTACATCCTGTATTCGTCTGGCACCACGGGGAAGCCCAAGTGCATCGTCCATCAGTCCCTCGGTGTGCTCCTCAAGCATCTGACCGAGCAAGCGCTCCACTGCGACATTCGGCCTGGCGATCGCGTGTTCTACTTCACAACGTGCGGCTGGATGATGTGGAACTGGCTCGTGTCCTGCTTGGGCAGCGGCGCCACCATCATTCTGTACGACGGCAATCCAGCCTTCCCCAACGCCGAGCGCATGTTCGACTTGGCGGACGACCACGACGTCACGCTGTTCGGGGTGTCGGCCAAGTATCTCGACGCAAGCATGAAGGGCGGCCTTCGCCCGATCGACACGCACCAGCTGAGTCATGTTCGATCGATCTGCTCGACGGGGAGCCCGCTGAGCCACGAGGGTTTCGCGTGGGTGTACGAGGCCATCAAGGCTGACGTGCACTTGGCCTCAATGTCCGGTGGAACCGATCTCTGTGGGTGTCTCGTCGCAGGCGATCCCACACTTCCCGTTGTTGCTGGCGAGATTCAACGCAAGAACCTGGGTATGAAGATCGAGGTCTTCGATGACGCGGGTCAGCCCGTTGGTCCGAACGAGAAAGGCGAGCTGGTGTGCACGCTGCCCTTCCCGTCGATGCCGCTCGAGTTTTGGAACGATCCCGACGGTGCCCGGTACCGAGCGGCCTATTTTGACCGCTTCCGCGGCCCTGAACATCCCGATGGTGTCTGGGCGCACGGCGACTATGCCTCCTGGACGGACCGGGGTGGCATGATCATCTACGGACGATCCGACGCCACCCTGAACTCGTCTGGCGTCCGCATTGGTACTGCTGAGATCTACCGCGTCGTGGAACAACTCGACGAGGTCGTCGAGGCCATCGCGATCGGTCAAGAGTGGGACAACGACACGCGCATCGTGCTCTTCGTCCGCTTGGCCGACGGTCTCGAGCTCACCAACGACCTGATCGCACGGATCAAGAGCGATCTCCGAGCCAAGTGCTCACCGCGACACGTGCCAGCTCTGGTGCATGCCGTGCCCGACATTCCTCGGACCCGTTCGGGCAAGATCGTCGAGCTCGCCGTGACCGAGGTCGTGCACGGTCGGCCGGTCAAGAACCTCGAGGCCCTCGCGAACCCCGAGGCACTCGAGCAGTTCAAGATCTAGCCAATGATGGTGGGGGTCAGGCACCCACAGGGGAGTGATGGTGGGGGTCAGGCACCCACAGGGGAGTGGGCACCCACAGGGGAGTGATGGTGGGGTGAGGCGAGCCAGGTGAGCGGGCTGGACCCGAGGTGCTGAGGCGGGCTGGGCCACGTCCCGGTCAAAGGACGGGGCACGGTGACCGCTCCGAACGCTGACGGCATGGTGACGAGCGTGTCTGGCTGTACGACAGGAGCGGCGGGCGTGAACGGCGTGGGCCCACCGAGCGAGACCAACCAGTTGCGGGTGCGAAGCAGCGAGAGGCGAACCAGCCACGTGCCACCGACGTCGGCCTGGTGCGCCGCGAGTCGTTGCGCCGCAGCGGCAGCTAGATATCCGGTGGCGTAGTCCAGCGCCTGCACGGGCAATGGCGTTGGTCGATCTGACTCAGCGGCGGCTCGACCGCCCTCGACGATGCCCGTTGTCGACTGCACGATGGAGTCGAATCCGCGCCGGCCAGCCCAGGGTCCCTCCCAATCGAATGCGCAGAGCTGAACGATCACGCTGCCCGCAGCGCAGCGCACGGGTGTGAAGCCTCGGCCGGCGAACGCCCCAGGGCGGTAGGCGTCGATCCAAACGTCGGCGCCGGAAAGAAAGCGGGCGAAGTCTCCCCGGCCGGACTCGGTCTCCAAGTCGACGAAGGCGTTGCGCTTTCCAGCGCCGGTCGAGATCACGCCGACCTCGACGCTGGGGAGGTGAGCAGCTCCAACTCGGACGACGTCCGCCCCGTGAGACGCCAGCGTCTGGCCGGCCACAGGGCCGGCCAAGACTCGTGAGCAATCGGCCACCCGAAGCTGCCGGCTGGGGTCGCGGGGACTTCCATCCCCGATGCGCTCGACCGAAAGGAGTGGGAGGTTCGCGGTTGCTTGCCCGTGGGGATGTTGGGACCATTCCTCGAGCGTGCGCAGGCGGGCCGCAATCATCCCGTCGGTGATCAGGGCCGACTCCAGCTCGACAGGGTCCCACGTCATCACTGCCGCAGCGACGGACTCCCGATCCGGCTCGCAGCCCAACCGGCGGACGATGCCCGCGGCATGGTGCGGGAAGTTCGCGTGGAACTGCAAGAAACGGTCGTCACGAGTGGCGTAGTAGCCAGACAGGTCGGCCCACTTCGGCACCGGATCGCCGTCGACTGCCACCGTTCCCGTGTAGCTCGCGACGACCAAGTCCCGGTCGATGGTGTGGTCGCCGCCGGCGAGCACGGCACTTGCCGCCGCCGCCATCGCCACCGTGTTGACATCGAACGCAGCTGTGAAGACTTGTTCACCGGTGACTTCCAGCGCCTCGAGGGCGAACGCCGGTCCCGGCAACAGGGCATCGATCATGCGGAGCTCGCGCAGCAGCGTCTCGCTCGTCGGCGCAGGCACCGCGCGGATCAGACGACCGGGAACACCGATTGGCTCAGGCGTTCCCCTCGTGCGAGCGCTTGCATCATGACGTGGTCGCCGTGTCGGTCACGGGCGATCCCGAGGAGAATGTCGACCACCTCTGCCATCCCCGCGGGATCAGTGACCGGCGCCGGTGCGTCGACACTGGTCGCGAGATCATCGAGGTGAATCAGCACTTCGATCAAGCGGGTCCGGCAAAAGTCGTCGAGCGACAGCATTCGACCACCGAGGGCCCCGACCAAGCGGTCCTCCGGCTCGATGGCGAACCGTGCCCGCATCTGCTCGGCGACCTCCCGGCACCGAGCGACCGTTGCCTCAGGTCCGATCTCGGACTCCGCGGCGGACACGGTCTTGATCTGGTCGTGAATCGGTGCCTCGAGGGCGGCTCGGAAGTAGGTCGTCGGCGTGAGCACTTCCTCTGATGGTTCCAAGGCAGGATCCGTGCGGTCGAGGTAGGCGATGGTTGCCCCAGCTGCTCGTACCGTGTGGGCGGCAAGCGCTCCGACGGTCATGTCGTCGAGCGCCGATGGCTGGTTCCAAGCATCGGCCACCGCGGGCTGCGCCAGAAAGTCCGCCGTGGATTCGACCGCGTCGATGACGAGTGAACGAACCCGATCAGACGAGGCAAGGGCCATCAGCCTTGGCCTGGTCGTGTCGGACCGACCTGCACACCCTTGAGCAACGCCTCAGTGAGCCGAGTGGGTGCCTCTCGCAACCAATGGTTCGAGGCCAGGCGGCGCGGCACCCGCACGTGGCGCCGGTCGGCCTTCACGGCCTTCACCGTCTTGGCCGCCAACATCTCCGGTGACTTCTTCGGGATGATCTGTAACTGGTTCAGACGCTTGAGCATGGGCGCCATCTCGTTCTCTTCCTCCAACGCTGTCCACATCCGGGTGTCAACTGGACCGGGCGCTACCACGGTGGTACCGATCCCGCTGCCCTGAAGCTCCATTCGAAGTGCGGCGATGAAGTTCGTCAGACCCGCCTTGGTTGCGCCATACACCGCGAGGCCCGGGAAGCCGCCGGTGCCGGCCAGTGATGAGGTGACAACGATGTGCCCCGAGCCGCGCTCGGCCATGCCGTTGATCGCGTCGCGTGTCAGCATCATCGGAACTTCGAGATTGACCCGAGTGACTTCCCGCACCACGTCCCGACCGATCTCTTCGAACCACTCGGTGGTTTCGATTCCTGCGTTGTTGACGAGGACGTCGATCGGGCCTGCTTCGGCCTCGACCCGAGCGATCAGCCCGTCAACGACGACGGGGTCGAGCAGATCGGCCGAGAACGCATGCCCGCCGAGTTCAGACGCAAGCGATTCGATGGCCTCGGTCGATCGCGCCGCGAGCGAAACTTTGGCGCCTTCCTTGGCGAAAGCACGAGCCATCGCGGCGCCGATGCCCCGACTCCCGCCGGTGATGAACACGTGAGCTCCATTGAGTTCCATGGCCGCACACTAACGGACGACCCCCGGTACGTTCAGCGGAGTGATGCTCAGCGCGCTCAGCCCCATCATTGCCCTGCCCCAGGGCCCGGGTGCGGGGACGCTCCGCACGGCGGCCGATGGCCCTGCCCCGGTGGACGTCACGCTGGGCGTCGTGCTCGCCGTTGCGGCCGCGGCCCTGCTCCTCGGTATCGCGAAGGGAGGCTTCAGCGGCCTAGGCCCGCTCATGACCATCCTCGTTGCTGTCGCGGTGCCAACCAGCGTGGCCATCGGCGTGCTGCTGCCGTTGCTGATGATCGGCGACGTCTTTGCCCTCTGGGCGCACTGGGGCCATTGGGACAGCTCCATCATCCGACGCCTCATCCCGGGTGCAACGGTTGGTGTCTTCGTCGCCAGCATTGCCCTCCAATCTCTGTCCGACGATGGCCTACGGATCGGCATCGCCGTCGTGACCATCGCATTCGTCCTCTATCGATTGGCCGGCCTCCGTCGAACCCCGGGCCCAGTTCCGGCAGGAGGTCGGACACCGCTGGCGCCCATCTGGGGTTGGGCGGCTGGCACGGCCGCCGGCGTCACCTCCACAATCGCCCACGTCGGGGGACCACCTGTTGCCGTCTACCTCCTCACTGAACGTGTGCCACCCCGCGCCTACGTGGCAAGCAGTGCCGCGCTCTTCTTCTTCATCAACTGGATGAAGGTTCCCGGCTACATCGCAGCCGAACTCGTCGAAGTCGATGTCCTGCTCCGGCTCGCTCCCACTGCCTTGCTCATCGGCCCGGGGATTCTCCTCGGTCGGGCGTTTGTGACCCGAGTCAACCAACGAGTCTTCGACAACATCATCCTGGTTTCACTTGTTGTCGGAGCGCTGCTGCTCCTCGTTGATTGAGCCCAGATATCCAGCCATTTCCCCACGAGGAAGACGGCCGAGCGGCCTAGTCTTGCGCCGTGACGATCGTGACAGCCCCGGGCTCCTCCGCCAACCTCGGTCCAGGTTTCGACGTGCTCGGCCTCGCCGTTGCCTGTGCCGTTCGAGCCGCAAACGAGCCGCTGCCAACGAGCGCGAACAACGACGGCACTCCCTGTGGCCCGGACCACATTGCTCGGATCGCCTACGAGATGGCCGGCGGAACGAAAGACATCTTCTTCGACTTCGAGCTCCCGCCCAGCCGAGGTCTCGGCTTTTCTGCTGCTGGTCGCGCCGCCGGCGCGGTTCTGGCCTTCCTCGAACGAGGTCTCGATGTGGCCGAGGCCCAGGAACTTGGCTACCGCATCGTTGTTGAGCTCGAGGGTCACGGCGATAACGCGGCGCCTGCCGTCTTCGGTGGAACCCACATCATCGCCGGTGGTCTGCCGCACCGGATCAACGCCGCACTGCCCGGCGAACTGCTGCTTTGGGTGCCGGAGTTGAACACCACACCGACCGACGAGTCACGGGCAAAGATGGCGGATCACATCAGCCGGGCCGACGCCGTGTTCAATCTGGGCCGGGTCGGACTGCTGATGGCTGCCATGTACGAGGGAGACGCCTCGCTCTTGCGGCGGGCTACCGAAGACCGACTCCACCAGCCCGAGCGGCTCGCTGCCGCCCCGGAGACCAAGCTCGCCGTGGAGGCCGCGCTGGAAGCCGGAGCTCACGCGGCCTGGCTGAGCGGGTCGGGCCCAACCGTCGCCATCGTGGTGGAGCCGGGGGAGGGGCAATCGGTCATCGAGGCCCTGCCGTCGACCGGTCGCGTCATCGCACCGGGTCTCGACCTCGACGGCGCCGTGCCCGTTTGACACCGCATCCGTGTCAAGGAGCGCAGCATCGCACGAGCAGGATCAGAACGATGAGCGGTCCCCGTTAGCCTTTCGCGGTGCTGGTTCGAACCGCGGTCATGCCGCTTCTCTTTGCCCTCGCGTTGCTTTGCGGCTCCTGCTCGTGGCTTGAGTCGGCGGAAGATGATGCAGGCGGGCCCACGACGGTGCCGGTCGCCACGCTGCCCACATCCGAAGACGGTGAGGATTCGGTCTTCGTCTCTGGCTGCAATCGCCGAGACATCGGCGAGGACTCGGGTCTTCTGCTGAGCGCCTACGGCGTTGTCGATGGCGCCATTGCCGAGGAGCCCTGCATCGGTGAACCGAACGAGACCGTGGTCCAGTCCTGGAACGATCTCGTGGAGGTCGCTCCGGCAGAACTCGTCGCTCCGGTCGTTGTTGTCGCCGGCTACGAGTCGAACGGTGACGGCACCGTCGCGTTCGCGGGCCCAGTCGACAATGACTCCGAAGCCTTCGTGATCGCCATTGACATCGAAGCGAGCGAGAACGATCCGGCCGAGCTGCGGTTGACGATGGCTCACGAGCTCACCCACGTCTTTGCCCAAACCACCGATCAGATCGATGTCGCGTTCGGGCCGGACGAGTGCGACACGTTCTACAACGGATTCGGCTGCTTCCAGCCGGATGCGTACATCACTGCCTGGGTCGACACCTTCTGGAGTCCGCAACAAGTCGCGGACCTGCCAGATGGTGGCCAGGACGAAGCGGGTGGCGAAACCCGATGCTCATTGGACCCTGCCTTCCCCGGTTCCTACGCTGCGAGTCACCCGGAAGAAGACTTCGCGGAGGCGTTCTCTGCCTATGTGTGGGACGTCGACATGCCGGCCGAGGTGCAGCCCCGCCTCGACTTCTTCGATCAGTACCCGGTTCTGGCCGAGATGCGAGACAACGCTCGCGCCCTCGGGCTCGGGCCGACCGAGAACAACTTCGTCAACTGCGGCTAGCGGCCAACCGTTCGAAGCCGGTATCGAGATCTACCGTCGGTCGCCACTGCAATAGACGCTGCGTTTCCAACTGATCGAACCAGTGCGCCGTGGCGAGTTGTTCAGCGAGGAAGCTCGTCATGGGTGGATCGTCGGAGCGGCCCCTTCGTTCCCATATCCGTTCGGCCACGGCACCAACACCAAAGGCCAGTCGGAATGGCACGTGCCGGCGAGCCGCACGGTTCTGACCGACTCCCGAATGCACCCCGCAGGACTGGAGAATGCGCTCAACCAGCTCCACCACGGTGCGGGGCTGCCCGTTCGAGACGACCAGCGCCCGACCGGCCACGTTCTCACCAGCGTCCTCACCGAGTCGGTCGACGGCAGCCACCATGGCCGATGCGGCATTCTCGACATACGTGCTGTCGATCAGCGCCAGCCCGGAGCCGACGAACGCGAGCCGACCCTGTTGGGCTCGCTCGACGATGCGTCCCACAAGCTGCTCGTCTCCTGGGCCCCACACAAGATGGGGTCGCAACGCCACGATCCGCATGTCGTCAGAGCTCTGCCGCAACAACGCCCGCTCAGCTTCAGCCTTGGTCGTGGCGTAGTGACCACGAGTGTGCTCAGGGTCGGCCGGGCCAGCGGGCGCGGCGACAAGGGGCTGTCCTGAATGGGCCACCGACGGGGAAGAGACGTGAACAAAGCGCCGCACACCGCTCCGGCGTGCGCTGGCGGCGAGCGACAGCGTGCCGCCGACGTTGACCTGATCGAAGGCAGAGAGCGAACCGGTCACGCCAACCTTGGCTGCCAGGTGAATGACGGCATCCTGTTCACGAGTGGCCGCCCCGACCTCGGACGGCTCGGTGAGGTCACCGAGAACCTCCGCCACGGGAAGCTGACTTGGTCGACGTTGAAACGTCGTCACCTCATCGCCCCTGGCGATCAGCTGCCGGACAACTTCGGACCCGATCATGCTCGTGGCACCGGTGACCAGGATCCGCATCAGAGCCGCCCTGGCGATTTGCCGGCCAGGACTCGCTCGGCCCACGTCGCGACGCGGGACCGATCGATCTTCGAATTGTGCCGGCGATCGACGGGCAGCTTCGGCACCGAGAGCACCGCAGCAATGTCGAGTTCGGGTCGTCGCCGCCTGACCGCGGCTCGAACCTGGTCCTGAAGTGCAAGCGATGGCGATCCTGGCCGTCGCCGAGGATTCGCTTCTTCCAGCACAATGACCACAACTTGCCGGCCTGCTGGACCAACACCCACCGCTGACGCGACGCCAACCTCGGCGACGTCCTCGGCCGCCTGCTCGACGGCCACGGGCATCACGGGTCCGTTTGCGCTGGTGATCACGTGACCGGTTCTCCCCCCAACCCAGAGCCGCCCGGCCATATCGAGGTGGCCAACGTCACCAGTTCGATGGTGACCAGCCGGTTGGGAGGCACGGAACTCGGTGTGCCACAAGCGGTCGTATCCGTGGCGAGCGTGGCGGGCCCGGATCACGATTTCGCCGGCCACCATCGGGGCGGTCGTCAGCGCGCCGGTGGAGGCTCCCATCGAATCGAACGGATCGACGCTGACCTCCACTCCACTGAGCGGGAGACCGACGCACACCCCGTCTCCCTCGCCGCCTGCTGCGTCGATTGCCGCTGTCGGGGTGCCGGGAGGCGAGACGATGTCGGCCACCGGCAGCACCTCGGTCATGCCATAGGGCGTGTGGGCCGTTGCACTGGGAACCAGCGCCTTCGCCGCGTCGAGAAGGCTTGGGCGCACCGGGGCACCGGCGGACATGAGCGTGCGTACATGCAAGAGCGCGGCGTGGTGGTCAGCGGTCAGCTGATCCGAGGTGCGAACGACACTGGCGAGCGCTGCCGGTGAGGCGAAGACCAACGTGGCTCGGGCCTCGGTGACAGCATCTCCCAGCCTGGTTGCATTCAATGTGCCGGGCGCCGTCACATCCATGTCGGGCACCACCGACGTGATCCCCATCGCTGGACCATAGAGAGCGAAGGGAGCGAAGGCAGCAACGAGACGGTCATCAGGCGAGATCTCATAGTGGCCGATGAGTGCGTCTCTCTGGGCCTCGACTTCACGGTGCCGGTACACAACGCCCTTCGATGGTCCGGTCGCTCCCGACGTGAACACCACGATGGCCTCATCATCCGCCTCTGGACCGGGAGGTAGCTCTGCACCGTCACCGATGCCATCCATGGACTCCAGGTCGGCGACAACTCCAAGCGCCGCGGCTTGAGTCGGCGGCAACGCGTGAGGCGATAAGCGTCGACCGGGCCATCCGAACGTCTTGGCCGCGGCGAGGGCCTTCGGAATGCCGATGAGATGGTCTGGGGCTGCACTGGCCAGGGCTCGGCTCATGCCTCGGGGCCCGAGGCCCGCGTCAACCAGCACGGCCACTGCACCCAGCCGCCAGCAGGCGTAGAGAGCAACGGTCAGATCGATCCCGGGCGGAATCATGAGGGCCACCCGATCGCCCTTCGACACCCCGTTGGACTGCAGCCCGAGCACCACCGCACCGATACGCTGCCCCAGCTCTCCGAAGGTGATGCGCCGCAACGGTGACATCTCGATCACGGCGGCCCGTTCCGCCGCCCCTTCGGATTCGCCCCGAGCATTCAGCACTCTCGACCACAGCGGTGAACGCCGCTCACGGGATGGCGGCAGGGGAGCAGGGGGACGTCTGGTTGGCGCGAGCCAGTCCCAGATCGGCGTCACGACATCGGCGTCTTCAGAAACGAAGTGCGCGGCGCCAACGAAACGGTGCACGTTTGCGTGCGGGAGACGCCGCTCCAGGTCGTGGAGATACAGGTCGCTGAACACTGGATCGGACGGCCCCCACAGCATCAAGACCGGCGTGTCGGCCAGCGACGGACCGATTCCGTCCGCGATCGCATCGAGCCGATCCGCACTCGGGTGCCCCTCTTCCAAGGGAATGTCTTCGACGAAGTGTTCGATGGCGGCTCGTCGTTCACGCCCCTGGTAGGGAGCCAAGAAGGCCTGGCGCACCTTGGGGTCCGGACGAGCTCGCGTGAGGTCGGTGGCGCCCAAAATGAAGGCGGGTGTGTCGACGGTGATGCGCCGCAACAGGCCACCTGAGCGCACGGCCCGGATGATGTTGGGAGCCGTCGCGCCCTCGGGCTGATGGACGGCTGTGTTCAGAAGGATGACCCGCTCGAGTTGATCGAGATGGTCGAGCGCCCAGCCGAGTGAGATTGCACCGCCCCAGTCATGCCCGACTGAAACCACGGCGCCGCTGGCATCAGCGCCGGTGATCCGCAGCTTGTCGCTGAGTGCTGTCAGATCGTCGACACGTCGGCCGAGCCGACGCCGCATCCCCGTTCGCTCGGAGAACCCCATCTCCAATTGATCAACGGCCACGACCCGGGTATTGGCGGCAGCCGTGGCAACAAGATTTCGCCACAGATACGACCACGAAGGATTTCCGTGCACACAAAAGAGCGTCCGACGCACATCAGCGAGATCTTCACGACCGGCGTGCGTATCGAGCACATGGAACGTGCGGCCAACGCCGTCGAGACCGGGAACGTGGACCAAGTCGGACCACGACGGATCGAGGCCGGGAAGATCCGAAGGCGGAAGGCGAGCCGCATCGCGAAACAACGGACCCCGTGCCACGGTCACCAGAGAAGTTCGATGACCGATGCGTTCAAGCCAGACCCGATGCCCATGCACAGCACCCGGTCGCCTTCGCTCAAGGTGTCCTGCACGTCGGCGAGCGTGAACGGAATTGCTGCCGGTCCGATGTTTCCGTAGGTGGGGAACGTCATCGGGACACGGCTGGCATCGAGGCCGAGCACATCGATCATGGCTGCGGTGTGCACCTTGGAGACCTGATGCAGGATGTAACGATCAAGACCCTGCCAGTCATCTTTTTCGGCCTCGTCCCACGCGATCTTGGCCAAGCCCGTTCCAGCGTCGAGCAGCGCTCGTGCATCGGTCCGCATCCCGTCGAGCGAGCCGACGCACAGGTCGTGGTGCTCGGTCATGGCCCGGAAGAAGCCACGGACCACCTTGTGGCTGCCTGGATTCTGCGAGTGCCGGCCGAGAACCATCGCCGCTGATCCCGAGCCGAGCGTGAGGCTGGCGAAGTTCGAGAACAGATCATCGAGCGAGGAATCCTCCTGGAGGAGGCGCTCGATCGTGTTGTTGTGGATCTCGCGGGTGCCTTCGCCGTCGACCACCAATGCGTAGTCAATCTGGCCCGACTCGATCATCACGCCAGCAAGGTGGATGCCGTTGAGGAAGCCGAGGCATGCGTTCGACAGATCGTAATTGATGCAGTCGGTGGGGAGTCCGAGTAGGTCGTGGACAGTCACTGCGCTGGACGGCTCGAGCCGCTCGCGGCAGACGCTGGTGTCGATCAGCAATCCGATCTGATCGGCAGAAACTCCGGCCGAAGCCAGCGCCTTCTCGGCTGCCATCGCGGCCGCATCCATGAACGACACGCCCTCAGGCCACTGCCGCCGTTCCTCGATTCCCGCCAGATTCTGCAACAACCCAGGCTCGGAGCCAATGCGCTCCAAGAACGGCGCCAAGCGCTCGTCGATGTCGGCAGAAGTCACCGTTACCGGAGCGATGCAACGCTCGAGCGAGATGGCGGCAACGTCGTCGAACGTGAAGCTGGCATTTCCTGACATCAGTACAAGGCCCCCTGGGTGGTCGAAGGAGTCTCGCACGAATGGACACCAAACCCTCGGTCCGCCGTCGGTTCCCTGGAGACTCCTCCGCGTTGGAGTCATCGGGCAGGCAGTTTTGCACTGTTCAGGGTCGTTGCTTTTCGCGTCGATGAAGCAAGAAATGGAACAGATTGTGAGGCCGCATCATCCTGCGGCAGAGGCGACACAGCGATGGGACGGGCGACCGCGACTTGCGGCGCTGCTCGGCGCGCTCGCCGGCATCGTTCCCCTGATCTTCTCGATTGCGGCGACGTGGTTGCTTGCCAGCATCTGGTCCAGCCCGAGCGAGCGCATCCTCGTTGTCGCCTGGTGGATCGGTCTCGTGCTTGCCGCCACCGTCGTCCTTGTCCTTGTCGATCGCTTGGCTCGCCGACTGCTCCCGCTGGCGACGCTGCTGAAGATGTCGCTCATCTTCCCCGGACGCCGCACCCAGCCGCTTCGGGGTCGCCATGCGAGCAGCGACAACCAAACAGCTCGAGCGAGATGTCTCCCGCCTGTGTGCTGTCGGTCTCGATGATGATGAAACCGTTGCCGCGCTGCAGATGCTCGAACTGGTTGCTGCGCTGAGCCGCCATGACCGCTTCACCAGAGGCCACAGCGAACGAGTCCGGGCCTACGCGCTGATGATCGCGGAGGAAATGGGGCTCTCCGAAGCTGACACGTCCCGTCTTCAGTGGGCCGCCCTCATCCACGACGTCGGCAAGCTCGCCGTTCCGGTCGAGGTGCTGACCAAGCCCGGCCAGTTGACCGACGAAGAGTTCGAACTGATCAAGACCCATCCGACCGATGGTGCGTTGCTGGCCGAGCCGCTGCGGGGTTGGTTGGGCGAGTGGGTCGACGCGGTCGCTCAGCACCACGAGCGACCGGACGGCACTGGCTATCCGCTCGGACTTCGAGCCGATCAGATCGGCTTGGCGGCCAAGATTGTCTCTGTCGCCGACGCCTTCGATGTCATCACCGCCGCTCGCTCGTACAAACGCCCGATGTCGCCTCAGTTCGCCCGTCAGGAGCTGGCCAACGGTGCAGGCACGCAGTTCGACGACGAGGTGGTGCGAGCATTCCTGAGCATCTCCATCGGCCGCCTCCGCCTCGCGATGGGGCCACTCTCATGGCTGGCGCAACTCCCGCACCTTGGTGCTGCACTCACGGCTCCCGCCGCCAACGTTGTCGTCGCGGCCACGCTTGCCACGGGTGCCGCAACCACGGGAGTGTTGCTGACCACGACGACCACGACCCCAACCGAGTTGGCCATGGTGGAGCAGACCGCACCCCTCGACACCTCCACAACGACCGCCCGAGCGGTCACCGGCAGCGCTCCAACGAGTTCTCTCCTCAGGCCGTCAACAACGCAAGGCCCTGCTGCTCCCACGACGTTGACGCTCGAGACTGTGGCCTCAACGACGGCCCCAGTGCTGGCCTCAACGACCGGCCCGTCGACCACGGCGGCATCGGGACCGGCGGCATCGACACCGGCTCCATCCACGACGGTGGCCCGGGCCACCATCCCTCCTTCCACTACAGCCCCGACGACAACCCCCACCACCGCAGCCCCTCCCACGACGGTTGCTCTGACGCCGTGCGAAGCAATCCGCGCGGGCGAGACCGACATCGGCGCCGCTGACCTTCGCAACTGTGGGCTGAGCGATGTCGAGATGGTCGCTGTGAACCTGGCCGGCGCTGACCTTCGTGGCGCTGACCTTCGCAACGTCGTCTTCACCGACGGTGCACTCGATGGAGCGAATCTGACCGGCGCCAACGTGAGTGGGGCACGAATCGAACGCTCCGGTCTGACGGGAACGGTCGGGACGAATCTCCTCGCTCGAGGGATCACCATCGTGGACTCCGGCCTCATCGATGGATCGTTCGTCGGAGCGGACTTCTCAGGGTCGGTGTTCGTCCGTGTCAGCTTTGACGGTTCCGATCTCACCGGAGCGAACTTCGACGGTATGCAGATGGAAGACGGCGACTTCAACCGGACGACCGGCTCAGATACCTCCTTCACGAACGCCCAGCTCTTCGCGGTGTGGATCCAGAGCGCTGATCTCCCTCGAGCGAACTTCACCGGCGCCGACCTGACCCAGGCAGACCTCCGCTGGTCGTCCTTCACGGACGGCCGTTTCAGTGGGACAGCGCTCGACACCGCCCAGCTCGATGATGCCCGATTCGTGAATGCCGATTTCACCGAAGCCTCGATGTGGGCCGCCACCGGAGCGCCAGCCGACGTGAGTGGCGCCATCTGGGCCGAGACGAAGTGTCCCAACGGCGTCGTCGGATCCGTCGCCTGTTTCGGCTGACGCGGCCTCGTCGCGTAAGGTCGCCGGATGGAACTGAATGATCGAGTCATCGTGATCACCGGAGGTGGCTCCGGTATCGGGGCCGCCCTCGCTCGAGCAGCGCACGCTGAGGGTGCACGTCACGTCGTCGTCGCCGATCTCGACGGCGAGGCGGCTTCGGCCGTCGCGTCCGAAATTGGCGGCACGGGTCTGGAGCTCGACGTTCGCGACGAAGCGGCGATCATCGACATGGTTCGTGCGACCGAAGATGCCCACGGCCCGATCGACGTCCTTGTCTCCAACGCTGGCTACGTCACCATGGGCGGTGTCGAGGACTCCAACGAGCGCATCCAACAGATGTGGGAAGTCCACCTCATGTCACACGTCTATGCCGCCCGAGCCGTCCTCCCCTCGATGATTGCCAGGGGCGAGGGCTACCTGCTGAATACCGCCTCAGCTGCAGGACTGTTGACCCAGCTGGGTTCGATGTCGTACTCGGTGACGAAGGCCGCCGCTGTCTCGTTGGCGGAGTGGCTGCATATCAGCCACGCCCATCAGGGGGTCAAGGTGTCGGTGCTCTGTCCTCAGGCCGTCGCCACGAACATCGTGTCGAACAGCCCCGACGATCGCCTCCGAGCGGACAGTGGTCTCGAAGGTGGCGTTGCCGCCGGCGACGGCGTGCTCAGTTCCGAAGACTGTGCCCAGGTCTGTATTGATGCCATGCGCGATGAGCGCTTTCTCGTGCTCCCGCATCCCGAGGTCCAGACCTACGCCGAGCGCAAGGGTGCAGACCGGGATCGCTGGTTGGGTGGCATGCGCCGCTTCCAGTCCGCGCTCTACGGAGACGGTCCGTTGCCGGGCGATGCCATCGCTCCCGATCTCAGCTGAACCCGTGGCCTCGCGTCGGGCGGCCCGACTCGTTGTCGCTCTCATGATCCTGGCCTCGTCCATCATCGCCACGCCGTCGACAGTGGAGGCGCAGCCGGTGCCGTCGACGAGTGGGAACGGCTTCGGGGTCCGGCCCGAGGAGGGCGAAGTGATCCGCCTTTACCAGGCGGTTTTTGGACGCCAACCCGATGCCGGTGGTTTTGACTTCTGGGCCCATCGGCGAGTCAACGGTCAGCCGCTGAACGACATTGCGGCGTTCTTCCTGCTCAGTGATGAGTTCGAACGTCGCTTCGGTGATCCGACCAATGCGGGCTTCGTTGATCTGCTCTATCAGAACGTGCTTGGTCGGCGGCCCGACTCGGGCGGGCGAGCGTTTTGGATCGGTCGCCTCGAAGCGGGGGCGACTCGCCGATCCATCGTTCTCGGTTTCTCTGAGTCCGACGAGTTTCGAGACGCCACCGGGACGTCCCTACCAGTGCTGGACCCCTTCGAGTCCGGCGTCAGCGCGGTGACCGCAACCATGCTCGGATCCTCGTGGCGATCAGGCTGTCCGGTAGGCCCCTCCGAACTCCGGCAGCTCACCGTGAGCACGATCGACTTCGACGGTCGATCCACGCCAGGTGTCATCGTCGTGCACGAGGATGTGGCGCAGGACGTGTCTGCGATCTTCGAAGCCATGTATCGGGCGCGCATGCCGATCGAAGGCATGCGTCCCGCTTCGGAGTTCGGCGCCGATGATCTCCGATTGATGGAGGCGAACATCACGTCAGGATTCAACTGTCGCCGAGTCACGGGTGGACAGAGTTGGTCACGCCACGCCTTCGGTCGGGCGATCGACATCAACCCGCGGTTCAACCCCTACGTCTCGAGTACGCAGGTGCTGCCCGCTTCGGGCGCGGAGTGGGCTGACCGCACCCGGTATCACCCCGCCATGCTCTTTGCCGCCGACCCCGCCGTGCGCACCGCACGCGACCTTGGCTGGACATGGGGTGGCGACTTCCGTTCCATTTCAGACCCTCAGCACTTTGAACGCTGAGCGAGCGCTCAGCCGTACGGGCTGAGCACCTCGAATCCCAGCTCAGCGGCGGCGGGAATCTGTTGACGCTCGAAGGTCGCGAACCGCACCGGCCCGGGCAAGCGAGCCGCAGCTGCCAGGGGAACGGCGTCGGTGACACCAATGCCGAAGCGGGCACCGATCTCGGTCGCCCGGGCCAGGCACCGCCCATCGACGGGAATCTCCCACATCGCCTCCCAGTCGTCGCGCACCGCGGCCCACAACTCCCGTTGAATCCTCGGTGATGGAGCTGCCAGGTGCAGCGCCAACTGGATCTCGGTCCGAGCCATGCTGCTGGCAGCCCACGCCGCGTGTTCGTCCATCGCATCCACCACCATGGCTCGCTCTCGGTCGGCCAGATAGCGGCGTAGGAGCGCCGACGTGTCGAGCACCAGGATCGGTGCCGTCACCGCCCACGCACCTGATCAAGCAAGCGGTCAACCCGCAAGTCTGCGGCGACTGGAAGGGGAGCCGGAGCCGAGGGGCGGTCGTGGCGACGAGGCGGTTCGACCAACCCGGCCCCCGCCAGGTCCCAAAGTGTGGCTCCTTCCTGGTTGGGAGTGAGTGGGCCGAGTTGGGCAACCGGGCGCCCATCCGCCGTGATGATCAGCCGCTCCCCACCCTCAGCTCGCCGCAACGCTGACGCCACGTGATTGCGCAGCTCTCGAACTCCGAGTCGTTCCATCCCACCACACTACGACGTGCGTAGCACGCGTGTACACATCCTGGTTTGTGATGATCGAATGGGGTCTCTATCTTCTGCGGCATGAACTTTGCTTTCACCGAGGAACAGGAACAGCTCCGCCAGTTCGTGCGGTCCTTCATGGAGGACAAGTCCTCCGAAGAGGCTGTCCGCGAACAGATGGAGACCGACAACGGCTACGACCAGGCCGTGTGGAGCCAGATGGCCGAGCAGATGGGCCTCCAGAGCCTCATCATCCCCGAGGAGTTCGGCGGCCAGGGGTTCACGTTCGTAGAACTCGGAGTCGTGCTGGAAGAAATGGGTCGCGCCCTGCTGTGCGCTCCATTCTTCTCCGGCGTGCTTGCCAGCTTGGCGCTGCTGCACTCGGGCGATGACGCGGCCAAGGCTGCGCACCTCCCCGGCATCGCATCGGGCGAGACCATTGCCACGCTCGCCTTCACCGAGGAGAACGGCAAGTGGGACGAGTCCGGCATCGAGGCCACGGCCGACGCAGACGGCAACCTCACCGGCACCAAGAGCTTCGTGCTCGACGGCCACACGGCCAGCCTGCTCATCGTCGCTGCCAAGGGCCCAGAGGGGACCAGCCTCTACGCCGTCAACGGTGCGGACGTGACCGCCACGGCGCTGGCCACCATGGATCAGACTCGCAAGCAAGCCAAGGTCGAGCTCAACGGTGCCAAGGGCACGCTCATCGGTGAAGCCGGCAAGGGCTGGGAGACCATGACCACCGTGCTCGATCTCGCTGCGGTCGCTCTTGCCGCTGAGCAGGTCGGCGGAGCCCAGTTCGTGCTTGAGATGGCCGTCCAGTACGCCAAGGATCGCGTGCAGTTCGGCCGCCCGATCGGCTCGTTCCAGGCGATCAAGCACAAGTGCGCGGACATGTTGCTCGAGGTTGAGTCGGCGAAGTCGGCGGCTTATTACGGACTCTGGTGTGCAGCTGAGATGAACGACGAGTTGGCCTCGACTGCGAGCCTGGCAAAGGCCTACTGCTCGGATGCCTACTTCCACGCAGCGGCAGAGAACATCCAGATTCACGGCGGCATTGGTTTCACCTGGGAGCATCCGGCGCACCTGTACTTCAAGCGGGCTAAGAGCTCCGAGCTCATGTTTGGCGACCCGGCGTATCACCGCGAGCTCCTCGCCCAGCGCATCGGGCTCTAGCCCCGCACGTGGACGCAGCCTGAACGCTGAGCCCCGCTCGAAGGAGCGGGGCTCAGCCGCGTCTGGCGTCACGTCGAGACCCAGCCACGCGGTACCGTGCCCGGGTGGCCATCTTGATTCTCGTCGTCGGCGTCGTTGCCGTTGTCGTCATCGCGTTGGTGTTCGTTGGCCAGGGCGTCGGCAAGACCAATCAGATGCCGGCCCAGATCGTGGTCGATGTGCACGAAGCCATCGCCTTTTGCGCAGAAGCGTTGCCTGACGAGGTCACGGCAGTGGTGAGTTACGACGAGCTTCGGCGTGCGCTCCGGCTCCATCTCGAGTGGATTCAGGCCTACCACTGGGCCCCGGATCGCGGCGCCGATGAAACGGGTCCGGTCGTCTTCGCCGAGCTCGATGCGCTCGACTACGTCATGGAGCGGGCGGACATCACACAACTGAGCGTCTCGCGAGACCACATGGCGGCCATCATCGAGTCGCACTCGGCCTACCTCCAAGTCATGGGGGCCATCCACTTGGAAGATCCCGTGACCGTTGAACGGGATCTGTCCGAGCTCCCGGTGCCAGACACCGTCGCCGAGCTCGCCGGCCCGATCGACGACGAGCACCTTCCGGGCGTCGAACCGCCTCAGGATTGACGTGAGACGCCCCTGCCATCGATCGAGCGCGACGCCGGGTGTCTGAGATGGCTACGGACCGTGTCGTGCGAACTCCTTCGATGGCGGTCCCGCTCCTTCTCGCCGTTGTCGTAGCGGGCGGGCTGGCCTTGATCTGGCAAGGAAGCGACTCAACGAGGTCCGGCGATGCAGCAGTCAGCACCTCGTCGACCTTGGCTTCCGACCTGCCGGATCGAAGTCCGGTCGACGACCAGGAGCGCAGCGCCGACGAAGCGGCACCGCTCATCGCGGCGTTCGACGCATTGGATGAGCCGGTCGGGCATGTCCTCGTCGCTCCGACCGATCGCGGCTATTTACTGCTCGATCTCGACCGGGGCGAGGTGTCCGATGTGGTGACAGAACGAACCATCACGTCGATGCACTCGGCCGGAACCGGCGGTGGCATGTTCGTGCTCTTCGACGATGGCGAGCTTGGTGTGCTCACTGCTGGATTGAGCGAGGGGCGAGTGATCGCCCCCGGTGTGGAACGCGTCCTGCCGGCCGCCGACGGCGAGCAGCTCTGGGTGGCCACCGTCGAACAACCCGACGTCTTTCGGCTCATCGACCTCTCTGGCAAGGTCAACGACACACGCGAGGCGGCCAGAACAGCCCAGATCGATCCCCGCTACCAGTCTGAGCCGGGCGGTGGGACCTACCTCATCGGCGAAGGGGTAGACCGGCTGGGCCCTCATCACCTGGCTGCGGTCGGCAACAACATTCTCGTTGGGCGACTCTGTGACGCAAAGGCTCGGTGCGTCTTCCAATGGTTCGATGGGACCGAGTGGGCGGGGACCCCACACGGACTCGAGGCGTGGCCGCACACCCGGGCGCTCGTCGATCCCACTGATACGTGGATTGCGGTGGTGTCGCCGGAGCGAGCTCAACTGGAGATCGCTCACGTTCGGGGCTCGACGCAGTTCGTTGTCGGCTGGGATGCCGAACAGGGGCCGGCGACGACACTCTTTGCCTCCGACGGCCGCCATCTCTTCCTGCTGCAGAACGATCGAGCCCGTGTGCTCGAAGTGAGCACCATCGCACCCGAGTCCGTCGCGATTCCTCCGGGTCTGACCGACGGCACCTACGAATGGACCGTCGTACCCGCGCCCTACGACGCAAATTGATTCCACAGGCACGGACTCCCTGTGCCAAACTGTCGCCACCAAAGAAGGGAGGTGGTCCACACAGTGAATGACAAAATTCTCGGGACCTTGGAGGTGGCTGGC